>JAFQCK010000113.1 GCA_017416465.1 Lachnospiraceae bacterium | reverse complement strand
TTATCAGAAAGAGTAATAGAAAGTCTTGCAAGGAAATATGATAATGTAAGGAAAGGAGTTGTATCTGTTATGGGTGGAAAAATATTGGATTATGAAGCAAAGAGAATAAAAGATGCAGCACTTGCAGAGGGAATATCACAGGGAATTACACAAGGAATATCACAAGGAATATCACAAGGAATATCACAGGCAAAAACAGAGAATATAAAAGTGTGTATTGAACTTTTAAGAAAATATGGTGTAAAAGATGAAGATATTGTTAAAGAAATAGTGATAAAGTTTGAAATATCAGAAGTTGAAGCTCAGGAATATTTGAATAATTTAAATTAATAATTAAAGAGTGCATTGAAAGATATGGTTCAGATTATATGATTAAAAAATAGACAGAGAGTAAAATCTTTGTCTATTTTTTGTATATATGTGACAACGCAGAAATTATACTTTAGAAGGCGTGAAAACAGGTGTATATTAATGATAGCTTTAAGAATTAAAAGGTGTTATAATTTTAAAAATGATTGGAGGAACTTGTATGAAGAAAACAGTTTGGAAAAAAATATTAATATCTTTTTTATGATTCTTTCATTTTGCACAATGCAAGAGACTGTTTTTGCAACAGAAATAGGTCAGGAAGCATTAACAGAAGATGGAGTACTTTTTAGCAAGGATGGAAGTATATTGGTTGAATATCCATGTGGTAGGAAGGATAAAAAGTATGATATACCATTAGGTACAGAGCAGATATATAAGTTTGCATTTTGGAAGACGAATTGCTTGGAAGAATTAATTATTCCGGAGGGAGTGGTAAGTATTGGTGAAGGCGCAATTGAATATTGTTCAAATTTAAAGTACTTAATAATTCCATCAACACTTCAAAAGTTTGGAGATAAAAGTGAAATAAGTGGACTTTGGTATATAGGTTTACATTATTATTGAAAATAAATCGGATATTGTAATTAAACTTAGGAACGATTTTACATTATGAATGTATATCAAATTGGGAGGATGAATCACGTAATACTATATCAGAACTTAAAAAAGGAATTGCTTATCCTGTTTTTCCCATGCTAGAGAATAATACTGTAGTCCGCTATTATAAAGGAAAAGTTGATACCGAGTACACTGGTATATGTACTGACGCACATGGGGATGAATAGTTAGTGGAAAATGGATATGCTACCTTAAATTTAATGGTATTTTCTATGAAAATGGAGTAGGGCATTATATAAGAGAAAGTCGAAAAGATTACAACTATACGGGATTATACGAGTATGATGGAGACTTGTGGTACGCCAAAGGTGGAAAGGTTGATAATTATGTAAATCAAGAAGGTGGAGTAAAATATGAATGGAAGTGCATAGGTAATAAATGGTACCGATTTAATAATTACGGATATATGCAGACGGGTTGGTATAAAGAAGGCAATGATTATTATTATTTAGGTACATCAGGTGCAATGCAGACAAAACGATGGGTAAATAATAAATACTATGTAAAAGCCGATGGTACAATGGCAGTATCAGAGTGGGTAGATGATGGAAAATATTATGTAGGCTCAGATGGAAAATGGGTTAAAGAAGCATAATAAATATTTGAATATTTATCAAAATAAATATATAATAATTTTATTAGACAATATTTGAATGTTAAGTACATAATTTGAGGTAGTGATTAAATTTGTTAAGGTACTTATGCATTTCAGAGAAAGAGAGGTTAATTTATCATGAAGAAACGGGCAATAATTAAAAGAGTCAGTGCATGGGTTTTGACTGCTGCTATGGTCGTAAGTGGTTTACCGCAGATTATCAGGAAAGACAGTGGTGACTATGTATATGCACAGAGTGAATCAAACGTAGAAGGCATTGATGAAGAGAAAGCAGATTATTATGTAGTCGGAGGTTGTACACCTGGAGAATGGAATCAGGGTAGCGAATTAAATAAAATGCAGGAAACTGATATTCCGGGCGTTTATTCAATTGAATTTACTGTATCGGCTTTTGATGAAGAAGAAAAATGGAATAACCAGATTACAGTAATAGGTAGAACAAGCGAGTATGTCGAGGAAAATTTTAGGACAAAGATTCTTTTAGGAAGACCTGATATTACAGTAAATGTACTTGAAGAGAATACCTTGGAAGATTTTTCGAAATATTACATAAAGTGTAAAGAAAATACTAAGGTAGTAGTATATTTTGATGAAAATACCCATGCAATAGACATTAGAGATTCAGAAGGAAATGATGTAGAATATTCAATAGTTTGGTGTGAAGCTAATGCTGAAGATGAAGAAGATTATACACCGGAAGAATTTTCAGTGTTGTCATATAAAGAATATAAAAAATCATTAAATAACTCCTATTTAGAAGAAGTACTCAATAAGGTAGATATTGCCAGTTTACCGGATTTTGTATTATTAGAAAAACAGTTGGAAGAAAAGATAGATAGTAATAATATATCTGTAAAAACGATTAGTTCAATTTATGGAATAGATGTTCAATTAGTTGCTAACCCAACATATGTAACAGGAGATAACATAGAATATCAGTGGTATTTTAATGATGAGATTATTAGTGGAGAGACACAAAATCAATATCAAGTGACTGCTGATTATACTACTGATTATGGATATTACTGTAAGATAAGTAATGGAAGCGAAGAAGAAATTATTTATTATAATATTATTCTTGATAATATTTTAAATCTGGATTATTACTCGGAAACTACAGTACTTTATGGTGAAACTGAAGAGCTATGTGTAGAAGCTACAAGTGTTATGAGTAGTGAAATAGGATATCAGTGGTATAAAGTTATGGAGGTTGATTATGGTGGTTATACTTATATAGAATTGGAAGGCGAAACCGGTAATATTCTTTTAGTTGAGGGAGATGAATCTTTATCAGGTAAATATATTTGTGTTGTCAGTGATGGTATATCTAGTGAAACAGCGGAATTTATTATAGATACAGGATTAGATATATATTATGATTCATATGTAACAGTAGGATATGGTAAAGAAAGAGAATTAAATATTGAAGCAACAAGTGAATATGGTGAGATAAAGTATGAATGGTATAAATATTGGTATAATGAGGATGGAGATACTTTATCAGTTTTATTAGCGGGAGAAACAAAAGATACATTGACTGTTACAGGTAATGAAGATGTAGGATATAAGTATGAATGTAAGGTTACTGATGGAATAACAGTTAAGGTTACGGAAATATATGTAACATTAGATACAGAACTGACGGTTAATGAAGATGAACATATTTCGGTTAAATATGGTGAAAATGTAACATTAACAGTTACAGCTGAAAGTAAATCAGTAAATCCTATAGAATATCAATGGTATGTATATAGTCTTGAGACTTATGAATATGAAACAATTAATGATGCAATAAGTAATGAATATAATGTTGTAGAGGCTATGACATATACAACGTATAAATGTGTCGTGACAGATGGAGTGCTTGAAGAAGAAGTGTATTTTCATATAATCATAGATACAGAGCTTACTGTAGAATATGAAGAAAAAGTAACTGTCGAATATGGTACAGAGAAAGAATTAAAGGTATCAGTAACAAGTTTAGGCGGAGAGATAGAGTATGAGTGGTATAAGTTGTATCGTGATTTATCTGAAAATGTTAAACGTGTGAAATTAGAGGAAGAAGTAAGCGACACCATAACAATTACAGGTAATGAAAATGTAGGATACAGATATGAATGCAGAATCACTGATGGCATAAATAGTGAAGTTGTATACATAGATGTAGAATTAGATACTGGTTTAACTGTTAGTGAAGATGAATATTTATCACTTACCTATGGTGAAGAAAAAGAATTAAAAGTTACTGCAGAAAGTAGAACTGGAAGAACTATAGGATATAATTGGTATTATTATGATTATGAAGAAAGACGATACATTCTTATTGACGGAGCACATAGTAATACTATAACAATTACACCGTTAACAGAAAAAAGTGCGTATAGATGTGGAGTAACAGACAGAATAAAAACAGAATATGTATATTTTCATATAACAGATGTAGATACAGAATTAAAATTAGAAGCTGAAACAAATGTGATTTTAGAATATGGTGAAGAAAAAGAATTAAAAGTTGTAGCAAACAGTAAATGCAAGGATAATTTTACCTATCAGTGGTTTTGGTATTATTATGATGAATATGATAATTCTCGTTATGAAGCATTAATGGGAGAAACAAAAGATACATTAACTATCTTAGGTGATGAAACAGCAGGATATGAATATTGTTGCAGAGTATCTGATGGAATATTGACGGAATGGATATCTATAGATGTAACAGTGGATACCGGATTAACTGCACAGTGTGAATCAAATGTGCTGGTAAAATATGGTGAAGAAAAAGAATTAAAGGTAGAGGCAACTAGTAATTATGGCGAGATAAGTTACCAATGGTATACAACGTTTTATGATGCTGAAGGTGACTATTATTATTATGATATTATTGAGGGAGAAACAAAAGATACATTAATCATCCAATGTAATGAGAATACAAGGTGTGAATATAGATGTAGAGTTACAGATGGTATAAACAAAATATGGAAGAGTTTCTATGTAACAGTAATTGAAGAGGAGGAAGTAACTTACGAGTGGAAACATAATGAAAACGGCTGGTGGTATGAAGGTTCTGACGGTTCATATCCAAGAAATGAATGGAAATATATAAATGGTGAATGGTACCATTTCAATAAATATGGATATATGCAGACAGGCTGGTATAAAGAAGGTGATGAATATTATTATTTGGGTTCATCAGGTGCAATGCAGAAATCAAGATGGATAAATAATAAATACTATGTAAAAGCCGATGGTACAATGGCAGTGTCAGAATTCGTAGATAATGGAAGATATTATGTAGATGAAACCGGAGCATGGGTAACATTAAGCAAATGGATAAAAGTAGATGGCAATTGGTATTACATCCTTAAAGGAACAGTTCAGATATCAAAATGGACAAAAGTAGGAACAAAATATTATTACTTTGATGAAACAGGTGTAATGCAGGCGAACAAGTGGATTCAGAATAAATATTATGTAAAAGCTGATGGCTCAATGGCAGTATCAGAATTTGTAGACAATGGAAGATATTATGTAGACGAAAATGGTGCATGGGTAACAACTACAAAATGGTTAAAAATAGGTGATAATTGGTATTACATTCTCAAAGGAACGGTTCAGATATCAAAATGGACAAAAGTAGGAGAAAAATACTATTATTTTGACGATACAGGAGTAATGCAGACATCTAAATGGATTAACGGAACCTATTATGTAAAAGCCGATGGTTCTATGGCAGTATCAGAATGGGTAGATGGTGGAAAATATTATGTAGGCTCAGACGGAAAATGGGTTAAAGGAGCATAATAAAATACTACCAATCATAACCGAAAAATGTTATAATTTTCAAAAAGCAATTGAAAGGAATTTAAGCGAATGAAAAAATTATTAATAGGAACTTTATTAACCTTAACTGCATTTTCGTTAATCGCATGTTCGGGTAATAAAAAATCAGAAAAGAAATCTGAAAAAGAATCAGAAGTAAAACAGGAAACAGTAGATAATTCTAATTCTGACGAACCAATAGAAGATTCTGATGAAGAAATCAAAGATGAACCTATATTTAATGAAGATAGCGAAGATGAAGTAAGTGATGGAAACACTACTGATGATACATCTTATGTAGGTAAGAAGTTAAGCGAATTATATGATGCAGGTTTTGAATATAGCGGATATGGCGGAAACGGTGACATATATGAAATTTATCTTAATAAAATAGAAGTAGAAGATGAAAATATTAAGAAGATTGTAGCAGATTTAGAAGGAATGAAGGTTAAGGATTTTATCGATAGTGGATTATATGGAGATATCTCTTATATGGGATTTGGCGACCAGTATATCTTTTCTTCATATATTGGTGGTATTAATTTTTCTTTTGATTTAGATGAAAGTGTGGAGATTATGGCATTATATGAAGATGATCCATTTATGGATGTTGAAGATATGGAAGAGTTTTATGAAAAAACTTTAACTAATGTTTCTTTTGATTATATAGAATACATAGTTGTTTTGGAAGAAAATGTTGATGATATTATTAATTCTGATAATTTTGAAGAAGATATGTTAAATGATTGTATAGTTAAAAAATGTTATTATAAGTCAGCTTCATAAAAGTTCTAAAATGATTAACAGATTAACGAAAATACCAAATATATAAATTAAATTACCCCAAAAGCATTAATATATAGAAAAGCTTTTGGGGTAATTAATATTATAGGTAGTTTAATATAATTTAAATATCAATTCTTCCCGGTACTGCCAATTCCGCCTCTGTCTTCATTTTCAAGGAATTTAACTTCATTAAAAACTACAGTAGGCTGGTGTTTTTCGATTCTAAATTGACAGATTCTATCGTTAGGCTCTATTACAGTATCTCGAAGTGCAATAGCAGGGAAGTAGAACCAGTCATTCGGTCCACAATAAGATTCATCAACTATTCCCATGGAGTTAGCCTGAATTAACCCGAAATTCTTATAAGTGGAACTTCTTGGAACGATATGAGCCTCATATCCGCCAGGAAGTTGCATAGCTACACCAAGATTAATAAGCTTGAATTCAAAAGCTTTTAATTCGACTCTTTCAGCGGCTCTTAGGTCAATCCAATCAGATTTACCATCTATATATTCAAGTCTTTTTATATCGTCATTTAAATATTGTATTTTTATTTCTGCCATGTTTAAGCATCTCCTTTTTATGTGAATTTTAGTATGTAGAGGAACAACTTCCTTACGATAGTTTTGCAAGGAAGTTGTTGATAAATCATAAAATATTAAAATTTGTCAGTTTGCGGTTCCCAAAGAACAATCTCACCTTTTTGAAGACTTTCCTGAACCATAATAGTACGTTGATTTGAAGAACCTTTAAATCTTAAATTAACATTCTTTAGTTCTTCAACAAATTTACCATCAACCATTACATCAATATATGAAAGCATTTCTTTGGTTTCAGGAACAGTTTCATACATCTTTTCAAGAATTTCTTTATCAAATAAGAATCCTGAGAAACACCATATACTTTTATTAGGATAAGTTTCACGAACTTTTCTTAGTAGTGGTAACAGAGCCTTTTGATTTATAGGTTCCATTGGTTCACCACCAAGAAGTGTAAGTCCGGCTATATGTGGACTGTTAAGATATTTAATGATTGTATCAATAGTTTCATCTGTAAATGGAGTCCCGTAATTAAAATCCCATGCTTCTTCATTAAAGCAGCCTTTACAATGGTGGTTGCAACCACTTACAAATAATGAAATTCTAATTCCCGGACCATTTGCGACATCATATTGTTTTATATCAGCGTAGTTCATTTTTATACCTTTCTAAATAGTAACGGAACTGTTACTTTAAATATGAAGAACTCTTGAATTAATTTCTTTTGTCTTACCTACATTCCAGAAGTTTTCACCAAGATAACCACAAGTTCTTCTTGTGACATTCATCTTAGAATGGTCTTTGTTATGACACTGCGGACATTCCCATTCAAGATTATCATTAATTTCTATTTCGCCGTCAAATCCACATACATGACAGTAGTCTGATTTTGTATTAAATTCAGCATATTGAATATTGTCATATATAAATTTAACAATTTCTTCAAGGGCTTCAAGGTTGTGACGCATATTTGGTATCTCAACATATGAAATGGCACCACCTGAAGAAATATTCTGGAACTGACTTTCGAATGTAAATTTACTGAATGCATCAATCTTTTCGCGAACATCAACATGATAAGAGTTGGTATAGTAGCCTTTATCTGTAATGTCTTCAATTATTCCGAAACGCTTAGCATCAATTCTTGCAAATCTGTAGCATAAGCTTTCAGCAGGAGTTCCGTAAAGACCAAAACCGATACCAGTGTTAGCTTTCCATGTATCTGTAGCATTTCTAAGTCTGTTCATTACCTTGAGTGCAAATTCAGTTCCTTTAGGGTCTGTATGACTAACACCTGTCATTAATTTTGTAACCTCATATAAACCGATATATCCAAGCGAAATAGTTGAATATCCATCGTGAAGTAATTTGTCAATAGGTTGATTTTTCTCAAGTCTTGCGATTGCACCATATTGCCAGTGAATAGGACTAACGTTTGATAATGTGCCTTCAAGTGCACGATGTCTGCACATTAAAGCTTCAAAGCAAAGTGCAAGTCTTTCTTCCATAAGTTGCCAGAAAAGCTCTTCATCTCCATTAGCAATAATACCAATCTGTGGAAGATTAAGGCTGACAACGCCCTGGTTGAAACGACCTTCCCATTTATAGTTACCGTTTTCATCTTTCCATGTGCTTAAGAAGCTTCGGCAACCCATACAACTAAATACATTGCCTTCGTAGTTTTCACGCATCTTCTTAGCAGAAATATAATCAGGATATAAACGTTTTGCAGAACATTTTACCGCGAGTTTTGTTATATAATCATATTTTCCACCTTTAAGACAGTTATGCTCGTCAAGAACGTAAATAAGCTTAGGAAAAGCAGGAGTAACAAACACACCTTTTTCGTTTTTGATACCTTCAAGACGCTGTTTAAGAATTTCTTCTATAATCATGGCATTCTCTTCTATATATTCATCATCTTTATCAAGATTTAAGAATAATGTAACAAAAGGAGACTGACCATTAGTTGTCATTAAAGTGTTAATCTGATATTGGATAGTTTGAACGCCGGATTTAAGTTCATCATAAAGTCTGTCATTAATGAACTGTTCCATAAGTTCTTTATCAAGTTTATCACCATATTTTGTTTCATAGTGATGTTTGTATTTTTCACGACTTTTACGTAAATATTTACCAAGATGTCTTACATCAACAGATTGTCCGCCATACTGACTGGATGCAACAGCAGAAATAATCTGAGTCATAACGGTACAGGCAACCTGAAAACTCTTTGGACTTTCGATAAGCTTTGCGTTCATAACTGTTCCATTGTCAAGCATATCGCTGATATTTATAAGACAACAGTTAAAGATTGACTGAAGGAAGTAATCTGCATCATGGAAATGAAGAACACCATCTTCGTGAGCTTTTGTGATTTTTTCAGGAAGAAGTACACGCTTTGTAAGGTCCTTTGATACTTCGCCTGCTATAAGGTCACGCTGCGTAGATGCAATAATTGCATTCTTATTGGAATTCTCTTCCATTACATCTTTGTTACTGTTTTTTATAAGACTTAAGATAGATTCGTCTGTTGTATTTGCCTTACGAACCATTTCTCTTGTGTAACGGTAGATGATATATGTTTTAGCAAGGACATATTTTTTATCCTGCATAAGTTTCTGTTCAATGATATCCTGAATCTCTTCAACCTGCATTTCGCTTTGTCCGCGATTCTCAATTGAAGCTACGATATTATAAATCTTTTCTTCGGATATCTGTTCATGTGGTTCAACTTCATCATTTGCTTTCTGAATGGCAACGACAATTTTATTCCTATCGTATTCAACATGTCGCCCATCTCTTTTGACAACTTTCATTTCTTTCTAAATCCTCCTTACACATTAAAAAACATAGTTTATGTAAATCTATTATGCCCTGTTATTTGAAACGTGTTCATTATAGCACTTTACAAAATAATTGTCTACTAAATATGGTGATTGTTTTTTAAAAAAACACAAGATATTGTGTTTGGGATAAAAATGCTGAAAAGCCTTTAAATAAAGGGGTTTGTGGATGTTTGTATAGCAAAAGATAAAAAACAGGTGTTGAAAAGAGGCAAAATATGGTATGCTAGAGTAATAATTTTGAAAAGAATTGTGATGATATTTTGAGTGAAAAATATTAGTGAAGATTAATATATAAGGAGAAAAGATTTATGGATTTTATGCAAGAGGCTGTAAAAGAGGCCTATATCGGAATAAGAAATGGTCATGGCGGGCCATTTGGAACTGTTATAGTTAAAGAAGGAAAAATTGTCGGTCGTGGACATAATCGTGTTGTATTTAATAAGGATTGTACATGTCATGGAGAGATGGAGGCCATTAGGGATGCATGTAAATGTCTTGATACATTTGATTTAAAAAATTGTGAATTATATACTACTGCAGAACCTTGTCCTATGTGTCTCGGTGCAATACTTTGGTCGAATATTAGTAAAGTTTATTATGGTTGCAATAGAGAGGAAACTGAAAAGATAGGATTTAGGGATAACAGATTTTATGATTATCTTGAGAAGAAGAGTGATTTGTTAAAACTTGAGATAAATGGATATGAGGAATGTGCTAAGTTATTTAAGGATTATTCGGAAATAAGAGAAAAGACTTATTATTAAAGTTACAAGATGGACAAATATAGAAAATAGTGAGATAATGTATATTAAAATGATGTTATCTACTATTTAATGTATTAATTAATTGGATTGTAAATGAACAATTTGATGATATAATAAGGTATGGATTATGTGAAAGAAATGGAGAATGATATAATGGATTGGAAAGAGTTGATTAATTTATTGAAAGGTCATAAGACATATTTACAGATGCATAATTTTCCGGACCCGGATGCTATGGCTAGTGCATATGGGATGCAACAATTTCTTAAGTATCATGGAATTGAAACTACTATATGTTATGAAGGAACAATAGATAAATTATCTACCAAAAGAATGATTACGGAATTCAATATGGAAGTATTTCCGTATTCAGAGGTAGAAGCAGATATGAAAGAAGCGGATTATATAGTTACTATTGATGGACAGAAATATAATTCTAATTTTACGGATTTACCGGGAGATGAAGTTGCGTGTATAGACCATCATCCTACATATATAGAGTGTGAATACAAATACAAGGATGTAAGAATTACAGGAGCATGTTCAAGCATTATTGCAGAGTATTTTTATGAAAGTAATACACCAATTGATGAAAATACAGCGTCAGCACTTGTATATGGATTAAGAATGGACACAGCATCTCTTACAAGAGGGGTATCAACGCTTGATATTGAAATGTTTAGTTACCTATACAAATATGCTGATAACGATAAGATTATGAATTTTTATATAAATGTAATGGAAATGTCAGATTTAAAAGCATACGGAGCAGCTATTGAAAATGTATGTGTAATTGACGGAGTTGGATTTGCGCATATTCCGTTTGGTTGTAATGATGCTCTTATTGCAATGATTTCAGATTTTATCTTATCATTAAATGAAGTGAATACTTGTATAGTATATGCAGACAGAGATGGAGGATATAAGCTGTCAGTAAGAAGTATGAATAGTGGTATTCATGCAGGAAAGCTGACTAAAGATGCATTAGAAGGAATTGGAAATGGTGGTGGTCATGCTGAAATGGCAGGCGGAATTATTTATCCTGATTCTGTTAAAAACATTAGAGATAATATAGAAGATATTGTTAAAGAAAGATTTTTAAATATAGTAAAAAATGGATGTGAAAAAGTCCGAGATTAAGATATCTTAGTTTTTAATAAGTCTTTGATTTTGAACTGAAACAAAAGTACCAAGAACTTTAAATGTTTTTGGTATTTTTTTGTTGACAAATGAAATGGTAAGTGTTATCTTAGTTTATGTAGTAATTAGCACTCTTGTTTAGTGAGTGCTAACAAAGATGAAGTTACGATAAAATCCTTGTAACCGTTCGGTGCAAAGCACGAAAACATTGTGAGTTTTCTATGAACAGTTACAAATCCTTGACGAAAACATCTGAAAAGGAATGGTGACATGGAATTAGATGCTAGAAAATTAAAGATTTTAAATGCGGTAATCAAGAATTATCTTGAAACGGGAGAACCGGTAGGTTCAAGAACGATTTCAAAGGAAACAGACCTTAACCTAAGTTCAGCCACCATAAGGAATGAGATGGCAGACTTAGAGGAGATGGGTTATATCATTCAACCACATACATCATCGGGAAGAATTCCAAGTGATGCGGGATATCGACTATATGTTGATAATCTTATGAAAGAAAAAGAAGCAGAGCTTGACAAGAAGGAGAAAGACCTTAATTCAATGAAGGAATTTCTTGATGACAAGGTTGAACAGGTGGAAGAACTGCTTCAGAATACGGCTAAGCTTTTAGCAAATGATACTAATTACGCAACAATGATTACAACACCTATTAACAGAAGAGGAAGAAGGCTTAAGTTCATACAGTTTTCACTTCTTGAAGAGAATAAACTTTTATGTGTAATTGTTGCTGAGGGTAACATTATTAAGAATAGAATTATCACACTTAAGGAAATACTTGATAATGAGACAATTCTTAAACTTAATATTTTGTTTAACACAAGTCTTAACGGGTTATCTCTTGAAGAGATGAACATAGGACTTATTTCAAAAATGACTAATCAGGCAACTGAACATATGGAGCTTGTAAGGAATATATTGGATGTTGTAGGTCTTGCACTTGCAGATGAAGATGATTTTAAGATTTACACAAGTGGAACAACTAATATATTCAAATATCCTGAACTTAGTGAGAGAGATACGGCAAGTGAACTTATTAATACATTTGAAGAGAAAAAGTTGCTTACTAATCTTTTGGTAGATAAGAATAATGAAACAGAAGAAACCAGAGGAATTCAGGTGTATATCGGTAACGAAACTTCTGTTCAGTCGATGAAGGACTGTAGTGTTGTAACAACAACATATGAGATAGAAGAAGGTGTTACAGGAACGATAGGTATTGTAGGTCCGAAGAGAATGGATTATGAAAAAGTAGTTGAAGCACTAAAGATAGTTAAAAGTCAGTTGGACGAAACATTTAGAAAACATTAATATAATATAAAGAAAGTGAAGAATTAATTATGGTAGATGAAAAAGAATTAGAAAAAGATTCTAATGATACTGATGAAAATGTAGAAGCTGCAGCAGAAGATACAGTTGCTAAAGAAGAGGCTGAAGAAGTTGTATCAGAGGAAGCAACAGAGGAGTCAGAAGAGAAGAAATCCATCTTTAAGAAAAAGAAAGATAAAAAAGATGAGATGATTGAAGAATTAACTGATAAGTACAAAAGAACATTTGCAGAATTTGATAATTTCAGAAAACGTTCTGAAAAAGAAAAATCAGCAATGTATGAAATCGGAGCAAGAGATGTAGTTGAAAAGATACTTCCGATAGTTGATAATTTTGAAAGAGGTTTTGCCTCAGTATCAGATGAAGAGAAAGCAACTCCTTTCGCATCAGGAATGGATATGATATATAAGCAGTTGATGAAGACACTTGAAGATATGGGTGTCAAAGAAATTGAAGCGTTAGGTAAAGAGTTTGACCCTAATATTCACAATGCAGTAATGCATATAGATGATGAAAACTTAGGTGATAATGAGGTTGCTGAAGTTTTATTAAAAGGTTATATGTACAAAGATACAGTGGTTCGCCATAGTATGGTAAAAGTAGCAAATTAGTTAAAAATATTTATTATTTAGGAGGAATTTATTATGAGTAAGATTATTGGTATTGACTTAGGTACAACAAATTCATGTGTAGCTGTTATGGAAGGTGGAAAGCCAACAGTTATCGCTAATACAGAAGGTTTAAGAACAACTCCATCAGTTGTTGCATTTACAAAGACAGGAGAAAGACTTGTAGGTGATCCTGCAAAACGTCAGGCAGTTACAAATGCTAAGAATACAATCTCTTCAATTAAGAGACATATGGGTTCAGATTATAAGGTAACTATTGAAGATAAAAAATATTCTCCACAGGAAATTTCAGCTATGGTTCTTCAGAAATTAAAAGCTGATGCAGAAGGATATCTTGGAGAAAAGGTTACAGAAGCTGTTATCACAGTTCCTGCTTACTTCAATGATGCACAGAGACAGGCAACA
>JAFQCK010000112.1 GCA_017416465.1 Lachnospiraceae bacterium | reverse complement strand
AGGAAGAAGAGGAAGAAGAAAAAGTTAAAGGTAAAGTAAGAGTTAAGATGTCAGATGGTTCTGCACCATATCTTTATGCTTGGGAATCTGAGACAAAGAAGTTTACAGACGGATGGCCTGGAACAAAACTTACACAGAAAGATTCTGAAGGTTACTACTATATGGAACTTGATACAACAGGAACATATAATGTCATCTTTAATAATGGTTCAGCACAGACAGATGATATTACAGGACTTTCAGGAGAAACAACATTTGAAGTTGATGCAGGATTTGGTTCATATAAGATGACAGGTGGAGATATACCTGTAGTTGATAATACAATCACTATCAGAGTGAAACCATACTCATCTTCACAGACAGTATATCTTCACGTATGGAGTGGTTCGGCTAATATTACAGGAGGATGGCCAGGTAAGCTTCTTACAGAAAAAGATGAAGCTGGTAATTATGTATATACAGTTGAAGGATACGAATCAGTTGATTGTATTGTAAATGGTGGTAGTGGTCAACCACAGTCAGGCAATCTTACAGGAATTACAAGTGAGGCTCTTATAACAATTAATTCGGCAGATTTTGCTGATGTTAAAGTAGATAAAGAAGCTAAGGTTGAATCTAAATTTGCTTTAATGAAGAAGGAAGCAAGAGGAATCAAGAACATGACTTCTTCAGATTATACTTCAGCTACATGGCAGAAATTATATGCATACGTTGATGATGCAGATGCATTAGTAGCACAGGGTGAAGAAAATGCAGATGCAGATGCGGTTACAACATTATATAATAATATAGTTGCAGCTAAGAAAGCACTTGTACTTGCAGCACCTAAGGTAACAACAGCTTCTAGCGGAAGTAAGGTTGTAAAAGGTACAGCAGCTTGTGAAGCTACAGTAACAGCAACAATTGGTAGTACAAAATATACAGCAACAGCAGATGAAGTAACAGGTGTATGGACAATTACAGCAAATTCAAACTTAACAAGTTCATCTACGATTTCTTTATCAGCTACAAGAGACGGATTAAATTCTGTAGCAGGTAGCTATTCACTTTCAGGTGGAAACATTGAAGATGAAGAAGAGGAAGAAGATAATAAGTTAAATGGCTGGAATAAATCGAATGGAGTTTGGTACTATTATGTTAATGGTGTGAAACAGACATCAAAATGGATTGATAATAAATATTATGTAAAAGCTGACGGAGCAATGGCAGTATCTGAATTTGTTGGAAACTATTATTTAGATGAAAATGGTGTTTGGGTAACAGGCTCTAAATGGTTGAATGTTAGTGGTAAATATTATTATATTAAATCAGGCGTAGTTCAGAAATCAAAATGGGTAAAAGTAGGTTCATACTATTACTACTTTGATGCATCAGGTGTAATGCAGGCAAACAAATGGATTAGTAATAAATATTATGTTAAATCTAATGGAGCAATGGCAGTATCTGAGTTTGTTGGAAACTACTATGTAGATGAAAATGGTGTTTGGGTAACAGGTACAAAATGGGTTAAATCAAATAACAAGTACTATTATCTTGTAAAAGGTGTTGCTCAGAAGTCGAAATGGTTAAAAGTAGGCTCATACTATTATTATTTTGATGCATCAGGTGTGATGCAGGCAAATAAATGGATTAACAACAAATATTATGTTAAATCCAGCGGAGCGATGGCAGTATCTGAGTTTGTTGGAAACTACTATGTAGATGCAAATGGAGCTTGGGTAACAGGTACTAAGTGGCTTAAAGTAAATGATGAATATTATTACATTGTTTCAGGTGTAGTTCAAAAATCAAAATGGGTAAAAGTAGGAACAAAATACTATTATTTTGATGCATCAGGTATAATGCAGACAAACAAATGGATTGGCGGAGTTTATTATGTAAAAGCTGATGGTTCAATGGCAGTGTCTGAATGGGTTGATAATGGAAGATATTATGTAGATGCTAATGGTAAATGGGTTAAAGGTGCATAATATAAGAAAAGTATAAAGATAAAGAGTTGATACTCTGTTGATTAAAAATCATCAGAGTATCAACTTTTTTTGACTTGAACAAAAAAAGGCACTATGCTATAATGCTATAATGTAATTTAGTATATATTATACAGAATGATAATAAATGGAGAAAAAGTATGTTGAATACGAATAATAATACTACCAATGTTGGGTATATAGATATGCATTGTCATATTATACCGCATGTAGATGATGGAGCGAAGAATTCAAGTCAGGCTCTAAGTATGATGACTCAGGCTTATAATAGTGGATTTAGAGCAATGATTGCCACACCACATTACGAAGTGGGAAGATATGAAGCTAATAAAGAAGAGATAGAAAAAAATTTTAATAAGATAAAAAGTATGGTTGAACAGGAGATTCCGGGTTTTAAAATTTATCTTGGAAATGAGATTTTCTTTAGCTATGGTGTAGTGGACAAATTGAATGAAGGCGAGATTAATACTTTAGCAGGTTCGAATTATGTTTTAGTGGAATTTTCGCCGAATGATAGTTTTAGCTACATTAAGAAAAGTTTGTATGAAATTATTAATGCTGGATATACACCGGTACTTGCTCATACAGAACGTTATGAGGAAGTGATGGAGTCTGAAATAAAGAATGTAGAGAAATTAGTAGATGCAGGAGTTTTGATACAGATTAATTCTTCAACGCTTGCAGGAAATATGGGAATAGGAATTAGAAGAAAAGTTATTAAACTTATAAAGAATGATTTGATACATTTTATTTCTACGGATTGCCATAGTGATGGAAGGCGCTCGCCCGACTTAACAGAATGTATAAGATATTTGCAGAAGAAAACAGATGAAGAAACTATTAACAGATTATTAAGAGATAATGCTCTTAAAGTCATTAATAATGAAGATATTGATTGATTTTGTGAACAATTATAAATATATGAACTTATGTGTTAATGTATTACTATAGAAGGAGAGCAAAAGAATGGAAACCACAAATAAAAACGAAGAAATTGAAATTGATTTGAGAGAAATATTTGCAGTATTGCTTGATAAGATAGCCATAATTATTTTAGTTGCATTAATAGGAGCTTCGATAGCATTTATCTATACGAAATTTATGATTTCACCTACTTATAGGTCAAGTACAGGTATTTATGTTACTAATAACCAACAGACAGATTCAGAACAGATTAATGTCGGAAGCTTACAGTCAAGTAGTTATTTAACAAAAGACTATATGGTTCTTGCAAAAAGCAGACCTGTTTTGGAGGCTGTAATAGATGAGCTTAAATTAAACATTTCAACAGAAGGGTTATTAGGAATGTTAAGTGTTTCAACTACAACTGATACTCGTATAATTACTATTTCAGTAACTTCAACAGATCCATGGAAGGCTAAAAGTATTGCGGATGCAGTCAGAGAGGCTGCTATAGAACAGATAACAAGAGTAGTTGGCGTTGATACTGTGCAAAAAATTGATGATGCGAATACTCCAAAGAATCCTATTGGACCAAATTTAAAATTAAATGTACTTATTGGATTTTTAGTAGGATTTGTTGTGACTGTAATTATTGTATTGGCAAGATATATGTTAGATGATAGTATTAAAGTTCAGGAAGATGTAGAAAAGTATTTAGGAATAAGTGTTCTTGGAACAATTCCATTAACAGAAACACCGGATTCTAAGAAGAAGAAAAAGAAAAAAAAGATTGTAAGATAGTAAGTATTTTAACGAATTACGAAAAGGAGTCAGGATTATGTTAAACATTAATATTGATAAGTTGAAAAAATTAGATAATTCAACAAATGAAGCATATAAACGTTTAAGAACTAATATCCAGTTCTGTGGTAGCGATGTTAAGGTAATTGCTCTTACAAGTACAATACCTAATGAAGGAAAATCGAGTGTATCATTTAATCTTGCTGCTTCAATAGCGGAATCGGGTAAAAAGGTTATTTTTATCGATGCTGATTTAAGAAAGTCGGTTCTTGTAGGTAGATACAAGATAAATAAGGCAGTAAAAGGTCTCACACATTATCTTTCAGGAGTTAATCCTTTTGATGAAGTTGTTTATTCTACGAATGTAGATAATTTGAATGTTGTATTTTCGGGACCGGTTCCACCTAACCCGGCAGAGTTATTAGGAAATAAATATTTTAAATCGCTTATAACAATGCTTAGAAGAAACTATGATTATGTTATAATTGATACACCACCAATAGGAAGTGTTATTGATGCTGCTATTGTAGCAGAACAGTGTGATGGAGTTGTTTTAGTTATTTCATCAGGAGAGATTAGTTATAAATTAGTGCAAAAAACCAAAATGCAGATGGAGAAGTCTAATTGTAAAATATTAGGAGCGGTTTTAAATAAGGTACAAGTTGGAAAAGGTGGTTATTACGGTAAATATTATGGTAAGTATTATGGAGAGTATGGTAATTATGGAGAATATGGACATAAAAACCAATGATTAAATTGTGGAGGCAACAATGGATAATAGAGTTAAAGCTATTATAGCAGGAAGCGTTGCTGTAGGAATAATATTTATATGTATCTGTGTTACTGCATTATCTGATAAGAAAGGCCCGGTAATTAAGGTTGATGATTCAATTAAACTGACTTATAAAGCAGGAGATGATGATTCCGTACTTTTACAGGGTGTAACAGCAATTGATAAAAGAGATGGAAATGTATCTGATTCGATAGTGGTTGACAGCGTTATTATTGACGGAGATGTTATTAAGGTAAAATATGCAGCAAAAGATTTTAGTAATAATGTGACTATTTCTAAAGTATATAGGGAAGTAAGTTATATTTCTTCGGATATAGATACAAATGATAGTGTTGAAAAAGATAATATATTGGAAAACTCTGAAACTAAAGAAGATACGACTGTAGAAATTAATCATAGTGAGGTTTCATCAGAAGTAACGGACAATTCTGTGGGTGAGATTGATAAAGACGCAGTAAATGCATCAGGAATACCTGTAATAGTACTTACACAAAAAGAGGTGACTATTAATAAAGGCGAACAGTTTTCTGATATGAAGGCTCTTAGTTATGTTAAAGAAACTTATGATGATTCAGGAGATGTGTCAAGAAGAATAAGAATTTCCGGAAATGACGGTGAATTGCAAGAAGGTGATTATGAAATTAAATTTACTGTTTCGGATAAAGATGGTAATGTTTCGGAGCCGGCAATATTAATTTTACATGTAAAAGCTTAAGAACATAATATTTGATTTGACGCTGTGATGACACACAGTAGGAGGATGAAACTAATGTATAGAGAGAAAATTACGAGCTGGATGAAAAGAATGGATTTTCTTTTGTTTGATATTTTGGCGTTAGAAATATCGTTTATTTTAGCATATACACTAAGACATGGTGTGTGGAATTTAAGACATAGTTTTCCAAGATTATATGAGGAAATTATTTTTGTGCTCGTAATTATTAGCTTGATTAAGGTGGCATTTTTAAAAGGATATTCTAATATAATTGAGCGAGATGATTATGAAGAATTTAAGGATACATTTAAGCATGCTACTTTTATAACTTTAGGATTGGTACTTTACTTATTTATGATAAAGGAAAGTGAGCAGTTTTCGAGAACAGTATATATTGTTACTTGGGAGTTAGATATTTTATTTACATTTTTCTTTAGAAGAATATGGAAAGCGACTATAAGAAAAACGTATTATGCAAAACATTCGATATCAATAATGGTTGTTACTACTTCGGAATATGTAGAAAAAGTAATAGAATCATTATTAGATGATGTTCATACTGCCTATAATCTTTCAGGAATTATCTTGGTTGATAAAGATATGAAAGGTAAGAAGATTAATGGCGTAGAGGTTGTTGCAGGACTTGATGATGGTATAGATTATATATGTAGAAACTGGGTAGATGAAGTTTTCTTGCGCTTACCTGAAAATTATTATGAATTAGAAAATAAAATAATTGAAGACGGCATGACTATGGGAATTGTTGTACATAAGGCGGTTTCTAAGAAGAATAAACAAAATGATTATGCTAAGGTTGTACAAAATGTCAGTGATTATACTGTTTTATCATACAGTATAAAAGTTGTTTCGTTTAGACAGATTTTCTTTAAGCGTTGTATAGATATTGTAGGTGGAATATTTGGTTTAATTATAACCGGAATATTATTTATATTTGTAGCACCAGCTATCTATATAAAGTCTCCGGGACCAATATTTTTCAAACAGTGGAGAGTAGGCAGGAATGGAAAGAAGTTCCAGATATATAAGTTTAGAAGTATGTATATGGATGCTGAAGAACGTAAAGCTGAGTTGATGGCGCAGAATAAAGTAAAAGATGGAATGATGTTTAAAATTGAAAATGACCCTAGAATTATAGGTGGAGAAAATGGTAAAGGTATAGGTAATTTCATCAGAAATACATCAATAGATGAGTTTCCACAGTTTTTAAATGTTCTTAAAGGCGATATGAGTCTTGTAGGTACAAGGCCTCCTACACTTGATGAATGGGAAAAATATAAAATTCATCATCGTAAGAGAATGGCAATAAAACCGGGTCTTACAGGTATGTGGCAGGTTAGCGGAAGAAGTGATATTACTGATTTTGAAGAAGTAGTACGACTTGATACAGAATATATTAATAATTGGAGTCTTGCAAAGGATTTTGCGATATTGTTAAAGACAGTAAAAGTTGTTATTATGGGTAAGGGGTCGTGTTAAGGCAATGAAAAGAGTTTATATTTTAATGAGTATATATTAAATTAAACTGTCACTGGTAATAGGTGGCAGTTTTTTTAAATGATTTATAATAAAATTTACAGCCTTCTCTTTATAAAATAAATATTTACTATACAAACCATGAAAAAATGTTTATACTATAAAATAAAATGATATAATAAAACCTAAAAAATACTGAGTTGATTAAGAAAGGATCAAGATATGAGAGTTTTAGTTACAGGTGTAAAAGGTCAGTTAGGATATGATGTAGTAAAAGAATTAGAAAGTAAAGGTATTGAAGCTGTTGGTGTTGATATTGAAGAAATGGATATTACGGATGCTGAAGCAGTAGACAAAGTAATTACGGAATCGAATGTAGATGCAGTTATTCATTGCGCAGCATATACAGCAGTTGATGCGGCGGAAGATAATGAAGAAATATGTCGCAAGATTAATGCAGGTGGAACAAAAAATATTGCGAATGTATGTAAAAAACTTAACATTAAGATGATGTATATAAGTACAGATTATGTATTTGATGGTCAGGGTACAGAGCCTTGGGAACCTGATTGTAAAGAATATAAGCCATTAAGTGTATATGGTCAGACTAAGCTTGAGGGTGAACTATCAGTAAGTGAAACTCTTGATAAATTTTTTATTGTAAGAATTGCGTGGGTATTTGGTAAAAATGGTAATAACTTTATTAAGACTATGCTAAATGTTGGTAAGAAATATGATACTGTTAGGGTTGTAAGTGATCAGATTGGAACACCAACATATACTTATGATTTAGCTAAGCTTTTAGTAGAAATGATTCAGAGCGATAAGTATGGATATTACCATGCTACAAATGAGGGTGGATATATTTCATGGTATGATTTTACTGTGGAGATATTTAAGCAGGCTGGATATGAAACTAAGGTAGTACCTGTTACGACAGAAGAGTATGGACTTTCTAAGGCGGCGAGACCATTTAATTCAAGACTTGATAAGAGTAAGATTGTGAAAAATGGATTTACTCCACTTCCTATATGGCAGGATGCGCTTGCAAGATATTTGAAGGAGATAGAATTTTAAAAAAAATGGTAACGGTTAAAAATAAATTAAGAAATAAGTGGAATTTGATACCGGTTACAGCGAAGGCAACGGTTGCATATTCATTTTGTGGAATTCTGCAAAAATGCTTTGGGTTTATAATATTACCTTTATTTACAAGATTATTAACACCAGAACAATTTGGTCAAAGGACATTATATTTTTCCTGGAAAAATATAATGGTAATTTTTATTACATTGAATCTTCAACAGGGATCTTTTGCTACTGCAATGATGAAATATGAAGATAGAAGAGATGAATATATTAGTTCGATTGAAGGAATTTGTATATTTCTTTTTGTATTTTTTTTAGGAATATATTTGGCATTTGAAAATATATGGAACGAAATTATAGGATTGCCAACATTTATAAATATTGTAATGTTTATAGAAATACTAACATCAACTGCAATACAGTTTTGGAGTGGAAAAAAAAGATTTGAATATAAATATAAAAGTGTAGTCTTGGTGACAATAATAAATTGTTTTTTCTCAGCGTTGATAGCATATATATTAGTACTTATTTTTGAGGAAAAAGGATATGCACAGATAATAGGATCTGCACTGTTAAATATTATTATTGGCGGATATATATTTATATATAACATTTTTAAGTGTAAAAAAGTATTTTCAAAAGAGATGTGGAAATTTGCTCTAGGTTTTAACATACCTTTAGTTGTGTATTTCCTTTCGCAATTTATATTTAATCATAGTGATAAAATTATGATTGGTCGATATTGTGGAGCTGATAAAGCTGGAATATATGGATTAGCAAATAGTATTGGGATGTTGATGACATTTGCTATAAATGTTATTAATAATACATATGTTCCTTGGTTTTATGACAAATTGAAAAATAATAAACAAGAAGAAAACAAACCGGTATCGAATATGATTGCATTGTTATTAGCGATGTTATTATTGATTATTATATGGTTTTCGCCTGAGATAATATATATTTTGGGAGGGAAGGCGTACGAAGAGGCAAAGTGGATTGTTCCACCTATTGCAGTCAGCGTATTATTATTGTTTTATTCACAGTTGTTTATTAATATAGAGTTTTATTATGAAGAAAAGAAAAATTTAGTTGTGGCTTCAATCGGAGCTGGTATTGTTAATATTATTTTAAATGCGTTGTTTATTCCGAGATTAGGATATATTGTTGCTGGTTATACAACAATGTTTAGTTATTTAATTTTTGTAATATCTAATTATTTTTCAATGAAAAAAGTAGTGAAACGACGGAATGTTAAAGAAAATTGTTATGAATATAAAGTGTTAATTTATATAATAATTGTATTTATTATTCTAGTATTTTTGGGAGAATTATTGTATAGATATCTAATGATAAGAATCATGGTTATTGCTATGATTTTGAGCATTTTTATATATGCATTAAGACGGTGTATTAGTAAATATATAAGGACTTAAGATTTGCGAATAAAGGAAGAGACTAATGAGTGAATTTTTAAATAAGAAGACATATAGACTAAGGGTATTGTTTTTGGGACTCTTTGATATAATTGCAATCCAAATAGCATCATTTTTTTCATTATATATTAGATATGATTTTAAATTTGATGATATAAATAAAATATTTTTAAAATCTATAATGAATTATGCACCAGTTAATACATTAATTGTATTAGCTGTGTTTTTGATATTTAAATTATATTCGAGCATCTGGAAGTATGCTAGTGTTGATGAAATGATAAAAATTGGTATGGCAAGTATAACTTTCTTTTGTGTTGTGGGTTTTGAAATGATTGTTTTTGATTTTAAAGTTCCAAGAAGCTATCCATTTATTTGTACAGCGATTTTGTTGGCAGAAACTATTTTTATAAGATTTAGTTATAGATTTTTAAGAGCGCTTAAATATGATTCTTTTGAAGGTAAAAAAGGTATAAAGACGATGATAATAGGCGGAGGTCAAGCTGCCACTATGCTTATAAAGGAAATAAAGACATCTGATTTTACTAATTATAACATCAAGTGCATTATAGATGATGACACAAAAAAAACAGGGAAGTATATATCAGGAATAAAAATAGTTGGTGACAGAAATTCCATACTAGAAAATGTAGAAAAATATAAAATAGAACAGATTATTGTAGCAATGCCGTCAGCAGGAAACAAAGCAATTAGAGATATTCTCGAGATTTGTAAACAAACAGAATGTATATTAAAAAAGATTCCGGGAATTTATCAGCTTGTGGATGGTAGTGTAAGTGTTAATGATATTAAAGATGTTGAAATTGAGGATTTACTTGGAAGGGAGCCTATAAAGGCAGAACTTAAATCCATAATGGATTACGTTAAGGGTAAGACTGTTCTTGTGACAGGTGGAGGAGGTTCGATAGGAAGCGAACTTTGTAGACAAATTGTACTACATAATCCTAAAAAATTAATTATAGTAGATATATATGAGAATAATGCATATGAAATTGAGCAGGAGTTGAAAGAAAAATATCCGGAACTTGATTTGTTGGTATTAATTGCATCAGTTAGAAATAAAGATAGAATTGAAAAGATTTTCGAAGAGTATAAACCACAAATTGTATATCATGCAGCAGCTCATAAGCATGTACCTTTAATGGAAACAAGTCCATGTGAGGCAATCAAAAATAACGTATTTGGTACATATAATACAGCTTTGGCAGCAGGAAAATATAATTCAGAAAAGTTTGTTTTGATTTCTACTGATAAGGCAGTTAATCCAACTAATATTATGGGGGCATCAAAACGAATTTGTGAAATGATTATACAAATGCTTGATGTAGAATTTAATAATACAAATTTTGTGGCTGTAAGATTTGGAAATGTACTTGGTAGCAATGGGAGTGTAATACCATTGTTTAAGAAACAGATAAAAAATGGCGGTCCAATAACGGTTACACATCCGGATATAATTAGATATTTTATGACAATACCTGAAGCTGTATCATTGGTGCTTCAAGCAGGAAGTTTTGCTAAGGGTGGAGAAATATTTGTCCTTGATATGGGTGAGCCGGTTAAGATTTTAGATTTAGCAAAGAACTTAATTAGGCTTTCAGGTTATAGCGAAGATGAAATTGAAATAAAATTTACCGGACTTAGACCTGGTGAAAAATTATATGAAGAATTATTAATGAAAGAGGAAGGGCTTAGAGAAACAGATAATAAATTGATATATATTGGTCAGCCTATCGATTTTGATGAAGATAATTTTAAAGATAAATTATTAAAATTAAAGGAAATATGCGAACAGGATAATGAAGATGTAAGACATATAGTTAAAGAAATTGTTGAAACATATCAATACTAATTATGTTGTTTTGAACATGTATTAAGAATAGTACATAAGCCGGATGCTTGGAAGGAGATAGTAGTGGAGAATACTAACAGCTGTGTGTCAGATGAAAGATTTGCGGGAATGAAACCATTTGAGTCTAGGGTGTGGTTATCCTCACCGACAATGCATGGACTTGAACAGGAATATGTTAATGAAGCAATATCTACAAATTGGGTTTCGACAGTAGGAAATAACATAAATGAAATTGAAAAATTGGTTGCTGAAAAAGTTGGACGAAGTTATTCGATAGCACTATCATCAGGAACATCTGCACTTCATTTAGCAATAAGGCGATGTGGTGAGAAGCTTTATGGTATGCCAAAAGAAGGCTATGGTGTGCTTAATGGGCATAAAGTATTTTGTACAGATATGACATTTGCGGCATCAGTTAATCCAATTATATATGAAGGTGGAGAACCGGTATTTATTGATACAGAATATGATACATGGAATATGGATCCGTTAGCGTTAGAAAAAGCTTTCGAAATATATCCTGAGGTACGACTTGTTGTATTAGTACATTTGTATGGTGTTCCTGCCAAAATAGAAGAGATAAGATTAATATGCGAAAGACATGGAGCGATTATCGTAGAAGATGCGGCAGAATCTTTTGGTGCTACATATAGAGGAATACAGACAGGAAATTTTGGTATTGAATCTGTAATTTCCTTTAATGGCAATAAAATTATTACAGGTTCAAGTGGTGGTATGTTATTAACTGATAACATCGAAGATGCAGATAAGATTAGAAAATGGTCTACACAAAGTCGTGAGAATGTTCCTTGGTATGAGCATCGGGAAATAGGCTATAACTATCGTATGAGCAACATTATAGCGGGAATTGTTCGTGGTCAACTACCGTATTTAGAAAATCATATATCAAAGAAAAAAGAAATATATGAAAGGTATAAGGACGGTTTAAAAGCATTACCGGTATCAATGAATCCGTATGATAAGGAAAATTCAGAACCAAATTACTGGTTATCATGTTTGCTTATAGATAAAGAGGCAATGAAATTGGAAAATTCAGATGATAATAAGTGTGGAAAGACTAATCCAAAAGAAATTTTGGAAGTATTATCATCGTTTAATGCAGAAGGACGTAATATATGGAAGCCAATGCATCTTCAACCAATATATAAATTTAATTCGTTCATTACGAAAGATAGTAGTGATAAAGAGATTATTGATAAGGTTGGTTATCAGAAAAATATTGATGTGGGCAAAGATATATTTGAAAGAGGTTTGTGTTTACCAAGTGATAGTAAGATGACAGTTGAACAACAGGATATAGTGATTGAATTAATAAAAAGATGTTTTTAATAAAAATTTCTTTCTGAAAGGATTTGAAATAAAATAATGGTTTATGATATGGAACGGATTAATATTGAAACGGATAGGGTATTTGTATGTGGAGGCGGACACCAGGGATTATCAATGTCAGCACATCTTGCTTTAAATGGAATAAAAGTTAATCTTTGGAATAGAACTCAATCTCATATTCAGGAAATTTGTGATACAAAAAAAATACATTGTGATGGCGTTGTAAATGGAGTTGCAATGATTGAAAGTGCTAATTCGTGTATTGATGAGGTAATATCGGATTTTGTTATGGTTACTACTCCAAGCGATGCGCATATAGATATTGCAAAAAAAATAGCACCCTATGTACACAAGGATATGGTTATTGTTTTGAATCCGGGAAGAACTTTTGGAGCAATTGAGTTTGCAAATACACTTAAAGAATGTGGAGTAAAAGAATTACCCCATATTGCTGAAACTCAGACAATAGTATATACATGTCGAAAGAAAAATGATAATAGTGTAACAATATTTGCATTAAAAGAAAATGTTAAAATTGCGGCATTAAAAGGTAGTGATATTGAATATATTATGGATAAAATGCCAAAATGTTTGAAAAAATATTTTTCTATATCGGATTCGGTATTATCTACTTCATTGGCTAATGTAGGGATGATATTACATTGTGCACCTGTGCTTATGAATATTGGTTGGATAGAATCTGAACAGGTTGATTTTAAATACTATTATGATGGTATATCAAAAAGTGTAGCTGATTTTTTAGAAAAACTGGATAAAGAACGTCAGGAAGTTGCTCTGAAGATAGGATGTCCGGTGGAATCAGTCAAGGAATGGCTCGAAAGGACATATGATGCAACTGGTGATAATCTTTATGAATGTATAAGAAATAACGAAAGTTACAGACAGATAGATGCACCTGAAACGATTAAGTGCAGATATATTTTAGAGGATGTGCCTAACGGGCTTGTACCAATAGAGACTTTGGGGAAAGAATTAGGAATCTCAACTGACAATATTACAACAATTATAGATTTAGCAAATTCAGTTTTGAATACGGATTTTAGAAAAAAGGGACGTAGATTTTCGTATTATTCAGTAAAGGAATATGTTTAATTTATATTTAAAACATAATAAGTGAAACAGGAAAGGGTAAATGTAATGGGTGTGTTAAAATCTGAAACATTTGGTATGATAAAAACCTTAATGGATGCACATACAATGGGAATTAATGCCTCAGTAGCCTTGCTAAGAGATTGTGGATACAGAGTGGTTATTTCAACACCTCAAGTTGAAGAGGCTTTGGAGAAAATAAATGTTGATAGTATGCATAGAATTATTGTGAATTGGATTAAAACAAACAATATTACAAGATTAGGGATATCATATCGACTTGATCCGAATACAGCAGTGGATATTGTTGGAAGATTAGTCAGGTTGTTGAAATCGGAGGGATTATATGAAAGCTCGACAGCTTGTATTAAAAGTATTCATTTTGCGGGTTTAGCACCGGCATGTGAAAAGATTGATAAAGAATATAATGGTAGAATTTGTACTTTTAAAGGTGGAGAAAGTTCAGAGGAAACTCTTCTTGTTATGGGAATACCTAAAGCAGATATTCCTAAATGTATTACAGAAGGATGTAAATATGATAAAGAACTTTTGGATTTTGGGAAAGAGATTATAAATAAAGAAAGTTATAAAACATTTAAGCCATTAGTCAGAAATAAATATTCAGAATATGGTACTTTTAACGATTTGTTAGTTAAAAGATTGAGTTATAATTTTGAATATGGGTTTCAACCTTTAATTAGAGCGCATCTGGGGCCATTTTCAACTGAGCTTACGAGGCAACAGTGTTTGAAAGAGTATAATAAGTGGTGTAAGGAATTAGCTGATGCAGGATATCTTGATATATTGTCAATAGGAACATCACAGCTTTCACAGTCTAATTTTGGAGAAAACTGGGAAGGGAAAGTGAATGGAGGCGGAGTGCCGGTTAATTCAAAGCAGGAATATAAAGATATTTGGGAAGCAGCAAATCCTATGCTTGTAAGAACCTATTCAGGAACAAAAAATATTAAAGAAATGGCAAAAATGTATGAAGAAACAATTAATATAGCATGGCATGCCCTTTCTTTTTGGTGGTTTGATGAGTTAGATGGCAGAGGGCCGAATTCTCTTTATAAAAATTTAAAAGAGCATATTAATACAATTAAATACATTGCAAAAGTGGGAAAACCTGTTGAAGCAAATGTACCACATCATTTTGCGTTTAGAGGTTGCGATGATATTACATATATTGTGTCAGCATATTTATCGGCTAAAATGTCAAAAAAATGTGGAGTAAATACGTTTGTGCTTCAGAATATGCTTAATACTCCAAGAGCTACGTGGGGAATACAGGATTTAGCTAAATCTCGAGTAATGTTAAAGCTTATAAAAGAATTAGAAGACGAAAATTTCAAAGTTATCATGCAAACAAGAGCAGGACTTGATTATTTTAAACCTGATTTGGATGAAGCAAAAATACAATTGGCAGCAGTTACTGCAATGATGGATGATATTGATGCTAATAATATCCATAGTCCTGAAATTATTCATGTAGTAAGTTATTGTGAGGCATTATTTCTTGCGAATCCTGAAATATTGAATGAAAGTATAAAAATCACAAGATATGCATTGAATGAATATCGAAGACAGAAAAGTCTTGGTATGACGCCGGATGTATATAATGATGACATAATTAATAGAACATTATTTTTAGAAATGGAATCCCGAAAAATAATTAATGAAATGGAGAAGGCCATTCCTTATCTATATTCACCGGAAGGGTTATATATCGCTTTTGTGGCAGGGTGGTTGCCGGTCCCTGAGTTATGGTCAGAATCAGAGGAATTTTTTTGTGCAAAGAGTTGGCAGACAAAAATGACTAATGGGGGAGTTCATTTACATGAGAATGGAATATTATTATCAACTGATGTAAGGATTAATAAATGTGTCGGAAATATACCTGATGCAGAGTACAAACTTAAGCATAAATACTCATATTAATGAGTAGCTGTTATTTTCTGTGAGATATATCGTTTCAGAATGGAGAAATATTTATGAACAAACATCAAATAAAAGGCTTTTATGAAAGAATTATTAAAAGAGTGATAGATATTTTGATGTCATTGATAGTTATAATTTTTTTGGGATGGTTACTGGTAATCATTTACATAGTAGTAAGAATTAAGCTTGGAGGACCGGTGATATTTAAACAGGAAAGACCGGGAAAAAATGGAAAGGTTTTTCAATTATATAAATTTAGAACAATGAGTAATGAAAAAGATGAGAATGATAATTTATTGCCGGATGCTCAACGTTTGAATAAGTTTGGCAGAATATTGCGTTCAACAAGCCTTGACGAACTACCTGAATTTTTTAATATACTAAAAGGTGACATGAGCATAGTTGGACCGCGTCCTTTATTAGTGAAGTATTTAGAATATTATAATGATTTTGAAATGAGAAGACATGAGGTCAGACCAGGTTTAACAGGTTTGGCTCAGGTTAGTGGACGAAATCAACTTACATGGGAAACAAGATTTAAAAAAGATATTGAATATGTTGATAATATAACTTTTTTTATGGATGTGAAGATAGTTATATTAACGATAAAAAAGATTTTTATTAGAGAAGGTATTGAATTTAAAAGTAAAGAGACTATAATGGACTATTTTAAGAAGAGATAAAGGTTGATATATATGAAAGCTTTGGTTTTATGTGGAGGAATACCACAGATAGAATTGATGAAAGATTTAAAAGAACTCGGAATAATATGTATTTTGGCAGACATGAATGAAAATGTTGTTGGTCGTAAATATGCGGACAAATTTTATAAAGTGTCAGTTTTAGACGTAGATGGTGTGAAACAATTAGCTATATTTGAAAAAGTGGATTTTATAATAACAGTGTGTGCTGATCAGGTACTTAAGGTTATGGCTCAAGTATCAGAGGAATTAGGGCTTCCCTGCTATATTGATTTTAATACGTCAATAAATGTTTCTGATAAGTCGTATATGAAACGGATTTTTGTTGAAAATAATATTCCTACATCTAAATTTGTTATAATGGATAAATTTGATGAGAACGAAATCAATTTTTTAAGATATCCTTTGATTGTAAAACCTATTGATTCGTACAGTTCAAGAGGTGTTAGAAAAGTATCTGATATTCAAGAATTAAAAAAAGCATTTTGTGAAGCCTTAGAAATAAGTAGAGATAAAAAGGTTGTTATAGAGGAATTTGTGGAAGGTAATGAGCTGACAGTAGACGCTTATGTAGAAGAGGGAACAGTTCATATATTGTGTGTTTCTAAGTTGGATAAGATTCCGGGTTCGGATAAATTTGTGATATATAGGACAAATTATCCAGCTGGTATTTCAGAAGAGATATATATAAAAATTAAAGAAATTGCACAAAAAATTACTGATGCATTTAAACTAAAAAACACTCCGATGTTGATTCAAGGAATTACTGATAATGGAACATTTTCTGTAGTAGAGTTTTGTGCTCGTACAGGAGGTGGTGATAAATTTAGATTAATTAAAAAAGTGTCAGGATTTGATGTGATAAAAGCTGTTATAGATTTGACATTAGGGAATAAACCACATTTAGAGCTAATTAAGTATGATAACCAATATATTATTGATGAATTCTTGTATTGTAAAGAAGGAGTTTTTAATCATTTGGAAGGATTTGAGGAAATACTTAGTGAGAATATAATATCGGAGTATTATCAATTAAAGACAAAAGGGACAGAATGTGGTGAAATAAGAAGTAGTGGAGATAGAGTTGCTTATCTTACAATAGAGGCAGATTCTTATGAAGAATTAATAGAAAAGCATAAAATTGTAAACAACAGGATAAAGGTTGTGGACAATAATGGTAAGGATATACTAAGACATGATTTGTTAGACAGTTTTGAAAAGTAAAAAAGTGATAAGCGTAAAGATTAGTTGATATAAAGTTGTGAAAGGATTAGAGAGAGTTAGAATGAAAAAGGCAGTGATGATTAGCTGTTTTGGCTGGTATGAAAGAAGATTAGCGCCTATAAAGGAATTAATAAGTAAAGAATATGAAACTACGATATATATGGGAGATTTTATACACTCTACAAAGGAAACTGTGACAAAACAGTTTGATGATTGCAGATATATACATATTAATCCTTATAAAAAAAATATTTCTCTGAAACGTTTATACTCACATTTTAATTTTTCTAAGCAGATTTATAGGATTTTAAAAAAAGAAAAACCGGATTTGATTTATGCACTTATACCACCCAATAGTGTAGCAAATTATTGCGCAAAGTATAAGAGAAAAAATCCGGAATGTAGGCTTGTATTTGATGTTATTGATATGTGGCCGGAATCAATGCCTTTAGGGAAAATAGAAAATTCACCTCCCGGGAATATATGGAGAGATTTAAGAAATAAAGCACTTACAAAAGCAGATTATGTGTATACGGAGTGTGAATTCTATCAAAAAGAATTATATGAAGTATTGCCTGAAAGATTTGGGACTTTATATCTGTTAAAAAAGCAAACTACAGAACAAAAACAACTAATTCATAAGATTATTTCAGAAAAAGAGGAAAATGAATTAAAAAAAATAGATATAGGATATGTTGGAAGTATTAACAATATTATAGATATAGATAATATTGTTAAAATTGTAAATTTTTTAAAACAATATTATGAAATTAGAATTCATATAATTGGAGATGGAGAAAGTAGAGAATCATTAATAAAACAGTTAAATTCGCAAATGGTTAAAGTGGAATATTATGGGAAAGTATTTGAGGAATTTCAGAAAATAAAAATATTGGCATCTTGTGATGTTGCTTTGAATTTAATGAAGAGCTCAGTTAAAGTGGGACTAACAATAAAAAGCTTAGATTATTTTTCATACGGATTACCGATAATTAATAATATCAAAGGTGATACATGGAATTTATTAGGTAAGGAGATGCCTGGATTTAATTTTGAATATAATTATAAAGAATTGTTAGAGTTTGTGCAAAAAATAGATAAATCAATGCATTTTGAAGTGTTTAATACATATGAAAAATATTTTTCCTTAGAAGCGTTTAATAAGCAATTAGAAGATTGTTTTATGGAATTATAAAAGAGTGGTGTAAATATGAAAAATAAAGTGTAAAAATTCATTTGACAACTTACTCTAAATTAGTTATACTAAAACCCGTTCAAGTATTCATTGATAGAATAATTGAACAATCTAAGAGTAGTCATAAAGTTTCCGTGCAGCCGGGGAAGTAGCGGCGCCCTGTACCTGCAATCCGCTATAGCAGGGGTGATGTTTTGCCTCGGATATTTTCTTGTAGGGCTGCCCTTTGTAAGTGGCGATGACGTTTAGGTCTTATGCAACAGGAATTTATGAATCGTGTCAGGTCAGGAATGGAGCAGCACTAAGTAAAACCTCCTGTGTGACATAAGGTAGCCTGGACTGAGTTAACTGCAGAGGTAACGCTTATGGGTTGTATACAAAGCAAAACGCACGGATTTAAAATAAAATATACTGATAATATAAGATATATAAGTCTAAAGTCAGATGCTAATGAGCGCAAATTAAAGCGTTCATTTTTTTTCTCTTCACATTGCCTTTTATAGCAAAATAAGATAAAATATAAGTATTGATTTACGTGTATAATAAAACTATAAAACTTTGTAAAAGGAAAGGAAGTTGAAGGTATGAAACGTATTGGAATGTTGACTAGCGGTGGAGATTGTCAGAGTCTTAATGCTTCTATGAGGGGTGTTGCAAAAGCTTTATATGAGAATATGAAGGATGTAGAGATTATTGGCTTTTTAGAAGGTTATAAAGGACTTATTTATAACAATTATAAGGTATTAGAGCCAAAGGATTTCTCTGGAATTTTAACAGAAGGTGGAACGATAATTGGAACTTCAAGACAGCCTTTTAAGTTAATGAGAGTACCTGATGAGAATGGTCTTGATAAGGTTAAGGCTATGAAGGATACTTATAAAAAGCTTAAGTTAGAGTGTCTTGTTATATTAGGTGGAAACGGAACACATAAGACAGCTAATCTATTAAGAGAAGAAGGTCTTAATGTTGTGACACTTCCTAAGACTATCGATAATGATATTTATGGAACAGATATTACATTTGGTTTCCAAAGTGCTGTAAATATTGCGTCGAATGCAATTGATTGTATTCATACAACAGCTGCATCGCACGGAAGAGTATTTATTGTTGAGGTAATGGGACACAAAGTTGGATGGCTTACATTACATGCAGGAATTGCAAGTGGAGCAGATATTATTCTTCTTCCTGAGATTCCATATGATATTGATAAAGTTGTGGCTGCAATTAATAAAAGAACAGAAGAAGGTAAGAGATTTTCAATTCTTGCTGTTGCAGAAGGTGCTATTTCAAAAGAGGATGCAGAACTTCCTAAGAAAAAGTTAAAAGAAAAAAGAGCAAAATCAAAATATCCTTCAATTTCATATGAGATTGGAGAAAGAATTAAAGAGAAAACAGGACAAGAAATCAGAGTTACAATTCCTGGACATACTCAGCGTGGCGGAAGCCCATGTCCATATGACAGAGTTCTTTCAACAAGATTTGGAGCAGCTGCAGCAAAACTTATTCTCAATAAAGAATATGGTTATATGGTAGGTATGAGAAATGGTGAGATAGTAAAAGTTCCGCTTGAAGAAGTTGCAGGAAGATTAAAGGTTGTAGATCCTAATTGTTCTGCTATTAAAGAAGCTAAACTTATTGGAATCAGTTTTGGAGACTAATAAATTCGCTTAGAAATGAGGATTAGTGTGAAAAATAAGCTTGATAGCTAATTTTTCATACGAGAATTTGTGGCGGAGCACAAATTCTATTGATTGCAGATGCAAATTAATGATTTGCATAGCAGCGTCTTCGCAAATAAATTGCTCCGATATGAAAGGATGAAGATGTCGTATACAGCGTTATATAGAAAATTCAGACCTGATAATTATGAAGATGTAAAAGGTCAGGAACATATTACAACAACACTTGGTAATCAGGTTATTTCAGATAGAGTTGGACATGCATATTTGTTCTGTGGAACAAGAGGAACAGGTAAGACAACAGTTGCGAGAATATTTGCAAAGGCTGTTAATTGTGTTAAGCCTGTAAACGGTAATCCTTGTAACGAGTGTGAAATATGTAAAGCAATAAGTACCGGTAATTCTATGAACGTTATTGAAATGGATGCGGCATCCAATAATGGTGTTGAGAATATCAGACAAATTGTCGAGGAGGTTCAATATCGTCCTACAACCGGTAGGTTTAAAGTCTATATTATCGATGAGGTGCATATGTTATCTACAAGTGCATTTAATGCACTCTTAAAGACTTTAGAAGAACCGCCGGAGTATGTTATGTTTATTCTTGCAACTACAGAATCGCATAAGATACCGATAACAATTTTATCAAGATGCCAGAGATATGATTTTAAGCATATTTCTGTAGATACTATTAAGAACAGATTAAAAGAGTTGGCTGATATAGAAGGACTTGAGATAGAAGATAAGGCGCTTCGTTTTATTGCTAAATCAGCAGATGGTTCATTTAGAGATGCCCTTAGTTTATTGGATCAATGTGAGGCATTTAGTATTGGTGAACCACTTACTTATGATAAGACCTTAGATATACTAGGTGCGGTAGATACGGATATTTTTAGTGATATGTTAAGGGCAATTATCAGTGAAGATGTTGTTTCAGTAATGCAATTATTAGAAGAAATGATTAATTACGGAAGGGATTTGTCGCAATTTGTTACTGATTTTACTTGGTACTTAAGAAATCTTCTTTTACTTAAAACATCAGAAAATGCCGGTGATATTATTGATATGTCGACTGAGAAATTGGAGGCATTGAAAGATGAATCTAATATGATAGAGATAGATGTTGTTATGAGATACATCCGAATTTTATCAGAATTGTCTAATCAAATAAAATATGCCACACAAAAAAGAGTTTATGTAGAGATTGCGTTAATTAAATTAATGCAGCCTGCAATGGAATTAGATTACGAATCTCTTAAAAATAGAGTTTCTAATATTGAAAAAAAACTGGAAAATGGTATACTAATAGATGGTGCCAAAAGCCAGATGAATAGCGTTTCGAGAATAGAAAATACAGGTAATGATAAATCTGTAAAAAAGCTTGAACTTGCAGTTCCGGAAGAGGTTAAGAAGGTTGTCGACAATTGGCATGCCATAACCAGAGGGATAAGTGGTCATTTAGGAGTAGGCATCAGGAAAAATAAGCTTTCAATAGACAGTAATTCGGTATTATGTGTAGTATATGAATCTTCTATTGATTGGCAACAGGATAATAAGCCGGAGAATATTGAACTTATAAAACAGGAAATTTCCAATGCAATAGGAAAAGAAGTTCAGATTGAATTAAGGTGTATGAAGCCTGAACAAAATTATAATGAAATGTATATGAATCTCGATGTTGGAGATATAAATTTTGATATTGAAAATATTGATGACGAGAATGAAGAAGAGGAGGACTTTTAAGTCATGGCAAAAAGAGGCGGATTCCAGGGTGGTATGCCTGGTAATATGAACAATTTAATGAAACAGGCACAGAGAATGCAGAAGCAGATGGAGGAAACTACTAAGGAATTAGAAGAAAAAGAAGTTACTGCAACTGCAGGTGGTGGTGCAGTTGAAGTTACTGTTTCAGGAAAGAAAGAGGTTACAAAGGTAAAACTTGCAGAAGAAGTTGTTGACCCTGATGATATAGAGATGTTAGAAGATTTAATTATGGCTGCAACAAATGAAGCTTTAAGAAAGATTGAAGATATTTCACAGCAGTCTATGGCTAAGATTACAGGTGGATTTGGTGGTCTTGGAGGAGGTTTCCCATTCTAAGATGGATTACTATAGCAGTCATATTTCAAAGTTAATTGAAGAATTTTCAAAGCTTCCGGGAATAGGTGCAAAATCAGCAGGTCGATTAGCATTTCATATACTTAGTATGTCTAATGAACAGGTAGATGCTCTTACAAATGCTATTTCTTCAGCTAAAAAGAATGTAAGATATTGTAAGGATTGCTTTACACTTACGGATGAAGAATATTGTCCAATTTGCAGAAGTCAGAAAAGAGACCATAAGACAATTATGGTAGTTGAAAATACAAGAGATTTGGCAGCATATGAAAAAACAGGAAAATACAGCGGTGTTTATCATGTGTTGCATGGAGCAATCTCTCCAATGTTAGGAATTGGTCCTAATGATATTAAACTAAAAGAGTTAATGGAGAGGTTAAGAGGTGATGTAGACGAAGTTATAATTTCAACTAATTCAAGTCTTGAAGGAGAAACAACGGCAGTCTATATCAGTAAACTTATAAAGCCGACAGGTATAAGAGTATCAAGGATAGCAAGTGGTGTACCTGTAGGTGGAGATTTAGAGTATGTGGATTCTGTAACCCTTCTAAAAGCATTAGAAGGAAGAGTAGAAATGTAAAATATGTAACTGTTCAGAGCCAAGCAACTTTAAACAAATATACTTATCAAGCTCGCTTGATTAAGGATATTTGTTTAAAGTTATTTGGCGGATATGCCACAGCGAGGAAACACATAGTGTTTTCGAGCTTGGCTCTGAACAGTTACTAAAATATAATATAAAGGAATGAGAATTATGGCCGACCAGAAATCATTTTGTTTCGTAAAGGGAGAATTGGTGGACTGTATACCGGGACGAGTGCAAGATTGTAATATGAAGCAAATACATACTTGTCCGTTGGAAGAAGAAAAAGTAAAAGAGAAGTCTAAAAATAAGACATCAAATAAAAAAGAAGAAAAAGAAACAGAAAAGCCTAAAAAAGCTTTGAATAAAAAAGAGGAAAAGAAGGCTGCGCAAAAAGCGTTCTGTTTTGTAAAAGGTGAATTGGTGGATTGTATACCGGGACGAGTGCAGGATTGTAATACAAAACAGATACATACCTGTCCTTTGGAAGAGAAAAAAGAAGAAAAAGAAACAGAAAAACCTAAAAAAGCTTTGAATAAAAAAGAGGAAAAGAAGGCTGCGCAAAAAGCGTTCTGTTTTGTAAAAGGTGAATTGGTGGATTGTATACCGGGACGAGTGCAGGATTGTAATACAAAACAAATACATACCTGTCCGT
>JAFQCK010000021.1 GCA_017416465.1 Lachnospiraceae bacterium | reverse complement strand
TGCCCGTCCTTACCAAGCAGACATTCGAAAATTACATAAAATTGGAGTTAGCTTTTCTTCTGTATCAGGCACCGTAGACGATTGGAAAGTCTTGTAAGATAAATATTATTTTTTACCAAGAATTTAAGAAATGGAAAATCTCAGTTCTGTAATACGTGCTCTTTTTGTTAAAATGGACGGTGACGAAGTTCTAAGGGAGTTAGGATTTTGGAATATTGAAGAGAAGGATTCTATCATTCCTTCCCATTTGGATACAGACATTATGGAATCTAACATTGTGAATAGATTACTAGAAGTCAATAGCAATAGTACAATAGACCAACTTTCTATGTTAGGTCAAATAGTTCAACATAAATGGATGGAAAAAGATAATACCTGTATATCATTACAGTTTCAACAAGATTCATCTGTTTTTAATATCTTATTACATTTTGCATCCAAATGCCTAATCATAAAAGACCGGGAACCATTATGTCAATACCATTATTTACTAAGATGGCATATGCTTACAACGATGGTTGGTGAAGATCTCTTTACAACATCTTTTTTAGCATCAAGGGATATAAAGTTGAAATATGAACGACAGAGTTTTGACTGGAGTGCGTTTATAGGACATAATTGTAAAGAATTAAATAATCTATTTGAAAAGCCAATTTCCGAACTACACATGCATTTAAATGGTTCGTCCTATAATTTTGACCTAAGCTGGCAATGTTTGATGAACAATATATGCAGAATGCAAAAGCACTTTGAGAATGAACATCCATATAATAAATATAAGGAATCAGCTAAAGATATGTACGAAAAGATGAAAAGGGCAGCATTCATCAGATATTATTTAGCTGGTGCAGTTGGTTGTATTCCACAAAAAATTACAACCAAGCAACTTTATGACGCATTATTTCCTGACAAGGAATTTATCGAAAAGTGCAAACAGGATATTAAAACAACAACAGATAATGAAAGAATTATATTTATAAAAGATTTATTAAAAAACAAGAAAGATATACAGGAGTGTATAGATCAGAATCGTAATTCAAATCAGAAAAAATCAATTGATGAGTTCTACTCATTGAAACAAAAGCAAAATTTTGATAATGATTTGCAAACTGACGATGTGTTAGACTATATTTATGTCAGCCATTATTCACGTGAGCCTATAGAAAACAAGGTTTTAGCATCTGAACGTAAGTTCATGTATATGGTATTTAAGGCCATTTACAAAGACGATAAGAAAGAACACAGTGAAATTGCAACCTTGTTTTATGCGTACTTGTTATATAAGAGTTATTTTAGACACGAAATATTACAACTGAATGAAAGGGTTGGCTTTGCAAATTTTGCCAGTTACGAAGAAAAGAAGACGGACTATATTTTAGACGAATACAAACATTTGTTGTATAAGGCAGCTATTGAAGGATTTCTTGAAAAAGGACGTGACAACAACAGATTCCTTGAAGCACGTATTGCGCCCAAAGAGAGTGAAGATGAAATAGTGAAATACCTGAATAAAATCTGTAATGAGATAAATCCTAAATATAAAGGGAATTACGATTTTATTTTCCATTTCATTAAACAAAGAGACGAACGATTAGAGAAAAGTTACCGACACTTCAACTTACGTGAAAGAATCAAACGTCAGTCTTATGCAATTTATAATTTTCGCAACAATAAAAGCAATTGGGAAAGTGGAGACTTTTTAGTCGGAAAGGTTGTTGGGCTTGATGCTGCAAACTCCGAAATCTTTTGTCGTCCTGAAGTTTATGCACAAGCATTCCGTTTTTTAAGAGGACATGAATTATCAATAAGTGAAGATGTCGACTCGTACCCTGATGATTTGAATGTTACCTATCACATTGGTGAAGATTTTATGGATATTGCAGACGGTTTAAGAGCCGTAGAAGAAGCCTTGATTTTTCTTAATCTAAGAAATGGGGACAGGTTAGGCCATGCATTAGTATTGGGAACAGATGTCAGACGTTATTACGAGAAAAGATGCTATACAATATGTGCTACCAAACAAGTTATATTAGATAATTTGGCATGGCTTCACCACAAATGTATTCGGTTATCTGGTTACACCCAATTGTGTGGATGGTTAGAAATCATGTTCTTGAAATATTTCACGGAAATATATGGATCAGAACAACATAAGGATGGAAATATCATTGAATCACTTTTTGCGGAAAACAAGAATGAAGAAAAAGAAAAACTTTCAGATAACATACAAGACTATTATTTATCCTGGTTACTTAGAGGACATTCTCCAATTATTGGGTTAGAATTGGACCCCAAACAATTGAATGAAGAATCCTGTGAAATAGATAAACAATGGGCATTTGCCGGTATCAACCAACACGAATGGGCTATTATTGCTTTAAAAAACGAAAGAGCCAAAGAACTTTTCGATGCCTATCATTCACATAAATATGCATCTATAGGCGACCAAGGTGATACCTTAACAATACCCTATATATACTTGGATGAATGGTATCGATTACTGGAAAACATCCAAGAACAATTGTTGGAAAAAATAGAAAGAAAGCATATAGCCATAGAATGTAATCCTTCATCCAATTATAAGATTGGAGAATTTGAAACGTATGAAGAGCACCCTATTCTTAAATTTTTCAACTATGGCCTATCAACGCCTTATGCTAATCACGATATAGCCGTTTCGATAAATACGGATGACCAAGGTATATTCGCCACTTCGTTAGAGAGGGAATATTCTCTTATGTCATTAGCTATTGAACGAAGCCAAACTGAAGATTTCAAAAATTCGCCGAGGGCAATTGTAGAATGGTTGAATAGAGTAAGGGAAATGTCAATGGAACAAAGATTTAAACATTAATATTATTATAAATTATGGA
>JAFQCK010000020.1 GCA_017416465.1 Lachnospiraceae bacterium | reverse complement strand
TTTAAAAAAGGTATTATTTTTCCGATAACATTTGGGATTTTTATGGTTAGTGCAATATCAGCACATGCCCAGTATTTATTAAGAAATGATTTTGAAAAATATTCTGCCGGGAATTTTAACAGTATGTGCACAGGGTGTGGGAAGTATGCTGATTGTATTCCTGTCAAAGCGTTACATGATGGAACATATGGAACCACAAAAAGCAGTGATTATTTATGGAAAGCATATTGAGCAGGAAGAAATATTAGACTTTGCACATAGACTGCTACATAAATATGCTCATTTATTTGAAATCGATGAGATGTATTCGGAAAAGGATGTATCTTTTTCCGTGGAGGATGTTGTGCTTGACCATAGTACCGTATTAATGTACGAAGTGTCCGGGCGAACCAGAAGGAAAATCATGCGTTTTTCCATGGCGCATAAAAAGAATATTTACTTTACACCTACTATAGAAGACATTACCCTGCAAGGGTGTTCAGAGAAGCATCTATTGGATACTCCTATGATGAAATACAGTTATGTTTATGAAACACCATCGGAATATACAGGAAAAAGGCTACTGGATATTGTGATGTCCCTAAGTTTGCTTTGTATTGCATCTCCTTTGCTTTTGCTCTCTGCCATAGCCATCAAAGTAGAAGATGGAGGACCGGTTTTCTTTAAGCAAAAGAGATGTACAAAGAATGGAAAAGTATTTGAGATAGTGAAATTCCGTAGCATGATTGTGGATGCAGAGAAAAACGGCTTTGCACCATGTATGGAAAGAGACAGCAGAATCACAAAGGTAGGAAGTATTCTTCGAAAAACCAGAATGGATGAACTGCCACAGCTTATTAATATTTTAAAGGGTGATATGAGCTTCGTGGGCCCAAGACCGGAGAGAATAGAACATGTGGCAAAATATACAAAAGAACTTCCGGAATTTGCTTATCGTATGCGTGTAAAGGGCGGACTTACAGGATATGCCCAGATTTATGGAAAATACAACACTTCACCATATGATAAGGTACGTCTTGATTTGACTTACATAGAGAACCAGTCTTTATTTTTGGATTTGAAGATTATTCTTTTGACTTTAAAGATTATTTTTATACCGGAAAGTACGGAAGGGTTTACAGAAAAGAGAAGTAAGGAAATTGGTGGAAGTAAAGTGAAAATAAGAGACAGTCAAGAAAATTTGGCAAAGTAACAGAAAGTGTAGCTATATGAAAAAAGTATTATTTATGGTAAACAGAGATTTTGTATTATACAATTTCAGAATCGAATTGGTGGAAGCTCTGTTAGAGGAAAATTATGAAGTATACATATGTCTCCCACCGGGAGAAAAAGTTGAACAAATGAAAAAAATGGGATGTAAGTTTATCCCTGTTACGATAGATAAAAGAGGGACAAACCCTTTCAGAGATGTAAAATTAGTAAAAGAATATAAAAAAATATTTCGGAAAATACAACCGGATATGATATTAATGTACACCACAAAAGTAAATATTTATGCAGGAATTCTTGCAGGGAAAATGAAAATTCCATATCTAATGAATATTTCGGGGCTGGGTACAGCAGTAGAATATGAAAGTTTATTGCAAAAGTTTATGATTTTTCTATATAAGATGGCAGCGAAAAAGGCACAATGTCTTTTTTTCCAAAATAAAGAAAATCAGGAATTTTTCCATAAACATAAAATGTTTCAGGGAAAGGAAGTATTGCTTCCCGGTTCCGGAGTAAACATAAAGAGATTTTCATTGATGGAGTATCCAAAGGAGACAGATGGAATTCATTTTCTCTTTATAGCCAGAGTGATTAAGGAAAAAGGCATTGAAGAATATCTGGCAGCGGCGAAGACTATAAAAGCAGAATATCCTTCTGCTTTCTTTCACGTATTAGGACCATGTGATGGAGAGTATGAGGATATTTTGAAGGAATATGAGGAAAGAAATATAATCCAATACCATGGAATGGTACAGGACACAAGAGAATATCTTGTGAAATCCCACTGTACCATACATCCTACTTTCTATCCGGAAGGAATGAGTAATGTCTGCTTAGAAAGCGCAGCCTGTGGAAGACCTGTAATTACCACTGACAGGAGTGGCTGCAGGGAAACAGTAGAGGACGGTGTGACAGGGTATGTTTTCCCACAAAGAGATACGGAAGCATTGATTGGGAAGGTACGAGAGTTTTTGAAACTTAGCTATGAAGAAAAGAAAAAGATGGGATTAGCTGGGAGAGAGAAGATGGTTGCAGAGTTTGACAGAGGGATTGTGGTTGAGGAGTATAGGAAATTGATGTAGGAATAAGAGTAGATATATGCAAAAAGTATATAGTAATTTAAGAAAATGAAAGGGTAAGACAGATGAAGAATTTAGTATACATATATTTTTTTGAGGCAATCGTTTTATGGTGTTTTGTTTCTATGGGATTATTTCATAAAAATAATGAGGTGTATTCGACAATTCTTGTATCCCTATTTTCATTAGAGTTTTTGTATTTTTTTTATACAAGTAATAAGAAAAAGTCAGACTTTCAAATAGTATATTTATTTATGATAGCTTTAATTTTTAGAATATGTATCATGTATTATGACATTTATGTTAATACTATTGAAATTGCTGATGCGGGTTATTATAGAAGGGCAGCAGAAAAATTTTTTATCACTAATGAAACAACATTACAAGGAGGAAAATTAACAAGCCTTTTCTTAGGGACAATATATAAAATTTTGGGGTTGCAGAGAGTAGTATTACCGTTTATAGGATGTATATGCTTTTTAGGAGCATGTCATCTTACTAATGAAATTTTAAAGATATTAAAAATTCAACAAAATATAAGATATATTTGTATAGTTTGGATGCTATTTACACCACAAAATCTAATAGTAACTAGTCTTTCAAGCAGAGAGGCATATATCATATTTTTGAATACGTTATCAATTTATTTTTGTGTATTATGGTGGGAAAATAGAAAAGTTTCTTATCTAGTAAAGTCAATATTGTTTTTGATTTTTTCGATAGCATTTCATGCGGGTTCTATTGCCATTCTTGTCGGAGAAGTATTATTAATTGCCTTTTATGATAGGAAGAAAGAAAAGTTGTGTATAAAGTGGAATACAATATTTGTTTTTACAATTGCGATTTTTATATTTTTAATATTGTTCTATAATTTTAGAGACACACTTTTTTGGAAATTCAATAATGTGAATGAAATTAGTGATATAAGTATGAGAGCTGGGACGGAAGTGGGGAGAGGAGGAGCAACTTATAGTGTTCCAGGAGCTGGAGCAACATCATTAGGAGAGATTTTGTTTTATACCCCTATTCGTGCTATTTATTTTGTTTTATCGCCAATGCCTTGGGATTGGCGAGGAATTAATGATTTAGGAGCTTTTGCTATATGTAGTGTTCCGCATCTCATTATAACAATCTTGTTTGTTAAAGAAGTATTGCGAAAGGATGATATTGATAAAAGAAGAAATTTATTGATTGTTTTTTTTGTTTCTGCTGTGTTGGTGGCTGTTATCTTTGGATGGGCTGTAAAAAATGCCGGAACTGCCATACGGCATAGAGATAAGTTTTTGTGTTTATATACATTGCTATTAGGATTAGGATTAGACTTAAATGTAAAGAAAAAAGTTAGTGAAAACGAGCAATAAATATAGTAGAAAGGATAAGAAGATGGTAAGGGTGTTACATGTGATTAAAAGCTTAGTGAGTGGTGGCATTGAAACTATGATTATGAATTTTTATAGAAATATTGATAGAGAAAAAGTCCAATTTGACTTTGCTGTGCATACACAGGAATATGGTTTTTATGAAGCAGAAGCAAGGAAACTAGGAGCAAGAATTTATTATTTTCATAATCTTAATGAAGTTAATGTTTTTGAATATAAAAGGGAATGGGAGCAGTTTTGGAAAGAACACATGAATGAATATGTTGTTGTGCATGGACATTATAGGTCGCATGCAACTTTTTATGTATCGGTTGCAAAGAAATGGGGAGTAAAGACAATAGCACATTCTCATAGTACTTCACCTAAAACCATAAGAGGACTTGGTATAAGTATGTTAATGTATCCATTAAGATATTCAGCAGATTATTTGTTTGCTTGTTCGCAAAAAGCAGGAATATATATGTTTGGAAGGCAGTTTTACCGAAGAGGGGAAATAATAAATAATGCTATTGATATACAAAAGTTTAAAATTGATAAAAGAACAAAGGAAAAATTGGTTAAACAATATTCATTAGAAAACAAATTTATTGTGGGACATGTTGGGAATTATTTGATAGCCAAAAATCATGAGTTTTTAATTGATATTTTTGTGGAAATTAGAAAAATGGTACCAAATTCCAAACTTGTTTTGATCGGTGCGGGGACAGATGACAAAGGAAATGAGTTATGGAAAAAAATATCAAAGTTAGATCTTGAAGGTGACGTTATTGCATTAGGAAAAACAAATCAGGTATCTGAATGGTTGCAAGTGATGAATGCTTTTGTTTTTCCATCAATACATGAAGGGCTTGGAATGGCAGTAGTTGAAGCCCAGGCGGCAGGCGTTAGATGTGTTATTTCAGATACTATTCCAAATGAAGTGTTAGTTTCAAATGAAATTATGCAAAAATCAATTAATACTTCTGCAAAAGAATGGGCAGAATGTGTGATGGATTTTTGTGGAAATTATGTAAAGGTTGATACAAAAAAAGAGATTAGCAAACATGGTTATGACATTACTACTGAGTGTAAAAGGCTTCAAGAATTTTATATAGGGTTAGGTGAAAAAAATGAATAAAGTATCTGTGGTGATATCTACTTATAATGGAGAGAAGTATATAGAAGAGCAATTGGAATCTGTTCTTAAACAGACAATGCAACCAGATGAAGTTATTATAAGTGATGATGCTTCTAATGATCAAACTGTACTGATAGTAGAGGATTTTATAAAAAAAAATAAATTAGAGAATTGGGTAATCATTAAGAATAGGGAAAATAAAGGTTGGATGAAGAATTTCTTTGATTTATTATGTAAAGCTTCGGGAGATATTGTATTTATGTGTGATCAAGATGATGTTTGGATACAAGATAAAATAGAAGTAATGTTCAACAATATGATCGCACAGCCTGATATATTATGTTTGAGTGGAAAGTATATTTCAATGGATGATAAAGGAAATATTTTTCAAAAAACAGATGAGATATCTCATAATTTTATTGAAAAAGTTAAGTATAGTAAAAAATTTTTTCAGAAAAGTTATTTAGGATGTACATTGGCAGTTTCAAGAAAATTATTGGAAACATATAGGGCGTTAGAGTGGGATTTTTGGGGGCATGATGCTATTTGCTCTCATATGGCATTAATGATGGATGGAATGTATATATTAAATAAACCTGTGATTTATCACCGATATCATGGAAATAATGTAACGACAAAACATGTAGATGGAAATTATGGGAATTCTACATTAGAAAAAAGAATTTCTTGGGTAGAAGAGGAAATAAATTATTTTGAGAATCTAAAGCAGGCACTATTTGTAAAACCTTTTAGTGTGCCAGACATTGAGTTACATTTAAGATGTTTAAGAGGCAGAAGAAAATTTTTAGTAAATAGAAAAGTATTTGATTGTTTTAAAATAGTAAGATTCCTTCCAAGAACTTTAACTATGCACGTGTATATGAGTGATATTGCTTATACATATGGTATACATAAGCAACTAGGAGAAGTTTTAAAAATATTAAATAATTTGAAAGCAAAATTAAAAAATATATTGAAAAAAAAATAATATAAGTTTGGAGAATGGGTGTACTTATATATTTCTCTTGTTACAATTAGGAAATATTTATTAGATACAAATCAATATTAAAAATAAGTGAAATTTATTAAATTTAATAAAAATAGAGTGATACATTAAAAATGATGTTGAAAAGTGGTATGGGAGTGAAAAAAATGTATTTTTCAATAATTGTTCCGGTATATAAAATAGAAGAAACATATTTAAGAAAGTGCATTGAAAGTTTAATGGCGCAGGATATGGAGGAATATGAAGTTATTTTGGTAGATGATGGCTCTCCTGACAAATGTGGAAAAATATGTGACGAATATGTAAAGTTATGTAATAAAATTAGAGTAGTACATACAATAAACAAAGGCGTATCTGCAGCGCGTAATATTGGAGTTAGTCAGGCAATAGGAAGGTATGTAATATTTGTAGATGGAGATGACAAAATTTATGAAAATGTATTGGGGAAAATGAGAAATATTTTAGAAAGAAGTGATGCAGATATTTCAATTTTTATGTATCAAAAAAGTTCGGATATCAAAAAGATATATGATCAAGACATTACAATACATAAAGTTGAAGATGCAGAGAAAGAAGAGTTAAAAAGGAATATTATTGCTCAAAAAGAAAATATTCAAAATGTATGTATTGGTTCACCATGGGGAAAGGTGTTTAAACGTGATTTTTTGAACAAATATGCAATTAAGTATGTAGAAGGTATAGTAAAGGCTCAGGATAGAGTTTTTATGCTTAGTTGTTTAAATAATAACTGTACAGTTCAAACAATAAGATATTTTATGTACATATATAATAATAATAATATGCAGTCTATTTGCAGAAAATACAATTCTGATATAAAAACAATTCTTTTGAATACAGGAAAGGAAATCGAAAAGTTAGTAGCGGACAAGGAACATGAATATGAATATGAAATAGGGAGTATGTATGTGGCGTTTTTAAGAGAAATACTTATTTTGGATATCTTTCATAGTGATAATAAAGAAGGGATAAGAAAAAGGCGAAGTAAAATTATAGAAATCAGTAAGGAAGAAAAATTTTCAAAAGTTATAAATAATTTTAAAGTTTATGCCAAAGAAAGCAGAATGAGTATGATTTTTTGGTTAATTAAGAAAAAACTTTATTTTTTAGCAACTCTATTTGGAATAATATATTTTAAAGGGAAAAGTTTGAAGAAAAAATGCAGTGGTTAAAATTATATGATATAGATCCATTAAAACAAAACTAGCAGATAAGCATTTTGTGAGAGAATGGATAAAAAATGGTGAGGAATAGGTAGAATTTTGGGGAGTATGAAGAAATATCTGAAAAACGAAATGCTTTAATAAGATGATAGACATAGAAAGAGAAATTGAAAGAGTAGTAAGTAAAGAGGTTGTGTATGCGTTTAGAAAGAGTAAAAAATACAAAAAGAAACATGTTTTATGGAGTGCTTAGTAAAATTGTATCTATTTTTCTTCCGTTTATTGTACGTACAGTTTTGATAAAAGAAATAGGAATTGAATATTTAGGGATTAAAAGTTTATTTTCTTCCATTTTAGCGGTTTTGAGTTTGGCGGAATTGGGATTTAGTAATGCTATAGTATATAGTATGTATAAACCAATTGCTGAAGAAGACAATGATACAATTTGTGCTTTACTTAACTTTTATAAGACTGTTTATCGAATAATTGGCTTACTTATATTAGGTGTAGGAATGGTTATAATACCATTTTTACCATATTTGGTAAAAGGAGAGTATCCAACTGATATAAACATTATTGTAGTATATTTAATATATTTAGGCAATACTGTTTTGAGCTATTTTATGTATGCCTATTTATCATCATTATTGAATGCATATCAAAGAGAAGATTTGATTAGTAAAATAAATATAGTAGTTTCTGGTTTGTTAAATATATCACAAATTATAATAATATGTTTGACTAAAAATTACTATTTATACGCAATACTTATGGTTGTATTTACAATTGTAAACAATATAAGAATAGCTTTTGTGGCTAAGAAAATGTATCCACAGTATAAATGCCAGGGAAAATTATCAAAAGAGTTATTTGAGGATATAAAAAAACGTTTGATTGGATTAGTTATAAACAAACTATGCATAGTATCAAGAAATTCATTTGATAGTATATTTATTTCAGTATTTTTAGGTCTTACTATAAATGCTGTCTATGGAAATTATTATTATATTATTACATCTGTAACTGCTTTTTTGACTATTATTGTGAGTTCAATAACGGCAGGTGTTGGTAACAGTGTAGTTATTGAAAGCGAAGAGAAAAATTATACAGATATGAACCGTTTAAATTTTGTTTATATGTGGCTATCCGGTTGGGCAACAATTAGTATGTTATGTTTGTATCAAAATTTTATGTATTTATGGGTTGGCAAAGAACTTATGTTTTCGCTACCTGTTGTAATATTGTTATGCATATACTTCTATGTTTTAAAAATGGGGGATATAAGAAGCGTATATGTTCAAGTAAATGGTTTGTGGTGGGAAAACAGGTATCGTGCAATAATAGAATCGGTGTCAAACATAGTATTGAATTATATATTAGCTAAGTATTTTGGGGTAGTTGGAATTATTGTAGCAACTTTAATAACATTGTTTTTGGTAAACTTTTGTTATGGTTCAACCATTGTTTTTAAATATTATTTTATAAAGCAAAACGCTAGTATATATTTTATACAACATTTTCAGTATGTTTTTATTACAGTGGGAATTGGATTGGTAACATATCTAGTTTGTGGTTTGATTGGGGATACTTCGTTAATTACTTTGATTTTACGTGGTGGAATATGCATAATAATTCCTAATATACTATATTTTTTAGTGTATTGGAACTTAAACTTTAGTAGAAATTCGATAAAGTGGATGATAGATAAGGTAATAGAAAAAAAATAAAGTAAATTATCTACATAAACAATGAGCTTCTATTTTCAAAAATCAATTACATTGCTTTGCTACAAACACTGATAGATATTGAAAAGGGAACAAAGTAGTAAAAATACATCGAAAGAATGTGCGAAATATATGATAAAAAGGATATGGAAAGAAGGAATTTCTCATATCCTTTATGATGTAAGTATGTTTAGGTGAAAGGTGTATTGAATGATACAGGACACAAATAAATTCAAAATATGTTATAAAAGGGGACAAAACAGATGAAAAAAATTTTAGTTACAGGCTGTGCAGGCTTTATCGGAGCTCATTTGTGCAAACAAATTTTACAAAGTAAAGAAGATATATGGATCCTTGGAATGGACAATTTAAATTCATATTATAGTGTTCAGTTAAAAGAAGAACGTTTAAATGGTTTAGAAAAATATCAAAATTTCAAATTTGTGAAAGGAAATATAGAAGACAAGGGTTTCATACAGGCATTATTCCAGATTTACAATTTTGATATAGTAGTTCATTTGGCAGCACAGGCAGGGGTACGTTATTCCATTACAAACCCGGATGCATATGTGGACTCTAACTTGAAAGGTTTTTTCAATATTTTGGAAGCGTGTAGACATAGTTACGATGAAAAAAATAAAGAATATCAGGGAGTACAGCATTTAGTTTATGCTTCATCCTCTTCTGTATATGGATCAAACAAAAAGGTACCTTATTCTACGTCAGACAAAGTAGATAATCCGGTGTCCCTATATGCAGCAACCAAAAAATCCAACGAATTGATGGCATATGCATATGCAAAATTATATGGAATACCTTCTACAGGTTTACGTTTCTTTACCGTTTACGGTCCACAGGGACGTCCTGATATGGCATATTTTAAATTCACTAATAAAATAACAGCCGGCGAGCCTATTCAGATTTATAATCATGGAGATATGTATAGAGATTTTACATATATTGATGATATTGTACATGGAATTCGAAAGGTTATGGAAAAAGCACCTGATTTAGATGAAAACAATGTGCCATACAAAATATACAATATTGGAAACAACAAACCGGAGAGTTTATTGTATTTTGTAGAAACATTAGAAAAAATTCTCTTACAAGAAAAGGTAATCACAGAGCCGGTAAAGAAAGAATTTCTTCCAATGCAGCCGGGAGATGTGTATCAGACATATGCAGATATTGATGATTTGATGAAGGACTTTGGATTTAAGCCAAAGACGAGCTTAGAAGAAGGATTGCATTCATTTGTGAAGTGGTATAAAGAGGAGTACCTGAGGTGTTGAAATGCTATGATAAATATAAAACAGCAGATGTGAAATGAAAATAAAATCATTGCACATCTGCTGTTTTGACAATTACTTAAAAATAGAATCATAAACAATTATTTATGGTTAGCTTCAGCTAATTGTTTTTCAAGAATACGAATACGTTCCTCTTTTTCGGCGTTTTCTGCTTGAAGTAAATGAATATTTTTATCTTTCTGAGAGAGCTGTTCATCTTTCAGTGAAAGCTGTTCTTGTATCTGTTGGCGTCCAAATTCTACAGCAGCTTCATAGTCCAGACGATAACGTTCTCTGGCTTCCATTTTCATCCGCATTTCTTCATCGGCAGTAAGTTCTTGAAGAGTGGGAATACTTTGGTGAATGATATCATTTTTTTGTGCTAACATTTGAATCTCCTCCCATGTTTTGGCTTTGAAAAGCTGAGCCCAGTAATATACATCAGGTATATTCTTTTCATCCTCCGGGTTTCCTAGTTGATTTAATTGTAGCATATAAATGCCGAACTTGTCACTATACTTGTGCAAGGTTTTAAGGTTGTAGAGGAAATAGTCAGAGTAAAGAAGTTTCGGAAAACCGGTAGGTGTAAAATCAGTAATGCTGATATGTATGGTTTTTTTTACTGTTTTATAGTTTTCCCCTTCTTTCAACTGGTCAAACATACGACATAAATAAGAAAGAGAACGCTCTGGCCAGTTACCAAGATTGTTTACCTGCATTTCAAGGTTGATGATTTCCTGGCTGTTTAGCAGGACTTTAACATCCAAAATCATATCTTTGTCATCTACAGAACTTCCGGGTTTTATGGGATTTGTAATGGTTACAGAAATAATTTCTTCTGGTTTCATGGAAAGTAGAGCACACAGAAGTCCCCGAAGAGCAGTTTCATTTTTCTCAAGAAATGCTTTGAAGAAAAAGTCATTGGTTAATTTATAAGGTAATTCTCCAGTGAAACTGTGTTTTTTATTAATTGGCATAAGCTGACTCCTTTCGTACTGTAAGTTAAATTGTTCATGTGTGTGGAAATATTTGGCGAATGCCAAACTTCTATATGATAGAAAACAGGAAATTCGGTATAGAAACAGTATAGTGCTACTGACAGAAAAAAGCAAGAAAGTAGAGAGCCGCAGGATAGGGCTGAGGAGAAGAAAAACAGGGATTTTTTTGGTTGTTAGTAATAAAGGAAAAGTTAAGCAATATGGAATGTATACAAAAACTACAGACAGATTTGTTAGGAAATTTGGTGTCTTTGTAGAAGAGCAGAGAAAATAAGGAGATAAAAATTTTACATACATCAGGAATGAATACGGAGTCAGACGACTTTATAAAAAGGTTATAATTATTAGCAGAATTCAGGTGCTACAAACTATAACTTGCAAATCCAGAATATGGAGAAAAAGAAATATTTGAAGCCATTCAAAAAACAAAAGATATCCTAAATAATATTAAGATTGTAAGTATCACAAATTAAAAAAGTCTTAATAGTATTCCAACTCCCAATGGGTTATAATAATAACCTGGGAGGAAGTATCAATGATTTATAGAATACAATCAGACATTACATATTTTATAGAAAATTACTTGTTACAGGGAATTCTTTTTGCCACAATTTTCGGTGTTGTTATTTTATTAGGACATATAAAATATTTACACAAACAAAAGCAGTCATTAAAAGTTTTGCTTTCAAGAAGGGGCTTGTATAAAGCTGGTTTATGGTATTTCTTACTGATATATTTCTACATGATAATTGCCATTACATTGCTTTCAAGAAGTGAAGCTCGTATTGCAAAAGTAAATTTAAAATTATTTAGTACTTTTGGAAAACAGATTTGGCACCAGATATTCATATATGAGAATATTTTGATGTTTGTACCTTACGGAATATTAGTGTATCTTCTTTTTAAAAAGTTCAGAAAAGTGTTCTGGATGTTAGGGATAGGATTTTGCAGTAGTTTGCTGATAGAAGTAATCCAGTATATAACTAAACGAGGATATTTTCAAGTAGATGACATATTTAACAATGTACTGGGAATGGTAATTGGCTACTTTTGGGGAGGTTTACTACATTTGTTTGGAAAAACTTTGTTTGAGGTAGCACAAAATAAGGAAAAGCAGAAAAGGTATTAAAAATGTCAAAAAGAATGTAGGATTTAGTAGAGTTTACCAACAAAAAAGAAGACTAGGAGAGCGCCCATGGTAAAGCAATTAGAAGATACCGTTTTATTTCAGAAAATAGGAAAAGAAGAAATAGACCGGATGTTGAAATGTTCTAAATCATATGAAAAACACTATAAGGCAGGGGAATATATTTTTCGACAAGGGGATAAGCCTCATAAAATTTTCCTGCTGTTGGATGGTTATGTGCATATTGCAAAAGATTTTGCATCAGGAAAAAGGGATGTACTATATATGGTAGAAGAAGGAAATGTCTTTGGAGAAATGTTCCTTTTTTCAGATATGGAAAATTACTGGTATGATGCAGTGGCACCGGTAGAGGTGGATGTGTTAGAGATACCTTGGGATTTTCTGTATCATTTCTGTGAAAATGCATGCAGACATCATCAAATGCTTACAAAAAATATGCTGGAAATTCTCTCACGGAAAGAGTTCCATATTACCAAGAAACTACATATTGTAAGTACTGCTTCTTTGCGGGAAAGAATCGCTATCTGGCTTATTGATTCTATGGATTCAGACGGGAAGGTAATTCTGCGAATGAAAAGAGAAGAATTAGCGGATTTTCTGGGAGTAGCAAGACCTTCCTTATCCAGAGAATTAATGCGGATGCAGGCAGATGGTTTAATAGAAGTATCGAAAAAATGTATTTACATTAAAGATAGAGATTCTGTGGAAATGCTTTATGGATAAAATTTGAAAAATGTAACCATGGTTACATACGAAGAAGTTGTCATCTGTTATTCTATAATCACAAAGAATATAGTGAAAACAAATTGGAGGTAGAGATTATGGAAAACAAACAACAGGTAGATAACTTAGTAAATCTTTTAGACGGATATGCAGAAAAAGGCGGACATCATTTAAACGTAAATGTACTGAATAGAGATACTTTGATGGATGCAAAGGAAAATCCGGAGAAGTATCCACAGCTTACCATTCGTGTTTCGGGCTATGCAGTAAACTTCATTAAGCTTACACCAGAACAGCAGGCAGATGTTATTTCACGTACATTCCATGAATCAGTATAACAAAATAAAAGTTACATTTTACTCTTAGCATATGTTATAATAAGAAAAGAATGTGACTTGTAACAGAAAAACAAGCATTTTTATCAAAATGCTTGTTTTTCCATGTAATTAGAAATATAATAAAATAGGTTAATAAAAAGAATATGGATAGAAAGACATTAATTACAGGAAGTAAAATTACAAGTGCTGCTATAGTGGCAATTTTAGTTGCAGGTGTATTACAACTACAATTTTCCCCTACAGCAGGGATTATTACCATACTCAGCATACAAAAAACAAAAAAGGAAACCCTAAAAACAGCAGGGCGAAGAGGGATGGCATTTCTGCTTGCAATCATTGTTTCGTTTCTTAGCTTTCATATATTAGGCTTTCATGTATTTGCGTTTGCAGTGTATTTATTAATTTTTTCAATCATATGCCTATATTTTGGATGGGTGGAAGCAATTGCCATGGATTCGGTACTAATCACTCACTTCCTTACAGAAGGAAATATGAAACCGGAAATTCTGATGAATGAAATTCTACTATTTATTATTGGAACAGGTTTTGGTATCATTGCAAACCTACATCTAAGGAACAAAAAAGAAGAATTTGAAACAATGGCTGTCAAAGTAGATGAGGAAATCAGAGGGATTTTAAAACGAATGGCAGACAGGCTGTTGCGGGAAGATAAAAGTGATTATGATGGCTCCTGTTTTGAAAAATTAGAAAAAGATGTGGAAGATGCCAAAGAAAGTGCTCTTCAAAATTATAATAATCAATTGTTAAATGCTTCTTACTACGAAATTGACTATATGAAAATGAGAGAAAGTCAGGTAGAAGTATTAAAACATGTTTATGAAAGTATAAAAATGGTAGAGATGATACCCAGCCAGACGAAAAAAATTGCTAATTTAATAGTAAAAATTGAAGCTGGTTATCATAAAGAAAATACGGTGAAAGAGTTTTTATATGAGTTAGAAAGACTTGAAAAGGAAATGAAACAAGAAAACCTTCCTGCTAATCGAGAGGAATTTGAAGCAAGAGCAGTATTATTTTATATGATGAAGCAGTTAGAAGAGTTTCTAATTTTAAAGGAAAAGTTTATGGAAAAATGCCATACAAAAGGAGGACACTAAGGTGAATAAAGTTAAGGTGACAGATGGAATTTTCTATGTAGGAGTGGATGACGAAACCATTGATTTGTTTGAAAGTCAGTATGAGGTTCCAGAGGGAGTATCATATAATTCTTATGTGATTATGGACGAAAAAATAGCAGTAATGGACACTGTGGATAAGAGAAAAACAGAGGAATGGATGGAAAAATTACAAGGTGTGTTAGAAGACAGAACTCCGGATTACCTGATTATTTCTCATTTGGAACCAGACCATGCATCAAGCATAAAAATACTGGCAGAAAAATATCCTGCTATGCAGTTAGTGGGAAATGCAAAGACATTCCAGATGTTTGGTAACTTTTTTCAAATGGATATAGAAGGAAGAACTGTGGTAGTAAAAGAAGGAGATAGTCTGTCTTTAGGAAAACATGAACTTTCTTTTTATATGGCACCTATGGTTCATTGGCCTGAAGTTATGGTTGAGTATGAAAAAACAGAAAAAGTTCTGTTTTCAGCAGATGGTTTTGGAAAATTCGGTGCATTACGAATGAAAGAAAGTCCTGCAGAGGCGAAATTGGAAGATTGGGCATGTGAAGCCAGAAGATATTATTTTAATATAGTAGGAAAATATGGGGCACCAGTACAGACACTTTTGAAAAAGGCTTCTGGTCTGGATATACAGATGATTTGTCCTTTACATGGACCTGTTTTGAAAGAAAATTTAGAATATTACATTGGAAAGTATCAGACATGGAGCAGTTATGAGCCGGAAGACAAGGGAATTCTGATTGCATATGCGTCTATCCATGGTAATACAAAAGAAGCTGCATATAAGCTTGCAGAGTACATTGGAGAGAAAGAAAAAGTTGTATTAACTGATCTTTCCAGACAAGACATGTCAGAAGCTATCGAAGATGCTTTCCGATATGACAGAATGGTAGTGGCTGCCCCTACCTATGATGGAGGAATGTTCCCGGTTATGGAAGATTTCTTAAGACATTTAAAATCAAAGGCTTATCAGAAACGCAAAGTTGGAATTATAGAGAATGGTTCCTGGGCACCTATGGCAGGGAAACTTATGAAGGGGCTTTTAGAAGAAATGAAACAAATTGAGGTAATAGAACCAGTAGTTACTGTTACTTCTGCCTTAAATGAGGCAAGCACGAAAGCAATTGAAGCATTAGCCGAATCTTTAGTGAAATAATAAAAGCCATGTAAGATGAACGTAAAATATGGGAGGTATAGGTATGGATCAAAAAGCAATGTATAAAATCGGATATGGATTATATGTATTAACTGTATGTACAAATGGAGATAATGGTTGTATTATTAATACAGCTATGCAAGTAACCACAACTCCAAATCGTATTTCAGTAACTGTAAATAAAAATAATAAAACTCACGATATGCTTATGGAAAGTGGTAAATTTAATATTTCTATCATATCACAAAAAGCAGATTTTGGATTATTTAAACATTTTGGTTTCCAAAGTGGAAAAGATGTAAATAAATTTGAAGGCTATGAAAAAGTGAAACGTGCTGAAAACGGAATTTATTATGTGACAGAAGGCACTAATGGCTATGTTTCCGGTTCTGTAGTCAATAAGGTAGATTTGGGAACTCATACAATGTTCATAGCAGATGTAACAGACGCTGAAGTTTTAGACAATACAGCATCTGCCACCTATGCATATTATCAGGAACATATCAAGCCAAAACCAGAGGCAAAGGAAGAAAAGAAGAGTGGATATCGTTGTGTTATTTGCGGATATATTCACGAGGGAGATGAACTTCCAGAAGATTTTGTATGTCCAATTTGTAAGCATGGAGCATCTGATTTTGAAAAAATACAAACAGAAAACGAAAAAGGAGAGGACACAAAGATGGAATTAAAAGGTAGTAAAACAGAAGCAAACTTATTAGCAGCATTTGCAGGGGAAAGTCAGGCGAGAAATAAGTATACTTATTTTGCCAGTGTAGCAAAAAAAGAAGGATATGAACAGATTGCAGCTATTTTCCAGCAGACTGCAGACAATGAAAAGGAACATGCAAAAATGTGGTTCAAAGCATTAGGCGAATTAGGAGATACTGCAGCAAACCTTGCAGCAGCGGCAGAAGGTGAAAACTATGAATGGACAGATATGTATGATACATTTGCAAAAGAAGCAGAAGAAGAAGGTTTTACAGAACTTGCAGCAAAATTCCGTATGGTAGCAGCTATTGAAAAATCTCACGAGGAAAGATACAGAAAGCTATTAAATAATATAGAAATGCAGAAAGTATTTGAAAAGAGTGAAGAAACCATGTGGGAATGCCGTAACTGCGGACATCTTGTTATGGGTAAAAAAGCTCCGGAAGTATGTCCTGTATGTAATCATCCTCAGAGCTTCTTTGAAGTAAGAAAAGAAAATTATTAAGATATAAAAAGAACTTCGTCTTATATCGTATAAGCGAAGTTCTTTTCAAGTTTTAATTCAAATAAAAAATCTCTATTTTGTAATTACTGTACCTGTTCTTCCAGCCAAAGCATCTTTTGCTTTAGAAAGAGAAGTAATAATTGCAGTTCTGTTTTCTTTGGAGGAAACAAAATCTACACATGCCTGAATTTTTGGAAGCATGGTTCCTTCAGAGAACTGATTTTCTGCACTATGCTTTACTGCTTCTGCACAGGAAAGTTGGTCTACAGGTTCTTCATTTTCTTTTTTATAGTTTAAACAAACCTTATCCACATTAGTAAGTATCATAAAAACATCAGCATCTACCATTTCAGCTAATTTTGCAGCAGCAATATCTTTTTCAATGACAGCACTAGCTCCTTTTAGCTGGTGGTTTTGTTCCATAACGGGAATACCGCCGCCGCCACAAGCAATTACAATATGTCCAGCATTTGCTAAAGTATTGATAGAATCAATTTCTACAATATCTAAAGGTTTTGGTGCGGCCACCACTTTTTTATAGCCACCTTCTGTTTCTACTACAAAGTTACCTTTTTCACTTTCCATATCTGCTTCTGCCTTTGACATAGGTCTGCCGATTATTTTTGTTGGTTCAAAAAAGGCATCGTCATAAGGGTCTACCTGTACCTGGGTAATAATAGTACATACAGGACGGATAATGCCACGTTTTACCAACTCTGCACGAATTGCATTTTGTAAATCGTATCCAATAAATCCCTGGCTCATAGCATCGCAGATAGCCAAAGGGGCTACGGTATAGTCAGGATTTGATTTACTTAAATCACGAATAGCAGCATCGATCATACCTACCTGTGGACCGTTGCTGTGAGTAATAATCAGCTGATGTCCTTCTTCGATTAAATCAGCAATAGCAACTGCAGTATGTTCTACTGCTTTTTTTTGTTCAGGAAGATTTTTCCCCAAAGCGTTTCTTCCCAGTGCAATTACGATTTTTTTCTTTTCCATAATAAAAAACCTCCATTCATTATACATTATAAAATAAATAATATTATACCATAAAATAGGGATTTGTCGAGGTAGAAATGGAAAAAGGTTTTTAATCGAGAGTTTTTATAGATGAAAATAAATTCCAATTTCTCCTACACAATAGATTGACGAATTTTCCTTTTATGGAATATAATCCCGTCTTTGACAGTTTCTAAAAGAAAAAATCGCTGTACTCAGTGTATTTACTGGCTTACGGCGATTTTTTTCTTTGTTACAGAGTTTAGTATTTTTTACCTTCCTTTACTTTCTTTTTGAATTGTTTTCATTTTGCTTTTTGTTATAAATTGATAATCCGTTCGAAAACCACAGGCAACATGCAGAGCATCCGTGATTGACTCTCGTTTGTATGTTGGAACAAATCCTTGTTCCTGAACCTCTACAAAATTCATTGCTTTCAGGGTGTCTAATAGTTCTTCACAGGTATATTTTGAATCCAGTTTTTTTTCAAGAAAACGATAGATTGTCAGTGAGAGAAAACATATCAGGAAATGTGCCTTTATACGATTTTCATCCTGTAGATAAACAGGTCTCGCTGAAAAATCCGTTTTCATGATACGAAAACATTCTTCTATCTGCCATCTTCCTTCGCTGACTTTTAAAATATCGCTGACGTCATCATCCAAAAGATCCGTGCATACCGCATAAAGTCCGTCATATTTAGACTCTTCCGCGATCTTATTTTCATCAAGATAATGATGTATATCAGCTAGTTCGCCTTCTTTTGTGGCTGCTGTTGTCTCAATAAAACGTGCTGGATCATTTGGATTTTTACGGTTCTTTTTTGTGTTTCCGGAATCCAGCATCTTTTGTGCTCGTTCTACCTGTTTATCACGAATGGATTTCTGGTAAAGTGCATATTTAGGAGAGTATGTAATAATCAAACGTTGATGGAGTTTTTTTGTGGTATAAGGCTCATCTTTATAATAAAGGCCTTTATCATCTGCTGGAAGTTTCGTGATATCCACAGGTGTATCATCAGAAACTCTTTTGAACCCCTGCATATTTAAAGCCCATTCTTTTTCTTCTTTTTTCAGCTTTTTAATCGATTGCGTTACGATATATGCTCGCTCCCCCATATGGTTGTAACATCTGATATCTTCAGACCCCAATCCAGCATCACTGCAATAAATAAATTTCTGACAGCCAAACTCTCCAAGTACTTTCTTTTCCAAAGGTTTTAATGAAGTCTGTTCATTGGCATTTCCGGGAAACAGAGAGAACGCAAGAGGAATGCCGTCTCCATCCATAAATAAGCCCATTTGAATGATTGGATTCGGTCTGTGTTCTTTGCTTTTTCCGTATTTTTTGCTGCCGTTTTCCTGCTCGATTTCAAAGTAATAGTTCGAACAGTCATAATAAAGTATTTTATCGTTTCTGTTTCCTAAAAAATGACTATTTTTGTAGACTTCTGCTTGTATGAGATCGCATTCATTTCCAAGAACATCCAATGCACGGTAAACATCGTGGAGCTCATAAGAAGGTTTTTCTAAGAATTCTGAGGCAGTTTTGAAAGAAGAACGTTTACTGGATGGCTCTAGAATTCTTGCATAAATCAGGTCAGAAAGAATTGCATTGATATCATACTTGAATTTATATTTGAGTTTTAATTTACGGCAGATCTTTTCTATATGCATCTGATAATAAATGGACTGTAAAAAAAGATAACCACCACGATAGAAAACTTGTTTGTCATAATCCAGTTGTCTATCGGCACGAAAAGGAATCAATACTGTCTTTGCTTCTTTTTCTTTTTTGTACTTTTCTGTTTCTATCTTTACTTCATTCTTTGCCCATGTTAAAACATCATCTCTTGTTGGACCATGTTCAACTAAAAGGTCATTTAAAGTACCAAGCTTTCGAACAATAGTGGATGAAGTAGTGCCATTGGATTTTACATAAGATTTTGCAATATAAAAAGATTCCGAATTTTTTGACTTTGATATGTGAAGATTCATATGCATCCCTCCTATCCCTTTATTATACCACACAATAACATAAAATAACATATCCTAAAATAAAAAAGTTGACATAAAAAAAGCAGGTTTCATGCGACCTGCGGCGATTTTTTCTATTATTCAACTGTCAAACTCCCG
>JAFQCK010000111.1 GCA_017416465.1 Lachnospiraceae bacterium | reverse complement strand
TAAGAATCCGTTTTTATATTTTTTAAGTTCATATTGTTTAATACATCCTGTCGTAATAGGCATAACTCCATAAAAATAATTATAATAATCTTCACAATAATAAAGTGTAACTTCCTTTTTTTCTTCTAAATCTAATTGTAATCTACCTTTTAAGGTTTTCTCTTTTTCATAAAAACTTAAAGCTTCTTCTTTAGACATTGCTTTTCTTTCTATAGGTAAATTGCTATCTATTATTTCTTTTACTCTTTTATTAACTTTTCGTATCATTTCTTCAGTTATATTTAAATTATCTATCTCGCAATACATTGAATGATATAGCTGATAATTTATAGTAATTAATGCTTCTGGGTAAATGTCATGAAATGCTTTTCCTACTATAAATATAAGTCCTCTTTGATATACTCTCATACCGTCTTTTTCAGTAATATCAACTAATTCTATATTTCCACTTGTTTTTAGTTTATAGTTTAGACCTTTTATTTCATTGTTAAATCTACATGCCACTATTTCATTTTTACTTTTCTTGATTTCATCTTTAAATAATTCTGAAACTCTAGTGCCACTTTTTACATCTATAAATGTATCTTTATAAGCTATTTGCATATATTTTTCTCCTTTACTCCTTATTAATTTTATTATATATTTTAAAACATATATTAGCAAGTATTTTTTACAAGGTTTCTGGATATAATGGTAATAAATAATATAATTGTAAATTGTAATTTGGCGGTGTGATGTGGGATGTGTGCAGTGTGATTTTAGGGATAGGCTTCGCAAGCTTTACCCTAATTTCACACTTCCCACCTCGCACTTCACACTTCTATACAAACAACAATTTATAAAAATTTTCGGAGGTAAATTTTATGAATAAAGAAAGAGTTAATGAGATTTTAAATCATAGAAGTTTAAGTGAAGTTTTTTATAATGAGAAACCTGTTTGGATTCAAGATGTTCATGATGATATTGCAACAATCGGTTTTTTAGATGGTTCTAAAGAAAAAGATGTGTATATAGAAGATTTATATGAAAGTGATTTGTACGACAATCAATGAAATAGAGATAACCTGTAATTTTTATGGAAATGTGAAGTGCGAGGTTGGAAGTGTGAAATTAGGGTAAAGCTACGAAGCCTATCCATAAGAGCCCACCTCACACATCCCACATCACACAGCTAAATGCACTTGGTATCTTACTATAAAATAATTTATAAAAAAATATCCCTCTTACGAGAGATATTTTTATTTGTTTTATTTGTTTTTTAATGCTGCTTGAGCTGCTGCTAATCTTGCAATTGGAACTCTAAATGGTGAACATGATACATAGTTTAATCCTACATTGTGGCAGAATTCAACACTTGATAGTTCTCCACCGTGTTCTCCACATATTCCAAGTTTTAGATTTGCTCTTGCACTTCTTCCTTTTTCAGCTGCCATTTTAACTAATTTTCCTACACCGTTTTGATCTAGTTTAGCAAATGGATCTGATTCATATATTTTTGATTTGTAGTAAGCATCTAAGAATTTACCAGCATCATCTCTTGAGAATCCAAATGTCATTTGTGTTAAATCATTTGTTCCGAAAGAGAAGAATTCTGCTTCTTCAGCTACTTCATCAGCTGTTAAAGCTGCTCTTGGTATTTCTATCATTGTACCAATATGGTATTCAATGTCTGATCCTTTTTCTGCTTTAACTTGTTCTGCTGTTTCTACAACAACATCTTTAACAAATTTTAATTCTTTCTTTTCTCCAACTAATGGAATCATTATTTCTGGAACTATATCGTATCCTTCTTCAGCTTTAACTTCGATAGCTGCTTCCATTAATGCTCTTGTTTGCATTTTAGCTATTTCTGGATATGTTACTGCTAATCTACATCCTCTATGTCCCATCATTGGGTTGAATTCGTGTAAATCTGAACATTTATTTTTTAATTGCTCTACTGTAACACCCATATCTTTAGCTAATGCTATTATATCTTCTTCAGCTGTTGGTAAGAATTCATGTAGTGGTGGATCTAAATAACGAACTGTCATTGGTAATCCTTTTAATTCTTTGTACATAGCTTTGAAGTCACCTTTTTGGAATGGTATTAATTCATTTAAAGCTGCTTCTCTTGCTTCAACTGTTTCAGATAATATCATTTTTCTGATTTTTGGAATTCTTTCTTCGTCAAAGAACATATGCTCTGTTCTACAAAGACCAATTCCTTCTGCTCCTAATTCAACTGCATTTTTTGTATCTCTTGGGTTATCAGCATTTGTTCTAACTTTTAATGTTCTAAATTCGTCTGCCCACCCCATTATTCTTCCAAAGTTTCCGCTAACACTAGCTTCAACTGTTTTTATATCACCTTTGTAGATTTTTCCTGTTGAACCATCTAAAGAAATGTAATCTCCTTCATGGAATGTATATCCACCTAAAGTAAATTCTTTAGCTTCTTCGTTCATTTTGATTTCTCCACATCCAGATACACAGCATGTTCCCATACCACGAGCAACAACTGCAGCGTGTGATGTCATACCACCACGAACTGTAAGTATACCTTGTGCAGCAACCATACCTTCAATATCTTCTGGTGTTGTTTCTAGACGAACTAATATTACTCTTTCACCTTTTCCACCTTTTCCTAATTCTTTAGCATCTTCTGCAGTAAATGTTACTATACCTGCTGCAGCACCTGGAGATGCTGGAAGAGCTTCACCTATAACTTCTCCTGCTTTTAAGCTTTCTTTGTCAAATGTAGGGTGTAATAATTGGTCTAAAGATTTAGCTTCAATTCTTAGAACTGCTTCTTCTTTAGTTATCATTCCTTCATCAACTAAATCACAAGCAATTTGGATAGCTGCTGGAGCTGTTCTTTTTCCATTTCTTGTTTGTAAGAAATATAATTTTCC
>JAFQCK010000110.1 GCA_017416465.1 Lachnospiraceae bacterium | reverse complement strand
TATTTGAAGAATCTACAAGAATTTATCTAGTAAAACTTGTAGATATTGCTGAAAATGGTCGTAAAACCTGTAATTTCTTGTAGATATTTGAAGAATCTACAAGAATTTATCTAGTAAAACTTGTAGATATTGCTGAAAATGGTCGTAAAACCTGTAATTTCTTGTAGATATTTGAAGAATCTACAAGAATTTGTTATATATTTGCTCAAAATACTTATGTTATGATTGAAAAATGTCCCAATTTAAGTAAGGAACAATTTGCAAAAGCATTTTCTTTATTAAAAGAACCAGAAGTAAAGAATTTTGTAGATGAAATAAATGAAGAATATTTATATTGGACTGATGTAAAATATAAGAAACAAGTTGCAAACTTGTCACCAACCGAACTTTGGTATTGCGTAAAGGCGACAAGGATAATGCAAGAAACATCAGTGTGGAAAAAGTACAATATTGTATTTACATTAACTAATAAAATGCAGTATTTGTGCCATTATTTCGATATGCATTTTGGAGGTTCTTGGGGAAGCACATCTATTATTCCAGAACGTAGTAAAGAACGTTATCTAATTTCCTCATTAATGGAAGAAGCTATTTCTTCAAGCCAAATGGAAGGTGCAGCTACCACAAGAAAGGTTGCAAAAGAAATGTTAAGGAAGGGGATTACTCCTCGGAGTCGCTCGGAACAAATGATACATAACAATTATGAGTGTATTAAATTTATAAAGGAAAATAAGGATGCTCCTTTTAGTAAAGAACTTTTGTTGAAAATACATTCAATAATGACTTTCAGGACACTGAATAATTCAAACGATGAAGGGCGTTTAAGAGATAACAATGAAGTTGTTGTTGCTGATTGTGTGACAAATGAGACTGTATATACTCCTCCTGCGTTTGAGGATATTCCAGAGTTTGTAGAAACATTAACAAATTTTATAAATGATGATTCTAACGTACCTTTTATCCATCCAATAATACGTGCTATTATCATTCATTTTATGATAGCTTACATTCATCCATTTGTGGATGGTAATGGAAGGACTGCGAGAGCTCTTTTTTATTGGTATATGCTTAGAAAGGGGTATTGGCTAACGGAATTTCTATCGATTTCAAGGGTTATCTATAATTCTAAGAAAAGATATGAAAAAGCATATCTTTATACAGAAAATGATGATAATGATATTGGGTATTTCATAATATATAATTTAAGGACCCTTGAACAGGCTATCAAAGAATTACAAAGATATATTGATAAGAAAACTAGTGAAGAGAATGCGGTTTCCGATTTTATTAAGTTGGGGGAATTTAACGAGAGGCAGGCTATAATCTTAAATTTAGTAAAAAATAACCCTAAGATATTATTTACTATAAAGGAATTGCAGAATCGATTCTCGGTAAGTCATCCAACAGTGAAGTTGGATGTTGATGCCTTAGTTGAAAAAGGATTACTTGATAAAATACCTGTAAACAAAGTGAAGTTTAATTATATAAAAGGACATAATTTTGATAAATTGATTTCTGAAGATTAACCGTCTGTAATTTGCGGACAGTAGCGACCGCATTTTGCAGACATTACTGTCCTTGATTTGCAGTACATATAATAATATATAAGAAAAAATAATATAAAAGGGAACTTTCAGTTTAAGACTGTCAGTTCCCTTTTATTATTATAGTTAGGTTTATCAAAGAATATTGTATCTTAGCACGGTTGAATATAATCTACATAAAGATGAACACGAAAGGATTTTTTGAATTTTATTACGCTTTATATGCCAAAGGTGGTGATGATGTTGTTATCAACTCTATGTTCCGCAGAAAAGGTGGAGTAAGGAAATTTTTCTTTGATATTACTAAGAAACGTGAAGTGTGCGAAGCGTGTATTTTTACTTGCTTCTTGGAGAATGACAAGTTCAAGGAGCAGTTGCTTATATATGAGAATGAGTTTAGGCAGTCCATTGAAAATTACAAAACATCACATTGGTTTAATGAGGATTTTGGAAAAGAGAAAAAAACTCTTGAATACTATGCACGCAAATACCACGAAATAAGAAAACGACAAATAGAACTTGCCCTTAAATTTATCGAGAAGGTAAAGAATCCGAGAATAACAAATCCTGCAGTTTCATCAGAATTGTGTGTTGAAAATGTAACACCGCATTTTGAAGGTTATTCGGTAGAGACAATGACTGTTGTATTTGAGTATCTTATCAGCAACAGATATTTAGACGCTCATACCTCTAAAGAGGATTTCATATATTATTTTACGGGAGAAGGTGAAATCCCAACTAATAGACTTAAATGGTGTGCCAAAAAGGTTTATTGTGCAATTTTTATAGAAAATCTTTTTGGTGAAGTAAAAAAGAAGTGGGATATTACTTCATATATCTTTGATGAAAAAAAGATTATTCAAACATATATAGTAAAAAATTTAGAACAGTATTTACAGATAAGGAAAGTGAATTTGGAAAAGAACTAAAAGATATAACAAATTCTGCCACCCATTAAAAGGTGGCAGTTTTTATCAGTTTTCCTAGGTTGGTGTTACCAATAGTGTTACCTGCTCTTGTTTTATTTTTGCTTTAAGTTAAAAATCAACGAGTTACAAGCAAGGTTCGAGTTGGTTATAAACTTTTATATCATTTCTTTGGAAATACAGTTAATAAACATCTATCTATCGCCTTTCTTATATCATCAGCTTCTGTATCCCCAATTCCCTCAGCAGTACAAGTACAAATAGGTTCTTTTGTCTTAGCGGAAATAAATTGAATTGTTACTTCAAGTGTGTATCCCCAAATCCCAACAGTTCTTTTGCCACTCTCACCATAATTTACTATCATTGTTTCATCAAGATATTCGGGTGAAACTTCTGTTAGTTTTATAAACCCATTCTTAATGAGTGTTCCTGTGATTATATCTGAGAGATTAACGCTTTTCGTAACGCCTCCTCCATATACATCATATTGATTCCCATAAACAGCATTACTAGTTCCCGTTTTTTCTCCCGTTTCAGATATTATGAAATATTTGTAGTTGGTAATCTCCGCATTTCTTGTTATTATAGGTTCTCTTAAAGTGTAGCAAGATGTTAAACTTAAACACAATAATAGAAGTAGAGTATATTTTGCTTTCATATATTTATTGTTACGTTGCGGAAGCAAATGTATAAATTATTTATAACTCTACAAATGGATTACAAATCATCTGCAAGTGCAAATTCCTCCAAAATGGTGCTTGTGTGTTTTTGGCAATAGTGCTGTGTCTGCTTGAGGTTTGTATGTCCCAACAGTTTGCTAACCGTTGCCAAATTCAAATGCCTCTCGTTCAGTTGATGGTGGGCAAATGTGTGTCGAAACAAATGACTGTGCAATTTCTTTTCAATACCTGCCTCTTTTCCCACTTGCTTTAAGAAACGATTGTAGCATTGGTTACTAATGCTAATGTCGTAATCATACTTTTCGAGGATGTGCAATGCCTCATCTGTTATAATAGAGATATATTCAGCGTTTGTTTTCATTCTGTTCTTTTTGATATATCTCATATTGCCTTCCTCTATTATATCTTCCTTCTTAATGCTAACGAGGTCGCAATAAGCAAGACCGAGGTTTATTTCAAATATGGCAAAGTCGGCAACTCTGCGTAATGCCTCTTTTGAATACTCAGTGCTCCTAATCTGCTCAACCTCTTCAACAGTGAGATAATCGACTGCTTTTGCCTTCTTGGAAACTTTGATGGTTGTAAATAGGTTGGTATCCGCAATATGCTTGTTATGTATTCCAAATGTGAAGAAGGTTTTTGCTATTACCCATTGGTTAGCAAAGGTCGATTCTTGCAATGTGCTTCGCATTTCAGTGGCAAGACTTTTCATATCTGCATTGGTGATGTTCTTGCACTCCTTGTTTTGAAGGTGGTCGATGGCACGTTGCATAACACGCTCATACTTTTTGAATACACCCTCTGTTAAATCTACACCAACACGTTTACGAAGTATCTTTATATAATCATCACGAAGGTCAGATATTCTGGCTCAACGTAAAAAGTTGAGGTGTAAAAAATAAATGCTTATTTTTGCTGTCAATAAAATTCAATGACTATGCAAAAAGACGGTTATTCTCTCCTGCTTCCAGACGGTACCCTCGATTATTTCGATGTTGTAAACGTTAT
>JAFQCK010000109.1 GCA_017416465.1 Lachnospiraceae bacterium | reverse complement strand
TTGTCAATATCAAGATATATAGAGAAATCTATATCGTTTGATAATCTTGAAATAGCTCTCCTCAAGCATTTCTCTATATAATTCTTATTATCAGATACATCAATATCTGATTGCCATGAATAAAATATATTATGCGTCATAGAATAGAATTGAGTACATTGTTATTTTTGTCTCTATACAACTCTAAATAATTATCAGTATATTCTTTCCCCTTATGGTTATATATATCTTGACAAATCTTCTCTAAACTTCCTTTATAGCGTTCATTCCTATTATATTCACCCTCAACTCCGTCTGTAATAGTACAACTTCTTGTTGATTTAGCTTCCGGTTTAGTCACTCCTATTGTTTCTGCAACAATATATTTATACAATTCCTGTTGTAGTTCGATTTCATACTTTTGGGTTATATGCTCATCTTCCTTTAAATGTAAATATACTTTTTCTTTTCTAGGAAGTACCTCTTCAATACTTAATTCTTGGACTTGAAGACTCAATCTTTCTATAATAGCAAAAATCTCTTTCAACTCAATTTTATACACATTAGTTTCGGTTGATTTATGCGAAAGAGGGTTCATTAGTAGATTCAAATTAGCTATTAATCTACTCAGGTCTGCAAGATCAAACCCTTGTATCTTCGAGAAGAAATCAAAAGATATTTCCAATACATTTCGAAGTCTTTCATGTTTAGCTCCGTCATTTTGTTTTGATAGTTTAGGGGGAAAGACTTCATTTACCATAACCTCTACAGCTTTACGTAAATAGTTTGCTGCTGCAGGATAATCAAATTCCTTATAATGTTTACGAGCTCTTGCAATATCTGATTCAGAGTTGAAATCCTTAGGGTTATTTGTAGGAGTATCATCATTGTACAATTCCTTAAATAACCAACCATCTTCCTTTGCAACTCCTTTTGATTTGTTAGCAAAATAAATTCTTTCTTTAAAATGTTCAAAGAATGCTCTGTCGTGAGTAAACAGATATATCTTATACTTATCAGATATTTTTAATAAGAAATCTACAACTTTTGCTCGATTGCTCATATCAAGGCTAATAAGCATATCGTCAAGTGCAAGGAAACTCCCTTCAGGAGGAGTTGCATCATCATCGTTATTAATACCTTTCAACAAAGCAAAACGGATAGACAATGCAATCGCTGTAAGTTTTGCTTCATTAAAATATACTTGTGGTTTAGGTATCTCAACACCATCCTCCTTAATCTCAATGCCAATTATAGGTTCTATTAGAGATTTATTGGGGGCTCTCTCTAATTCGCCTTTCTGATTTCTTATCAGTCGATTATCCCATTTAAGTCTAAATCCATCAATATATACATCTGGATTCGGATTTTCTTTTGGGTATGTCAAAACAATTGATAAATCTTTATCATCCTCAGTCTTAAAGTAATTTTTATAAATATCCGATACAACAATATTAATATCTCCAATAAAATTTTCAATTTCACTATTAAAGATATCAATCATCTCATTTATTTTCTTTGTTGAACTTCTATTATTAAGTTTTGACGCTTCATCTTGTATTTGCTCATACATCAATGACATATATGTAGAATATTCATCTACAAACTTGTATGGAAGAATCTCTCGCTGAAATATCGGGAAAAGATTTATACTATTTGAGTTCGTAAAATTAAAGAAACCATTTAAAAGATTATGATTAACAAAGTAGGTTTCAAGTTCCGCTAATCTAGCGGAACCGCCACGTTCTTCTTCTGACACTGCCGATAAAAAAACATTTCTCCCTCCATCATACCAATTAACTGCCACATATGGAATGTCTCGCTCATCTTTAGGAATAAAGAAACGATTAATAAGGTTTTGTGAATTATTTTTATCAAAATATTTCTTCCCATTATCAGGTTTCCTATAAGAATTGAAGATACAATGCAAAGCATAATAGATTGATGACTTGCCACTGCCATTTTCACCATACATTAACAGATGTTTGCCACCCAATTCAATTTTGTATAAAGACGGGAATGCTTTGAATCCATTGATAACTATTTCGTTAATTTTTGCCATACTTATCCTTCAATTATAAGTTTGAGTATTTCGGGGCTTCTTAATGTAAATAAATCTAATCTGTTTCGAATAGAATTATCCGTTTTCTTGATATTCATAAATACATCAAGTATCATATCTGCTTTTTCTTTATCTGAAGATAGGTGTGTGATCGGCTTTATGAGTTCCAACGCAGAATCAATTATATTGATTTCTTGTTCTTTCATATGCTCTCCAAAGTATAATTCATACACACAACCATCAATAATTTTTTCAAAAAACAATGCAATTGTTTCGTTTGAAACTAATTCTGATAAGTTTTCTTTTGTAGAACTTGCCATCATTACATAATCAACAATTGTTGCAATTAATTCCTGAACATTGATTGCTGGTACTGCGATAGGAATCTGCTGCAAAGGCTCCTTGTCTATTTGAAAATTCGCTCCCTGCATTTTTCCCTTATATTTTAGCCAATACTTTATTAGTGTTGAATTCAATAATCCTGTTAGATACTTTTGGTTTACTCTATTTGTTCTAATAATTAAGTAAGCTCTAGAAACAAAACTGTCAAAATTTACATAAGAAAAAGCAGGACGATTTACACACTTTCTTAATGCTAAGATTTTTTCTCCTTCAAAACTTTCTTTTTTTCTAGCACGATGCAG
>JAFQCK010000019.1 GCA_017416465.1 Lachnospiraceae bacterium | reverse complement strand
GTGGAAGATGTGCTTGGGAATATCTTTAAGAATTTTTGCATCGGCAAATGACAGCTGTAACGCATTGTCACACAATACTTTAAGCCATATTTTCATATGTAAAAATCATCAATTTTTCGATTTGAAAGGAGATTGTAAATTGTTGTATTTCAAAATATTGCATAATTAAGTCTAAAAATTGAAGATATACAATAAATTTTCCATCTTGGAAAATGTAAAGCCTGAATTTTAACGAAAAATTCGGGCTTTTTACATATTTACCGTCCGAATTTCGATAGTTTTTACAATTACGATACGTATATGCGACGAAATTTAGGGGCTGTGCACAGATTTATAGTGTAATAAAGCTCCTATTTACTGTAAATAGCCTACAATCTCTAACAACAAACTTGAAAACTTACAATATGTACATATATTCCCCATAGTGATATTTGCATTTCATGGTGGTTTATTACTCGTTTCTTTTCTATTATGAGATACAATTTTGTCCCTCGTTTGTGCCCCAGACACTCGAGGGACGCAGTTTTTTTGTCCCTTTTTGTCCTTTGGGCACCCATGTGACAATTTTGAATTACGTTAAAATGCTTTGTATAAAGTGTTTAACATTTGCACCTAAAAGCGATTTTACTACGAAGCATATATTGGACAGAAAATTCAAATTTTTCGCATTCAATATTTAGTTACAATTTGTAAGTGTATTGTTAAATATACATTCTATTTTCATCAGATTGCGAATAGTCAATAGGGTTGAGTTATATATTATTGTGCCGCTCTAATGTGGCTCATATATATAATGAATACAAAGTTTTTTAATCATTATCCAAGAGAATGGGATACCTTGGGTAATGAATGGAAAGAGATTATCACAGGTAATATTCTTTCAATTTCCCAAGCAAGTGAGTTGTCTGGTTTCAGTAAACGTTTCATCTATGCACAGATCCATTGCATGAAATTATTATCGACTGACAAAGACCCACTATCAAAACATATAAACAGCAAAAGTCTTCAAATCGAATGGCGAAGATTTCTTATGTGGTATTCACATTTTGATATATTGCCGGCTTCTCCATTCGGTCCTCCCTCCTATTCACTTAAAGGGATGATGGACTATATGGGAAGAAGCCGCTCGTGGTCATTAATATTTGCCTCAAGGTACAATATTCAAACATTCTTCATCGGTTCACTCCGACGTTTTAACAAATATGATGTAGAAGAGGGTTGGAAGAAAGAATCAATATATTTTAAAGATTGGATTGATATTGATGAGATAGAAAACTACTTACACATTTCAAAAGCAAATCTATATTCCTGCGTAGCCAAACGTGAAGTCAGAACACGATTTCATGGCGGAATAATGCAATTCTCACAGAAAGATGTTTTAAGGATTATAAAAGACGATCAAATAAATTACCACAATGAGCTATAGAGTAAAAGTACGTGAAAGAAAAAAGAACAAGGGAGCAATGTTGTCTTTATACTTAGAATTTATGCCTCCTTATGTCGCACCAAATGGTGAATGTGTTAGATATGAAAATCTTAATCTGGAATTATATGTTAATCCGGCTAACGAGATTCAAGAAAAGCATAATAGAATGATTAATGAAATAGCTGAAACTATTCGATGCGAAAGGTATATTACTCTTGTGCAAAAAGATTATATCGCTCTATCGAAAGACAAACTCTCGGGTGATTTTATTGAGTATTTTCATAACAACTGTAAGTATTACGGAATCAAATTTGAATGCAGTCTGAGGCATTTCAGGAAATACAGCGGCAATAAGTGTCAATTTAAGGATATTATCCCCAGTTATTGTGAAGGATTTAAAAATTATCTACTTCGACATAAATGCCTACATCATCAGAAAAAACTTGCAAGAAATACTGCTGCGGCATACTTCAGTGCATTCCTAAATATTGTTTCGCTTGCTTACAAAGATGGGATTCTGTCAACAAACGTGGCTGCAAATGTAAAAACGATTACATGGAAGCACGGTGACTCTAAAGAGTATCTGACAGAATCTGAAATTAAAAGATTGGAGAAAGTGAATTTTGATATATTTCCAGAAGTCAAACAAGCTTCTCTGTTTGCAATATATACTGGTCTTAGGAGAAGCGATGTCCTTACTCTTGATTGGCGTAATCTTCACTTACGGTCAAAAAAGAATGCATATATGACGCTAATTATTCATAAGACACAGAATAAGGTTAGATTACCTTTATCAGAGACTGCTGTTGAACTATTGGGGAAACCATTAAAAGAAGGTATGGTAT
>JAFQCK010000108.1 GCA_017416465.1 Lachnospiraceae bacterium | reverse complement strand
TTTTTCTATTTAAAAATATTTTTAAATACTTCTTGTAAATTAAATAAAAGTGTATTAATATCTATTTAAAGAAAATTTTAAATAGGTAAGGGATATGGGAGAGACAAATATTTTTAAAGTATTAGCAGACAGTCAAAGAAGAGATATTCTTACGATGCTAAAGAATGAACGATTAAATGCCGGAGAGATTGCGGAAAAATTGCAGATTACACCGGCAGCACTTTCTTATCATTTGAAACTATTAAAGAGTGCTGATTTGGTATCTGAATATAAAGAAAAAAACTTTGTTTATTATGAAATCAATACTACAGTTTTTGATGAATTAATTATATGGGTTAATCAGTTTGGAGGAAAAAAGAGATGAAAAAAATAATGTGGATAGCAGCAATGATTCCGGTTGTAGTAACAAGTATGGTGCTACAGTTTATGCCGGATGTTATACCTATGCATCATGATTTGGAGGGAAATACTGACAGATGGGGAAGTAAAACAGAAAGTCTCATTTTCCCGATAAGTATTTTGTTTATTACACTATTTTGGCATGTGCTAATCAATATATTTGAAAAAAAATCAATAACAGCAAAAACGGAAAAGGAACAAATGGAAGCCAAATCTTCTGCAAAATTATTGTGTGTTGTAGGACTTTCGCAGGCTGTAATGTTTGGTATTATGCATTATTTTATCCTTTACTCTTCATGGATACAAGCAAATACGGGGAGTTTGCAGGCTACCATTGATATTGCAAAGGTTTCCTGTATTTTGTGCGGTATATTGTTAATTGTATTAGGAAATTTTATGACGAAAGCAAAACGAAATGCGGTAGTGGGACTTCGAACCGTTTGGAGTATGCATAATGACGATACGTGGAGAAAGAGTAATCGCTTTGGGGCAATATGTATTATTGTCGCCGGATTATTGACTATCATTACAACTATATATACAAGTGGAATGACTGGCACAATCTTTATGTTGCTTTATTTATTATTAGCAGCGGTCGTAGCAGTTATATATTCGAAAAAGGTGTATGATAGGGAAGTTGGCAAGTGATTTTTAGCTATGTGGAGAAATTGAGATGAGACAAAGGTGTCTCATTAACAAATAGGGCATTGCTCGCTTTATGTCCTGTATTTTTCATACTTCTATATGTATGATATTCTTGAAAGGAGGTTAGAAAAATAATGAATCAAATTAAAATTGGAGAATTTCTAAAGGAACTCCGTAAAGAAAAAGGGCTTACGCAGGAGCAACTTGCAGAACAGTTCAATGTATCTCGAAGGTCTGTATCAAGATAGGAAACCGGAAGTAATATGCCTGATTTGAGCATGTTGATTATACTGGCGGAGTACTATGAGGTAGATGTTAAAGAAATTATTGATGGAAAGAGGAAAAACCAGAATATGAATGAAGAAATGAAAGACACATTAGAAAAAGTTGCAAGTTATAATGAAATGTTAAACTTAAAGTCTATGCGCAAGGGAATTATAATAATGAGCATTGTCTTTATTATAATGGTGCAGATTTCTATGTGGAAAGAAGTTTCACCTGCTCCACTGGTTAGTTTGATTTGCGCATACAATGGAGCAACTTTTATAAGTAAAGCAAAAGAAAGTAAAGATAAATCAGATTTTATTACAGGTAGTATATTTTTTGTAGCAATGTTGCTAAATACAATTGCATTTATTGTAAAATGACTAACAAGTCACATTAAGGGTTATGTTGCAGGATTAGTAGATGAGCTTGAATTTTTAAAGAGATTACTTGTACAGAATAAAGAGGCTTATGAGATGCTTGCAGAATGAAAAGACTGAGTAAAGAGCAGGTTTTGATGCTCCATTCACAACTCAT
>JAFQCK010000018.1 GCA_017416465.1 Lachnospiraceae bacterium | reverse complement strand
CCGTAATTTCAACCATTAGCTCTGGATTATTACCGTTGCTATCACCTTTTACTGCCGAATCAACCATATATCTGCCAAATGATACACCTTTCTCATTTGCTTTCTGCTGGATAATCTCCGCTTCCTGCTGCGTCATCTTAACAGATTTCTGGCTTGTTTTCTTTTCTTGTTCTGATCTCATTTAAATCAGCCTCTTTTCATAATAATATTTAGGAAGCTCTGCAGCACCATGCATATACGTATTTCTTGCCCCCTTTCTTTTGTTCAGATAACATCGTATATGTCTTGTTTAGTTGCATATTCTTATATTCACTCATTTATGTATAATATAATTTACTCAATCATACATAATATATTTTACTCAATCATACATAATATATCTTACTCAATCACACACAATATATCTTACTCTATCATACATAATATATCTTACTTATTTAGCAGGCGTCGCTTCGCTCCTATTATTATAAAGTAATACTTTTTTGAAAAAAATAGTAAAACAGTCTGAAAATTACATAAAAACAAAAATCCTCCTCAAAAATTGAGGAGGCATGTAAATTATCTCATATAATCATTTCACTAAAAACCATTTTAAGCATTGTTTCGTCACCCTGTGCTGCTTTTATTGTCGCAATCGTCAGCAAATCAGCATCACATTCTGCAAAATTAATATCTCTGCCTGTATTTCTGACAAGCAGTGTTATAAACAAACGAAGTGTCCGACCATTACCTTCACGAAAAGGGTGAAGCATATTTAATTCGTGATACAAATCCGCAAGTTCATTGATAAAGTCCATATCAGACATATCACGTAAATAATTATAGTTTTTCAAACGCTGAAATTTCAATTTTCCGATTTTTTCAAGCTCTGTATATTCACAAAAAACGGTTCCCTTTTTTGAAATATTGATTTTTCGTAATTGTCCAGCCCATTCATAAAGATCACCAAATATCTGCTTATGGATATTTTTATAAAATTCGAAATCAACTTTTTGAAACTTCATATACTTTTCTACTTTCGCTGAACATGAAGTAACCAAAATTGATTCCGCATTTGTTAAAGATTTCTGATCACGAATATTCAACTTATTTACAAGCACCGTTGTGCCTGGATAACAACTATCCTGACAACCGTCTATATTATATACAGCCATTATGATATTGGATTGCACATCTGTGCAACTATTTCTACAAGTTCTTCGTGTGATATTTCATTATCAGCGTATTTTCTTATTAAATTCAGAGCTTCACTATTGAAGCGTATACCCTCCATTTTAGCGGAAGCAACCTGATTCTGAACTGCTTTTTCAGTTGTAACGTTTGGCATACATCATCACTCCTTGAAAGATTTTAATTAATGTATATTTACATTATAACCATTTTTATTCTTTATGTCAAGTGAAAATCAACGAAAATCATTTCTTGCTTCATTATAACAATATATATTTCAAATTCCTATTTTTTCGATTCTCCGTATATATATTATTATCATGATACCCTGATCGTGGTAATCTTATATAGAAAGGAGAAATTAAAAATGTTCAATAACAACCGCTATCTG
>JAFQCK010000107.1 GCA_017416465.1 Lachnospiraceae bacterium | reverse complement strand
TTCATATGTATTCCTCCATTCATTTGATGATATAAAGGTACTTCTTTTATTATTAAAATAACATCCCTTGTAAGTAGAATATAGGTGGAATCTCTGTAAAATAGCCAAATATGCCATAGTGAACTCAACAGAAACTTCAAAGTTTTTTTCAGTGTCCAACTCTGATAAAATATCACTCTGCATTTTTTCTACACACCATTGACTAAGACTTTTTGTTTTCTTTGCCATAGTTTTCATCTCCTCAAGTAAGTTTATATCTGCTGAATACGAAACGTTATCTCATAACTAGTGTTCTTAAACGTTTAATTCCTGATCTTAAACAAAAAAATCCATAATCATCTTACATACATTTTCAAAACACTCTACATATTCTTTATATTTCATACAAATATCTTCTTCAAATACTTCTTACATACTTTTCTTTGTTAAGGCTATTTCCAAAGCATTTTCATAAATATTCATTAATCAAATAAATTTTAACAATCTTTTATTTCTTATTTATATTTCTTGTATATCGACATTTTGGAAAATTATTACACCCAATAAAAGAACCATTTACACCAGACCTTTCCTTAAGGTTACCTCCACACTTAGGACAAACATTAGAGTTCTCCGATTTTCTATACTTATCAAAGTAAGCATTTATTTCCTTATATACATCTGGATTATTCTTCTCACACTCCCTACAAGTCCCCACATTGACACTTCCAGGGCCTCCATGCGAACCAAACTCACTATCTCTAGCTATTTTTTCACAATACTTACATTTTACCCATCTATTTCCGTCCTCATCTATAATTGGAGTGTCTTTGTTCTCAAAGTCATTTTTAACTCTTTCTATAAACGCTTCTTTTTTTTCTTTTTCTTCACGTTCTTTTCTTTCAGCCTCAATTTGCTTCTGTTTATTATATTCTGCTATAAGTTTTTCAGCATCTTCTTTTTCCATTTGACGTTGAAATTCTTTTTTTATTTTTTCTTGTTCACATCTCTTTTTAATTAATTCTCTTTCTTGAATAAATTTTTCCTTTGATAAAACTAATAATTGCGTAAGTGTGTTATCATCATATAAAATCTCTCCACTTTCAACTATATCAAATTGATTAATTATGCCTGAAGCAAATTTTATTTCTTGCCACAACCCTTCAACATCTTGTTCAAAAAAAACTGCATCAAGTTTTGCTTTATAATAGTTGTCATCATCAGACAAAGAAAGATACAAACAATATCCCTGTCTTTCCTGAATTTTCATAAGTTTTTCCGGATATTGTCCACATACAGCCTCATTTGATTTATCCACAATATATATAATTTTTATTCCTTTACTATTGCTCTCTAATATATCAAATTTTTCATCTGAAAGATTTACTCTATCATACGAATAACTAATAGCAATAGATTTGGCTCTCGATAAAAATGTAAATTCGCATTTTCTATTAATATCATCTACATCACATATAGATACTCTAGATTCCAGATTATCATCTTTTAATTTATCATCAAGCCAACACTTTAAGATTATCTTAGAATCTATAGAACATTTACTTTCTTTTTTAAAATTACATCTATTTTCATCATCTCTAACTTTTAATCTGAAATGTCGTTCTCTAAGATTGTTATCACTTGCAACTAAAATTAACACTGCCCCACATCCACATGGACATGTAAGCTTATTTTGACGACTTTTCTTTCTAAGAGCCTCAACTTTATCCTTAATATTGATTTGTTTTCCATCAATTACTGTAAATATTGTTTCAATACCTATATATTCACCATCACAAAGACATATTGTTCTTTGGGCCATCTACATCATCTCCTCTTTAAACCTAAAAAACTCCTCTATTTATTTGTAACTTATTCATATACCACTTTTAACATCTCTTCCAATTCGTCACTCTTTAATTTTATATTTACCCATTCGATAATTTAATACATTAATTATATCATATTGAATTCATTTTTTATATATGATTTATCTATTAATTTCCAATTAAATGTATAAATAACACATCCACCTCTCTAATCTTCTTACATATACTCTACATGACAATAATTCCCTTCTCTTTTTCCGAATCAAAAAATATATTTTTCGTAATTTCAACACATATTATTCCTTTAAATACATCACATAAAAACTAATATATTTAAAAAATTTACCTGAAACGGGTATCATTCAAAATAATAAATATATATTAATCTAAATTTTTTTAAAAAAAGTAAAGAACATATATCCCTTTACTATTATACTCTATTTTTAGCTTGTAATTTTCTGACAATTACGATAAAATTTAAAATATCAATAATCAATGGAGGAGTCGCTATGGGAAAATTTGTAGTTCGTAAAACAAAAACAGGTATTAAATTTGATCTAAAAGCAACAAATGGTCAGGTAATTGCTACTTCTGAAGTATATAACTCAGATGCAGCTTGCAAAAATGGTATTGAGAGTGTTAAAAAAAATGCTCCAATCGCAGCGGTAGAAAATCAAACTGTTGACGGGTATACAACAGAAAAACATCCTAAATTTGAAATTTATAAAGATAAAGCTGGCGAATATCGTTTCAGACTAAAAGCTACTAATGGACAGATTATTGCAACTGGTGAAGGTTATACTACCCTTTCTAATTGCGAAAATGGTGTGGCGTCTGTAAAAAAGAATGCTCCTGACGCAGAAATAATTGAAGAATAAATAACTGCACAAATCAACATAAAAAAGTTAAATAACTTCAAACACTTAGAGAGTCTCTTTTATAGAGACTCTCTACTATTATCTTTATCTCCCTATATTAATTAATATATCATTTAACCAAATTCCTTCAACTACCATAAAACTAATATAACTATATCAGATTGTTTTGTTAGAAGCATATTCTTTACAAGTTATAAAAAAGATTGTTTTCTATTTATAGAATTATCAATAAATTATCTTGTAACAATAAAAACATATTATCATTATTTTTTATTTTACATATACTCTCCGTGACAATAATTTCCGTCTCTTCTTTCTGGGCTAAAAAATGTATTTTCCGTAACTTCAATACATATTCCTCCAGGCAATAAATTACATAAAAACTGATATATTTCAAGATAACATGCATTATTATCATGAAATAACTCTCCATCTTTAAATGAAACTGCATTAAGAGCTACCGAAATCAAATACCTGTCTCCTGTATCAATTGCTGTTACAAATGATTGAAAACCATAATTATATAGTTCACGTCCAATCATTTCAGCCATCTTTTTTACTGATGTTAATCCTATTTCATATTCAATAAACAACTCAAAGTAATGTATTTTTACAGTATTTATTTTACAATAAGTTTGTCTTATTGCCTCAAACGAATAAACTATCATTTCCGCACTTGAACAACAAATACCAAATCCCTGTTTATATTCACATCTCTCATCATAAAACATATTTTCAATTAAATTCTTAGTATAGTTTTCATCTTGTCTACCGGCTCTTGGTACATTAAATACTGCCATTTTACTTTCCTCCCTTAATTTTCATAAGATTTTCTGTTAAAGATTTTAACTCTTCCATATGTTCAGGCTTAATTTCTTCCTGCATATCACCTACTATTTGTACTAACTTAACTACATTTAACATAAATAGCGAATCATCAACTCCTCCATTCTCAAATTTCTTAATTGCTCTTCTTAAAAGTTCTGATTTTTTTGCACCTGTTTCTTTAGAAAGTCTGTTTAAACTATTAAACATTTCTTCATCTACACTACATGAGATAGTTTTTTTAGCTTTGTTTTTCATGATTAATTGTCTCCTTTTCTTTTTTAGCCTTTATTTTTTATGTTAGTTAGTAATCGTCATCAAAAAATATCACACATATAACATTAAAATAAAAAAGAAAATAATGGGACCCTATAAGCCTATAATAAAATGTCTGACATTGTGTACATATAGTAATTTATGTATTAGCCATTTCTTCACATTTATTCTTCACCAGTTAATACATTCTTACTTACACCTATATACATACTTCATACATTCTTAGAATGGCATATACTTCCCATGCATAAGTTTCTTTTTTATATATTCAATTTAAAGGAGGACAAGCAAACACTATGAAAAAAGAATTAAAGACTGAACGAATTTCTATTCGTTGTACACTTTCACAAAAACAGAAACTTGAAAAAGAGGCTGAAAAATATGAAATGCCTCTTACAACCTATTGTGCTGATAAACTGTTTAAAGTAAAAATGAGAGAAAGCTATGCTAAAAGAAAAATATGCAGAACTCTTGTAAATACCGGAAGGTATCTTGATGAACTTTTATACATAATCGAGAATGAAAAATCAGACTATATTTCAAAAGAACTTATTACACAACCACTTAACAATGCAAGAAGGGAGATTTCAACAATATGGAAATACTAGTACCATTAACAATTCAAATTAATAAATTGGAATATAAAAATAAAGATGCAGCAAATAATCTTATTCGCTACATCACAAGAACACGCCCTAATGAAGACAGAAGAAATGAACTTATTACATATGGTACTGTTTGGGGTAATAACTTTAACAAACCTATAGAACATGTGATTCGAGAATTTGAATACATACAACAACAATACGGAACTACCGGAAGTCTTATGTGCCACTACTGTATTCATATATCACCTTCAGCTTACGAAGCAATTAACAACGACCTCTCTAAACTGATTGATTATTCTAAAGAATGTTGTGAATATCTTTTTAATCTTGGTTTTCAGTGTTGTTATGCCATTCACTATTCAGAAACTGAACGTCTACATATTCATCTTGCAATAAATACAACAAATTTTAATACTGGTTACAAACTAAGACAATTCCCTGCTGAAATCAAGAAGACTATTGAAATTCCTTTGACAAAATTATATGAGAAATATACTTATAATTGCAGTAACTTTCCTACATATTATTAATTGCTTTATTACTTCACTATTAGCATTAAATATTTATGCTATATGTTAACCGGCTCTGAGATGTGTTTTTAATGTTATATAAATATCAATAATATCTTATTCATTAGCTAACATATCAATAAAAAAATAATTTAAAAAAGGAGAGATAAACCATGAACAATCTTTTTTATAACACAACAACACAAAAACACATAGCTCAAAACGATTCATCAGCACTTATGACACCTTTAGAACTTGCATCATATTTAGGTATCGGTAGAAATTTAGCATATCAATTATTACAAGATGGAGAGATTGCAGGATTTAGAATAAAAAAACAATGGAAAGTATCTCGTGAAGCTGTTGACCATTATATTGCAAAGAAATCTCAATTGATTTAAAATATATAATTTACACTTTATTTTCATAATAAAATGATTAAAAATGGGCTAGCACACTAACGATTTTTAATCGTTAGTGCATATCCCCAAACATATTGTATATAAAAAACATTTTATCTAGTCAATACATACTTATAAAATACATTGTCTATAATATCCTTAAAATAATTGTTTTATCCTTATACTCTTATATTATAATTTCTGTCTAATATTTTTAGTAATTTAATTCACTGAAACAACTTCATTTATAAAATATAAGCAATAAGTAAGACTAATTCTAACAGCATAGAATCAATCTTACTTATTACTAATTTATATTATCAAAATATTAACTCACAAAATCCTATTTACTCATTGACCCAAACACCTCAACAAGCACACTATTAATTAACTCAACTATCCATTCATCCCCTTCAACTACTTCAATCAACGTACTAGGTAAATCTAACACCTTCAACCTTACTTTATTCTTAACAAACCATTTAATTTCCGACAAAATTATATTTTGATTTTTACTAATTCTGTCTAATGATGGAATTATCAATATATCTCCCTCACGTAACCCCAAAGGGCTTTTCATAGCTTGATAAGCAGGCCTATTCAAATCTTTGCCACTAGCTATTTCTGTTATAATTTTTTCTTCAGAAACATATTGCCTTAATAATTTTATCTGCTTATTTAAATTTCGTTTTTTACTCTTTGCTCTTGCATATCCAAATACTCTACCGTTTATCATACTACTATCTCCAAACTTCCACATTCTCTACTAAAATAATAAATATTATCTGATAAATATTCATTATACATAACTTGACACTTATTCATTCCTCTATACCATTTCCTTCTGTTTCCCAAATAGTTTCATCTGATATTTCAATCATATCTACGCTAATATCATTCTTAATAGTTTCATCAGTTGTAAGCATTCTTCTCACATCTGTTTGCAATGGTACATATTTTAATGCCTGCTTTATAACCGTTTTCTTAGCCATACTCTCATAATGAGTGGTCCAAGGGCTATATGCTGAATCAAATGACTTTGAATACTCTTTTGCATATAAATCCATATCTTTTTTACTCATAACCTCAAAACCATATCCACCACTTTTTAGTGTATATAAACCATAAAAGAGTTTGATTTCTCCACGATCTTGTAACGCAGGTTTATGAATTAGCTTAGGGTTCAATCCTAATTCATATATAAATTCATCATTTTCATATACTGTTTGTGCAGTAACTGTCTGCATATTAGGATTACGATAAGCTAAATCTAATAAACCCTTATAACCTATTTGAAATTGACACTCCATTGTATTTTTGTTCTTATATGGAACTAAATAAGCTTGTCCCATAGGCGTATTAGGTTCTAAACCTAACTGTGCTGCATTCATAAGTGCTGCTAAGAAACTCATTTGAGTGCATTCTCGTAATTTAGGCGTAGTGTTTAATGCTGATAATACCATTCTTGTAAAACGCTCTACAGTAATCACTTCAGGAAGTGCTCTCTTAATTTGAGGTTCCAAAGCCTTAATCATATCAGCTATGTCCATACTCTTAGTTAGTTTACTTGTGGTATTTACCACTTCTGCCTTACCAGCAAGTTCTCCTTTTAATTGTCCTGTATTTGTTGCCATTCTCATCTTCTCCTTTCATTTTTCGCATAAAAATAGACAGACCACTTCGGTCTGTCTTGTAAATTATTTAGTTTAAATTATTTTAAATTAAATTTATTCTCTCATTTAAACTTAAACTGTAAGTACAATTCTTATTTTATACATAATATGCTAATCACTTACTTTTTCAAAATATTGTTCGTGAAGCACCAAACCATCCCCAATTACTTTAGCTTCGTGTTCAGATGTACTGATTTCTTTTTCTAAAATATGTTCTACTATTTTTACACCTTCGATTGTTAAAAGTTCATTGGAGGTCTTGTTATCATTTTCTGCCACAATTAGCTTAATTTCATAAATGTTTGTTTCTTCATTCCGACTTATACTCTCAATATTCTCAAGTAATTCAATTGAATGAAGTATCTCATTAATCTTTTCATCAGAAAATTCAGTATCAATATAAATAACTATCCCTTTTGTACTTCCACTCTTTATAGAATAACTACTTTCAAGCTTAATATGTATAGTATTTCCATCCAATTTCCACGTAGCATTTTCTCCTGACGGATATTGGCATGTTCCATCCTCGTACAGTATCAATGTTCCAATCTTTCCGTTCCAAGAATTTGTTTGATATACGCCAACTGCATCATCTTTACTGTGATTATCCTTGCCAACCAACATTCCCACAACAAATGCAACAATCATTGCAACGAATAAAATGCAAGCATAAATGGATTTTTTCATAATACTCCTCCATTTTTAAAAAATCATATTTAATATTATTTTTATATGATACTGCTTCTTTGTAAATACTGTCAATTATTTTTATTATCTAAAATAAATTTATCTAGTTCAGCAATATTATCCCTTAAATTCTTTAACATAAAATCCAGTATCTCTTTAAAAATCCACACACCCTTTTTTTAGTTCATACTCATTTTTAAGCTCATAAAGTTCTTCAAAACTTTTTAATACCATATATAGACTTTCCATTGCAAAATCTATTTCTGAAAGATTATTCATTATTTCATCTAATTTTTCCATCTATCTTCCTACCTTATAAATAGTATAAAACATTTACGCTGATTTCACCATAAACCTTCTACTACTTGTCTGCTTCAAATATTTCTTATATACATCAGGTTCTTGTTCCTGTAATGCTTTTGTATCAAACCTACTACTAACAACCTCTTTCCATGATACTCTGAATAACTGATTCTCTGCTTTTTCTGCATCCCCTAAATACATCTTTAATTCCTGTTCAATAAGACGTTTCTCTGTTTCAATTTTATTAATCAACTCAACCAATTCCTCACGACGTTTAAGCTTATCATCAAACCCATGTAATGGTATTACAGCCCCTGTTGATTCTTTATAATACTCAGCAATCACACTATCAGCTAACTTAGAACCATCTGGTTCTGGTAATATTCTTTTCAAAACATTATTTTCCCAAAAGTTTTTTTCCAACCTAATCATATTAGCAATAATTTCTTCATCTCGTTCTAACTTATAAACCTTAAATTCTTTACCATAAATTAAAACTGCCACATACCATGCGTCTGCATTACATACGCTCATATAATGATAACACTGCATTTGATATGATAATGGTATTTTATCTCCTGACCAATATTCTGCCATAAATGGGCTTGTTGTTTTACATTCCAACCCTGCATTTTCACCTACAACCATACGGTCTACATCTGCAAGCATGAATTTATTCTCTTCATTATAAAACATAGCATTTGCACGTCTTACTTTTTTACCTGTTTCTTCCATAAATCTTCTAGCCACATAGTCTTCCATTTCCCTTCCTTGTCTCATAGCTTCATTATCAATATCCTCTATATCTTCTGTTGTCTTATCATAATATACCTGAATTGCTGAACGATAAGGATTTAACCCACATATTGCACCTGCATCTGAACCGCCAATACCTTGTTTTCGATATTTCAACCACTCTTCTTTTGGTAAATTTAATGTTGATACTAATTTTTTCATCACGCTACCTCCAATACATTTATTTTTCTAATATTTTTAATTTCCCTATTTATAAAATTAGTCAAATCTTCAGAACTTGAATCTTCAAAGCTAATCCATTTATCATAAAGAAAACCTAATATATTAGGAATTATCAAAATCTTTATAAGTTCTTCTTTCTCAAACTCCTGACACATCTCTAACAAAAATTCATATAAATTAATATAGGAATCAATCTGATAAGAACTTTCATATACTTCTTCCACACTCTTTTTTAATGTTGTTTGTTTAAAAACTTCATATTCCAAATAGATTTTATTTCCAACAACTTCTCGCATTTCTTCTAACGTCATAAAACATATTCCTTTCTATGCTGACTGTACTATATGATAAGCCTTATCAATAAGTGGGTTACCATCCATTGTCCTTGCAAACAGATTCTCTTTGTAATTACTGGTTCTTCTTAATGGTTCTGCATGTGTTGCGAAATCAGATACTGCATTTACAAAGCGGTAAGCATTCTTTCCTAGAACAACTAAATCTGGTGCTTCAAAATAACGCATTTTCAAATCTTCCTGTAAACGTCTGATATTTCTAATCTGTTGTGTTGTCGCATTATCTTCGATTGGTAACAGTTCATCAATATATTCCATTACCTTTTTATCTGTAATTGATTTCATTTTAAGTGATTCAAATTCTTTGCCTAATTCGTCCATATATTTCTCTGCTAAGAATAATGTATCTCTTGCTTCCTGCATTTTCTGTTTGATATCTCCAGTATGTATCATTGTCCATGAACGTTTTGCTGTGTTTAAAGCTAAATTCAATGTATTATTACATACAACTCGAACAGGTGTAAGAGCTACCTTTATTGCACCTGAACCATCATGAGTATTTGAAAATACAAGATAAGGGCTAATTAATTCTCCTGAAATAATGTACTTATGTGGCATATTTGCTAACAACCACACTCTTTTACCACCTTGTAATGAACCAGCTGTTTCATAACTAACCCCATCTCCTAATAATTCATCAGTAAATGCAAAAGCCTCATCATTCTGAATAACTTTATATCTGTCTGTAACAACTCCTAATACTTTACGGTCAATATCTCTTACATTTGCTTTATACCCCTCAACAGTTTCTCCCATTTCCGTATAAATTGGTTCCTGTATTACCTTCCAATTTAAACCTGCTAACTCCAATGCATCCTTTGATGTTGGTGCTGTAAGAACTTTAGTTCCAAGTCCATGCCATGGCGTTTCTCTTGTGTAAAACATTGTCTCAATATTTGCTGCCATTTTAGTTTCCTCCTTTTTTGCATAAAATTAGCCGAAGCCAATTAAGGCTTCGGCATATTCATTACTATATTATGTTATTGAAATATAAGATAATAACATCATTACTTTAATACTAAAAACTAACACTTTCTTTGTTCCTTTATACTGCTCTAGAAGTATTAGTCCTACCTTATCAAGGTACAGCATTTATATAGTATATATTTTTATATTCGTCATCTTTTTACAAGATTATTCATAAACTACATTTAACATTTGTTCGTTCAACTTTATATTGACTTACCATGATATTTCAAAATAAAACAAATACATTTGTTCGTCTATAACCTCTTTCTTTGTATAATGACCATCACTTCCAGTCAAAAACCTTTCCACAGATGATGTATGTTTTACAAATTTATCTTCATAATGCATTTTAACATATTCCTTCCTCAACCATGATTTTACATTAAGTTGTTCTTTAGTTAACCTACTTTTTATTTCTTCCATCAACCATGATGCATCTTTCTTTTTCATTCCCATAGTATTCGGATATGGCTGTGAGAATCTTTCTTTTTCTTCACATATATAATGATAAAATTTTTCTCTTAGTCTCATCCACATCAAGCCTTCTGTTGTATTTTGAAAACTAATATCTTCATCATCATACTTTGTAGTAAGTTCTTCTTCTAAATGTTTTATAAAATATTTAACATCTATATCGCATATGTTTTTTCCAGACTTCGCTACATAACGACAATTATCTTTTATATAAGCTAAAAAAGACTCAATCAACAACTCCCAATCTTGTTTAATTTGTTTCTGTTCTTCTTGTTCTTGAACACTTTTTGCATTTTTTAATTCATCAATAAAACTCATTTAGACAATTCCTCTCTTTCGATGTTTCTTAATACATCCCTCTACGTTCCATTTCTTTTTCAATTTCTTCTTGCATTATAAAATTATTATTATCAATAGCTTTTTGTAAATTATGTCTTAGTACTTCGTCTGAAGCATTTCTTGCTTTTTGTCTAATCTCATTACGTGCTCTTGATTCAATTGAAGATTGCTTTTTCTCTATTTCTTTAGAAAACGATTCTGTCGCTCCCTCATAATCAAAATTTTTTACAGCATTTGCAAACTTATCAAACAATCCCATATTCTACCTCCAATATAATCTGAATTTTTCTGTAGGAACTAATTTTCCTTCATCATTTCTTGCTAATAATTCTCTCTCCTCCATAACCATAGAAAAACCTTTACGTTTAAAACCATAGTTTTGCATATACGCTCTAACTAATTCAAAATCATCCATACCTATCCCTTCTATATATGCATTATCAATAATTTGCTTATTTTTTTGCAACATACTTTCCATACCCTTAAAAATACTTTTTAGCAATCCTTGCGACTCATCACCATCAAATGTTTTATCATTATAACTTGTAGCTGTTTTAACTTGTTCTTTCGTACTTGCACTTTTTGCAGATTCTGAATAATATTTTGCCCTATAATGCTGATATTCATAATCATATTGTTTTCTTTTAACTGAATTCGAAAGAACATCATATGCCTCATTAATTTCTGTCATTTTTTTCTGACAAAATTCTGGTGAATACTTTTGACTGTCGGGGTGATATTTCTTTCCAAGAGCCTTATAAGCTGATTTTATCACCTCATCTGATGCCGAAGACATAACTTCTAATACCGCATAATAATCAACCATTTCTAACCTCCCAAAATCCTATTTTGTCTCCAAGAATGCGGTTTATCTCCCTGTTTTCGTATACACTTTCCAGGTGCCGGCCTCCCTATTAACCTACTTCTAACAACCTTCTGACCACAATATGTACAAATATATTCCACTTTCTTATCTCTTTCCATTTTTCTACTCCATCTTCTTAGAAGATACTTATTTTTTCACTTGATTTGAATGTAAATCTTACAATCATTATCAATATAAAAAATTACATCTCCATAATATTAAGAACTTTGACTAGTCAGAGTTACAGTTTTAATGCTCAAATAATATGCACATTTAATGATGTAACTTAGCATACAATTAACTATGGTTTCTGTGCTCTCATTATAGTCTTTTTAATGACTATAGTCAAGTTTAAAACCATAACATATGCTTATAATATAAAGTATGTGGAGGTAAGCATGATAACTTATAAACCTTTTTGGGAAACCCTAAAATCATCAAATGAATCAACATACACTTTGATTAAAAACCATAACATTTCAAGCTCAACCATTGATAAACTCAGAAATAACAAACCTCTTACCACAACTACAATTAACGATTTGTGTCAAATTTTCAATTGTACAATAGAAGAAATAGCTCAATATATTCCTTCTGAAAATGACCAACTTAAACTATAAAATTTACAATAAACATTCAATACCAATTTATATAAGATATTTATAACAAATTTTATGTCATCTGACTTTTCATATTTCTCTTAAAGTTTTTTATGATATACTACTAGCTGAATATAACTAGCTCCAACAAATAAAATGCCATATTAATTTCATTACTCTTATATTGTGACTTTCTAATTACTTTTACATCAGGATATCTTTTTTCTAATGCTTCAATTAAAGCTAATTCTTCATAACTTTATTTTGTATTCATTCATATATACCATTTCCTTTTTTCCAAAATAGTTTCATCTGATATTTCAATTACATCTACGCTAATATCATTCTTAATAGTTTCATCTATTGTAAGTATTCTTCTTACATCTGTTTGTAATGATACATATTTTAATCCCTAATTAATAACTACTTTCATATCCTTACTCAACTTTTTAATTTGTATTAAAATAACCGTAGCCACTCACGGCTACGGTCTCACTTAAAGCTTCATTAACATCCATGATTAATTTCATTTTCTAGTAGATTATTTAGTTTTTGAATGGCGCCTATCTTTCCCTTTTCAGCAACATGTGTATACACATCCATAGTTGTTGTAATTGATGAATGCCCTAATAGTTCTTGTATAATTTTAGGCGTCTCTCCTGCCTGTAATAAAAGAGAAGCAAATGTATGACGTAAATCATGAAATCTACATTTCCTTACTCCAGCTTTTTCCAATATTCTATGAAATTGATGTAATAACTCCCTAGGGTCTTGAAAAGTTCCATCATCCTTAGCAAATACAATATCATTATCTTTATAAATATTTTTATATTCTTCTTTATGCTTATTTTGTTCGTTTTTATATTGCTTTAAAACTTGAACAACCTCATCACTAATTGGAATTTTTCTAATACTTTTCTTTGTTTTTGGTGTCATTAAGATAAGTTCTGTTTTCTTTCTTCCAATTGGTTTTTCAATATTTACTCTGCAAAGATTCTGCTTAACATATATACTTTTATTATCCAAATCAACATATTTCCATTGCAATCCTAAAATTTCTCCTTTTCTCATCCCAGTAAATATTCCCAAAATAATCAAAGTATACATTGGCGTATCTTCAGCTGCTTTTAAAATCTTTTCAATTTCTTTCAAATTTAATGGCATAATTTCTTTTTCCTCTTTTTTTGGTAATACTGTAAACTCATTATAGTTTTTCTTTATTAATTCATTTTTATATGCCTGTTTTAATGCACCTCCAATTAATGTATGAATATATTCCACAGTACGATTTGATAATGCTTTTTTTCTATCTGTACCTCTTAACTTTGAAACATAGAATTTTTGTAATATATCAGTATCAATCTTATGTAATTCCGTCTTTCCTATCTCACTTCCACCTATATGTGTTTGTATATTCAACAAATAATTCTCATAAGTTGTCCTCTTCAAAGTATCTTTCTTATAAACTTCGAGCCACTTATACATCCAATTTTCTAACGTTAATTTTGCATCTTCTGTCGGTTCTGTATATCCTTCTAATTTCTTTAATTTTTCCTTAACTTCTTTTTGAGTTTTTGCATATACATATTTTCTCTTAAAACTTCCTCCCGTTTCCTTTATATAACAGGCTCCACACCATCTTCCATCAGAACGTTTATATATAGTCCCTTCTCCATTACTTCTTTTCGCCATAATATTTCCTCCACAACGAAAAAAGTCGCTAACTAAAGCGACTTTTCCTTAAATTCTTTCATATTTTCCTGTATCCACTCTTCTAATGTCTCAATTGGAAATACCTTTCTTTTTCCAAGTTGTAATACTGGTATCTTCTTTTCCTTTGCAAGTTGATACACATGACTTTTACTAATTCCTAATACTTCTGCTACTTCTGTTACATTATAAGCTATTTTTTCCATAAAACATGCTCCTTCCAATATTTATTACCTACTAGTTAGAGTTGTTTTATTTTCTTATTTTTTTAATATCTGTAAATATTTTTTCTTATTTTCTAACCTTTCAACCATTTCAAAAGGCAACACTAAAATTTCCATATATCTATTAAACTGAACTATAGTTATATTAGTTGTGCTCTTTATTAGTGGTGCCATATCAACTCCCTCTATTTCTTTATCATAGCTTTTCCTTTCCTCTATTAATTCTTTTAACAATTCCCGATACTCTTCATTCTTAATTCGTCTATTTGTATCCACATCCATCTCCTTCCCCTTTAATCTATCTAATATCTCACATAATTCCTTAAGTTTTAGTTCTCTTATTACTAGCGTATCATCTTGAATATCTTCTATTGATTTTGTTTTTCCTAACCATTTACATTGCTCCTTATAAAATGCATATTCATCCAAAGCTATATCATCTATCACTCTCTTATAAAAAGCTACTTGATTCATTAACTGTTCAATTGAAAATGTATTCGCATAAAATATATTATTATATGCATATGCAAAACATCGTATCTTTTTATATAAATCTTGATTTGTCATTATTTTATCTAATAACTGCGAAGTTTGATATTTCATTGTATCTGCCTTAAAACTATAACTTTCTTCATAGCCCAAATATGTTACACCAACATCCATATGCGAAAAACCTGGATACTTTTCTATTACGAAACTCTCAACTTCATTTTTTGTATATTTATGAAAATATAGTAACATTTTTCTTCCATAATCAAAATACGGTTCAAATTCTGTATACTTATTTAATATCTCCTCTACGTTTCTTAAACGATCCTCAAAATATTTCTTATCTCTCTTTAACAAATATATATCAATATTCTCTTCTTTTAGCTTTTCTCGTTTTCTTCCAAGCATTTGTATAAATGTCTCTTTCATATCAGCCATAATAACAATACTTTTTAATTTTTCATCATATATAGAAATACCGTTATCCATAACTGATGTACTAATAATAATTTTTCTCTTCATTAGTTTATTATTTACTATTTCATATACATTTTCTTCTGCTTCCTCATCTCTCTTATAATTTGCATCTATTATAACAATATCATCTTTATGAATACCTTTATCAATCAATTCATTCTTTAACTTTCTCCCTTTGTCAATACTATCAATAAAGATTAACCAATTATTTTGATTATTATCTTTAACACTATCTTTCGTTTTTAAAGCCAACTCTGAAATATCATTTATCAAATGTGTTTTTACATAATCATATTGCTTTTCTATATCATATTTTTCAATTATGTTATTCTCTCCTTTCATTCTTGTCAAACCGTATATACCATTTCTAGGTTCTATATGTGGCATAATGTTATTTTCAAGACAATCTCTCTTTATTCTTTCCTTCATCACATCCATTGTCGCTGACATATATATCTGTATTTTTTTATCAAACAATTGTCTAATACAGTTATACGATAACTCCGTCTTAGGGTTAAAGCTACTATCTGCATAAAAATAATGACATTCATCGCACACTACTATGAAACACATCCCTACTAATTCATATATCTCTCGCCATCTATTTTCACATATTAACATTTCAATATGCTGATATGTTTCATATATAATATACTTTTCTAAGTTTATTACATTGAATCCTTTCTCAAATAATTCTCCCCTAATCGAATATAATACATCATTTAACTCTTCCTTAAATTGTTTCTTTAATATTTTTCTGTTCACTAAATATAGAATTTTCCCCTTCCTCTCTGTAATAAGCCATTTTAGTAACTCGCGCTGTACAAAATAACTTTTTCCCGTACCTGTTGGTGCTGTTATTAAAATAACATCTCCCGGTTTCCATATCTGATAATCTTCGCCAATTTTATCTGTTAAATACATACATTTCTCCTTTAGAATTAATTATATATAGGCTTTTTCCAATTTCCAAATCACAAAACCTTTAAATATCAACGTTTCTTTGTATCTATTTTATCATATTTGGAAATATTATACATCCTTGTAAACTTCCTTTTCCAACTTAACTTTATCACTATTTTCACCCGTTGATGTCATGTTGATGTCAACTATGTTTTTTATACAATATTTTTAGGCACAAAAAAACCTCAGAACCCTTTAGTTCTGAGGCTTAAATGCGGGTGACAGGAATCGAACCTGCACGGTCTCCCACTAGATCCTAAGTCTAGCGCGTCTGCCAGTTCCGCCACACCCGCAAAATATTATTGTGTTTCTGACGACTTTTATATTATACTTTCCGCTTCCTTATATGTCAAGAAAAAACTTTATTGAAAAAAACACAAAAAAGTATATAATCTATATATCATAAAAGAATATTTAGTTAATGATTGTCAAATAAAATGAAAGGAATTGTACAATGAAGAAAGAACACACAAAATTCAAGTTCGAAGTCTCCACAACTTTAGTTATAGCACTTAGTTTTTTATTAACAATTTTAATTGGTTCATTATTACTTATGTTGCCAATATCAAGTGCCAATGGAACTTCAACACCCTTTTTAACCTCACTTTTTACCGCGACAACTTCTGTTTGTGTTACCGGATTAGTTGTTGAGAATACTTTTGAATATTTTAGTACTTTCGGTCATGTAATAATACTTACATTAATTCAAATAGGCGGACTTGGAATCATCACATTTTCAACTTCCGTAATGATGCTTCTTCATAAAAAAGTATCTTTAAAAGACCGACTTCTTCTTCAGGATGCATTTAATCTTTCAACAATGTCCGGTCTTGTGAGATTTGTAAAAAAAGTTATCTTCGGTACTTTTTTAATAGAAAGCTTCGGCGCATTCTTATATTGTTTTACATTTATACCTGAATTCGGTTTGAAAAGAGGATTATGGATATCTGTTTTTAATTCTATATCCGCATTTTGTAATGCCGGAATAGATATAATCGGACCAAGTAGTCTTGCACCATATATAACAAATATTAATGTCAATTTAACAACTATGTTTCTTATTTTTATGGGAAGTCTTGGTTTTATCGTATGGTTTGATATTGAAAATGTCATAAAATTAATAAAAAAGAAAACTATACACAGAAATTATTTTTGGAAAAGTTTAACCCTACACACTAAAATAGTTTTAACAACCACATTTTCATTAATTGTATTTGGTGCAATATTTATTTTTGCATTAGAATATACAAACCCTGAAACAATTGGCAATTTATCCTTTGGTGAGAAAATATTAGCTTCATTTTTTGAATCTGTAACAACGAGAACTGCTGGTTTTTTAACCTTCTCCCAAAAAGCCATGAGAGACAGTACTGCTTTGATTTGTCTGATACTTATGTTTGTTGGCGGTTCACCTGTAGGTACTGCCGGTGGTGTTAAAACAACTACATTTGCACTTGTTATAATCTCTGCTTTGTCTGCAATCAGAGGTGAAGAACATGGAATTGCATTTAGCAGAAGATTACCGACAAAAACAATGAGAAAAGCATTAGCAGTTATACTTATCAGTCTTTCAGCAGCATTTATCGCAATAATATTACTTATTACATTTAATGGCGGTGATATAGTCGATATAATGTTCGAAGTCATTAGTGCTATATGTACGGTTGGTCTTACCAGAGATTTCACTTCTACATTAAACACATTTGGTAAAATAATAATTATCATTTCCATGTATCTTGGAAGAATCGGACCGATTTCTCTTGCCCTCATTTTCAGTTCAAAAGAGAGCAAATACGGTTTAGCAACATATCCAAAAGAAGATATAACTGTTGGTTAATTTAACTTATTTTAATTAATTTGAAAGGAATTTAGACTTATGAATAAAAAATCTTATGCCGTAATCGGGCTTGGAAAATTTGGAGAAAGTATTGCAATAGAACTTGCAAAAGCAGGAGCTGATGTATTAGCACTTGATAATGATGCAGAAAAAGTTCACGAAGTTGCTTCTTATGTTACACGTTCAATGCAAGTAGATGTATGCGATGTAGAAACAATGAATACGCTTGGTTTATCAAATATGGATGGTGTCATAGTTGCAATCACCGGTAATTTAAATGCAAGTGTAATGGCTACAATTCTTTGTAAAGAAGCAGGCGTTCCATATATCATTGCTAAGGTCGGTGATAATATCCAGGCAACAATACTCAAAAAAGTTGGTGCTGACAGAGTTATTATTCCTGAAAAAGAATCAGGAATACGTGTTGCGCAAACCATATTATCAACCAATTTAAAAGAATTCATTGAATTATCAGATAAAGTAAATATTATAGAAGTCAACATCAGACCTGAATGGATTGGAAAATCTTTAAAAGAACTCAATTTAAGACAAAAATATAATATAAACGTTATAGGAGTCAGAGAAACTAATGAATTAAAAATGAACATAAATCCTGATAAAAAATTCGAAAACAATTGTACTTTAATAGTTGTTATAAACAAAGAAGATATTCCAAAATTAATGAAAAAATATAAATCTTAATTGCTTAATAAAGATATATTATAGGCCTATTTAAAACCGGATAAAGGCTATGCGATATTAACCTCTAATTAATATCACATAGCCTTATATAATATAAAAACCCAGTATTCCGCATACAATTCCCATCAAAAATCCTACTACAACATCTTTTATAAAATGTACCCCTGCAATCGGTCTTATTATTCCTATAACTAAACCAATCACCAACATAACTATTCCCAATATGCCATTAACATAGAACGACGACACTATTATTACTCCTGCCGACACCATATGTCTGCTTGGAAACGATTGACCTTTTTTATCTTTCCTTATTATTGGCGTAATATTAAGAACCTCATATGGTCTTTTTTTATTAAATACCTTTCTCAGAACTGTACACAACAAAAAAGTTATTGACGGAACAAATAAAACTCTTAATATTCTCTCAAATTGACCTTCAAATACTTCGAATAATATCGCCAACGAATATCCACCAACAATAAAGCAAGGCAAAATCTTATACACAAACCTAAATATATCCAATCTTTTTTTATCCTTATTAAACCACTCACAAATTTTTCTATAATTTTCTTCTGTCATTTTTTTATTCCTTTTAATAAAAACTATTTTATATACATATATAACAATTCAACCCATATTAAAATAACAGTTCATATATTTTACTATCAAACATATGAACTGTTATAATATTAGATTTTATCATTAAAGAACATACATGTAAATGCATAAAAAGTGTAAAATGCTTCCTGCTAGCACAAAGAAATGCCAGATTGAATGCATATATTTCACTTTACTTCCAATTCCGTACACAACTGCACCTATTGTATAGGCAATTCCACCTGCAAGTAATAATTTAATTCCACCTTCAGCAACAGCCCTTTGCAAATCACCAAAAGCAAATACAATTGCCCATCCCATAGCTAAATAACACACCATCGAAACAGCTTTAAATTTCTCCATATCAATAGCATTAAGAACTATTCCTATAATCGCAGCTCCCCAAATAATTCCAAAAATTGTCCATCCCACTTTACCTTTCAATGATACAAGCGTAAAAGGTGTATAAGTTCCGGCAATTAATAAAAATATGGTACAATGGTCCATAATTCTCATAAGTCGCTTTGCCTTGTTAGGCTTTAAACCATGATAAATACATGACATACTATATAAAATAATTAATGAAAAGCCAAAAATCCAACTGCTGACAATTCCCCAGATATCATTTGATGCCATCGCTGTTTTTACACATAAACACAAGGCTGCAATTCCAAGTCCTGCACCAACCCCATGTGAAATTGAGCTTATTAATTCTTCTCCGAGTGTATACTTAGGTATTGGTATCTTACGTTCCAAATAACCTTTTCCTGAATCCATACTTAAATCCATATCAATCATTCCTTTCTATTATTAACTGTTATCATAATTTTAATACTTAACTTTCCACAAACAATTATTAAACTGGTTACTATTATTTAAAAACCAAAAAGCTATATAATGTAGTTTTGATAACTACATTATATAGCTTTTGAATTATTTGTCAAGTTATTTATTACGATATATTATTATTTTACTTAAAAATCATATATTTTATTACATGTATCTTCATAATTTTGAAATAAAATTGTATTAATCCCCAAATTACCTGCTTCTACCAAATTCTCCTGCCTGTCGTCTATAAAAACACATCTCTTTGGATTTAGCTCATATTTTTCAATTAACCTTTCATAAATCTCCCTATCAGGCTTTTTCATCTTTTCTTTAAAAGAAATAATTCCACCATCCATATTTTTGATATAATCAAACTCATCTTTACACTCTCTAAAAAGCTTTTCACTTAGATTAGACAGATACAATACTCTGTAACCTCTATTTTTCAAATCACGTATCCACGCATCCGTATAATCGAATTTTTTAACTATACCTTTAAGATTGAAAAAAGACTGTCTGATTTCACTTTCCAGGTGTGGCGTTCTTTTAATAAATGCATCTAATGCCTCGACTTCAGTTATAATTCCTTTATCGTACTCTTCCCATATTTCATTATCTATAACAGCCTTGCATACCTGCTCTAACTTTTCATCAGAAATCCCCAAGTTTTTCAAAAAATCAATAGGAGTAAAATCAATTAACACCTTTCCAAAATCTAAAATCACTGTATCTATCTTTTTTATACTATTTTTTAAATTATTCTCCATTTTACTATCATCCAACTCTTACTCATAATGCTTTGATAAATCAAAATATCATAACTTTTTTTATTGTAATATATTTTTTTGAAACATTATTATCCCCCTATTTATGTATTGCGAATTGCGACTTTGGGCGAACAATTTTTTAAGTTTGTACGTAGCATACGAACAAACTTAAAAAAATTGTACGACCAACGGATTGAAAGCATACATAGATAAGGGGGTAATTATAGTTTCTCAAACATCGATTTACTGCAGTCTTTTTAATACTGCAAGTAAAAATTTCCAAGTTCTTTCCACACTTGAAATACTAAGTCTTTCTTTAGGAGTATGAATATCAAATATGTCAGGACCAAAAGAAATACAATCAAGTCCCGGAAGATTTCCTGCAAACAAACCACACTCAACACCTGCATGCATTGCATCTACCATAGGTTGATTTCCATATAATTCTTTATATATTTCTATCATAATTTCTCTAAGCATAGAATCTTCCTTATATTCCCATGCCGGATAATCGCCCTTGCATTCCACATTTCCACCAAGGATTTCCATAAGACATTTTAATCTCTGCACTAATTCAATCTTTTCACTTTCAACACTACTTCTTACACAAAAACTGAAAACAACTTTATCTTTCATACTTTTTAAAATTCCCATATTAAGAGAAGTCTGCACAAGACCTTCAAAATCTCTACTCATTTTTTCGATTCCACCCGGAAGATTAACAAGTGCTGTAATAACTTTCTTAGTGCTGTCATCCGTAAATACTTTCTCTTTTGATATATTAATTTTAAAGTCAACATTAGTATTTTCGTCTAAATTTCCATCATACTTTTCTACTACTACTTTTACATCTGAATCTGTTAATCTATACTCATTTTCTAAGATTTTAGAATAATTCGAAATATATTTTTCCAGTTTTGCAAATAACAAATCTGTTTTAATACCGGATAAGTTTTCTCCAGCATTCTTAACTATAATCTCGGCAACAGCTTCTCTTGGAATAGCATTGTCTTTTAATCCACCATTTACTGAAATAATATTAAAATCAAATTCTTCTTTTAAATCATATAAAACTCTCCCAAGTATTCTGTTAGCATTACCTCTTCCTTTATCAATTTCAACTCCTGAATGTCCACCCGTTAATCCTGTAACTTTAATTAATACTTTCATACCTTCCGCATCTTCATATTCAACAGGTAAATGACATGTTGCCGTAACTCCACCTGCACAACTGACTAATAGATGACCTTCCTCTTCAGAATCAATATTCAGCATAATCCTTCCATCTAACACACTATAATCAAAGGCTGCTGCCCCGAGCATTCCAATCTCTTCATCCACAGTAAATACTGCTTCAATTGGCGGATGAGCTATATCATCCGAATCAAGTATTGCCAGTGCCATAGCTACCGCTATTCCATCATCTCCGCCTAAAGTTGTTCCTTTTGCTTTTATAAAATCCCCCTCTACAAATATATCTAATGCATCATTTGCAAAATCTATATTACAATCGTTTTCTTTCTCGCATACCATGTCAAGATGACCTTGTATGATTACCGGTTTACTATCTTCGTAGCCTTTTGTTCCTGATTTAAAAATTACTATATTATTAAATTCATCTTGAATGTATCTTAAATTATGATTCTTCGCAAAATCCACACAATAGTCGCTGATTTTTTTTGTATCCCTTGAACCATGTGGAATAGCACATATTTCTTCAAAATATTCAAATACTTTCTGCGAGGTAAAATCTTTTAATATTGTCATTATAATAGTTTCCTTTCTCTAATACTCATTATCAATTGTAATGCTTTTTAGATATATAATCAATACAACTATACTGCTAATATTAACAAAAAAGTACTGCCACACAATTAAGCTCATTTCATTTGCATAACAGTACTTTTTCAATCCTTAAATATTTTATAATTATATATTTCCAAATTTAAGTTATGGATTTGGAACCCACACACCATCTGAGCCTACATAGTATCTGCCTCCATCAACCCACTCAGACACAGCCATTGAGCCATCAGCTTTTACATAATATTTTCCTGATATCCATTTTGAGGATTGCATTACTCCGCTAACATTAAAATAATACCACTTAGTTCCTACTTTTAACCATTTTGACTTCTGTACAACTCCTGATTTAATATAATACCAGTTATTATTTATTTTTATCCACTTTGTCGAAGTTACCCATACACCATTTTCATCCACATAATATCTTCCACCATCTACTAATTCGGATGTTGCCATCACTCCATTAGATTTTACATAATATTTATTATTTATCCATTTTGACGACTGCATTACTCCATTAACATCAAAATAATAATATTTAGTTCCTACTTTTAACCATTTTGATTTCTGTACAACCCCCGATTTTAAATAATACCATCTTTCACCTATTTGTAGCCATTTTGAAGAAGACACCCATACACCGGTTTCATCCACATAATATCTTCCACCATCTACTAATTCCGATACTGCCATTGTTCCGTCAACTTTTACATAATACTTATTATCTATCCACTTCGATGTTTGCATAACACCTTCATCATAGTAATACTTTTTGTCTTCAATTTCCTGCCAACCTGTAAGTATTTCCTCACTATCAACAATAATGTGAGCTATGCTGTCCTTACCATAATAGGTATTTTCATATAATTTAAATTTTCCTGTCTTATTCGAACTTTTACCATCATTAAAGATAATCATTAAATTATTCTCATATTCATCAAGTACAAATCCATATATATTATCCTGTATATTTTCAATTTTTGTACCCGGCCACGCTCCTAAAGGTTCCTTACTTCCTCCATCAAGCCATACATATGCATATACACTCTCCTTCCAATCTGATGGTTTTTCAAAATACACGCTATTTTCATCAATTTCAAAACCTAAATCTTTTGCATTTATATACTTTGTTATTACACCATCTTTAATTCCGTACATTCCGGCTTCTTCTATAATATAATTATTTTTATTATTATTATCCCATGTACCATTTCTATCATTAAAACATAATTTAACAGTTGACTCATTCCCCAAATTGATAACATACTTCCATTTATATTCATTTTCATCACTATTAATGCTCATCTGAACTCCCGGAGATTCCGTCCATGAACCACTTTCTAACTGATAATGAATATTTGTATCACCAAACTCTGAATTATCATAATATATTACTATGTTTTTCTTATTTTCTTCTGATATTGTTACATCTTCTTTATTTTCGGAAGTTTTTATATTCATTTTATAAACTCTCTTACTTCCATTTAATGGTATCATAGAAACACCTGTTGTATATTTCTTAACTCCATCTACCGTAAAATATAAATCTTTAACCGTGAGTGAATACTCATCTAATGTATCATCCTCAAATGTAACTTGCCAATTATAATTATCCATAGTACTGTTTGAAATGTCATATACTACATTATCCAAATCAAATACCATCGTTCCATCTGTAGAATATACAGTTCCATCCCATGCAAGATTATCAGTTTCTTTATCTAATTTTGGAAAAGTATACGAATATTCCTTATTATCTTCTTTATCTGTAGCTGTAACTGTCATAGTCATTTCTTTTCTTGAACCTGTATTAACTGTCATATAGCATAAACACTCTGAACTTTTTTTACCTTTTACATCCGCACGATTAAATGTACTAAGCATAAAAAATGATTTACGAATACTATTATTAACTTTATTAGCACTTATTTTTCCTGCATCTATATCATTATTTATCCTTGTTTCTTCAGCAGTTGTTAATACCTGTGACTTAGCGTTAAGTGCATCATAGGCAATCCATATAAAACCATTATTGGCCCATTTGTCTCCCCATGAATTTACTATCTTAAAAGCTCCCATCTCTGCCGTCTGTACTTTACCATCATAGTTGATATCAATCCATATATTATCATCATATCCAACAATCGCTACAATATGTCCTCCAAGTTTATTTAAATCACAACGATCAACAGCAATTTCTCCCTTATGTTCCCCTGATGCAACAACTGTTTTGTTCCAATTATAAGCAAGAGTACTACACGCCGCAAGTCCACCATCATTTAATGTCTTTTTAATTGCATTCAAACTTGTATCTTTAGGACCTGTTACCACCGAATCTTCTGTTCCAAACACTTTAATCTCCACTAAGCCAAGGGCACGATTATGTAATGCATTCTCCCAAACTTCTTTTATCGGAAATAAATTAGCAGTATTTGTTGTATCAATTGGAAGAACACCCGCCTGTACATATCCCAATTGTTTAACCATCGTATGTTGAGTTACACTTGTTTTTTGTGCATAATTAAATCCAAAAATAGGATTAAGAGTATTACTCTTAGTAGTTGGTATGCCCCTATCTTTATTAAGTGCGAACGTTAAACTAGCATAAATATTTCCATAATACCAACAACTTCCCGTAGTTCCCTGATTACCTACTGACGGAAAATATTCACTTGTACTTAAGTCTATTGAAGCCGGATATTCACCTTGTACATCTTCCGACACAGCATCTGAAGAATTAAGACACTTCATAAAATCTGATACTACAATAGATTCTTCTAAATTCTTTGGTTCTTCTTTCTCCATAGCTTTATTTAAAGCCAGATAATCATAAGTTTTTGTATCAATCATACCTTTTGTAACATCTTCATTTTCTATTAAATTTTCTACATATGATTTAGTTCCACTTTCCTCAATTGCATATGCCTTAAAATTCCAATTTGAAAATGGCGAAGTTACTAACATAGAAACTGTCATTGCTGCTACTAAAGATTTAATCCTTTTTTTCATCAAATCACTTCTCCTTTAAACATTATGTAATATATATCCCTGGTAATTAATTTATCTAATGCCTTTTTCGTACAAACCCTATATCTTTGATTTTAACATATATAAATATTCGATACAATATACTCGTTTAAAACCATAAAAATAACTGCAAAAATAGTAATTACTATAATTGCAGTTATATTTCCAGGCATCCTTTAATTGACTGTCATGACTAAGTTGATGCTTACCTATAAAATCAATATTCAAAATATCTGTCAAAAATCTCAACTGTTTTCATTTTAAGCTCATCAAAACCTATCGGACAAGAATTATAACCATAAACACTAACAGTTGTTCCATCTGAAAATTCCATATAAAGTGTATAACTGTCACCAGCATCTAATATTCCTGACATAGAAACATGTTCATTATATCCATCCCAACTAATTGCTCCTACTTTAACAATAAATTCTTCAAGTTCTTTAACAACAGTGTCATCTTCAAGAAATACAATTTCTCCTGATTCGCAATCCTTCACTACATCAGCAAATCTGAAATATTTACCATTTCCTTCATCTTCTTTAAAACCATCACCTTCCGTCATCATCCAATCATCCGGACTCATGTTGGTAAGTTTTAAATAAACTCCTTTTTCAGTTGATTTAATAACATAATGTGGTTCCATAGCCATTCCAATATGATTGATATGAAATCCTGTAAGTCTTGCTCCTTTTGGAATTTCAACCGACAAAATTTCATTTTTATCAGAATTATCTTTATCACTGTTTTTATCGTTATTATCTCTCTTGTTAGACAACTCTTTATCCAACTTTCCATTTTCAATCTTTCTATCATTTAAACTTCTATATCTAAAAAAGAAAAAGCCTATTACTATAGATACAACCAGTAAAATAATAATAATCTTTTCTATAGTTATAATATTACCAATCATAATTCTTAATTCCTTTCATATTACAATTAAGCAAAAATATATTCTTGTATCAGAAAGATATTATAGTTTCCATTATGCATTTTTTCATCTATAAAATAGGTCTTTAAGATGATTCTGAAGATACTTTAAAAAAAGTTTCCTCAGAATCATTTTATTAAATATACATTAATTATCTAATCCATACACCACTTGCATTAAAGTTATAAGTTTTTCCATCAATAACCTGAGTACCTGTCTGCATTACTCCTGAGCTATTCATATAATACCAATTACTTCCAATCTTAACCCAGCCTGTCTGCATTGCTCCTAAACTGTTCATATAATACCAATTACTTCCAACTTTAACCCAACCGGTCTGCATTACTCCTGAGCTGTTCATATAATACCAATTACTTCCAACTTTGACCCAACCGGTCTGCATTACCCCTGAACTGTTCATATAATAATACTTTCCGCCTACATATACCCAACCGGTTACCATTGCTCCTGAACTGTTCATATAATAATACTTTCCGCCTACATATACCCAACCGGTTACCATTGTTCCTGAACTGTTCATATAGTAGTATTTATTTCCTACATATACCCAACCGGTTACCATCACTCCCGAACTATTCATATAGTAATATCTGCTACCAATCTTAACCCAACCTGTCTGCATTACTCCTGAGCTATTCATATAATAATATCTGCTACCAATCTTAACCCAACCTGTCTGCATCACACCTGAGCTGTTCATATAATACCACTTTCCGCCAACGCTCACCCAACCGGTCTGCATAGTTCCGTTATGGTAGTAATACCATTTTCCATCTATATTAATCCATCCCTCATATACATCAAGTGTAGGAACTGTTAGTTCCAACATCTGAAAATCTACTTCTCTCCATTCTTCATCACCATAATAATCATATGCAAGATAAACTTTTAACTTCCATGTCTTACCAGACTCTAAATTTGAATAAATTGTGTAACTAAAGTCAGTTAACCCTTGAGACACTCCAATTCCTCCATAACGGATTTTATTGTTATGGTCATACCAACAATATCCTACCCCACCATAATTATCAGCAAGTTTTTGTTCATCAACACAAGAAAAATCTACTGATACATAAGCCTTATATGTTCCATCTCCGTTTGATTCATATGTTACAGATTTGATAATATTTCCTTCTTCTTTACCCCAATCACTATTCACATAAACAAGAGCATCAAGTTCAGGAACTGTTAGTTCCAACATCTGAAAATCTACTTCTCTCCATTCTTCATCGCCATAATAATCATAAGCAAGATAAACTTTCAATTTCCATGTCTTACCAGGCTCCAAACTTGAATAAATTGTATAACTAAAGTCAGTTAACCCTTGAGACACTCCAATTCCTCC
>JAFQCK010000106.1 GCA_017416465.1 Lachnospiraceae bacterium | reverse complement strand
TGAGAAGAAATGGACGCAACCGATTCATAATTGGGGCTTGATTATGAACCAATTTATTCTTATATTTGAAAACAGAATCCAGATATAGGAAAAAATATCTGAATCCTGTTTTCTCATTTACACAATATTTTGGACACTGCCCATTTTTCGAATAAATAGCTATTCTTGTATGTATTCGTTGTCTTTTATCCCATAGTATCTTAAAGCTTCTGTCATTAGGCATAACTCTGTTTTATTCCATTGATCACATAGACACTCTATACTAGTTTTATCATTTTGAGTATATAGTGCCTTGGAGCAAGTCTTATACCAACTACAAGTAGTATTGTTATAGGATTTTACCCGTTTAAATATTAATTCCAAGCCAATCATAGTTGCAGTTTCTATATATGGTCTAGAAGGTTGCCGTGAATTATCCATTGGCATTATTGTCATATTGTCTGCTTCAATAAATGGATATCCATATACTTTTTCAAAAACTTCTGAAAAATAATTCTTATCACTTATATCTGCATTATATAAAATATCCAACAAAACACTATTCCCACTTTTAATCTCATTTTTACAATTTTCTATAACCTCATCGTAATAATCTAATTTACAACCTATAGCCTGACTAATATTGACTTTTAATTCATCGAGAAATATACATAAGGCTCTGTATATTGGCATTTCTTCCTTTTTATACTTTATGGAATGATCCCGTATTAGTTTTTTATAAAGCTCATAGCCATTTAATGTGGGATTATTTTTGGAATAATTAATCATTTCAAAGAAAGCGACTCCTGGATTGTCAAACATTAAAGAACAAAAGCACAGTGAAATCATCATCTTTATATCATGTGATTTATCAGCATAAATAGCTCTAAATATTAATTCTGCTGCACAATATGGAATAGTAGGATGATATAATTCTTCATTAATAAATGATTGTATGAGATGAGCCATGCTTTCTATGATACAAGTATATCCAAATTTAAAGCCGTTTTCCAATGCTATATCATTCTCAAAATCATACAAACCTATTTGAACAGCACATCTATTACTTTTTGCTAATGATATTTCTATAGGTGAAATTTCTACTTCATCTATATGATGGGGACAATTCCTATCTCCTTTAATGTCATTGAAGAAAGAAATAAAATTCATTAGCCCTTGATCTTCTTTCCATAGTTCTAATGGTAATTTTACAGTTTTATTATGTTTTAAATAATCTACATATAGAATAAACATTTTATTATACATTGTACATATTTTCACTCCAAACATTGTAGTAAAATGTTGTAGGTAATGTATATACTCATGAAAAAAAGTTCCATATTGTTTATCGTTCATATTGGTAACAGGAAAGGAAATCTCGCCATCTACAATCATGTGAATATGATTCGTTTCATATTTACTTGTTTTGCCTTCAAGTATATCTAGACTTAATAGTGACATAGCTGTTCTATACTTATATAAAATTGAAAGCGAGACCACATTTTTATGGTAGCCTCGCTATTTCAATGAATTTATCCAATTTATACACATTAGTATGTCAAGGCGAATTTCAATCCGACTGCCTCCGAAATCATAATGAATGTAGAGAGTTGCATATCGGTTTCGCCTTTTTCAAGCATAGCCACATACTCACGTTTCTTACCGATCTTATCGGCAAGCTGCTGTTGAGTGATTCCTGCGGCTTTACGGGCATTTTTCAACACCTCAGCATAGTACCAGGCACGAGACTTCGCATCGAACTCATCACGCGAAGCAGTACCTTTTGCTCCGTACTCATCGACAAACATATCCTCTGTAGTAGGAAGATGTTTGAGCTTGTTAATGTCAATCTTTGGTCTCATTGCTGTAAACTGTTTAAAATTTGTTCTGCTTTTTGTATCTCTTTCTTATAGTCCTTTGTGGACTTCTTCATAAAACCATTCAAAAGAAGTATCTGCT
>JAFQCK010000017.1 GCA_017416465.1 Lachnospiraceae bacterium | reverse complement strand
TAGTGGGCTAACGCATCTGACTCTTCTGCTTCTTCTGTTACTTCACTCTCTGCAAGCGTCTGGATTTCATCTATTGTTTCCTCTATTGTTTCCTCTATTGTTTCCCCTGAAGCTATAATAGTCTCTTGTACTTGCTCTTCTATCAGAATATCTTCTTTGTCTTGCAAATGAATTTTTATTTCACTTTCTTCCCTCTCTCCGGGTATTAATAACATAAGCAAGGTCGTTAATAGTGTTAATATTCGTTCCATATTTCCCCCCTTTCACAATCTGTCTCAGTATTCTTTTTCATTGTTATTTCTTCTTTTTTCTTTTTGTCCCTGTATCAATCTTTTCATTCTTTTTAAATAATGTAGCAATACTTAGTATTCCTAATATAACAAATCCGAATCCAATTATTGCAGAATATTCCACCCCGCTACTTATGCATGTACTTCCAATTAGTAACAAAATGAAACCTCCTATAACATGGTACAACACATTTGTTGCGCTATTGCTTTTTGTTACTTTAGGCGCATTAATATTAGCATTTTTCACATAGTATGGACATGATGTATAACGTTTCCCATGGGACGTCCCTCCCATACATACACGAGTCTGATCTGAATCTGATATTTTTAACGGTCTGTTATGTTTCGGTGAATAACACGTTGCTGTAAAATATGTATTGTTTGTTGTAGTGTGATCATGAATTTGAGCACATGGACATGACTTATATGATTTTCCATATGCAATATTTGTTTTTGGCATAATTTACTCCTTTATCTTCTTATCCTATCTTAGTATCAATATTCTTATTTTGTTCAGACCGATTCTGGCTTATATTTTGATAATTCTCAATCAAATAATCTGCTCTTTTATCTCCTAATTGATATGCCAGCTTTGAATCAATAAATATGCGGCTTTAGCCTCTGTGGAACAAATTATTGTGAATAATTCAGTTTAATTTATTATTTTCTCAACCTATCAGACAAAATTTACATTATTCCCATAACGCTTTTAAAAATCATCTCTGGCGAAATATCCACTTTAGGTTCTATTCCCCATTTTTTTATATATACATCCCGCAAATCATCAACCATTGAACTAGCTGTCCTTGGTGGTATCTCTATGTCACCACACATCATTCCTGCTCTTACCAAATTCAGAAACGTTCCACATCCTATTTCTCTTTTATTATCTTGCGGAATTAGTATATTAGACATTATGCTATTAGCAGAAAAAACCGCACTATCAAATACTCTTCTTCGTTCATTACTTTCTATTTTTATTGCTACATCAAGAAAATTGTCAAAAAGCTTACTTGTTGCCTTATGCATTCCGTACTTCATTTCATAATATTCCATAATATACTGATCTAAATATCTATATTCATCTGAAGCCTCTTTCCTTACAAGCTCCCAATGTTTCTCGTTGAGTCTAACTAGTATTTTACTCTTTTTTATAAACGGCATAGAAAAATCAATCACTCGCAACAAACGACTGCCTTGAATAATCATCTGACCTACTGGTGTAAAATTTCTTAAAGACATAATTTTGGATACATTTTCTTTAATTGAAAGATTCGAATTTTTATTCTTAAACATATCTGCAAAAGGTAAGGGTCCAAATCCAAATAACGATATTGCTGATGCAATAGTATGAATTATTCCATTAACCTTATCAAATCCACTTTCTAATGATGCAAATTTTTCTTTATAAAATTTATCTTTTTCTACCACAGCTAGATTTATTTTTTCATAAATAGGCTTTATCATCTGTAGCGTTTTATCCGTTACTGTATAACCACCTAAAAATTCATTATTTATAGCATAAAATTTTGTTTTTTTCTCTTCATTTTTTCCTACACAATTTCTTCTACAATCTAGCAAAATTTTATAATGCCTTTCAACCGCTTCGTTTAGTTCTTCTACACCCTCTTGAGTGACTATATCTTCTAAAACATTTATAAAAATATTAATATTTACTTCTGAAAATCTCTCTGCTGAAAAGTCTATATTCTCATCACTTTTCTCTTTTTGGCTATTTACAGAAGGGTCATTTATCTCTAAAATTGTTTTCCCCTTCTCATTTAATTTACCCTCTAGTTTTTCCTGTTTTCCTACAGATTCCTCATCTTTTACCTCTGATTTAGATAAATTTTCACTCATCATCTTCTCTGCTACATCTATGCTTTTAATAAAAGCGTGTATTAATTCTTGCAAAGAGGTAACTAGTTCTTTATTATTATCCAGTGAATCCATATCATATATGGCACCTTTTATTTCATATTCCACATCCTCAATTTCTTCTAAGAAATTTTTCATTTCCATACGATTTGCAGCCAAATTATCAGAAGTAATAACACTCTTACTCCAGAACATACTATTAGCTATTTTAGAATCAATAAAATTTCTGCAATCCTTTGCTTCATTTTCCATGGAATTTGCATGAAATATCTCAGACAATCCCTTTACCATTTTTTCATGATTTTGAGCATATATATTTTCTATTATCTGCTTTGTATTATTACCTAATCCTAACGTCTTATATAGTTTTTGACTTTCATCAATAAAATCTTTATATATGTCTGCATATTCTTCTAGTATTCTTGACACAGTATAATCCTCCTGCTTATATTATTTTTATTAAAAACTATCTTTAGTCTTCTACTCCATCCAGAGAGCTGTCATCAAAATCTATTTCTGGAACACAATAGTTTACTGATTCTAAACGATATTTTTTAAATGACCTGTATGTTTGTAATGAATTAATTCCAAAATCAATTACAATCGAATTTTTATCCTTCTTTGTATATGGCATTTCTGCTTTATCATAATAGTCTCTATTATTACCGCCAACAAATCGGTAATCAAATGCCTTAAAAATGCTATAGGTATCCACATTAACTTCTTTTGTTGTGGAACAAACAATAAAATAGACATTATAATTAGTAGCCTGCCTCATAAGATCAACATCCATCTGATTTAACATTTCGCTTCCCAGCACCCATATAAATCTTTTAGGCAATAACTCACCTGATTCATATTCACATTTCTTTTTATCAACAATATACTCTACTGAGCCTGCAAAATCTTGTTCTTCTAATGCACAACAAATTATGTATTTTTTTATTAAATCCACTGAATCAAAGCAATCTGGTTCAATACACATTAATTCTGGATTCAATTTTATTCCCAAAATATCCAATGCAGAAACAATCTCTTGCGAACACTCATTTAAAGGATTTTTTCCATCATAATTTCCTAGCACTATTTTAAATTTCTTATCTTCACCATAATCTTTGTTTAATAAGTCTATCAGGATATCTTCTACTTCTAGTGGTATCACAGAAGCTTTATTCTTAGCCACAATCTTTGCTAACTCACAAACTATTTCTTTCTTATGAGAATCTGCAATTCTACTAATTTCTACAACACTTCTTGCATAGTCATTTTGTTGTATAAATTGTTGTATTTCATCTTTAATTTCTTTTTCTTCATCCAAAATAGTCTCTACAAAATGATTAAGATAGAATTTTCTTATCTCATCATCTGAACTATTCGTATATAAATCCGAAATCATCTTTGCATTCTCTACAATTCTCTTTACACTATCAGAATAGTCATATACTGAATGACATTTCTTAAATATTTCCACCGACTCAAAATCCGCTTTTGCAGCTAGTAGCTTATTAAAACTATAAAAATAATGCTTACACTGTTTCATACATTTAAGATTAGTTGCTAATAACCTTTGCACATATGCCACATCATCCAAAGAAGGGGATATAATTAAAATATTTTTTGCATCACCTTGCTCTAAGAAAAATGATTCATAATCCCTTTTCTTTCCATTAAACACAACAGGACTTCCTAACATAAACACCGCTTTAAATTCTTGATTATTATTTAAAATATTCTGAACAATACATTGATAATTTTTGTTCTCAATATATCTTTCCAATATTTCAAAATCTTTTTGGGCATCCTCTTTATAATATTTTTGAATTTTAAAATATTGGGAATATCCTTGTTTATTTGATTTATTAATAACTGAAAGTGCTTCTGTCTGCTTCTTTAAATATTTATAAAAATACCTTTCATCTTCTTTTGCATCTTCTTCCGCTGGAATATAAGGTGTTCTAAATAATTGGTTTTCTTCCACCCTTCCGGAACCCGTATTACAAATGACGTATCCTATCTTAAAATCACTTTCTCCTGCTGCACTATTTCCTATAATTCCTGCTGAAACAGTTTTGTCACATTTAAGAGCAAAACGTATTTTGAAATTTGCTAACGCATCGCCACTCATTGCATTCCCCATATCTTGACTAGCAAATAACAAATGAAAACCCGTAGCTCGCCCTAATTTAGTTAGCGCTAATATTAAATCATTTATTTCATCTTGTTCATTAGCAGTTGCCTCTAAAAACATTTGTTGAAATTCATCCACTATCAATAGTACCCTTGGCAGTATCACTTCATATCTATCTCTAAAATCCTCTAGTTTTTGAATTCCTAATTCCTGAAACAAAGTCTGACGAGCTTTCATACAATCAACAATATATCTAAAAAGAGATAATACATATCTAATCTCACTAGTTGCTGCACAGGCTTTTACATGTGGCGTTTCAAATCCAGACTTTGACATATATCTGCTAAATTCTACCATTTTAAAATCCATCAAATATAAATCCAACTCCCATGGTGCATATTCCATGATAAGATTAAATATAAGATTATTTAAAAAAACTGACTTTCCTCCACCTGTTTGTCCTGCAACAATACCATGTACAAGTTCATCTCCCATACATATAGCGTATGGTTTACTGTTTTCATTATCCAATCTACCAGGTCTTAAATTTATTCCCTTCTTCGTAGAATTAAACCACATTTTCTGATTATAAATTTCCTCTCTAGAAAAACACTCATGTTGATTTTCTTCACATTTTACAATTGTACTAAAATTTTCTTTTGCATACTCAGCAAAGCATTCACTGTACTTAACCATATTTCCTGCATTTTTTTTAAATTCCGGCTTATTAATAAACAAATATGGTTCTTCACATATTCTTACATCACTCCGCGCCTCTTTTGGAGTTGGGAGATATAAACTATATTCTTTTGCTTTATCTTTTCTTTCCTGTTCATTTTCTATCTTGTATATATCTGCAATTCTTCTTTGAAAATTAATGCAATAATCATCATGGTTATAATAGTCTTCTTGAACTATACTATCTTGAAACATACTAAAAATATCCATATTTCCTCCTACAAAAATGCGAACGTATAATTCTATACGTTCACACTTCTAACTAAATATTCTCAAATGGATCACATTTTTTTAAATCTAAATTAATAGCATTCCCTGCACTAACAGATAATGTTTTTCTAGTTTCTCTTTTTATCTGCGTATCTTTTTTCAAATCAGCAGCTAATTCTTCTTCAAAAATCTTAAACTGCTTCAAAGTTTGTTTTAATCCCGAAATATACATAATATAAGCACCTTCTACTAAAGGTAATATATCTGTATATATAGCATTTTTCTCCGAACGTCTTTTTACCCTCTTAATATATTTTTCTTGCAGTACCTCCAGTTCATTCATTGTTTTCTTAACCATTTCCACTATTCTCTTTTCTGTTTCTGGTGTAATATCAGCATCCGTACCTTTAATTGGAATTGTTTCTAATCTTTCTCGCAAAATTGTATTCATGCTATCTTGCATCTTCTTTTCCATCTTTTGTGCTTCATCAGTTAATATCGGATCTTTCTCCTTTTTTCGCGTAATACTAATAATATCAGCTTCACTCTGCTGCCATTCATCAAAATTCTTTATTAACATTTTTTTCAATTCATCATTAAATGCATTCGCAACACCATTTACAATATTACATAAATCGGCATAATCTACTTTAATTGCCAGCTTACTAATATCTTCATACATATTTTTTGTACTGCTTATTAAGTCTTCCAAACTTTTTTCATATAATTTTACAAGTTCATCTTTTTCAGACTGTGTATATATTCTTCTACTATCTCCCATAATCTCTCTTTTCTCCTTATCACATATATTTTTCTGCTGTTAATAATTCATAATCGATATAATATACATTATTATTTCCTACCATACTTTTAATTTCAGAGATGTAAGTACTTCTTTCCTTTGCTCCTTCCCACTCTTTTTTCTGTATAAAAAATATTGGCAGATAACCATAATTTTTATTTACTGTGTTCATTAAATTACGACGTCCTATATCACCTAATACATCTGTATTCACACTATCAGTTTCTGGTGGTACAACATAAATACATACTTTATATGCAATTAATGAATCGCCATTTTTATAGCGTTCATAATTTACCTCATCTATATCCCCCTTTATGTAATTTACTTGTTGTGCTATCTTATTTGCCAGCTCATCCCTTTTTGTATCGTCATAAGAATACATTTTGTAATTTGGACGCTCAAAATCCTTTGCTCCTGAAATAGGCTCATATATATGAAATTCATATAAATCATATATGTCTGTTCTTGCAAAAGAAAACATAATTTGATTAATATATTCTTCAAGCTTGTTTAATATTGCTCTCTCATTCTCATTCTGACTAGCCCAAAAATCGTATAATAAGACAAGCGGCTTTTTATTATGTTGAATTTTAGCTTTGATTGTATATTCATCTTTTGGATTAGCAATATATAAAGCATTACTCATTGTTAAATCTTGCGGAGACTCTATTTTTTCGTAAATATATCCTCGCATTTCGTTAATTACTTTGTTTGCTTTCCAACTTTCTTCTATTAATCTCTGTCTTCTACCTTTTAACACATTTCTCACTTCTTCATCTTCTATAGTTTCTAAATATTCATCGTATGTAAATTCTTCAGTTGCATTTGAAACCGTACTATAAGTAAGAATCATTCTTCTATTTTTATCATATTCAATAATTTTTGAATCTAATGCAAGACTTCTGCATTCCTCTAGTTCTTGTTGATTTTTTTCTCTCTTTACTTGATAGTTTTCAATCAATCTTCCGATGTTCTTATTCTCTTCTTCCAAAGAATAAATAACATTATCAATTCTTTGCTTAATCATTAAAAATTCATCGGTATATTCCTTTAATAAACTCTCGTCAGAAATTGCTTGTGCTTCTCTAATTTTTGCATCCATTTCCATATTCAAAGCATTAATTTCTGTTTCTGCTCCAAAAATTTTCTGTCTTATTTCTTCGTTTATAAACCCTCTTTTTCCTTCAAATTCCTTTTCAATTATTTGCCTAACTACTTGTTCATTATTCATAACTGCTAAATAATATCTTTTTCTTTCATCCAAGATATTCAATGCACGAAAATACGGAATATATTTCTTACAAGCAATACTCGTCAAAATAATCAAAATAGCACAAATTATCCACAATACAATATCAATATTAAAGATTTCTTCAATGACGCTAAAAATATATATTACGCATGCCCATATAATCCAATATACTGCACATGCATTAAAGGACTTAAATGGCTTAAGTATTTTTTTTGTAATATTCAATACCTTATTCAAACTTTCTTTTTTATCAATTTCCTTTCTTATTCTTTTTGCTAATTTGAACGGTTTTTGTGGTATATTAATCAAATTTACTATTTCTTCTTTGGAATAGTTATTATCTTGTTCTAACACTATTTTTTGTATTTTTTCATATGGAATATATGAAGCTAATATGTCATATTCCCATAAAACCTCATTTTTATGTGTTTCAAGATTCTTTAAACCTTCACATTCCCATTCTATCTTGTTATATTCACGTCTTATATAATTTCCATTTTTATAATCTTCTGCTTCTGCTATAACCGCTGATTTCCTTTCATTATAGAAATTTTCGATTCTTTCCTCTTTATCTTTTCTCAATTGTTTTAAAACATCATATTTTCCCTTCTCATAATTTTCCTGGCTAGAACGCAATTTTTCTCTTTCTCTTTGTAGACTCATTTCATTTTTTTCTATATGCTCTAAATTCTGATTTATTAAATCCGTCAACTCTTTCTGTTTTTTTATACATAAAACAAATTGTTCGTGTTCATCAATTTTTCTTTTCATGGTATCTCCTGTCCCTTGTGTAATAATTATGTGTTATACATTTTTTTGCGTACACAAATATTATATATCCTCTCTGCAAACTTTTCAATGCTCAAAGCATTGTTTATTTAACCTAAAGACATAATACAAATCATATACTTGACTAAATAAGAGCAGAATTGTAGAAAGGCATGGTTATAGATATGATTCATGGATTAGGCGATAGATTACACGAACAGAGAACGAAACTTAGAATATCCCAAAAGGAGGCTGCCGCTGCCATTAGTGTTTCTCCGTCTATTATTTCAAATTATGAAGCTGGTGAACGTACCCCTAGCGTTGAGAATCTTATGGCATTAGCAAACCTATATCACTGTACTACCGATTATTTACTTGGATTAGACAAGACACCGGTTCATACTCTTGATACTTCCATGCTGAACAATACGCAGCTTCAGTTTTTGCAGCAATTTCTTTCTTCCTTGCAGGAATAATGGTTTTCACTCTGGGACATTTCCAACATGGCTTCTTTTAGTATACGTTTTATCACTCTTACCGTATCAATATGTATACTATCCTCCTTATTCAGTTCCAAATCATTTTCAAGCATAGTCAACAGACTGATTGCTTCTTTCATGTTTTGATTTTTCAT
>JAFQCK010000105.1 GCA_017416465.1 Lachnospiraceae bacterium | reverse complement strand
CTGCAAATCAAATGTAACTATCTTAACTTCTCATTTTCTGCAATTTGATGAACTATTTCAGCAAATCCTTGTGAATCAGATTCCAATAAACCGTGTGTCATATTTTCCATAATATATAACTGCTTATATGGAGCATTCACTTGTTCAAAATAATCTTGTGCTAATTTATAATTCGTCTGATAGTCCTTATCTCCATTTATATTATAAAATGGTACCTGATAATCGAATTTTCCTTTCAAAGAAAATGATGCAAATTCTTCTGATGTATAAAACTCTAAATAAGAACTCATATCTACACTCAAATAATCAATCCAATCTGCAAACGTATAATTTGGATTAAAAATTATCGTTGTAATCAAATTATAGTCCGCACCATTAACCATCATATCATAGCCATATTTCTGCATTATTGCATTTCTAGCAGTAAAATGTTCTACAGTTGTATTATCAGGTGTTAACTGATTTACTAATTGTAATGCCTCTTCATCACCTTCTGCCCATAACAATGCTTCTTGTTTAAATACTTCTTCATTCTCTAAATAATCAACAAGCTGTCCCGTTCCGATAAAACAATCATAATATTCCGGATATTCAAGCACCAAATTTGCTCCAAAAATCGAGCCCCAAGAATGTCCTAAAATCGTTATCTTATCTTTTGAAAGGTACTCTAAAATAAATTCCGTTATTTCTTTGCCGTCTGTCAAAAATAACTCTTTTGTTAAAATAGTTTCATTTTGTGAACTATCATAGCTTTTCCCACAGTTACGTTGATCCCATGTAACTACCGTATATACATCTGCCCATTTTCTTGTAATTACATAATCAATGTGGCTGGTTGCCGAACCCGGTCCTCCATGTAAATAAAGCAAAACAGGATTATTTACATCTTCACCATATATGTTAATCCACTGCTTTGTACCATTAATATCAACATACATAGACTTATTAATACCACCTTCCGGTGTTCGATTATATATTGTTTTTCCAATTGTTCTGACTATAACAAAACAAACAATTAGCATCAATATAGTCAGTGCTGTATATTTTAATACTTTAAGAAATTGCATCTTTTTCTTCATTCTATCTCACCTACAAGTTCTTGTTTTTATATTAGTTAACTCTTTTTGGTAAATCTTAGCAAATAACCATCCGGGTCTTGTACTAAAAATTCCTTTTGCTCCAAGCAGTTATCAGCTACCTCATATTCATTGACCATCATTTTGCGATACAATGGATAATCTTCGTGTCGTAGTTTTTCATAAATTGCATCTATGTCATCAACTTCAATTGAAAAATTAATACCTCTTCCAAATGGATACTCCATTGTAGCAACATTCCAGCCATCTGTATGCATTTCTTCAAACATAAACTGCGAACCGTCTAATGAAACAAAAATGAACTTATCTGCTTCTCTCTCATATTCTATTGTAAAACCAAGAATGTCGATATAAAAATGTTTTGTTTTGACAATATCAATGACTGTAAGTTCAGGTATTAATTTATTAAATATCATATTCCTTATACCTCGCTGAATTCAAATTGAACAAATAGTGCGTGCCAGCGCACGCACTTTGGCAAGAATTTCTTACGAAATTCTTGTCTAACTGCCACTACGCTACAGCACTTTCCTATAAAGGAACAAAATCGCTGCGCGATGGCCTGCGAAGGCTAT
>JAFQCK010000104.1 GCA_017416465.1 Lachnospiraceae bacterium | reverse complement strand
TATCACAGAAGCAACAGAAATTGGAGAATTAATGTCACCAACATTAAAACAACAAAAATTCGCAATCACTGATAAAGGTGGAATCCTACCAATTTCAAACACATTATTAGCTGATGAAAAAGGTGGACTTGTTAAATACATCAACAAATGGTTAGCAAGAAAATCAGTAGTAACAGATAATAGAAAGATTTTATCAATTTTAAAAGTTAATGGTATCCAATTAAATGCAAGTACACACGCAGAAATTAAATCAGCTATTAACACTAAACTTGATCCTGAATTATTAGCTGGAACAGTAATCATCACTAACCAAAATGGCTTTGACATTATGGATCAATGGGTAGATGCAACAGGAAAACCAATCCTACAACCAAATCCAACTGATCCAACTAAAAAAATGTTATCAGGAATTAATATCGAAGTTTATGCCAACACTAACATTCCAGATGAAGATGGTGCATCACCAGTTTATGTTGGTAATTTAGAAGAAGCTATCAAATTCATGGATAGAGAAGAAATGGCACTTGCTGTGTCAAAAGAAGCAGGGTTCACAAAGAATTTAACATTAATTCGTGCAATTCAAAGAGATGATGTTGTAACAAAAGATACAAAATCATATTTAAATATCAAACTTACTGCTCCAACTGAACAACCAGTTGTACACGTAAAAAATGTGACTGAAACAGCACAAGCTGCATCAGTAGAACCAACAACTCCTGTTTATAATCCAGAAGAAAACCAAACAGGAAATGATGGACAAACAGAATAAGAGAGGCTAATAACCTCTCTTGATTTATTAAGGAGATGAAATCATGGTGGATTTAAAGAAGGCAAAAGATTATTTGCGAATTGATTATGAAGAAGATGATGAATTTATTCGTTCATTAATAGCAGGATCAAAGATTTATCTAGAAAACGCTTGTGGAAAATTTACACCAAGCGAATTGTCAGACCTAGCACAATTAATACTAATAGAGCATTGGAATGACAATAGGACAATAATAGGAACAGTAAATGACTCGATAAAACATAGTGTGGATGCGATTATTTTTCAAATGAGATACTGCGGACAGGTGGAAAATGATGAACCCGGGAAAACTCAATAAGAAAATAGAAATAAAAAAGTTTCAAAATCATATTGATAACGAGGGCATTGAGCAAAAAGAATGGGTAACATTACGAATTGTATTCGCAGCAATAGAAGATAAGATAGTAAGAACTACTAACGAGGACAATTCGGTTGTAACTCAAGTAGAAACCAATATGACAATAAGAAAAAATTATAAGTCATTATGCAGTAGTGACATTCAAATAGTGTACGAGAATCGCATTTATAATGTTCTTGATATTTATGAAGTAGATGAAAATTACATAAAACTAATAACTAAAGGCGAAAAATTATATGGCAGCAAGACTTGATTTTGATGGGCTAGATGCAATTGTAAATGACCTAAACAAAATGAGTGAAGTGCTGGATAGTAATATGATTGATGATGCATTGGAAGAAGCAATCCAACCAGCATACGAAACAGCAAAAAAAACAGCCCCACGAAATAAAAAAGGACACGTAGGAAAGTATGGAAATGGACACATGGCTGATAACATTCCATTAAAATTAGTGAGAGAAAATGGATTCAGGAGTATCGAGTATGGATGGGAAAAGTCAGATAGAAGTGACTATTACTACGCCAAGTTTATAGAATGGGGAACATCGAATAAAAACTATCCAAAAAAGCCATTTATGAATAAGTCAATGAGTAAAAATAAAAATAAATGTTTTAATGTTTTTTCAGAAAGAATAAGAAAGGAACTCGGACTATGAATATAAGAGAAAAAACAAAAAGGGCTCTCGATAAATTAACAATACCTAGCGGTTATCAAGAAATCGTTAATCCACCGGAAACATACATAACATTTTTTGAATACGACTATGAATACGAATATTCAGAAGATGAAGTGATACCAGCAGTATACATAATGCAGGTAGATTTATGGACTA
>JAFQCK010000103.1 GCA_017416465.1 Lachnospiraceae bacterium | reverse complement strand
CTTTGCGTGTATGAATTTGAAGAAATTAGCAAAAATCATGGAAATAAGGGAGGAAAAAACCCATCTTACTGAGCATTTTTGGAGATTTTTGTCATTTGTATCCAAAAATTTCATCAGAAAAGAAAAGTGTTGCTGGAGCTAGTGCTCCAGCAACAACTTTGTCTACACTCTGAGGAATGTTTCACGTGAAACATTCCTTTTTAGTTACATGATAGGTTCTTTTGCAGGTAATCCAGCTTTTCTAGGATATTTTTTTGCTGTGTTATTTATTTTCTGAATTTTTACAAATGAACGTCCTATTTCTGTGCCCGGCAACTGAAATTTGACCATTTTCTTAAGTTTGCCGCCAAGTATTTGAATTGCTTTTTTTGATTTTTCTATTTCTGCATCAACTTCACCAGACTTATAAGATATAAACATGCCTCCTAAATTTACATATGGTAAACAATATTCGGACAAAGTAGAAAGATTAGCAACTGCGCGTGATACACACAAATCAAATTTTTCCCGATACTCTGGTTTTTTTGCAAAATCTTCAGCTCGACCATGTATAGTGGTAATATCATCAAGTCCCAACTCATCAATTATTGTATTTAAAAAATTAATTCTTTTATTCAGTGAGTCGAGTAGTACTATGTTTAAATGTGGAAAAGCAATTTTTAAGGGAATCCCCGGAAACCCGGCTCCGGTTCCTATATCAATTACAGTTTTTACTTTTTCTATATCAATAGCCTTAATAATTGATAAACTATCTACAAAGTGTTTTTCATTTACTTCTTCATATTCAGTAATGCCTGTTAGATTCATAAAGCCATTCCACTCAACTAGTAGTTCATAAAATCTATCAAATTGTTGTTTTTGTTTATCTGTTAAACAAATGCCAAGTTCATTTAGTTTATTTTCAAAAATTTGACTCATAACGTTCCTTTCATTACTAACGTGCAAGATATACTAGAAGCACTGAAATATCAGCAGGAGAGACTCCGGATATACGTGATGCCTGTCCTATAGAGATAGGGCGGTACTGTTTTAATTTTTGAACCGCTTCAATTCGAAGACTTTTTATTGAATCATAATCAATATCATCCGGTATTTTTTTTGTTTCTAATTTTTTAAATTGCTCTACTTGTTTTTGTTGACGCTTAATATATCCATCATATTTAATATTAATATCTACCTGCTCAATAACCTCATAATATAACTTATCCACACTTTTTTTAGAGTTATCCACATAATTTGTGCATTTAGTCTCGCAAATCTTCATCAGTTCACGATTTTTATCTATTGGAGCTAGTGCTTCATATGATAATTCCGGTCTTCTAAGTAATTCAGCAAGAGTAGTACCCGAATTTAATGGTGTACTTTCGTATTGTATTAGTAAATCTTGTACTGCTTTGTTTGCTCCTATATTAGTGTGTTCTAGTCGTTCTATCTCAGATAGAATAATTTCTTGTTTATCTAAAAGATACTGATATCTTTCGTCGGAAATTAGTCCTACATTGTGACCGATTTTTGTTAATCTCTGGTCCGCATTATCTTGACGGAGTAAGAGACGGTATTCGGCTCTCGATGTCATCATACGATATGGTTCATGACTTTCTTTTGTAACTAAATCATCAATAAGCACACCGATATATGCTTCCGAACGGTCAATTACAATCTGTTCACGATCTAATATTTTTAGGGCAGCATTAATACCTGCAACCAATCCTTGCGCCGCAGCTTCTTCATACCCTGAACTTCCGTTGAATTGTCCACCACTATATAAACCTTCAATTTTCTTAAATTCAAGGGTAGGGTATAATTGTCTTGCATCAATACAATCATACTCAATTGCATATGCGTTTCTTACAATCTTAGCGTTTTCAAGACCGGCAACACTGCGATACATGGCATATTGCACATCTTCCGGTAAGGAACTTGACATTCCACCAATATACATTTCATTTGTATCAAGACCTTCCGGCTCAATAAACACCTGATGTTGATTCTTATCCGAGAATTTTACCACTTTATCCTCGATAGAAGGGCAGTAGCGAGGTCCCGTCCCCTCTATCATCCCCGAAAAGAGAGGAGAGCGGTGCAAATTTTCTTTTATAATTTCATGTGTTCTTTCATTAGTGTATGTCAACCAGCAAGAGGCCTGTTCTATCTGAACATCTTCCGGATTGGTCGTAAATGAAAATGGTACAACACGTTTATCACCAAATTGTTCCTCCATTTTTGAAAAATCAATGGAACGTTTATCAATTCTGGCTGGTGTACCTGTTTTAAATCGATACATCTCTATACCAAGACCTTTTAGGGAATCCGTCAGAAAGTTTGCTGACTGAAGTCCATTTGGCCCGGTTTCATTACTGATTTCACCATAAATACATCTTGCTTTTAAGTATGTCCCTGTGCACAAGATGGCCGCTTTACATTTATAAGTGGCTCCGGAATATGTTCGAACACCGACTACTTTTCCTTCTTCTGCAAGAATATCCGTTATTTCTGCCTGTTTTACTTCCAAATTTTCCTGATTTTCCAAAACTTTTCTCATGGTTTTGGTGTAGTTTGCTTTATCTGCCTGTGCACGTAACGAATGAACAGCAGGTCCTTTTGACTTATTTAGCATTTTTGACTGAATAAATGTTTGGTCTATTACTTTTCCCATTTCACCGCCCAAAGCATCTATTTCCCGTACCAAATGTCCTTTTGAACTTCCTCCGATATTCGGATTACATGGCATAAGCGCAATACTATCTACACTAACTGTAAAAACAATTGTTTTCAGTCCTAGTCTTGCAGCTGCAAGAGCAGCTTCACATCCGGCATGACCTGCACCAATAACAACTACATCGTATTCATCTTTATTTTCCCATACAGAATTTGCTGAATATTTCATTTACCAAATCTTCTCCTATAGTTTCTCCCGTAATACTTCCCAATGATTCATAAGCATCTAACAAATCAATAGAGTAGAAGTCCTCCGGCATATCATTTTCAATACTTACAATTACTTTTTGTAAACTGGCATAAGCATCTGAAATAGCAGTTTTATGACGTATATTTGTAATATAAACTTCATCATTAAATGAAATTTCACCTTGGAAGAACATTTCCTTCAAAATCTTTTCAAATTCTCCTATTCCTTGTTCTTCCTTTGCAGATATTGATATAATTGGTTTATCGATAATTGATTTTATCATATCTTTGGATAGAACAGTAGTTAAATCGGATTTGTTTAATAGTATTACTGCCTTTCTATCACCAATCATTTCTATGATATCATAATCGTTTTTATCCAATTCACGTGATGCATCCATGACATACACTACCAAATCTGCCTCTTTTGCGTTTACCTTTGCTTTATCTACACCGATTTTTTCTACAACATCCTCTGTTTCCCGAATACCTGCGGTATCCATAATGTTTAAACTAATTCCGTTTAAATTTATGGTTTCTTCCAAAACATCACGAGTAGTACCCGCAATATCTGTTACAATTGCGCGTTCTTCACCAACTAACACATTTAAGAAAGAAGATTTTCCCGCATTTGGTTTCCCAACAATCACTGTTTTGATACCTTCTTGTATAATTCGTCCGTTGTCAGAACTCTTTAACAGTAAATCTAATTCATGAATTAATTTATCAACACTCAATTTTAATGTATTACCATAACCGTCCACACTAATATGCTCCGGATCATCCAATGCCGTTTCTATAAATGCTGTATGATAAATAATTTCTTCACGAATTTCCTTTATTTTTTTCTGAACACTTCCTTTTAATTGACTGACAGAACTCTTTAGAGCATATTCGTTTTTCGAATTAATAACATCAATTACAGCCTCAGCTTGTGATAAATCAATTTTACCATTTAAAAATGCACGTTTTGTAAATTCTCCTGGTTCAGCCGGTCTTGCACCTGCCCCAATAACTGTCTCCAGAATTCTTTTCACAACATAAACTCCGCCATGACAATTAATTTCAACTGTATCTTCGCCTGTAAAACTATGTGGAGCTTTCATTACCATCACAAGGACTTCATCGATTGTTTCTTCACCATCTACAATATACCCATAATGAATTGCATGATCCTTTAACTCTTTGCCTTTATAAATTTTTCTTACAATATCCAAGGACTCTGAGCCACTAACTCTAACAATTCCAATCCCTGAATTTGACATAGCAGTAGCAATAGCAGCAATTGTATCCTTTCTCATAACTTTCCTCCACATTACAAACTTCTTCTTATATATTATAAGGAATAAAAGAAGCACTTTCAATCAAAAGTGCTTCCAAATAATTATTTTCTATTCAATGTAACAACAACTCTTCTGTAAGGTTCTTCACCTTCACTGTGGGTAGATACATATTTATCACCTTGGAGTGCCGAATGAATAATTCTTCTTTCATACGGATTCATTGGTTCTAAAGAAACGGACTTTTTCGTTCTTTTTACTTTATGAGCAATATTTTTTGCAAGATTTTCCAATGTTTCTTTTCTTCTTTGACGATAATTTTCTGTATCTAATTTAACTCTTACATATCCTTCTTGCATTTTATTTGAAACACGATTTGTTAAATATTGAAGTGAATCTAATGTTTGTCCTCTTTTTCCAATGAGGATTCCCATATTTTCACCTTCCATGTTGATACTTAGAGAACCATCCTCATCAATTTCAGATGTTAATTTCACTTCCATACCCATTGTTTTAAGAACATCTGTTAAAAATTTTTCACAAGCTTCTTTTGTCTGTGGTTCAACTTCTGCTAATTTTTCTTCTGTTTCAACAACTTCTTCTTCAACTGCAGATGTCTCTTCAGAAACCTCAACTTTTTTAGGAGCTTCTTTTTTAACTTCCTTCTTAACTTCTTTTTTACTTTCTTTCTTTTCCTGCTTTTTCCAAGCTTTAATTACTGCTTGTTTTGCACCGATTCCTAAAAATCCTGCACTTCCTTTTTCAACTACCTCAACTTCAACATCTGTACTTGCAAGTCCAAGTTGAATACAAGCTTCTGTAATTGCTTCTTCTACTGTTTTTTTAGAAACTGTAATAATCTCCATAACGGCCTCCTTATTTGTTATTTCTACTATTATAATCTCTAACCATATTTGCTTTTGAAGCTAAGCTTCCCGGTTTTGCAGTACTATTGTTAGAGGTTTTTTCTTCTTGTACAGCATCCGCTTTAATTTCTTCTAATTTCTTTGTATACTTTTGCGCCATGCTGTTTACTTTACTAGGATTTACTTCTTTTTTATTTGCATTTTTCTTTGCAGCTTTTTTCATATTTTCTTCAACCAATACATCAATTGGTTTCTTATCAAGTACCTTATTAATAACAATCTGTTGAACAATTCTAACTACGGCACTAACGATCCAGTAAATACCCAAAACAATCTGCATTGAAAAACATAAGAAAACTGACATAATTGGCATAACATTCATCATCATATTCATCTGTGATGCCATTGCATTTTCTTCTTTCTTTTTGTCACTATTTCTTGAATTCATCATATTCTGTGAAATTCTACCACTTAGCCATTGTGTAAAACCAGCTAAAACAGGAATTAAAATAGCAACGATGATAAGCCATGTTTCTCCTGATTTTAATAGGGTAGAAGGTGTAGCAGCAGGATTACTTTCCGGTCCTGAAATAACTACTCCCATAAATTCGTAAACCTTATCAGCTTTTACTCTCGGCACATGTTTTGGAATTTCACGCATAACAGGCCATAATGCAAATAGGAAAGGCAACTGTATTAAAGAACCAAGACATCCACCGGTTGGTGATGTTCCGTATTTAGTGTAAATCAATTTTGTTTCTTCCTGCATCTTAAGCATAGATGCCTGGTCATTCTTTCCTTTATACTTATTCTGAATTGCCTGAATCTCAGGGTTCATAACAGCAGATATTCTTGAGAATTTTTGTTGTTTAATTGTGAAAGGAAGTAACAATGTATAAATAATAATTGTAAACAAAATTGTGCTTATCACAATATTTAAACCAACATCTTTAATTCCAAGTGAATATAAGGCTTCGAAAATCAAATTCATAATCTTTCCGAATATGCCGGCAATAAAATTAATCATCTTTTTTCCTCCATTAGCTAATATTAAGGTACTGGATCATATCCTCCCTTTGAAAAAGGATTACAACGCAATATTCTCCAAATCGTAAGAAGTCCACCTTTTAAGGCACCATATTTTTCAATTGCCTGCAAGCCATACTCCGAACAAGTTGGAATATATTTGCATGTTGGTGCTGACTTCATGCCAGATATATATTTTCTATAAAACTTAATAAGCCCTATTAGTACCTTTTTCAATTTTAGTTCTCCGTTAAATCATCTATAATATTATGAAGCTTTCCTAAATGGAGTAGTGCACTTTCTATTTCAAAATATGTTTTTTCTTTCGCATTTGCTCGTGCAACAACAACAATATCTAATCCATTTTGAAATTTACTTTCTTGTAGTCTATAGCTTTCTCTAATTAATCTTGTGATGCGATGTCTAACAACACTATTTCCTACTTTTTTACTTACCGAAATACCTAAGCGATTTTCTTCTGTGTTATTTTTTAACACATACATTATCAAGTACTTATTTGCATAAGATTTTCCTTTTTTATAAATGATTTGAAAATCCTTATTTTTCATTATTTAAACCTCATTTTTTATAGAAGAAAAGGCCACAAATATGCGGCCTACGCTGATAATACCTTTCTTCCTTTTGCTCTTCTAGCAGATAAAACCTTTCTTCCGCCAGGTGTACTCATTCTAGCTCTAAATCCATGAACCTTTGATCTAGATCTCTTTTTTGGTTGGAATGTCATTTTCATTGATATCCACCTCCTTGATTCTTTTCAAACCTATATATCATATTAATATAAGTATACGATTTCATACCACGCCTAATTATATTAAATAAAATGCAATACGTCAAGGTAAAGTTATCCACATTTTTTTCCACAAAGTGTGGATAACTATGCTTTTTTATGTGGATAACTTGTGGATTAAAAAAAATTTTATTTGTTTTTTCCATATTTTTCTTGGTTTTTTATGTTGATAAAGTTATCCACATTTAATAATCATTGATAATATTTTATTTTTGATGTAAAATATTATGGAGATATTGTCGTATTATATCTTATTAGTAGAAGTAGGAGTTTATCATAATGAATTTAGTAAAGGAAAAATGGGATGAAATTATCCACAAATTAAAGATAGAATATGATATTTTAGATGTTTCTTTTAAAACATGGATTGTGCCACTGGAAGTGTGTGATGTAAAAGAAGATATTATTTTTATTAAAGTTCCCCTTAAAGCATACATAGATATTATAACTAAAAAATATTTATTATCTCTTAAGGTTTGTATTGCTGAAGTAATTGGACAAGAATACGATATCCAACTAGTTGCAGCTGAAGATTTTATAGAAGAATCTGTATCAGAATCTTCCTATAATAATAAGGTAAATAAAAATGATATTTTTGAACAGGCAAATTTAAATCCAAAATATACATTTGATACCTTTGTGGTTGGAAAAAATAATAACTTTGCACATGCTGCTTCTTTAGCAGTAGCTGAGTCTCCGGGTGAAATTTATAATCCTCTCTTTTTATATGGAGGAGTTGGACTTGGTAAAACTCACTTAATGCATTCCATTGCACACTTTATATTAGAAAGAGATCCTTCAAAAAAGATTCTTTATGTTACAAGTGAAACTTTTACAAATGAACTGATTGATGCTCTTAAAAGTGGTAAAACAAGTGGTGGAAATGAATCAGCGATGACTTCATTTAGAGACAAGTATCGGAACATAGACGTTTTGTTGGTTGATGATATCCAATTTATAATAGGAAAAGAAAGTACTCAGGAAGAATTTTTCCACACATTTAATCATTTACACGGATTAGGAAAACATATCATTATCTCCAGTGATAAACCACCAAAAGATATTGAAACATTAGAAGCTAGACTTCGTACCCGCTTTGAATGGGGATTGATTGCTGATATTTCTTCACCTGATTATGAAACAAGAATGGCTATTCTGCGTAAAAAAGAGGATTTAGATGGCTTACAGAGATATCACATTCCTAACGAAGTAATGCAATATATTGCAACAAATGTAAAATCTAACATTCGAGAGCTGGAAGGTTCTCTTACAAAATTGATTGCCCTTCATAAACTAAAAAACGAAGATATTAATATTACATTGGCTGCTGAAGCTCTAAAAGATATTATTTCTCCTAATGAAAGCAGACAAATTACTCCTGAATTAATTATAGATATTGTTTCCGAACATTATTCTATTTCAATTCAAGACCTTAAGAGCGGTAAGAGAAATTCAAATGTTGCTATTCCAAGACAAATTGCTATGTACTTGTGTCGAGAAATGACAGATGTTCCACTAAAAGCAATCGGTTCTATTTTAGGAGGAAGAGATCATTCTACAATTAGTCATGGTATTGAAAAAGTTGCAGATGAAATTAAGACAGATGAAGCTCTTAGTAATACAATTGACATTATAAAAAAGAAAATAAATCCAGTTTAATTTGTTGATAACTATGTGGATAAGTTGTTGATAATGTGTGGACAAGTTGTGGATAAGTTTTTTTATAATTTTTCTAAAAAAGTTATCCCCATTTCTTCCACATGTTATCCACATACTTATAAACATACTTATCCACACTTGAAACCCTTTAAACATAAGGGCTGAGGGTACTTATCCACTTATCCACAGCCCCTACTACTAATACTACTAAAATATATTATATATATATACATAAAAAAATACCGGAAGGAGTTTTCCACAATGAAAATTATTTGTTCTAAATCTAATCTTGTAAAAGGTGTAAGTATTGTATCTAAGGCAGTTCCATCTAAAACAACAATGCCTATTCTTGAATGTATTTTAATAGATGCTACAACTGATATTATTAAGTTGACAGCAAATGATATGGAACTTGGCATTGAGACAATTGTAGAAGGAGATATATTAAAAAAAGGTGTAGTAGCTATTGATGCAAGAATATTCTCTGAGATTGTTCGTAAACTTCCTGATAATGAAGTTGTTATTGAAACAGATGAAAATCTTCAAACTACAATTACCTGTGAGAGAGCGAAATTTAATATTTCTTCAAAATCAGGAGAAGATTTTTCTTATCTTCCATTTATCGAAAAAAATGAGACAATTAAGTTATCTCAATTTACTTTAAAAGAAATTATAAGACAAACTATTTTCTCTATCGCTGATAATGACAGCAACAAGTTAATGACTGGAGAATTGTTTCAAATTGAAAATAACATGTTAAAAGTTGTTTCTTTGGATGGTCATAGAATTTCTATTCGTAAAACAGAATTAAAAGAAAGTTATGGACCAAGAAAAGTAGTTGTTCCTGGCAAGACACTTATGGAAGTAAGTAAGATTCTTCCGGGCGATGTTGATAGTGAAGTTGTAATTTCATTTACAAATAATCATATTGTATTTGAATTTGATAATACAGTTGTTGTTTCGCGTTTGATTGAAGGACAATATTTTAAAATTGATCAAATGTTATCCAGTGATTATGAAACAAAGGTTAAGATTAATAAAAGAGAATTATTAAACTGTATTGATAGAGCTACTTTGCTTGTAAAAGAGGGAGATAAAAAACCGATTATCATTAATATATTGGATGAAGTGATGGAATTAAAAATTAAATCCCAAATTGGTTCTATGGATGACGAAATAGTAATTTCAAAAGAGGGTAAAGATTTGTTAATTGGATTTAACCCTAAATTCTTAATTGATGCACTTCGTGTAATTGATGATGAAGAAGTAACACTTTACTTGATGAATCCAAAAGCTCCTTGCTTCATTAAGGATGATAATGAAACTTATATTTATTTGATTTTACCTGTAAATTTCAATGCCGGAGTGTAAAAAATGGAGATTATTTATTTAAGAAATGAATTTATAAAACTTGGTCAGGCTTTAAAGGCGGCCGGATTCGTAGAATCAGGAGTTGAGGCAAAAGAAGTTATTCAAGACGGACTTGTTCTTGTAAACGGTGAAGTTGATACAAGAAGAGGCAGAAAATTATACGAAGGGGACGTTGTTTCTTTTGAAAATCAAACAATTGAAATTAAAAAATTATAGAAATTATGATTTGTTAGAATTGGATTTTGATCCGTCAACAAACATTCTATATGGTGACAATGCACAAGGAAAAACAAATATTTTAGAGTCAATTTATTTGTGTGGAACCACAAAATCTCATCGCGGCACAAAAGATAGAGATATTATTCAGTTTCAACATGAAGAAGCTCATATTGAAGCAGTGATTGATAAAAATGGTGTTCCATTTCAAATTGATATTCATCTAAAAAATAATAGTCCAAAGGGAATTGCTATCAACAAAATACCAATTCGGCGGGCTAGTGAATTGTTTGGAATTGTAAATATTGTATTTTTTTCTCCGGAAGATTTAAATATTATAAAAAATGGTCCTTCCGAAAGGAGAAGATTTATTGATTTAGAACTATCTCAACTTGATAAAGTATATTTAAGCGATTTATCAAATTATAATCGTATTGTAAATCAAAGAAATAAGTTACTTAAGGACGTTTATGAAAAAAAAGATTTGATGGAAACGCTTGATATTTGGGACTTACACCTTGTAAATTATGGAAATAAAATAATAAACAGAAGAAAGTTGTTTATTTCACAATTAAATGAAATTGTAGGAAAAGTCCACGAACAGTTAACCGGTGGTAAAGAACATCTGCAGATTTATTATGAGCCGTCAGTCAATCCGAAGGACTTTGAAAAGATACTTTTAAAAAATAGGGAAAGAGATATTAAAATAAAAAGTACATCTGTGGGACCTCATAGAGATGATATATGTTTCATGACAGATGGCTTGGATATTCGTAAATTTGGTTCGCAAGGTCAACAAAGGACGGCTGCTTTATCATTGAAACTGTCAGAAATTGAGATTGTAAAAAAAATGATAAATGATACTCCAATACTTTTATTGGATGATGTATTGTCTGAACTAGACAAACATAGGCAAAACTATTTGTTAGATAGTATTAGTGATATACAAACATTAATAACCTGTACGGGGTTGGATGATTTTGTAAATGATCGTTTTTATATAAACAAAATAATGCATGTGGAGAATGGACATGTAAATTAGGAGGATTTTATGAGCGCAGAATACGGTGCAGATCAGATTCAAATACTGGAAGGATTAGAAGCAGTAAGAAAAAGACCTGGTATGTACATTGGTAGTACATCAATAAGAGGGCTTCACCATTTGGTGTATGAAATTGTAGATAATTCTGTTGATGAAGCATTGGCAGGAGTTTGTGATACCATTTCCATAACGTTAAATAAAGATGGCTCTGCAACTGTTATAGATAACGGGCGTGGTATTCCTGTTGGTATTAACCAAAAAGCAGGATTACCGGCAGTTGAAGTTGTATTTACAGTTCTTCATGCAGGTGGAAAATTTGGCGGTGGTGGATATAAGGTATCCGGTGGTCTTCATGGTGTAGGCGCATCTGTTGTTAATGCACTTTCTGAATGGTTAGAAGTAGAAATCTGCAAAGAAGGAAAAGTTTATAAACAACGTTATGAGCGTGGTAAAGTAATGTATCCTTTAAAAGAGATTGGAACTTGTCCTATGAAAAAGACAGGTACAAAAGTAACATTTTTACCGGATAAAGAAATCTTTGATGAGACTGTTTTTGATTTTGATACCTTAAAACAGCGTTTCCGTGAGATGGCATTTTTAACAAAAGGACTTCGTATTGTCATTCGTGATGAGCGCACAAGTGATGATATGCCAGAACCAAAGGAAAAATCATTCCACTATGAAGGTGGTATCAAAGAATTTGTTCAGTATTTGAACAAAGGAAAAACACCTTTATACGACCAGATTATTTACTGTGAAGGTGAAAAAGACGGTGTTATGGTTGAAGTTGCAATGCAGCACAACGATGCATATACCGATAATACTTACGGTTTTGTAAATAATATCACCACACCTGAAGGTGGTATGCATGTAGAAGGTTTTAGAAAAGCTTTAACAAAAACCTTTAATGATTATGCAAGAAAAAATAGATTATTAAAAGACAATGAGCCTAACTTAAGTGGTGAAGATATTCGTGAAGGTTTAACAGCAATTATCAGTGTTAAAATTTCCGACCCACAGTTTGAAGGTCAGACAAAACAAAAATTAGGTAATAGCGAAGCACGTACAGCAGTTGATAATATTGTAAGTAATCAATTGGAGATTTTCTTAGAACAGAATCCGAACGTTGGTAAAACAACAATTGAAAAGTCTGTATTGGCACAACGTGCGCGTGAAGCCGCAAGAAAAGCGAGAGATTTAACCAGAAGAAAATCTGCTTTAGAAGGGATGGCTCTTCCTGGAAAATTGGCAGACTGTTCTGATAAAGATCCTGCAAATTGCGAAATTTATATCGTGGAAGGTGATTCTGCGGGTGGTTCAGCTAAAACAGCCAGAGATAGAGCAACACAGGCCATCCTGCCACTACGTGGAAAAATTTTAAATGTAGAAAAAGCGAGATTAGATAAAATTTATGCTAATGCGGAAATCAAAGCAATGATTACTGCATTTGGTACAGGTATTCATGATGATTTTGATATTTCAAAGCTTCGTTATCACAAAATCATTATCATGACCGATGCCGATGTTGATGGTGCTCATATCAGTACATTATTATTAACATTCTTATATCGTTTTATGCCTGAGTTAATTAAACAAGGATATGTATATTTGGCGCAACCACCTCTTTATAAACTGGAAAAGAATAAAAAAGTATGGTATGCGTACAGTGATGAAGAATTAAATGAAATTCTAACAGAAGTAGGTAGAGATACTAATAATAAAATACAGCGTTATAAAGGTTTGGGAGAAATGGATGCAGAACAATTATGGGAAACAACTATGGATCCGGAACACCGTGTTTTACTTCGTGTAACTATGAATGAAGATGCAGCATCTGAATTAGATCTCACATTTACAACTTTAATGGGAGACCAAGTAGAACCAAGGCGTGAGTTTATTGAAGAAAATGCAAAATATGTACAGAACCTTGATGTATAGAAACAGGAGAATAGACAATGGAAGATAATATTTTTGACAAAGTGCAGGAAGTCGATCTGAAAAAGACGATGGAAACTTCTTATATCGATTATGCCATGAGCGTTATTGCATCTCGCGCCTTACCAGATGTAAGGGATGGTTTAAAACCGGTACAAAGAAGAATTCTGTATTCTATGATTGAATTAAATAATGGTCCGGATAAACCGCATCGTAAATGTGCGCGTATTGTCGGTGATACAATGGGTAAATATCATCCTCATGGTGATAGTTCTATTTATGGTGCTCTTGTAAATATGGCACAAGAATGGTCTACCAGATATCCGCTTGTAGACGGCCATGGTAACTTTGGTTCTGTAGATGGTGATGGTGCAGCTGCTATGCGTTATACAGAAGCTCGTCTTAGCAAAATATCTATGGAATTAACAGCTGATATTAATAAAAATACAGTTGATTTTGCACCAAACTTTGACGAGACAGAAAAAGAACCGGTTGTATTACCAGCAAGATATCCGAATCTTTTGGTAAATGGTACCTCCGGTATTGCTGTAGGTATGGCTACAAATATTCCACCTCACAACCTACGTGAAGTGATTGCAGCTGTAGTCAAGATTATTGATGACCAAATAGATGAAAATGGTGAAACAACTATCGAAGATATTCTTCAAATTATCAAAGGACCGGATTTTCCAACAGGTGCAACTATCTTAGGTACCAGAGGAATTGAAGAAGCATATCGCACAGGCCGCGGTAAAATCAGAGTACGTGCGGTAACAGATATTGAACCAATGGCAAATGGTAAGAATCGTATTATTGTTACGGAGCTTCCATATATGGTAAACAAGGCTCGTTTGATTGAAAAGATTGCAGAACTGGTACGTGATAAGAAAATTGACGGTATTACTGCATTGGAAGATCAGTCAAGCCGTGAAGGAATGCGAGTATGTATCGAACTTCGCCGTGATGTAAATGCAAATGTTATTTTAAATCAATTATATAAACACACACAACTTCAAGATACATTTGGTGTTATCATGTTAGCTTTAGTTAACAATGAACCGAAGGTATTAAACATTCTTGATATGCTCAAGTACTATTTGAAACATCAGGAAGAAGTTGTGACCAGAAGAACACAGTATGAATTAAATAAGGCGGAAGAAAGAGCACACATTTTACAAGGTTTATTAATTGCTCTTGATAATATTGACCGAGTAATTGCAATTGTTCGTGGTTCTAAGACAACACAGATTGCAAAAGAAGGTTTAATTGCTGAATTTAATTTAACAGATGTTCAGGCTCAGGCTATTGTTGACATGAGACTTCGTGCTTTGACTGGTTTAGAAAGAGAGAAGCTAGAGACAGAGTATGCAGAATTAATGAAACGAATTGGCGAGTTAAAAGCAATCCTCGCTGACCGCAAGTTGTTACTTGGTGTAATCAAAGATGAAATTATGATTATCAGTGATAAATATGGTGATGAAAGAAGAACGCAAATCGGATTTGATGAATTTGATATCTCAATGGAAGATTTAATTCCGGAACAAGATGTTGTTATCACTAAGACAAAACTCGGTTATATCAAACGTATGACTACAGATACATTTAAGAGTCAGAACCGTGGTGGTAAAGGCATTAAAGGTATGCAGACCCTAGAAGAAGATTATGTAGAAGAATTATTTATGACGTCTTCACATCATTATATTATGTTCTTCACAAACAAAGGTCGCGTATATCGTTTGAAGGGATATGAGATTCCGGAGGCAAGCAGAACATCCAGAGGTACAGCCATTGTAAACTTATTACAATTAATGCCGGAAGAAAAGATTACTGCTATGATTCCAATTAAGGAATACGAAGAAGGTCAATACCTCTTCATGGCTACTCAGAAAGGTCTTGTAAAGAAAACAAAGATTACAGATTATTCAAACGTTAGAAAGACAGGACTTGCTGCAATCACCCTGCGTGATGATGATGAATTAATCGAAGTTAAATTTACAGATAATGAAAAAGATATCATTATTGTAACAAAATATGGTCAATGTATCCGCTTTAACGAACAAGACGTACGTGCTACCGGCAGAACATCTATGGGTGTTAGAGGTATTAATCTTACAGACGGTGATGAAGTTGTGGCAATGCAGTTAACTGACCAAGGCGAGCAGCTTTTAATTGTGTCTGAAAAAGGATTAGGAAAACGAACCGTAATGGATGAGTTTACTGCACAAAACAGAGGCGGTAAAGGTGTAAAATGTTATAAGATTACCGAAAAAACCGGTGAAGTAGTTGGTGCTAAGGCTGTAAATGAAGACAATGAGATTATGATTATTAATACAGAAGGAATTATCATCCGTATGGAATGTAAAGGAATCTCTGTATTAGGTCGTATTACTTCAGGTGTAAAACTCATCAACTTGCGTGAAAATGAAATCGTAGCTAGTATAGCGAAGGTAAAAGAAACACATGAAGAAGAATCTGAAATGCAAGTAGAGGAACAAACAGAAGAACAGTAGATAAAGGGACACGTGGCATAAATTGCCACGTGTTGTATCTTTCTGCATGAAAAAGATGTGCTAGGAGATTATAATAATGAAGCGAATTTTATTAATGGTAATTAGAAATATAATCCGTGTTCCCGGTTTATTAATAAAACTATGGAAATTTTCTTCAAATGTTGATAAATATACAGATGAAGAGCGGAATAAATTTCTAAAATATATTGTTAATATAGCGAACGAAGGCGGAAATGTTAAAATTAAATCTTTTGGAACTGAAAATATACCCAATAAAGATGGATTTATGCTTTTTCCAAATCACCAAGGAATGTATGATGTGTTGGCATTGCTTGATGTTTGCCCAAGACCTCTTTCCGTTGTTGCAAAAAAGGAAGTTGCAAAAATCCCATTACTGAAACAACTTTTTAAAATAATGAATGCGATTTTCATGGATCGTGAAGATGTTCGCCAGTCCATGCAAGTTATTATAGAAGTATCGAAACAGGTGGCTCAAGGACGGAACTATATTATATTTCCGGAGGGGACCAGAAGTAGAAACGGTAATAAGGTAGGAGAATTCAAAGGTGGGAGCTTTAAATCAGCTACAAAAGCAAAATGTCCGATTGTACCTATTGCTTTAATTGATTCCTTTAAGCCTTTTGATACGGGTTCTACGAAAGAGGTAACCGTTCAAGTACATTTTTTAAAGCCTTTATCATATGAAGAATATCAAGATATGAAAACAAATGAAATTGCCTGCGAAGTACAAAGAAGGATTGTAGAGGTTATTGAAAAAAATAAATAAAAAGACGTTGACAAGTAAAAAGGTTGACGTTATAATAAACTTTGCACTGCAGAAGGAAAAGCAGTAATTCGGAGAAATACTCAAGAGGCCGAAGAGGCGCCCCTGCTAAGGGTGTAGGTCGGGCAACCGGCGCGAGGGTTCAAATCCCTCTTTCTCCGCTCAAAAAATGACTTAAACTATAACAGTTTAAGTCATTTTTTTGTGGAGACCACTAGTAATAATTTTTATAAACTAAAAAAAATAAAAAAATTAAAAAAAGTGGTTGACAATGAATTTTTGGTGTGATATTCTAACTAGGCTGTCGTGAAACAGCAAAGAGAACCTTGATAATTAAACAATAGATGACAAAAACAAGTTTCCTGAAAATTTCTGAAAGCTGAGAACTGCCGAACGAGATGGAAACGGTGAAAGTTTACTTTCAAACGTTTGCATGAGTGAGGATTGGGCGAAGCCACATGAACGAGAAAGCAACGCTTTCTAGTGCATGTACAGTTCGAAGCGAGAGAACAATTCAAGAACAAAACCAAAACAGTAAAGTAAGGTAAAATTGCT
>JAFQCK010000016.1 GCA_017416465.1 Lachnospiraceae bacterium | reverse complement strand
CCACGAATAACAGAGTGGCCAAGGCCGGGGACTGTTAGATCTGAGGCTCTGCCTCTGTGCCCAGTGTTAAAATTTAATTAAAGGAAATGTGGTGATTTCTTGAAATTTACTCTTGACAAGAGGTCACTTCATAACAGGTGTGCAGAGTATATATCATTGGTTAAATGGGCAAAGCATGCCAACGATAAATAATTTATATGCACTAAGTGAATTATTTCAGATGCCTATTGATTTAATGATATGTGGGAATAGAGAAAAGATTAAGACTAATAATAACTTTGATAATCAAGATTTACATAATAAGAGAGTATATGCATATTATGAGAAGATAACAGAGAAGAATGTAGCATGATATTTTTATATATGGTAAAATATTACTATTAACTTTAAAAGTGATAGTACATATATAGATAAGTGAAGAAGGGATATTTAGTATGAAAATTTTTCAGACAAAAGAAAATGTTTTTGGTCATGAAGATAATAATGAATACTTTGCAAACAAATATGTTATAAAATGTGCGACTACTGCTATTATTATTCTATTTATTATATGGATTCTTAATGTTTTAAATATCTTTGTGGTGGATAAAAAGACTACGAATATATGTTTTGTTGCAGCTATTTTATCATATGTGTTTGGTGGAATAGTATTGTTGTTTGCCGATTTGTCAAAAAAGTGGGTAAAATATTATGTCTTATTTTGGATGGAAGTGATAATTACTATAATGACAACAGCAATGACATTTCATGCAATATTAGCAACTCTTCTTACAATTATATGTAGTTCGATGTATTGTTCAAAAAAAGTATTGTCGTACACATATATCTTGACGATGATTAGTATTGTTGTTACTGTTTTTTATGGATATTGTTATGGATTGTGTGATACAAATATGGTGTTGTTATCAGGGGAACCATTGACAGAATATATAGGAGAAAATAATGAATTTCTTCTTACTAAAATCAATATTTATCCACTTGAGACTCTAACATTATATTTTGTTTTGCCAAGATGTATGATTTGTGCCAGTTTTGTTATTGTGTGCAAGAATATTTCAAAAATTATTATGCTGAATCATAACTATGCAGAAAAAATGAAAAATCTTGCAGAAATTGATGGAATGACCGGATTATATAATAAAAGTATCTATCTAAGTATGATTAATGGAAAATATACTAGTGTAAAGAGTGTAGGAGTTATTTTCTGGGATATTAATTCTCTTAAAAAGATTAATGATACATTAGGTCACGAAACAGGGGATAAATTGATATCTACAGTAGCAACTAGTATTAAAAATGTTACCGATTCTAACGGGATGTCGTATAGAATTGGTGGTGATGAGTTTGTTATGATTATAAGTGAGTGTGGAGAAGAAGGTGTAAAGAAGAAAATTAGTAAATGGGAAGAAGAGCTGTCTAAAGTAAAGAAAGATTTAAATTTTCCTATATATGTGTCTGTGGGATATGCTGTTGGCGAAGGTGAAAATATAGCTGATGTTATAAATAAAGCAGATAAAATGATGTATGAGAATAAGCGTGAATGGCATAGTAAAGAAGATAAGGGAGAAAAAACAAACTAGGACTACTAATCTAATATTGGTGACATAGTGACTTTACAATTCGATAGGACTATGCTTTGGTGGAAGGTGGTTTTATGTGATAATCTGAGAAAACTGTGTAGTGTTTTTTAAAATGGAGGAAAAATGGAAAACATAAAAAAGCAGAATGAAAAATGTTCTTTTCATATAAGGGAGTGGATTAAAAGAGAGAAGAAAGAAACTGAAATATTGCTTATGTGTATCCCGGCAACAACAGTTTCATTATTTGTTGTGAGTGTTATTTGTATGAATTTGCTTGCAAATAAAACCTTGGTTCAGACAAAATATATTGCTCTTGATGGTGGAATACTGATTTCGTGGTTGTCATTTATGTGTATGGATATAATTACAAAGTATTTCGGACCTAAGGCATCTAATAAGATTGCACTACTTGCATCAGCAATAAATGTGCTTACATGTTCGATTTTTTATATAGCAAGTATTATTCCATCAAATGCAAATGATTATTCGGCCTTGGACGATATACTAGGAGGAACATGGTTTATTCTTTTAGGAAGTACGATTGCGTTTTTGATATCTGCAGTTATTAACAATTTTTTGAACTGGACAATTGGAAAGGCATTTTCAAAGAATCCGGATAGTAAAATTGCTTTCGCAGTACAGTCATATATTTCAACTTTTATAGGGCAATTTTTGGATAATCTTATTTTTTCGTTAATCGTTTTTGTGGGATTTGCACCAATATTTTGGGACGGATTTCACTGGACAGTATGGCAATGTACAGCATGTGCTTTAACCGGAGCAGTAGCTGAATTGATTATGGAAGTATTGTTCTCTCCATTTGGCTACAAAATAATAATGAAATGGAAGAGGCATAATGTAGGGAGCGAATATCTTGAATATATAAACGGAGGAAAAAGATGATGAAGATTTTAATTACAGGAACATCACAGGGAATTGGAAAAGCAATTGCCAGGCGTTTTATAAAAGAAAATCATAAGGTTATTGGTATCGACAGACAAGAGGCAAGTATTGTGCATGAAGGATATGTTCATTATCAGATGGATGTTCGTGATTATGAGAATTTACCGGAAATATCTGATATCAATGTTTTAATCAATAATGCAGGTACACAGAATGAGGATGATATTGATATTAATTTAAAATCAGTAATACGAATTACTGAGAAATATGGTATTCAGGATAAAATTCATTCTATCTTAAATATAGGTTCTGCCAGTGCACATACAGGAGCAGAGTTTCCTGAGTATTGTGCAAGTAAAGGTGGAATTTTAGCATACACTAAAAACGTTGCGATGCGTGTTGCAACTTACGGTGCTACTTGTAACAGTTTAGACCCGGGTGGAGTCATTACACCACTAAATGAATGTGTAATGAACGATGAAAAACTTTGGGAAGAGATTATGAATGAAACTCCGTTGAAGAAATGGGCTACTCCTGAGGAAATTGCAGAATGGGCATATTTTTTAACCATGATAAATACATTCTGTACAGGCCAGAATATTTTAGTAGATGGTGGAGAATCCATTAATTATAATTTTGTATGGAAATATTAATTGTTCAAATATTTATTTCATATATAATTAAAAAATACTTGAAATTTTTAAAAAGTGGTTGTATAATTACGACACAATAAAAACAGGGGAGCTTGTGTTAGCAGGCTGAGAGGAAGTAATCAAACTTCGACCCTATAACCTGATACGGATAATGCCGGCGTAGGAAGTCATACACAAGGATTTTTTTACAGGAGATATCCGGGATGGTTATCTTCTGTTTTTTGTTGTATGGGAAAGTTTTTAAAACTTGTCCGCCTTGTTTTTTATCAATTTATAACGCAGGGGAGCCTGTAGCGACAGGCTGAGAGGAAGTAAGCTAACTTCGACCCTAGAACCTGATCCGGGTTATGCCGGCGTAGGAAGCAAAATATTGTGCATTTTTCATTTTACAAGTTATTTGCAATAAATGAAAATGTTTAGTATGTCTTCGTCAGGATTTTTGATGGAGGCATTTTTACTTTATAGAAAAGTTGGATTTTTTGTTGTATAGGGAAAGCTAATGAAGAGAAATTTTCTATATGGTAAAGATGTCTGATGCAATAAAAAAATATATTTACGGAGGTAAAAAAATTATGAAAGCCAGTATTGCAATTCAAGTTCTTCCAGTAGCACCTAACCAAGATGAGACTCTTCGAATTATAGATGAGGTCATCGCCTATATTAAGAGTAGTGGATTACACTGTCATGTCGGACCGTTTGAAACCACAATTGAAGGTGAAGATTATAATCAATTAATGGATATTGTTAAAGAGTGTCAGCATATTGCCATCAAAGCAGGCGCAGAGAGTGTTTCTGCATATGTTAAGTTGGTTTATCGCCCGGAGGGAGAAATACTTACAATTGATGGGAAAATTAAAAAACATGCTTAAGCGTAATATGCCATCGATTATTGCGGTTGTTGTATTAATACTTAGCTGGCAATTTCTATGTATAGCAGAAGTGGTACCCGAATTTATGTTGCCGTCCCCTACAGAAGTGGGACATGCATTCGTTAGCGAATTACCACTATTGTATGAAAACTCTCTGATTACGCTTAAGGAGGCTTTTATTGGATTGTTTTTTGGATTAAGCGTAGGATTTTTGGTAGCAGTGTTAATGGATAGCTTTGATATTTTATACAAAGCATTTTATCCACTGCTGGTTATAACACAAACAATACCATCTGTTGCCATAGCACCACTTTTGGTGCTGTGGTTTGGTTATGAAATGACTCCGAAGGTTATTTTGATTGTTCTTTCAACATTTTTTCCGGTAGCTGTAGGACTTTTGGATGGATTTCGAAGTGCGGATAAAGATGCAATAGGATTACTTCGTTCTATGGGGGCAAATCAGTTGCAGATTTTCTATCACATTAAGTTTCCTCAAGCTTTACCACAGTTATTTTCAGGACTAAGGATTGCTGCATCATACAGTGTTGTTGGGGCAGTGATTAGTGAGTGGCTTGGTGGTTTTGGAGGCTTGGGTGTATATATGACCAGAGTAAAAAAAGCGTTTGCTTTTGATAAAATGTTTGCTGTGATTTTTTTAATATCGGCTATTTCTTTGGGACTTATGGCATTGGTAGAATTTGCAGAGAAAAAATGTATGCCTTATAGGCATTTGGATAAAAAGGAGTAAGAGAAAGTATGAAAAAATTAATTAGTATAATGATATCTATATTACTTGTATTAAGTTTAGTTGGCTGTAATGCGACAAATAAAAAAGATAAAAATAAGATAACAATTGTTTTGGATTGGACGCCAAATACAAATCATACAGGTATTTATGTGGCGCAGAAAATGGGATATTTTGAAGAAGCAGGTCTAAATGTGGAAGTGGTTCAGCCACCTGAAGGTGGTGCGGAAATGCTAGTGGCTTCAGGTAAAGCACAGTTTGGTGTGTCATGTCAGGATTCTTTAGCACCGGCTTTTGTAGGAGATTCAAGCATACCAGTTACTGCAGTTTCTGCAATTCTTCAACATAATACTTCAGGTATCATTTCAAGGGCAGGTGAAGGAATTGATACACCAAAAGGACTTGAGGGTAAGAAATATGCTACCTGGGATGCACCTGTGGAAAAGGCAACTATTAAAGATGTAATGGAGGCTGATGGCGGTAATTTTGATTTGGTAGAGTTAATCCCATCAACGGTTACAGATGAGGTGTCAGCATTGAAAAGCAAAAGTGTTGATGCTATTTGGATTTATTATGGTTGGGCCGGAATAGCCTGTCAGGTAGCAGGTGTTGAAACCGATTATTTTGAATTTGCAGATATTAATCCTGTATTTGACTTCTATACTCCTGTTATTATTGGAAATAATTCATGGTTAGAAAAAAATTCAAAAACTGCTAAAGCTTTTGTTGAAGCAATTTCAAAAGGATATACTTATGCAAGTGAGAATCCAAAAGAAGCTGCTGATATCTTGATGGATGCAGCACCTGAATTAAAATCCAATAGTGAGCTTGTATATAAAAGTCAGGAATATCTTTCGAAAGAATACATAGCTGATGCTAATAAATGGGGAGAATTTGATGCTAAGCGCTGGTCAGCATTTTATGAATGGTTAAATGAAAATAATTTATTGGAAGATAAAATAGACCCTATGCATGGTTTTACAAATGAATATCTTCCGGAATAAATTTTATTTTTAAATAAATGTCTTTTAGAAATAATAAAAATGATATAAAGAAGTTAGGATTAGTGTGAATAATCACACTGATGTGCTGATTATTCACATGGTTATTTGTTTCAGAGTGAAAACAAATAGTATATCCGATGCGAGAAACTCTCCGAGATTTCTCGTGCAGTTCTTCGCGATAAAATCGCTTATAAATGAGGATTAATATGAAAAAACTAGAAGTTAAAAATATAAATAAAAGTTTTGAAGACAAACCTGTTTTAAAGGATATTTCCATTGAACTTGGTACTGGAGAATTAGTGAGTCTCTTAGGTGTAAGTGGTAGTGGAAAAACCACGTTGTTTAATGTTATTTCAGGACTTTTAAAGCCTGACTCGGGGGAAGTTTTTTTAGACGGAAAAAATATTACGAATAATCCCGGTCATATCAGTTATATGTTGCAGAAGGATTTACTGCTACCATATAAGACAATACAGGACAATGTTGCATTACCTTTAGTATTAAAAGGTATGAAGAAAAAAGAAGCCAGAGCAAATGTTTCATCAATGCTTACGCAGTTTGGTCTGGAAGGAAATGAGAGAAAATATCCTGCTGAACTTTCAGGGGGTATGCGCCAGCGAGCAGCACTTTTACGAACTTATATGTTTTCTCGGGAAGTTGCGCTTTTGGATGAACCGTTTTCAGCACTTGATACAATAACTAAGACTTTAATGCATAAATGGTATATGGATGTGATGGAGGAAATTAAGCTTTCAACATTGTTTGTCACACATGATATTGATGAGGCGATTTTTTTGTCAGACAGAATTTATATTTTATCCGGTTCACTGGGAGAAATTGTAGGAGAAATTGAAATTAAAGAGTCAAGACAACATAGAGAAGATTTTAATCTGACAGTAGAGTTCTTGGAATATAAGAGAAGGATACTTTCTATGCTATAGAACAGATAAAATTTAGTAATTGATTTGTAAGGCAGACTTAAAAGGTCTGTCTTTTTGAATGTAAAAGACTTAAAAAAAATATATATAGATTTTGCAAATATTAAAAAAGCTATGATTTGTTTGAAATAATATTGAAGTTGAATTTGAAGTAAAATTGAAGTAAAATAAAGTTATTTCAAAAAGTATGTGGAGGAAAGATTATGATAAATATAATGCATAGGGAAGAAGATATAGATAAGTATCTTGCTGATAAGGAGTATATTGCTAATACATATGTTATACGCTGCTTTAATATATCTATGCTTGTGTATTGTGTGGGTTTTTTATTAAATGTAATGGATATTTTTATTGTGGATAAAAATATTATGATAAACGGGTTTGTTCCATCAGTTTTTATTTATTTGATAATGATTCTTGTTACAAAGAAGTTTTCATTATCATCAACAAAGATGAAATATTTTATACTTTTTTGTATAGTTTCAGTGTTTACACTTATAGGTGTAACGATTACATATCATGTTGTAATTATTTCGGTATTACCAATTTTGTATGCTGTATTATATTCATCCAAAAAAGTAGTGTGGTATGTGTATGGCTTAACAGTAATAAGTACTATTATTATAGTGTACGCAGGTTATTATTATGGATTGTGTGACGCAAATATGACATTGCTTACAAGTACTAAATTAGATAATTATTTAGTGGATGGATATTTTAAATTAACAAAGGTGAATGATAATGTTGTATTTAATCTTATGTTGTTTTTTGTTATTCCAAGATGTTTAATTTATATTGCATTTATGGGTGTTTGTAGAAATATTTATAAAATTATTAGTGCAGGTTTGGAAAAAGCAGAATATGTTACTAAAATGGAACTGTTCCAACGAGTGTTAAAGAATAAGGTAGAGGAACAGACACTTGAATTACGTGAACAACAGAGAAAGATAAATGAAGGCTATTGGCAGACTATTGCTGCACTAAGTGAAGCTGTAGAGGCTAAGGACAGATATACAAGTGGTCATTCAAAAAGAGTTGCTGAATACTCAAGAATGATAGCAGAAAGAATGGGAAAAAGTGAAAAAGAACAGGAAATAATTTATCGAGCCGGATTGTTGCATGATGTAGGAAAGATAAAAGTTCCTGTTGATATTATAAATAAATCAGGGAAATTAACAGATGAAGAATATGATTTGATTAAAATTCATCCGGTTACAGGGTATTATATCTTGAAAGATATTTCGGAACATTCTGATATGGATATTGCGGCGAAATATCATCATGAAAGATATGATGGAAAAGGATATCCAAATGGTTTATCGGGAGAAAATATACCGGAATTGGCTAGAATTTTAGCAGTAGCTGATTCATATGATGCTATGACAAGCAACAGAAGTTATCGTAAAGGTTTGCCACAAAGTGTTGTAAGAAGTGAAATAGAAAAGGGAAAAGGAACACAATTTGATTCAGAAATTGCAGACATTATGCTTCAGATAATAGATGAAGATAAAGAATATAGATTGAGACAGATTGATAAGAACAACTATAGAATTTTAATGATAAGTGAAGATAAGGAATGTAATCAACAAGTAAAGGCTATTATGCAGGATGAAAGTATCTATAAAGTTAATATCTTAAATACTGTTACTGCAGAAGCAGTGTTTAATGAGTTAAAAGAGCAGACTTTTGAGTTGATTATTATGGACATTCAATCAAATCTTAATGAATGTTGGAAAATTTTACAAATTATTAAGGAAAAATATCAGATACCTGTAATTCTTATATCTGATGATAAAAATTTAAGAAACAGTAAAGAATTTAGAGAATTCGGATGTGATGATTATTTTTCAAAGCCACTTAGTGATTTGATGTTTGATGAAATTCTCTACAATATGACTAAGAAATGCCGATAATGCCAGTTTGATTTAACGAGCTTAGAATAAAAGATGTGGTATGTGGAGAGTATGAAAAAGATATTAAGAAATGTAGTATAAAGGATGACAAAAATGATAAATAATGAAAATTCATGGGATAAACACCTAAAAATAAAAACAACAGGTAGAGATGCATCAAACGCTGACCAATATAGTTATCCATATGAACCTACACCATATTGTGTGTTAGAACGTTTAGCTAATAGTGGACTTATTGGAAAAAGAGATGTTGTTTTAGATTATGGCTGTGGAAAAGGTCGTGTCGATTTCTTTCTCTCTTATCAAACAAGGGCAAATACCATTGGGATTGAATATGATGAACGAATTTATCAGTCTGCACTCGAAAATAAGAGTACAGTTATTTCGAGAACAAATGTTGAATTTATTCAAGGGAGAGCAGAAACATATGAAGTACCGGCTAAGGTTAACAGATGCTATTTTTTTAATCCATTTTCGGTGGAAATACTTCGTAAAGTTATTGCAAGAATTATGGAATCTTATTATAAAAATCCACGAGAAATATTTTTATTTTTTTATTATCCGTCTGAAGAATATATTTCTTATTTGATGTCCGTCAAAGAGTTGGAATTTTATGATGAGATTGGTTGTGTTGATTTATTTAGCAGATATGATTTGAGAGAAAGGGTTGTGATTTTTTCGATTTCATAGAGAGAAATAGATTGTTTATCTTTATGATAGTAAAAACAAGATAGATATAAAATGGTTAATATTATATAATAATAGAAAATACATTTCAGGAGGTGCACATGAAAATTAATTTTACAAAACACAGTATTTTATTATTAGCATCACTTATGATGTGTTGTATGATTACTAAGAGTGTAAAAGCGGAGGAGAAGACTTCTCATTGTTATCCGTCAGAGTCGCAGATACAAGAATACAAAGAAGATGGAACATGGGAAAAAAGACAGAAATATGCGAAGAAACTGAATCATGATACACCATCAAAGGAAGTATTGTATCGTGCAATACAAAGAGAATATGGTGTAACTACATATGTTGCAGGGGAAGATATTCCTGATGTGTGGAAAGGAATGCAGGTCACAGGTGATGCGAAGATGCTTTTAGTTCGAGTTGAATTCGCAGATGTAAAATTTGAAGATTCAAAGATTTATTCGGAAGAAGACTTTTATGGGATGATTATGGGAAATGGAGATAAAGGAGATGATTTTCCATATGAATCACTTAATGCTTATTATAAACGTTCATCTTATAATAAACTGAATATCATTTCTGATAAAGTCTACAGTTGTACATTATCTAAGAATAGATATGAGTATGAGTGGGAAGATTTTGGAGAACAGGACCTCATTAAAGAGGTTATGGAAATGTTGGATGATACAGTAGACTTTGCTGATTATGATGCAAATGATGATGGGCAGTTAGATGGTATTTGTATTAATTTTGCAGGAGAGAATACCGGATGGGGAAGTACCTGGTGGAGTCATAAATATGATTTTCTTGATAGTAGTATAACATTTGATGGAGTTACACCTGGTGGTTATATTTTCCTTGAGACATATACAGAAGATGACAGTTATGGTACACAGACTCTGATTCATGAAACAGGGCATTTGCTTGGTCTTCCGGACTATTATAGCCAAAATTCAGATGGTATTGGAACAACTGATATGATGAATAATAATAGCGGTGATCATAATGGATTTTCAAAATGGCTTCTTGGTTGGATTGAAGAAGATAATATTTTAAGAATAAACAGAGACTTAGGTGATACAGAAGTGGCGTTGGCACCTATCTCAGGTGAAACGCTTGGAAATGATAAGTTAATCGCAGTTATTGCACCGGAAGATACTTCTATTTATTCTGAATATTTTATCGTACAGTATGATGAATATATTGGAAATCAGTCTATATTTGAATTGGAAAGTCCGGCATATCGTGTATATCATGTGAATGCTCAATTAAATGATGAAGGAACTGATTTTAAATACAATAATGTCTATATGAATGAGAAACTTTTGATTCAATCAGTTTCTATTGTAGAAGGAGAGTATGGCGAGAAACGTTATTTTTATAAAGAAGGAGATTTTTTAACTCCTGATACAAATGAATCCAGTGAATTCTATGGCGGAGAAATTTTTGGTTTCACAGGAATAGAAATTACAGATTTTAAGACAGGTGATTTACCATCATTTAATGTTTCTTTTAGAGAAAAAGAAGTAGTAGATGGTAAATTGGAATTTGAGATAATTGAAGATTTAGCGTCTAATATGGCTACATTAACTTTAGTAAGTAATAAACCACTTATGGATGCTTTGTCTTACCAAAATGCGTATCTGGAAGATAGTGAAGGAAATCAATATCCACTCAATATGTCTTTTGAAGACGGGTCACGACAGATTAAGGTATCGTATTTATGCATTGCTAATTCACTGAAATCAGAAACAGAGTATACACTTGTAATTCCGGAAGGAATGTTTCAAATCGATAGAGATGTATATTCAGAAGAATGCAGATTTACAGTAAAGACCGGTGTGTTTCCAAAAATAGTAGCAGATTATACATATGAGCCTTACAATGTAACACAGTTATTTGTTTTGGATGATACAAAAACAGGATTCATACAAATAGTTGATAGTACAGAAAATGAGTGGCTGGCAGAGTTGCACGTTTTTGAAGGGACAGAAGAGGTAAAAGTAATCGAGATTCACATTCCAATGCCTGAAATATATACAGAAATAATGGATATATCAGGTTTAAGTTTAGCTGATGGTTCGATTGTATTGCAAATTCGTTCGGGGGACCCGGTTGATTATACTACAATTTCCTGCTTTTATAAGCTTGATCAAAGTGGAAATTTGCTAGCCGGACCATTTTGTACGATAGAAAGACTGGCAATTATTCCGGTTGGAAATGTTCTTAAAGGAACATTAGAGGGTGGTGGTGCAGTTGGTTCACCAAATATTGAGGATAAATATAAACTGGAAATATACACAATAGATTTTGAAAATGAAATAACTTCTCGTTTGATTAATATGCATAAATATATAAGTAATATATATGCTTTAGATGATGAATCTTATGTGGTAATTCAAGATTTAGGTGGAGAATATAGTGCGAGCATCTTTAATCATAAAGATGAACAGATTGGAACTATAGATTTTTCAGCATATATAAATGATAGTATTTTTACTGTACTTAAAGTAGATGAACATTTGGTTGTCACACACACTTGTTATTTGGAAAGTGAAGAATATGCTATAATGGTTAGTAAGTTCGATATGGATGGAACACATCTTGGAACATACGAAATCAGCAGATACAAGGACTGGAAGAATGTAGCCGGTTGGAAGATGGAAAAGACAAGCTGGGGATATAGTTTGTACAACTCTACTCCGGAACAACCATATAACATCTATTTAATTAATGATGAATTCGAGCTGATTTACTATATGGAATTACCAAATACTTTGTGCGATGCAACTCATATGGGTACAAGATGCATTGTAAAATGGTATGATATAACAACATGGGGATACAGAGTGGCAATTACGGAACCAATTATGGTTGAAACTCCGGAGATAACACCAGAGCCAAATCCAGAGATAACACCAGAGCCAAAGCCGGAACAAAAGCCAGAGATAACACCGGAGCCAAAGCCGGAACAAAAGCCGGAGCTAAAACCGGCACCAACTCCGGAACAGACACAAAAACCTGATAAACCATCAGGAGATAACACAGATAATAACACTTCCGTAAATACCGGAGATGAAAGTCAACTAGCAAAGATGTGTCTGTTAATGATTGCTTCGGGTAGTATCATTGTTGGAGGTTTGAAACGTAAGCGTCAATTTAAGTGGTAATAAAAAAATAACTGTAATTATAATATGAATTTTATTTAAACTGAATAATTGATTTAATAGACAGGCCGAAAATGGTCTGTCTATTTGCATGTGTTTAATTACTAAATACATTGACAAATATCTATGTATTTGATAAAATACAACACATAGATAGATATCAATGTGAGGTGCTTGAAGATGAATACAATTGATGTAGCCGTTATTTGTAAAGCTCTTGGAGATAATAATCGTTTGCAAATAATCCAAATGTTATCTAATGGAGAAAAGTGTGGTTGTAAATTGCTGGAAGCTTTTGATATTACACAACCCACTTTATCACACCATATGAAAATCATGTGTGATTGTGGATTGGTTAGTGACAGAAAAGAAGGTAAATGGCATCACTATTCTATAGATACAGATGTATGGAATAAATTTAGTGATTTTATAAGACAGATTGGTGAGGTGAAATGATTATGGAAGAAAGAGCAAGAAAAATAGTAGAAGCTTGTCTACAGGAAAAAAGTAAGAATCCAATAGAGATTTTTAATAATATAGCAAATAAGAATTTTGTCAGAATACATGGACCGGAACATCATGTATTAGATGGAGCATCAATTTTAACTGCTTTTTATAATGCAGGTGGTAAGATTGAATTACAAAAGAGTTTGAATGAACTTTTTAAAAGAGGATTACAAATGCCCGGAGCAACTTGTGGAATGTGGGGTGTTTGCGGTGCTGTAAGTTCTATGGGAGCATCACTATCTATTATTGACGGAACAGGTCCGTTAAGCACAGATGCTTCATGGGGAAAGCACATGGAGTTTACATCTTCTGCGTTATACAGTTTATCGCAAGTAGGTGGACCTAGATGTTGTAAAAGAGATGCTTATTTAAGTTTTCAAAAAGCAATAGAGTATGTAAATGCAAATTATGATGTGGAATTGGAATGTGGCAAAATTGAATGTTGTTTTAGTGAAAAGAATGAGCAGTGTATCAACGAGAGATGTCCTTTTTTCAAGAATAAAAAGAAAAAGATAGCATTTATTTGTGTACATAATTCATGTCGTAGCCAGATTGCAGAGGCATTAGGAAAGCATTTTGCATCAGATGTGTTTGAATTTTATTCTGCCGGTACAGAAACGAAACCACAAATTAATCAGGATGCAGTTCGTATTATGAAAGAGTTATATGATATAGATATGGAACAGACACAGTATTCAAAGTTGATTTCTGATATTCCAAATCCTGATATTGTAATTTCAATGGGATGTAATGTTGGATGTCCTTTTATAGGTAGAGCATTTGATGATAATTGGGAATTGGAAGACCCTACAGGAAAGTCTGATGAAGAATTTAAGATTATTATAAAAGAAATTGAAAGTAGGATTTTACAATTAAAAGAGAAAGAGAGGATAATGTATTGACGCATATAGAAAAAGCAAATGATTTATTTGGTAGAAAATTTCACTGTTCACAGGCGGTGTTTGCAGCATTTTCAGAAGAGCTGGGCTTAACAGAAGAACAAGCACTAAAGATTGGAGCTTGTTTTGGAAGTGGAATGAGAAAAGGTGAGGTTTGTGGTGCGTGCACAGGAGCACTTATGGCTTTAGGATTAAAGTATGGTCAGGCTTTAGAACAAGATAATGACAGTCGTTTAAAAACTAATGAAGTGACAGATAGATTTATGGAGGAATTTAAAAAAGAAAACGGTTCGTATATGTGTAAAGAATTGTTGGGATGTGATTTATCTACTGAAGAAGGAATTAAAGAGGCATTAGAAAAGAAATTATTTACAGAGTTTTGTCCTAAAATGGTTGAGTCGGCGACAAGAATTGCAGAAAATATATTGATGGGCATACAGTAATTATGATTTTGGCGGTGAGAATAGAATATGATAAAGTATGATTTTACAAAGCTAAAAGATGTTTTGGAGCAAAAAGGATATATTGTGAGTGAGTTTGAAAACAAAGAGTTAGCATCCGCTTATATGAATATGAAAATAGATGGAAAAACAGTGGGATTAGGCGGTTCTGTTACTCTTTATCAAATGAATTTATTTGATAGTCTTTCAGAGCATAATATAGTTTATTGGCACGATGAAAGGCCAAGTGATATGTCTGTAATGGAAACTAGAACCGCAGCATCACGTGCTGAAATATACATTAGTTCGGTCAATGCGATAGCTGAAACAGGAGAAATCGTAAATATTGATAATACTGGTAATCGTGTTGCTGCAATATCATATGGTCCTGCTAAGATATACTTGGTTGTAGGAACTAATAAAGTTACTGAGAATCTTGAAGATGCCATTTATCGGGCACGTAATGTTGCGGCACCTCTCAATGCAATGCGATTAAAGAAAAAAACGCCTTGTGCTATCAAAGGTGATAAATGCTATGACTGTAAAAGTCCTGAGCGAATTTGCAGAAATCTTTCAGTATTATGGGACAAACCAACTGGTGCAGAGTATGAAGTAATATTTATTCACGAAGAGTTAGGATATTAAAAAACTAGGAGGTGTACAATGAAAATCTTAATTACCAATGATGACAGCATTTCTTCTGAGGTACTTTTGCCTTTGGCTAAGTGGGCAAAACAATTCGGCGAGGTGACCGTAGTTGTTCCAAAATTTGAACAAAGCGGCAAAAGTCACTGTATTGAAATCCGGAAAGCCTTTGAAGTAAAACAGGTTCCTTTTGATGATCCGGATATTAAAGCCTATACGGTAGATTCTTCTCCGGCAGATTGCGTTCGTTTTGCATTGGAAGGCATGCATAGCACATTCGATTTTGTTATATCTGGCATTAACCGAGGCTTAAATCTTGGAATTGATGTGCTATACTCAGGTACTTTAGGTGCTATGTTTGAGGCTGCTACTTTTGGAATTCCGGCAATAGCCCTTTCAACCAAAGTGGGTGGATTTGACGAAGCTATAGAAGCATTGGAAGAAATCAAAGATTTCTTTATCTGCCATGATTTGATGAAAAAAAATAGCTTGTATAATATAAATATTCCACTTGAGCATAAAGGAATATGTATTACACGTATGGGGGAGCGATTTTATGTGGACGAATTTCTTCCGCAAGGCAATGATATGTATCTTCCAACATACAAAGAAGTTCCAATAAATTCTGATGATAATAGTATTGATATCAATGCGACCTTATCCGGATATATTTCTGTGACGCCGCTTAAATTTAACCGTACAAATATGAGAATATTTGAAGAATTAATAAAATTAAATCTATAAGCGTTAATTGGATAGGACATGGTAAAAATAATTATGGAAAATAGTTTGGAATAAAGGAATGGAGATTGAATAAATGAAATATCATCAGTCAAAATGGTCAAGTATTAGTTGATACGATGACAAGAGTGACAATGGTTCAGATTGTGGTAACTCAAAGAATGATTACAAGACGTGAACATGCAGCTAATAGAAGAGATGGAATTGAACAGGCTAAGAAGAAAGGAAAGTACACTGGTAGAAAGCCTATAGAAGTGGATGAAAAGGTGCTTCGGAAAGTGAATTAGGAAACTCTTTTTATCGCTGCCACAGAGGGTATCTTGTTAATTTGGAGAAAATTTCAGCTTATAATGTGGATACTATAGATATTATTAATGGAGATTCAATTATTCTTGCACAGAAGAAGTATGCAGATTTTATCAAGGCATATATGAGATATGCAAAGAATGGAGGAATCGTAAATGTTTAATTTGTCATCCACATTGATATATATAATTAACAGTATTTTCAGTGGATTATTTACAAGCAGATTTCTTAAGAGTAAGCGAAATAAAAAGATTACGATTATTTTATGGAGTTTTGTTTATTTTATAGCCCAGTTAGTTATATTTGATGTGATACAAAACTATTATCAGTTTAACAATATGTTAGGTGATGTTATAAACTTATTATTGCTTGCAGGTATGCAATGGATGTTTTTTAGTAAGGGAGCATCCTGTCAGCTATTTGTATGTTTTAGTTTTGTAGCAGGAAAAGAGATTGTAACGGATAGTCAGGTTGTAGCGGCAACAAATATGATGACATATGTAATGGATTTTTTTAGTGTATTTTTGATTTTACCAAGTATTGTAGCAATCTGTATTTCTATAACACTAAAAATGATGATTGTTACAGTAGAAAATGGTATAACAACTCTTATTTATGATACTGTTCCGGATAGTTTTATTGCAAAAATGTCGTCTTTAAGTTCTACAATTAGTTCTGTATCAGGATTTGATATGAAGGCATAAAAATATATAAAAGTGTAAAAATATTTGGGTGGTATGTTACTTGGAAATCGTAACATACCACCTTTGTTATTTACTACTTTTTTGAACTTTCACAACATAAAAAGGTCGTTTCACAACATCACATTATCGAATCCTTATATAGATTACGATAAATAAGTATGAAACAGATATGAAATACGAATCAAGCTACAGCACAAATTTGTGAGTGTAAAATATAAGAATTATACAAGGAAGTGAATCATATGCGAATAGGAATTTGTGATGATGAAAAGAATATCAGGGAGTTAATAGGAAATAAGGTAGAAAAGCAGTATCCTAAAGCAGAAATCGTATTCTTTTCATCAGGAGATGAACTGCTTTTATCAGATAAGAATATAGATATATTATTTTTAGATATTCAGATGCCTGGCAAAAATGGTATGGAAATAGCTAAAGAATTACGACAAAAAGATAAAAAAGTGATAATTATCTTTGTTACTGCAATTGAAGAATATGTATTTCAGGCATTTGATGTAGGAGCATTCAATTATATTGTGAAGCCTATTGATGAAGCCAAGTTTGCAGATGTACTTCATAGGGCAATAGATGAATGGAATTCGCGAAACACAGATACAATAGCGAAGGAAGAGAAATATGTGCTAATTAACAATAGTGGTGTGCATACGAAAGTTATACTTGATGAAATTGTTTATGCAGAGGTGTTCAATCGTAAGGTTGTTATCCATAAGATGAATGATGAAATAGAGTATTACGGAAAAATGTCTGACCTTGAAGCGTTAGCAGGGGATAGTTTTTTTAGAACACATAGGGCATATCTTATCAATTTTAAGTATGTAGAAAAATATGATGCAACTACAATTTATCTGGAAAAGGGAAATGTTCTTATGGCAAAGAAAAATTATCCTGAGTTTGTAAAGAAATATATAAAGTACATTCAGAGGAAAGGGTAAGTGATTATGGATAATATCGAAACATATTGGGAGATGGCAAACCGAACAATAGTGATAATAAACATTTTGGTAGAAGGATGGCTAGTGTATAGGTTTGTGAAACCATTTATGAATCAAAAAACTTTATATGTAGGATTAAGCTATTCGGTAGTGATGCTTGTATTTTACTGTGTGCCACAAGAGATTACTTATCCATATCTTTCGGGGATATTTGTGGCATATATTATGATGTGTTTGTTGGAAAGGAGAAACATCAAACAGAAAATATTTTTGGCGACTTCCATATATTTGCTTAGGTGGGTTGTTTATGGTGTGGCATTGGTACTTAGGAATATTATGTTTGATTTATTTATTAATACATCATATATGTATAAGGAACCTGTAAAGCAATTGATTGCATATATCATAGTAGAATTATTATATTATAGTGTTGCCATAACGATAATGTGCCTTGTAATTAAGTTAATTCATAAAGTGTATATAGATAAAAAAGAAGATATATCAGGGAAAGAATTGTTATTACTTTTTGCAACTTTGTTGACGGTAATGATGGGTTATTTTTCTTTTAATTTCTTTTCTAATGTGTACGTGGAGGATACAGGAAATTATGTATGGGTTCTTCATCCGGAGTATTTATTATTGAGAGTGATATATCAGATTGTTTCCTTTGCTGCAATTTTTATTGAGATAGTGATTTATCAGAAAATAAAGGAAAAGCAGCGTGAGGAAAATGTGAATATATTAATTGAGGAACAAATAGAGAATACAAAGCAGCATATCAGTGAAGTAGAGAAATTATATGAAGATATACGAGCATTAAAACATGATATGGGAAACCATATTTCTGTGTTAGAAAATCTTTTTTTAAAGAATGAAAATGATGAATGTGAAAAGTATCTGGCTGAGCTGAAAATAACTTATTGCGTAAGTGTGGAGGGGATTAAGACCGGAAATCCTATTACAGATGTGATTTTAACACAGAAGCAAAAAGAGGCAGAAGAAAAAGGAATTGATTTTGAGTGTAAATTTGTTTATCCGGTTGATACAAGTATCAATGCCTTTGATGTTAGTGTGATTTTAAACAATGCGATTGAAAATGCATTTGAAGGAGTAAAGGAGTGTAAAAATCCTTATGTTTTTATATCTGCATATAGAAAGAAAAATGCATACATGTTGGAAGTAGTCAATTGTATTAAAAAAAGAATAGAAATAGATGCTGAAACAGGTTTGCCGGAAACAACAAAGATAGATAAAAGTAGCCATGGTTTTGGTCTTGTTAACATTCGCAAAGTGGCACAGAAATATTATGGAGATATAGATATAAGTCAGGATGAGAATAAATTTACATTAACGGTTATGTTGATGATGTGAATAAATTTGCTTTACAACATAAAAAGGTCGTTTCGCAACAAGTCTATTTAGTATGAAATTTCAAATTCCGAAATAAGAAATAACAGAAGTAAAGTTCATTTATATTTAGAAATGGATTTCTAATAAAAAAAAGAAGGAAAAAACTCTGCCTATTAGGGCGAACATTTTCCTTCGGAAAACAAGGAGGTTATGCGAATGGCACTTGTATCTAATGTAACGTACAGTGGATTAAATAATCAGAATTCACAAAGATTAAAAGATATTCAAAGAGCAGAGAGTGTTGTCAGTTCATATTACAATTCGCTTGGAGGGGAAACTGAACGAACTAGTCATTGGAATATTGATGATAATGGAAATGTATCTAAACAAAAAACAGTTTCTTATAGCAGAGAATATATTGATGGGGTAAGTTACGAAAAAACTATATCAGATTCTGTATCGGCAGGACTTGAGTTTATTGGTGATATGGAAAAACGACTTAGTGGTACAAAGTTTTTTGTTGGAACAGTAAGTTATGGACAAACTTATGGTAATTCATCAGATGTTAATTTTGTTATTAATCCTAAATTTTTAGGTAAGCTAGGAACAAATGAAGCAACAAGGGAGCAATTTGAAGAAGATGTTAAGTTTCTGAACGATTTTTCTAGGAGATTTAGAGAACAGCAACTTGCACAGGGAAGAGAAATTATAAGTCAGGGATGGTTTTGTGATGAATTTGGTAATTGGGGTGGATGGTCAGTCAGCAGACCATTAAAGAAAAGCTCAGTTTTGCAAGATATGACAGATAATGCAGAAAAAATAAGGCTAAAAAAATTAGAAGAACGAAAGAAGATAGAACAAGAGTTAAAAGAACACTTTTCAGAGCGTTTCAAAGGATTTAATAATAAATGGTTGGAAGAAGAAACAAAGCTTGAAGAAACATCAGAATCAGAAGGAGCAGAAAATATATCTGAGGAAGAGAGTGAAACTGTATCAGGTAAGGTAGGTGTGAATGTTGGTAAGACTGCCAGAAAGATAGCAGCAGCTAAGACTAAAACACAGCTTAGAGCAGTTTTAGCAGAAATAACAAATGATATGAAGGTAGTTAAAGCAGGCATTGAAAAAGGTTGGTGTGATGAGACAGAGATGGATAAAGTTAATTCTTTAATGTCTATGGCACAGAGTAGGATGGGACAGGTGGAAGATAGAGAGGCAACACCAGAAGAAGAGAATATGTTTGCGATGGCTTCACTAATGTAAGAAACGGAGGATTGTTGATATGAGAATTAATGGATTAAATGGAGCAAATACTGGCGGAATAAATATGATGCAGACAACTGATTCTGTAAGCAAGAATATTCAGAATCAGATTGCCAATGCACAGAAAGAGTTGCAGAAACTTTCTGAAAACAAGGATATGAGCATTGAAGAAAAGATGAAAAAGAGACAGGAAATTCAGCAACAAATTAATGATTTGAATAATCAGTTACGACAGCATCAAATGGAACAAAGAAAAGAAAAAATGCAATCAAAGGGTTCATCTATGGATGAGATGCTTGCTGGTAGTAAGAGAATAGCTACTAAAGAAGGAAATAAGGGAGTTGGTTTATCACAGGCAAGCATGAAGGCTATAATGTCAGCAGATTCTGCAATGCTTCAGGCACAGGTACAGGGTAGTGTTGCTACAAAAATGGAAGGCAGAGCAGGAATATTAGAATCTGAAATTAAAGTAGATGCTGCTCGTGGAGGTAATGTAGAGGAAAAGCAAGAGGAACTTGCAGAGGTTCAGAGTAAAGCTGTCGAAGCACAATCAGCACAGCTGAATACATTAGCTGATGCTAATAAGGAACTTGAAGCAGCTGCTAAAGAAGAAAAACAGACTGAAAAAACAGATAATAAAGATAAAAAATCAGATGAGAAGAATAATGTTACTAATGGAAATCAAGATGAGAATGTTGAGTTGGTAACAAAAGAAGTTACAACAGATATTTCGGAAACAGTTGATATATTAGGGCTTGAAACAAGTAAATATAATCATGTTGATATGCGTTTATAGGAGGTGCTTAGTGTAAAAAATAAGTCTGATGACCTTATTGTTTCACAACGAACATTAAGTTCGTAGCTATTTGTGCTGAAGCCTCACAAATAGCCTATGATGCTACAAAGAAATCGCCTATGCGAATTTCTTTGAGCAATTCCTACGCTTGACGCTTCGGAATGGAGGATTACTATGTCAGGAATAAATGCGGCTGCAAGGTCAAGCGGAACATATAAGAGTAATGGTAAATATAATAATGCTTTATCGGAGATTGCGTCTTGTAAGATGGATAAAGAAGTATAGAGAAAAGATATATTAGATGAAGAAAATATTAAAGAAATGTGGTATAGTATGAATAAAGCTATACCACATTTTTTGTAAAGGAACAGGAATTTACTATGGTGGAGAAGCTGTAACTAGAGAGGATTAAATGACAGCAAGGAGGAAATAACGAATGTATATCAAACTCATTCAGCCCAAAATGAAAAAACGTCCTATGGATACCGGACTCAAAATTCGTATGTCACCACCGTTGGGGCTTTTAACCATTGCAAATATGTTTAGGAATGAACATAGGGTAGTAATCGCAAATGAAAATATAAAGGACATAGATTTTGATGATAATCCGGATATTGTGGGAATAACAGTTACAGTGGATGCATTTCCTCGTGCAGTACAAATTGCCATGGAATATCGAAAAAGAGGGTCAATAGTAGTTGTGGGTGGTATTCATATTACTACAGCACATCAAACCATACCTGAGGGACTTTTTGATGTACTTTGTATTGGACCTGCAGAGAATACATGGCCTCAAATTGTGGAAGATTATGAAAAAAAACAACTAAAATATATTTATTACTGTGAGAATAAATTATTGGGTGATAAAATTGTGTCTCCTGCATATGATATGGTGGATAAATCAGAGTATTTGTATTGTAATATTGTTCATACCAGTCGTGGTTGTCCGTTTCGTTGTGATTTTTGTTATAACAGTGCACCTGAGCGCTATTATGTTAACAGGCCTATTGAAGATGTAATAGAGGATATTAAAAAAGTTCGCTCAAGACATGTTATGTTTATAGATGATAACTTTATTGGTGATATTTCATGGACAAGAGCATTTTTAAAAGAATTAAAGAAGTTAAATATTATTTGGAATGCAGCAGTGTCTATTAACGTGGTGAATATTCCGGGGATTTTACATGAAATGAAAGAAAGTGGATGTGGCAGTCTTTTTATTGGTTTTGAAAGTGTGCACCCGGATTCTATAAATAATGTACATAAGGTGCAGAATGATGTAACAAAATATGAGGATGCCATACAAATGATTCACAATCATGGTATTATGATTAATGCAAGTTTTGTATTTGGCTTGGATTGCGATACTAAAGAAACATTTAAGTATACAAGGGATTTTATTGTGCGTAATAGAATTGAAACTGTAACCTCCCATATTATGACACCATATCCGGGGACTGTTCTTTATGATAGAATGAAAGCCGAAGGACGTATATTGACAGATGATTTGGGATTGTACAATACTGCAAATGTGGTATTTGAACCAAAGAATATGACAAAAGAGGAGTTATATAAGGGATATTTGTGGATTTATCGTGAAGTATATAGTTTTAAGAATATTATTAAAAGAATTCCTAAGGCTAAGGAACAGATTTTACCATATTTGGTATTTAACTTCTTCTATCGTAAATGGGGGGGATTTTCAGATTTGTTATGTAAAATTGTTAGCTATAAAAGAGTTGGTTATTTAGGGGAGAAGTTGTCAAAATACTTATAAAATTAAGAATCGATTCTAGGGATATGAAAAAACACTGATAGTATCATGAGAAAGGAAAGGTGGTAGGTGAATGCGTAGTTTGGATAATGGGAGAATTTTGGCAACAATATTTGCTATTATTATGATAATTACTTTAGTTGGATGTGGAAATCTTTCGTTCAATATTAATGATTATTTTGAAACCACAACTACAGAAAAAATTACCTCAACTAATCAGGAAATTAAGCAAACAGAGCCACAACCGACACAACCGGTAGAGAATCTTACAACAGATAAGACTAAAAGAACACCGGTTGTAGTTACAAAACCAGTAAACACGTACCCTGAGCTTCGTAAAGGATACAGTAATGTAACAGAAATGGATATTTATACTGTAAGAAGTATTATCGAAAGTATATTATATACAGATATGAGTACAATAGAAAAAATAAAGACTGTGCATGATTATCTTATAAAAAGAACTACTTATGACAAAACATATTACCAAAAGGATAATTCTCATAATCATCTGTATAATATTTTAAATGAAAACAGAGCAGTGTGTCAGGGTTATGCAGTAGCATTTTACATATTTATGAATGAGATTGATATACCTTGTTCATTAATATCAGGGTATGCAGGAGAAAATCATGCGTGGAATGCTGTTAAGATAGATGGAGAATGGTATTTTATTGACTTAACTTGGGATGACCCTATAATATCTAATGCTGCAGGAATCAAAACCAATGATTATCCTAATGGAGATAATATTTCATATACATATTTCCTTTGTACAAAAAATTTTATAAGTAGAAATTATAAAGCAGAAGAATATATAGGCGATATGCCTGCTTCATACGGAAATTCTAATGAATATAATGATTATCCATATTATAAGATGGGATATAAGGGAGTGTATCGAATCAACACAGCTGAGGATTTAAAGTGTGTATCCCGGATGACGAATTCAGGAGATTATATTTTTCTTAGAACTAGTGATACAGTTAATATAGATACGATAATTAATAAAGTTGACGAATATATAAGAAGTACCAATCGTGGGGCGAATTTTGAATTTCAATATGGAGAAGAAAGTGTTAAGGTACATGTTGAATATAAATCATGATTAAGAAAGGAATATTTAAATGGAGATATTTGATATTGTTGATGAGAATGGAAATCCTACAGGTGAAATAGTAGAACGTAAAGTTGCACATGAAATTGGTGTAAGACATAGAACTGCACATGTTTGGATTGCAAGAAATGTTATGGGAAAGTGGCAGGTTCTTTTACAAAAACGTGCGATAACGAAGGATTCTTTTCCGGGAAGATATGATACTTCGTCAGCCGGACATATACAGGCCGGAGATGAACCATTAGAATCGGCAATAAGAGAAATGGAAGAAGAACTTGGCATTGTTACAACTTATGAACAATTGGAATTTGCAGGCACATTTCGAGTACAATATGAGAAAGAATTTCATAATAAATTATTTAAAGATAATGAGATTGCATTTGTTTATCTGTATTTAGGAAAAGTAGATATTGAAAAGGTAATAGTTCAAGAGGAAGAATTGGAATGTGTAGAGTGGTTTGATTTGGATTATACTTACAATGAATGTAGGGCACATAACCAGAAATTTTGTGTCCCTTTGAAAGGTCTGGAGATTGCAAGGGATTATTTAAATCAGTATCATCCTATAAATGAATAAGAATAAATTTGAATATTAAATATGATTATGGAGGAGATTAAAATGAATGAGACATTAAAAGTATTAGAAACTAGACGTAGTTGTAGAAATTTTAAGCCGGATATGGTTGAGCAGGAAAAACTTGATGCCATTCTTAAGGCGGGTACATATGCTGCAACAGGTATGAATAAGCAGGCACCTATCATCATTGCTGTAACAAATAAGGAACTTAGAGATAAAATTTCTGAAGAAAACCGTAAGATTGGTGGTTGGGATGAAGGCTTTGATCCATTTTATGGTGCGCCGGTAATTTTAATCGTATTAGCAGATAAAAATATTCGTACTTATCAGTATGATGGTTCTTTGGTTATGGGAAATCTTATGAACGCAGCAGAGAGCGTTGGTGTAAATAGTATTTGGATTCACAGAGCGAAAGAAGAATTTGAGTCTGATTTTGGAAAGAGGATATTAGCGGACCTTGGTATTGAAGGTGACTATGAAGGTATTGGACATTGTGCATTGGGATATGCAGCAGCAGAGTTAAAGGCTCCTGTGCCAAGAAAAGAGAATTATGTATATTTTGTAAGATAGTTTAAGGATTTTTGTTAAAATGAGAAATAAATGGTTGAGGCTAAGAGTGATAACAAGCTTCCGTTGCCAATTGGAATCTCTGATTATCGTAAGGCGTCTAGCGAATATTATTATGTTGATAAGACGTTGTTAATATGTTACGTGTGTTTTTTGAAAAGTCAGAAGATGATACAACTATTTACTTTAAAGATAAGAAGATTTGGGCATATGGCAAGGAATATCAAGAGTATCAAGGAAAGTATCCTGTAATTTATGTAATTTTTAAGGATGTAAAATATGAAGATTGGGAATCGGCATATGATCTTTGCTATAAGATATTAAGAAATGAAATTGAGAGACATAATGAGTTACTTGTTAGTGATAGAGTAAGTTCATATGATAAGAAATATCTTACAAGTATATTGGATGGTGAGGCAAGTAAAATGGATGTTGCATGTGCATTTTTAAATCTTTCAAGAGTAGTATTCATATTAAGATTAAAAAATAAAGGAGACTAAAATGGGACTATTAAAAAAAGAACACAAAAAGAATACGCAAATGCAGGAGGCGTCTCTGACATTATATGCCAGTCGACCGGATATGCAGATATTACCTGAAATATTGGAGAAGCTGTTTGAGACAAAGCCACAGGAAGTTGTGGAAGATGACGAAAAGCTATTTGTAGTGTCACTTCCTGATGGAAGTAGCATTAAGTTTTCGGTAATGGCGAATACACAGGAAAATGCCATTCAGTCAAATGGTATGGCAAATTATTTTGCGCAGGCACCGCTGGAAAATGAGAAAGTGAAGGATGCTGCGATTCAGCAGATACTGTTGTTTAATTGTATTGTTGGAGTATCATTTGGAGTGAATGAAGAAGCAACCAGAACTCAGTATATCATCATGCAGATATATAATATGGCAAAGGAAATGGGGGCATTTGTGCTTCATCCCAATATGCATTTGTTTCGTGCAGATGGAAAATTATTGATATCGATTGATGGCAAAACTGATTTTGAGGAATTTTATCCAAGTACACATATTTTAAAAGATGAGAAAGAAGAATCACAGGAAGATATTGCACGAAAAGAACGATCTATTGCTATTTTGGAAGAGAAAAATATCCCATATGTAAAACATCTGAGGGCATCTGTACCTGAAAGCGATTGTAAAATACCTGATAAAGCAGAGATAGTACATCGTCTGATATGTATATTTTCTACATGTGTTCGTTCAGAAGTATATACTTGTGGGAGATATGAAAATCCGTCAGAGAAAGCTAAGGAGCAGTATGATTTATTAAATGAACAATACAATATAAAAGAGTGGTTATCACCGGAAGAAAAAGAATTTATTGATGATCCGTATCCTGATACTGTAAGATTAAATAATTTTGGATGGAGATATGAATGCTGCAGTGTTATCTTGTGGGCGTTATCATTAATAGATTTAAAAGAACCTACAGAAATCTGTGATGCAGCGGAACTTGGAAATATAATATGTAATAATGATTTTGAAAGTCTTATGGAAAAGGCAGTATTGCGCAGTAAGGATGAGTTGTTGGATATGCAGGATTTGGTGTTGCGTTATAACTGGGCCTGTGTAGATGCAAGAATTAATCGAAAAGAAATATCACAATTGAATGAGGGAATTATCTATGAATGGCATTATGCCCTAAACTGGCTTGTTGGTGCTTATGGAGTGACGCAGTGGGATGATGTTCAGACTCATACATAAAGTAAGATAAAACGTTGGTATGGTTTTTCTACGGTTCGGCAAATGAAAAATATATATGTACAAATCCACTTTTCGGGAGTAGTAGAAGGCACCATGCAACTATGCAGGTGCCTTTTTTAGAATAATCGCAGATGTATTGTTCCGTTATTTGAGTAAATGTTATTCCGATATTATTGATATTGTTCCGTTAAGGTGGTATACTATATCTTAGATTGGAGGGATAATCTATGTTTATGACAGTAAAACAGGCTTCTGAAAAATGGGGCATTTCTGATAGAAGAATCAGAGTTCTTTGTTCGGATGGGAAAATTCCGGGTGCATACCAGGAAGGGCGTGGATGGAAAATTCCTGTGGATGCAAAGAAACCTGCCGATGGTCGTTATAAGTCAAAGGAAAGCCTCTTGGCACAAATTGACCGCAAGAAGGTAGAACTGGACAGCAGAAGACCTTTAACTGCGGGTGAGGTTGCAAGGCTCAACGAAGAATTTATCGTAGAGTACACATACAACTCCAATGCCATCGAAGGAAATACACTTACACTGCGAGAAACGGATTTAGTTCTTCGTGGTCTTACGATTGACCAGAAACCGCTGAAAGACCATATGGAGGCAGTCGGTCATAAAGAAGCATTTGATTTTGTGAGTGAACTGGTAAAAGATAATGTTCCGATTAGTGAGAGCATCATCAAACAGATTCACTATCTCGTTCTTGCGGATAAGAAAGAAGACCGTGGTGTCTACCGTAGAGTTCCGGTTCGTATTATGGGTGCACAGCATGAACCCGTGCAGCCATATCTTATTGAGACGAAGATGGAACAGTTGCTATATGATTTTGCTGCAAGCACAGAGCATATCGTGACAAAATTGGCTCGTTTTCACATTGAGTTTGAGGGCATTCATCCTTTCATTGACGGTAATGGCAGAACCGGAAGACTGCTTGTAAATCTTGAGTTGATGAAAGCCGGATTCCCACCTATTGATATTAAGTTTACAGATAGAATTGCCTATTATAATGCCTTCGATGAATATCATGTAAAGCACAATCTTTCGGCAATGGAAAATCTGTTTGCAGGATACATTAATGCCCGATTAGATATGTATTTAGATATGTTACAGGATTAACTGTTAATCCTTATAATTATTGGTATTTTAGGGGATAATAGTAAAAATTTACCCCTCGTTTACCCAAAGCAAAGAAAACTTTACATGGTAACTAAAACGATTCAAAAACAACTCTAAGATTATATGATAACGAGGAGTCCAACGTAAATGTTTTGAATCGTTTTTTTGCAGGTTTTGATTGTGAATAAAAATGACAAATATGTCAAAAATAATCAATAAAGGAGAGCTTTAATGGATATTAAAAGAGATAAGTATTTGAATGACTTAATAAATAGAATGCATAACGGGATGATTAAAGTTATTGATTTTATAGCAAATCTTGGAAGTAAACGTTATTACATTCAATCAGCATTTAGTATGCCGACGGAAGAGAAAAGATTACAGGAGAAAGCGTCACTTGTAAATGTAAATGATTCTTTTAAGAAGATTATTATTGTTAAGGATGTAGTTAATGTTACAAGAGATGAGGATGGAATTACAACTATGAGTATCTATGATTTCCTTTTGAAGGAGAATAGTTTGGAGTTGTAAGGAGAAAGGAGATACAACAATATATAAATTAATGAGTAGATTAATTTAGGTATAAAAATATAATATTAAGTAACTTCATAACCCATTTGATTACGAAACCAAATGGGTTGTTTTAAAGTAACTGTAAAAATTCTAAATTACCACTCTTAAGATAAATTCATTTTCTTCAATTGTAAACTGACAATTACCACCTAAACGTTTGGTCATATATCGTATACTTTGTGTACCGTATCCATGTCCGGATATTTTTGAGACAGGAAGTCCGTCTGAAAAAACAATGTTACCACTGAATGGATTTCTTATGGATAATAAGAGTTTTCCGTTTGTTGTTTTTAATAAGAATTTAATATTACGTTCTTTCTCTGAAAGTTTAGATGTTGCATTTAATGCATTGTCTAATGCATTTGAAAGAATAGAGGAAAAAATAATTTCATCTATATCAAGTTCTTGAATTTCTATTGTTGCATGAAAATAAACACAAGACTTTTCACATTTAGCGGCATAATCAGAAACAATATAATTCACTATATCATTATCACAATAGCGCCTGATATTAGTAGCTTCTATATTCGAAGCAAGTGTTGTTGCTAAATTTAGAGCTGCCTCTTTATCATCTTGATTTATATGCATAATAAGCGTATTTAAAAATAAACGCATATCATGTTTTATAATTCGGATTTCATTTTCTTTTTCTTTAATACTTTCAAGTTCTTTTTTTTGTTGTTCAAAAGAAATTTTTATAAATTGTTCTTGAAGTTCTAAGTCTGCTTTGCTCTCATATTCTTTATAATAAACAACGCTGAATAACAGAAAAACAATACACAAAAAAAATCGAAAAAATTCCGTAATTATAGGATTGCTATTGGACCAAAAATTAGTATAGGTTTCTAAATAATAATTTACAATATAATAGACAATAGGTACACTTCCAAAGATATATATACTTTTATTATCTTTATTATAGAGTTTAGAGATTGGTTGAGATACATAATAGCCAAGCAAGAATGCAATAATATATAGTACTATAAAAAGACAAAGTTTGATTATTATATTATTAATAAATTGTTCAAGTATTAAATATATCCACCTGGGAGGTTGACATAGCAGGTATGAGGTGCATATGGAAGAAAGACAGGTAGAGATACGTTTGTGATAATAATAAAATAATAATAAAAAATTTGGAAGATGTACAATTAATGGTAAAATTCTCCAACCTAATATCAGATTTAGAAAAGTATTAATAATTAATATCATTACGTTACAAATGACAGAGAAAGTAAAAAATATAAAAACATTCTTTTTTGTAAAGGATATTCCGCAAAATGCACCAGATAAATATATTCCGAAAAAAAATACAATAATGAGTTCAATTATGGAAAAAATATTTTCTGTCAAATAAATTCACCTGCCTTTTTGAAGGTATAAGAAAAGTATGCATTCTCAAAATCTGACTGACAATTCCTTGATATTGGAATACGATAACCCGAGTACATGCGGATTTCTTTTGAGGTATAGGTATCAATGTGGTTAATATTAACAATATAGCTACGATGACACTTGAAAAAACCATCTGCTAATACAAGTTTATCTGAATGAATGTAAAGTGATTCAATAGATTCTAATGTTTGTTTGTTGCTTAAAGTGAACAATGTGTGTTTGTTTTGAGCTTCAATAAATTCAATATCGCACAGAGAAACCTTATGTATTGCATTAGCACATTTGATAAGGATTTTTTTTTGATTGTTTTTTATTTCAATGTAAAGCTCATCTAAACACGTATACAGTTTAGTGGTGTTGATAGGCTTTAACAGATAATTGTTTGCTTTTACTGTATATGAATCTACAGCATATTCTTTTGATGAAGTAAGAAAGACAATTTTTACTGATTTGTCATATTCGCGTAGTTCTTTTGCAACTTCAATTCCATTAAATATTGGCATAACAATATCAAGTAAAATTATATCATAAGGAGAATTTGAATGTGATTGTAATAAACTATCTCCATTATTAAAAGTATCAATAATTATGGAGGCATTATTGTGCCATGCAGATATTATAGATTGTATCTGTGATAAAAACGATATTTCATCATCACAAATCGCGATTCTTAACATAAGTAACCTCCTTCAAATTTCTATGAATAAATAGTATATCACGACATAAAAAAATATTCAATTTTTTACATTACCATTCACTCTGCTAAAATGACTTTTCACTCCATTTTTGAAATAAATAATAATAGAATGATAAAATGAAAAGTAAATTATGAGCGTAAAAAGATGTTATTTAGTATTGTATTTTTATAAAAATGTAAGCTTTTAGGACTGATGTAGAAAGAGAGAAAAAATATATGCCAAAGAAAGTAGTGGGAAAAACAGGCAAAGCAAAAACTGAAAAAGTCAAAAAAACTTCCAATAAGAGTGAAGTTGTTGATGATTTTGTTAGAAGAGAAGAAGTAGTGTCTGATATGGAATGGAAAGAACGACTTCTAAGAATACATAATCAGCAAGTAAAATTAGAATATATGTATGAAATTGTACCACAGGTGCAACCATATACTTTACCTGTAGATAGTGGTTCTAAATATGACAAGATAACTTTGCCTAATACAGAAGAACAAGTTGACAGTATATTATTACCTCAAACTGAGTTTAATGCTTCGGAAATTGAAAATCAGGAAACTATTTCAACAGCAAATTATAGATTTGATAAGGGAAATATAGAACTGGAAACAGGAGTTTTCGTAAATCCATTGACAATGGGTGGAATGGTATCAAAAAAGGGAGAACCGGATGGTGGTAATTCAGTTGTTTTCTTTTCGCCTGGAGGTAAGATGTTATTAAAACCATCTAATATGGGTGTGAATGAAGAGAAAGAAGCTGAATTGGCTATGTTGCATTTTATTAGTATTCAGGATGCTAATAAAAATAACAGTGATATAGAAATTAGTGCATATTTAAGAGAACCGGTTGTGTTCAATCCTCAGCCTGGTTATGAGGTGGAATTAAATCAAGGAGAATATACAAAATGTTCGTATTCAGAAAAAGGGTCTTTAAAGTTTTGGGATACTAAAATAAAATATAATCAAAATATCCTAGTGGATAAAATAGAAGTAGAGATGGATAGTGAAGGTATTCTTAAACCTTCTAATAAAAGAGAATTAAAAGATGTTGTGGAACAATATTCAAGCACTGTTTTGGATGATGAAGCACTTAAAGCTGAGTTTGATTTTAAAAATACAGGAGAGTGGTTGAAAACATATTATGTTGTTGATATTGGTTCAACTTCATTTTATTTAAAAGCACCTGAGCGCAAAGAAGGTATTTTACATGCTAAGTCTGCTACCGCTAATTTTTATGGTTTTTCTATAGAGTTGGAAGATATCACTGTTAAAGAACAAGATTATATTGAAGCAAAAAATGGAAAAGCTTATTTGAATGATAATGATGTTAAAATGTCGAATGTAAAAGTTGAAGATAATAAAAGTGGTGTATTGAATGCAAAGACAGCAGAAACTGAAATTGAAGGTTTTACAACTATTATGAATAATTATAAATTCGATAGGGAATGGGGTGCACTATATGAATCGGCAACTGTAAAGACACAACTTAATTTTGGTGAAAATTCAGAAAAATCTGATAAAAGTCAAGATGTTTCTAAAGAGTTTGTGGATTTTTATTTGGGTTCAAGCGGTTATATGAAAGAAGGATTTCAACAAAATGTAAGAAGCCAAAATATTGGAGCGTCAAAAAAATTGGAAGTTACTGATGCAGTACAAGGAATTACAAGAGAGTCAAGCGTGTTTGAAGAGTCAATATTTACACGTGATGGTTTTGCAAAATTAGAAGATGCAGAATTTGAATTTATAAAAGAAGAGAATGAGAACGCTCACATAAAAGGGGAAGGTAAAGTAAAGTTTTTGAAAATTCCATATAACTTAGTTATGAAGGATGATACGACGGTTAAAGGTGAGGCGTATGGAAAAGATGCAGTTGAAAAAGTGAAATTTAATATTGATAATATAGGAAATCTTAGTGCTGAATTTGAGTCTGATGCAGAGGTTACTTTGAATTTGAATAATATCGGTGGGAAAGAAAATGAATCTGAGAGTATTATAAGAACATTTACAATGGAGGATCTTTCTATTGATGATGGATACTTAAATGCAGGCTCGTTAAGAATGGACAGAGGTTTTAAGGTTGAACAGGAAGGTTTTGAAAAAAATGATGAAGATGAAAAAAGCTTTCCTGATAAAGCAAAAAATACACTTTCAATGGATGATAAATTATTAAAGATTTTCAACTGTAAAATGTCAGGAACTGTAGCGACAAAAAGTGAAGAGGCAAAGATAGATTTAACAGGAATTCAAGCTAAAATGAAAAAAACTACTTTTGGAAAATATAAAGTAGAGGATTTTATGGGATTCCTAGGTGGAGAAATAGATTATCCAGCTGGGAAAATCGAAGTTTCGGCAAAAAAAGAAGTAGAAACAGAAAATCCTGAGGGTTCATTTTTTCAATTAATGGATCAGAATATTTCTGAGAATATATATATTCCTACCGGTATTCCGGGCGTACAAGTGAAGTTTGGTTTTAAACCATCAGCAAGTATCGCAGGTGAAATTGGATTTTCGGTAGAACGTGGAAAGAGTTTTGATGAAAAATGGGAAGACCAGGATGAATTAAAGCTTGGTGGAGAGGTAAAGACAGAAGGAAAAGCATCAATTGCTGCTGAAGCCGGAGTTGAATTAGGCGTTCCGGTGTTGGCTAATGTGGATTTTAAAGTAGGAGGAGAATTAGGTACAAAAATAGAAGGAGGTTTGAGCGGAGAAACAAAATTTAAGTACGAAGAAAAAGATGGAAAGCTCAGACAGTCAGACGATTTTGAATTTGAAGGAAAGTTAGGGGGTAATTTAGAAGGTGCATTGAATTTAAGTAGTAATGTGAAGTTTTTATTTTGGAATAAACAGTTATTTAGTTTTGAATTGCTAAAAAAAGAACTTGGAAAGTTAGAATTTAATGGTGCCGGAAGTAAAGACCATAACCAAAAAGGTTTGACAAAAGGATGGAACATAAAGAGTGGAGAGTTTAGTGCAAGTTGGTTTTCGAAAGAAATTGGAAAGAAATATAAAAACAATCAATCGGAGAAAGTAAATTCGAATTCAAGTGAGGAACTTAAAAAGTTAGTAGAAAATAGTGAAAAAGAAACAGAGGATGCGTGGGCTGTTTTATGTGAATTAAAAGAAAAGAGGGATAATACTTTAATTATATTAAATAAGGATGATAAAGAAGCTTTGGATGTTCAAATTGAAACTGTGACTAAAGAAGTGATAGATAAAGTGCAATTGTATATATCTTTGCTTACAGACAGCCAAAAAGCACTAGATGAAGATAGAAAATCAGCACAGAAAATGTTAGAGGAATTTAATAATCAAAAAAAGCAATATGAAAAAAAATCAGGTGTATCAAAAGATGTTTTAGAAAAAGCTGAGTGGGGAGGATTCAAAAAAGAAAAATATGAAAAAAAGGAAATGCCTAAAGAATTAAATAGAAATGATTATAAATATCTTGATGATACAAATATTGAAAATAAAAAAATGCAAAAGGAAGCTCAAAAAAAGTATGAAAACGATTTGAAAAAAAGAGAAGAATTAATAAAATCGATTAGCAAGGAAAATAAAGAAATTGACAAAAAAGCAGCAGTTGATTTAATGATAGCAAGAATACTTGGGGAAGTATCTGATGAAAATTTGAAGAGGATTCGAGAAGAATATGATTATAAAACGAAAAATGGAAATCCTATTTTTGCTAATCTTTTATTTGATACTTTTAGTGAAGAAGATAAGAGATATCAGTATTGTTTTGATACGAAGTTTGTTCATACCGGTTTATCTTTATATGAGAGCCAGTCTTCTTTTTATTCAGTTTTGAATGAGAAAGCAATATTTGAACGTAGGGAGTTTAGAAATAGTTATGATAGAGAAGGGGTAAAGTTTAAAAGAACTATAAGAGATTTTCCAAAACGTTTTAGATTTATTGTAGAGAATAATCCTAGAATCAAAATGAAAGATTTATTAAAGTGTGTGTTAAAAGATGAGGCCCCGGATGGTACAAAAATTAATGCAACACCTGAAGAAAAACTGGAATTGCTATATAAATCTTTTGGTTTTGCTGAAAAAATTACACTTGATGATAGGATTTTTAATGAAGAAAAAATTAGTGCTGCTAATATTATTAGAAATTCTTTAGCTGTTGCTACAGGAGAGAAATTTAAGGAAATTTTTTCGGGCTCTTTAGAAGATGTTGTAAAAGGTGAAAGTGTCATTAATATTTTTGATGAAATGGATCAGATTGAAGAAAAACTTTTAAAATCCGATATGAAAGTTAAAAATGCTGAAAATATGTTAAAAGCTGTACAAAAATCTTTTAATACTATAAATGAAAAAAAAGGAGAATATAGTAGAAAATTGATTCTTTTACAACAAGAGAGTAAAATTGCTCTAAAGGATAAAGATTTTAATTCAAATGCGGCAAAAAATGTTGTTGATATTTATTCAAAAGAATATGTAGATAAAATGAAATCTAATACTGATATTATAAAAAATGAAAATATTAAAAAAGTTATTAGTTGGGTTGGAAACAGTAATCAGTTCAAAAAGTATGATGATTTATTGGAAGAATCAAATACACAAAATATAAAATCGAATTTTTTGCCGAAAGGTGCAAGAAATATATAAGTTCAGGAGGAATTTATGGAATTGTTAGATTATGTTTTAAAATGGGCTAATGAAGAAAAAATAGAAATAAAAAGAGAAGAGGAAGGTATTGTTTTTTCAGTAAATGGAGATAATGGAAGCTGGTATGCAAGAGTGAGTGTAATGGAAGAAGAGCAGATACTGTTTATAGTTACGGCATATCCTTTTCAAGTGCCGGAAAGAATGCGAACAAAGGCGGTTGTTGCGTTAGGAAATATCACAAGTAAGCTTAAGATGGGAGCTTTTTATATGGATATGGAAGATGGGCAGATTAATTTTCGATTATCTCAAAAGATTTCATTAGGAGAAGAGAGTGAAATATGGATGAAGGAGTTAATTATGCTTGCAATGAAAGTAACAGATGCATATTTTAGAGATATGATGAAGTTGGCGATAGAAGGTTAGCTTGAATATAAACATTAATAAAATATGTGGGAGAATTTGCAATGAATAAAAAAGATGATAATCATTCAATATTGAATGGTGTATGTGAATTTGTGAATCTTTTATTGAAAGAAGTTTTAGATAAAAGATGTGATTTTAAAGAATTATTTTACTTGCCGGGACTTCCGGTTATGGAAGAAGAATTGATTTTTTCGATGACTGAAGGATTAAATTATGCTCAATCAACTTCAACTTTGAAAAATATGTGGAAAAGCCTGTTAGAAGTAATAAAAACAAATGAGGTTGATACAGATTCATCAAGAATGACACAATTATGTTATTTGTATGAATTAAATGAATTATGGATTTTTAGTATTGTTATAACATATGCATATCGTTGTGCTCCTAAATATGAAAAAAGTTTTCTAATATTGCAGGGAGATACAAAGAGAAGTAAACCGGATGCATTTTTGATTTGTGCATTAGCTCATTATATAGGGATAGAATATGATGTGACTCAATTAATTACAGATAGCAGAATAAAGAATGAATTATTTGAAAATCTATATGATAGTCAGTTTTGTTTAAGAGAATATGTATATTTATGGTTATGTCAACAAGACGATATAAAGTTGTATAAAAAAGGAATTATGAATATACATTCAGGTGTTAAAGAGCAATCAGTAATTCGTAGTGAGGAGTTAGATTGGTGCCTTACAGTAGCACGACGTCAATTAGAAGAAAAAATAGAAAATCAGCTAATATTTGAATTGAAAGGTCGTATAGGAGCAGGGAAAAAATTTTTTTGTAGAGAAGTATCTAAAAGATTAGGGTATAGGTTATGTGAAATTAATATATCAATTCTATTAGAGAAATCGTATAAGGAGTTAGAGGATATTTTACAAGAGATTCATTTTAAGTGTATGGTTAATGGATGTCTATTATATCTGAATTTACATAATTGTACAGAGGAAAGCTCTGACGTTACAAGATATGTAAGAGAAATTTTATCTGAATATACATTAGTATTTATTGGTGTTGATCCTAAAAGTACAATTGTTCATAGGTTAGCACTATCTGCACATCAAATTTCTTTTAAAAAAATAAGTTTAAAAGAAAGTCTTTCTTTGTGGAAGTGTATTGGAAAAAAATATTTAGTAGAGGAAAGCTTGGATTATGAGCAATTGGCCGGTAGATATCGTTTATTACCTGGGGCTATTGAAGAGGTTTTTAAAAGAGCAGAGAGATATCGTTTTGAAAAATGTATGGAGTTGTCGGTAAATACCGATTTTTAACTCCTGAATAACAAAAAAGGAACATTCTCCTAAAATCAATACTTTTTAAGTATGATTATTTTTCCGGAGAATGTTCCTTTTTCAATTGCTTTCTAAATTTAGGGGTCACT
>JAFQCK010000102.1 GCA_017416465.1 Lachnospiraceae bacterium | reverse complement strand
TCTACCAACTGAGCTATCTGGGCACGTTGCAAAAGACTTAACTTTTACACGCAAGGCATATTCTACAATACCTATTTCTTATTGTCAAGCAATTTTTCCATTTTTGTGAAAACTCACAAAAAACTTCTGCTTTTATACAATTTCTTTGTTTTTAGTGACAACACTTTAAACTAATGAATTTAATATTTCAAACGCTTCCATTGGGTCTTCAATCTCTCTTATTGCTTCTGTATACGATTTCTTTTTAGCATTGCTCATTTTTGTTCCATTTGAAATCTTATCAGCACCCACAATATTTTCATATTCAACTTCTATCGCAAAATATTCAAGTACCTCTATAGCTTCATTAGTTATGTCAGCCGCATAAACTCCACACACATTGGCGTGAACTAACAATAATGCTCCCGCCTTGCCAAGCTTCTTAACTCCTACCATACTGTCCATAAAAAACTCTTCATCTTCATTTAATTTAGATAGTAATATTTCTACATTGCATCCACTTGTCTTATAAATCTTTCCATTTGAAAGTTCTGCCACAAATGTATTATTTTTATTCTTAAGTTCTTTAATTATTTTCAAAAATTCATCCACTTGTTTTTCTCTCCATCTTTAATTATTTAGCTATTCTGTATTTCTTTAATTGCCTTAAATAGTATCCAAGCACCTGGCACAAGAAAAACAAGCCCTACTAAAGTCATTGATGTTTTCACTGTTCCAGGGTCTGATAAATTCAACGCAATTTCTCTAGGTTTTTTGGAATTATAATAAATCACCACACTTCGACCTTCTGATAAATTTGATGCCCCACTACTAAGTTCTACATTAGAATAACTAACACCATTTACTTCATAATTTAAATATGCTATATACCTAGTTTTTGTTCTATATTTTGTTCTTCCATTTCTTTTATAACGTTCTCTTACAGTTTCTTTCTGAACATCTGAAACAGTTGCAGTGGTTTTTTTTGCATTCTTATTAAATTCCTTCTGCTCTTTCCCAGCAGTATTTCCTGAAGTAATAACAAAAAAACCTACTACACATAATAATATTCCACAAAAAATATTACTTACTTTTTTTTGCATTTTCTTTCCCTCCTTAATATCCTGTTTTTCCAAAAAAAGCTAAATACATTATCAATAAACCACATCCACCAAATACATACCCTAGAACTTTAGGTACGTTGCTACCATCTCCATTATCTTCTTTTTCAACTCTTAGCCATGTTGGTTTGTCTTTATGATAATACAACATCACATTTGTGCCTTCTGTTAAATACTCCGCTCCAGCATTATCCGGAATTTCTATATTAGAATATGTTTTACCATCAATCTCATATGTTACATACGCTTTATATTTGATTTCCGAACTCCGTTTCTTATTCCTATGCCATTTTCTATAGCTTTTCACTTCATTAACGTATACCGCTACTTCTCTCGCATTTTTATTAAAATCTTTCTCCTCTTCTTTCCAGCCATTCGACTTATTAATTAATACAATTCCAACTATTAAAAAAATTACCCCCGCAAAAAAAACTATTAACTTATCTCCTGTTTTCATATATATTCTCCTTTCTTTTAAATGAACACTTTATAAATTTGACTTTCCTAAAAATATTAAAATTATTGGTAATAAACCGATAACACAAAGCATAACTCCAAGTAATATCACCAAAACATTACCAAAAATTGCTGAATCTTTATCAGCTCTTATCCAGGTTGGTTTATCTTTATGATAAAATGCACTTACAGTCTCCCCTTCTTTTAATCGTGCTGCCCCGTCATCTTCATAAACTTCAATATTAGAATATGCTTTTCCATCTATTTCATATGATACATACGCCCAATATGTAGTTGACCTACTTGTTCCCGAACCTGAGCTTGATTCACATACTTTATTTACATATATCACCACCGGCTTTGCATTTTCAACAAAATCTTCATCCTCTTTAATTCTACTGACTGACGTACATATCAATATAACACCAATTATAATAAAAATTAACAATCCTCCGCACACTAATAATCGATTTGTATTAATTTTCTTTTCCATCCTGTTTCGTCTCCTCTTTTATAAAACTTTTAAAAATATAACATAACTTTTATAATTTCAATACTATCATAAGATACACATTAAAACTTTTAATAACGTCATTTCCATACGAAAAGAACACAAAAAATTATCCATACAAAAAAATCCCCTGACGTACTCATACTTCCAGGAGATTTCACTTTTTAAACTAATGCCGGCGACCGGAATCGAACCGGTACGGGAGATTAGTCCCGCAGGATTTTAAGTCCTGTGCGTCTGCCAGTTCCGCCACGCCGGCATCTTTATAAAATAAAGAAGTGTATCAATGATACACAATGGATGGTGGTGGATTCGAACCACCGAAGCAATTTGCAGCAGATTTACAGTCTGTCCCCTTTGGCCACTCGGGAAACCATCCATTTAATAATGCCTTATATTTATAACATAATATAAGGCAAAATTCAAGTACTTTTTTATTTATCTACTTTCTTCCTGAATATTCCTGCCCCAAAAGCCGGTATTTTAACGGTAATCTTACCATTTTGAACTTCATATTCAGTATTTTCTAACTTGTATGAATCTCCCCATGATGTTATAAGATTCTCCATCTTATCATCATTACTTACTCCTAAAGACCATACAGGAAATCTTATCTCCTTTTCATAATTGTTATTATTAACTACTACTGCAATAACATTATCTTCAAGAAATCTTCCATATCCTAAAACGTTATATTCACCATGTAATATCTTAAATGAACCTCTTCTAAGAGCGATGTTATCTTTGTGTATCTTAATAGCTTCTCTATGAAAATCAATAAGTTCTTTATCTTCATGTCCCCATGGATAAGTTCTTCTGTTATCCGGATCAGTCCATCCACATACGCCTGCTTCATCACCATAATAAAGTGTAGGTGCTCCCGGCCATGTCATCTGCATAAGAACAGCTTCCTTCATTATACCTTTATTAGTATACATCTCTGCTGCCTGTGGACCTGCCGTTGCAACTCTACCAACATTACCATTAGTTCTAGTCATAAATCTTGAATGGTCATGATTAGATAATTCATTCATAGCTACAAGCATAGAATTTCCTTGAAATCTTGACATATGATGTCTCATAGAAGCAAAAAATGAATATGAATCTCCACGCATATTATCACGTTTCTCATCACTATGTTTCTCCATACCGGTTAAAAACCATGTAATAGGCTCCATAAATGCATCATAGTTCATGACAGTATCCCATTCATCTCCCTGAAGCCATGAACCGGGATCACCATAATGTTCTGCCAAAATAATTGCTTCCGGATTAGCTTCTTTAACAGCGCTTCTAAATTCTTTCCAGAACTTGTGGTTATATTCCCCACTCTGACCTAAATCCGCTGCCACATCAAGTCTCCAACCATCAACATTGTATGGTGGGGAAACCCATTTCTTAGCTACATTCAAAATATAATCGTGTAATTTTGGAGATTCTTCATAATTAAGCTTTGGTAAAGTATCATGTCCCCACCATCCATTATAATGATTATTATATGGCCAAGCTTCCTCAAAAAACTTAAAGAAGGTTCTATATGGGCTATCACCTGATACATATGCACCTTTTGCATAACCTTCCTGATTCTCATATATCTGCTCTTTATCAAGCCATTTATTGAATGAACCACAATGATTAAATACCCCATCAAGAATAACCTTCATACCTCTTTTATGAACTTCTTCAACAAATTCCGCAAAGAATTTGTTAGATGCTTCAAGGTTCGCCATATCAGTTACTCTTGAAATATATTTAGTAGCATCTCTATTAAAATGATTCCCTTCAGGGAGTACATTACCTTCATCCTTTACAATTTTACCAAAATGAGGGTCAATATAATCATAATCCTGAATATCATATTTATGGTTAGACGGTGAAACAAACATCGGATTAAAATAAATAACCTCAACACCTAAGTCTTCAAGATAATCAAGTTTATCCCAAACGCCCTGAATATCTCCGCCATAAAATTCTCTAACACCCATTGTTGCAGGATACTTTGACCAATCCTCAACTTTAACGGCATAGTCACCAATATAACTGTATTCTCTTGTTTCTACATCATTAGATTTATCACCGTTACAAAATCTATCTGTATATATCTGATACATTACTGCACCCTTAGCCCAGTCAGGCGTCTTAAAACCAGGTGTAATAACAAAATCGTACCAACCAATTCTTGAATCTATAGCACCTGATTTATCAAAATAGCACACTTCAAATCCTGTTACTACTTTAAAATAATATCTTATCTGTTTATCCTCTAATTTAAAGGTATGTTCATAATAGTCAAACATTTTATCAGAAGAAGCTTTTTTCATAGCTATTTCTTCTTCACCAACACATATATAAACAAAATCCGCATTAGCTTTTTCTGTTCTAAATCTAACTGTAACATCTTCAAACTTATCCGGTTCAGCAGGAGTTCTATATCCTTCTGTTTCATCACTAAAAAAAGCATCCCTGTTTAACACAGGTCTCATATTCTGTATATAAAGAAGTTTCTTTTCGTTCTTACCCAAACAACTTAGATCGAAATTCATATTTACCTCAATTAAATCCTTTCATTTATTAATATTATTAGATTTTATTATAAATAATGCATAAATGCAACCACTTTTAAAATAATATCCTTCTCACAAAAAGTTAAAAAGGACAGCTTACGTTGCTGTCCTTTTTAGGAGAAGGTATTTCGTTTCTTATGGGGTGTAGCAAAAACTATATAATGTATTGGGGGGTTTTTACAATACGTAGTATAACACCTTGCAAGAGAAAAGTCTGCACAAACATTACAAAAGTTATAGTATTTTTTTGTGCACTTTGACGAACCCTTTCAACTCTTCTTATTTTAATCTTCTAATTTTTCAATAATTTTTTCACCATTATCCACAATTTCTTTGTTTTCGAATAAAGCTTCGAATTCTTCCTGATGAATTTTTTCTTTTTCCATAAGAAGCTCTGCACACTTATAAAGCACATCTTTATTATCTTCGATAATCTTCTTGGCCTTAGCATAACAATCATCTACAATACGTTTTACTTCACTGTCAATCATACTTGCTGTTCCATCAGCATAACCTCTTGCATGCGCCAAATCTCTTCCGATAAACACTTCATCTTCGTTATCACCATAACAAATAAGTCCTAATTTATCAGACATACCATATTTTGTAACCATCGCTTTTGCAGCTGCTGTTGCCTGCTTAATATCCTGCGAAGCACCTGTTGTAATATCGTCAAGTACCATTTCTTCAGCAATTCTACCACCCAGGCAAACCATAATATCCTGAAGCATCTTGCCCTTTGTATTAAACATTTCATCTTTATCAGGAAGTGGCATTGTGTAACCTGCAGCCCCCATTCCTGTAGGAATAACCGAAACTGTATGAACAGGTCCAACATCCGGAAGAACATGGAATAATATCGCATGACCCGACTCGTGAAAAGCAGTTATTCTCTTTTCTTTTTCCGAAATTATTCTACTCTTCTTCTCAGTTCCAATACCAACCTTAACAAAAGAACGATTAATATCCGCTTGTGTAATGAACTTTCTTCCCTGCTTAGCAGCATAAATTGCTGCTTCATTAAGAAGATTTTCCAAATCTGCGCCTGTAAATCCTGCTGTAGTCTGAGCCACATTATCAAGGTCTACATCATCACCAACAGGTTTATTCTTAACATGAACATCAAGAATTTCTTTTCTGCCTCTTATATCAGGTCTTCCAACTAATACTTTTCTATCAAATCGTCCCGGACGTAAAATAGCCGGGTCAAGAATATCTACTCTGTTTGTAGCAGCCATTACAATAATGCCTTCATTCACACCAAAACCATCCATCTCTACAAGTAACTGGTTAAGTGTCTGTTCTCTTTCATCATGGCCACCGCCCATACCTGTACCTCTTCTTCTGGCTACAGCATCAATTTCATCAATAAATACAATACATGGTGAATTTGCTTTTGCGTTATCGAAAAGGTCTCTAACTCTGCTTGCACCAACACCAACATACAATTCAACAAAATCTGAACCAGAAATGCTGAAGAATGGCACTTTGC
>JAFQCK010000101.1 GCA_017416465.1 Lachnospiraceae bacterium | reverse complement strand
CCACCTATACCTCTTCCTTTAGTTATAATATAAATTAAATATAAAAAACCACTTACTGAAACAAAACCTATAACATATGTATGCCAATGTTCAATATCCGTAAGTAATCTTATAATGCCTAAAATACCGATGAAGATATTAAAGGCCACTGGAATCTCAAACGTCCTCCAGTCTATGACACTCAGCGCTAACATTGCAGAAGCACATAAGCAATACAATATACTTTTAAGACCAACTCCATTAGTCAGTATTATTATCGCATACCCGAAACCATTAACAAATTCAATTAATGGATACTGAATAGAAATCTTAGTCTTGCAACTTCTGCATTTACCGCCTAAAACAATGTAGCTCGCAAGTGGTATTAAATCATACCACTTGATTTGCTCACCACATTCCATACAATGCGAACGGTTAGTAATAACACTTTCTTCTTTTGGAATCCTGTATATACATACATTCAAAAAACTTCCTATAACAATTCCATATATCATAAAAACAATCATCCAAATATACATCTATACAAATCTCCAACTTTATTTTTATGAAGTGTATCTAACACTCACATCATATCCTTTATTTACACTTTTAGAAATTTTAATTTCCATCTTATTTTTCGATTTATCTTTCGAACTTACAGTAGTCGCATCTGCCAATGTGTCAGTCAGTAAACTAGCAAATTCATCCACTCCATCACTCTTAGAAACAGCCTTTGTTGCTTCATTAGACGAATCATACTCAAGTTCATAATACGCAGTTGTTAATCCACCAGAAATAACTCCAATATTTTTTGTAGCTGCTTCTGATATGCAATTAAGCACTTGATGTCTAACTTCATCCATATTCCTTATATCCGTCTCTTCCTTAGAGCGATGTAAATATCTAGTTAAATTCGGAGCGATAATAGCTATCAAAATAGCCATAATTGCAATCACAATTATCAACTCTATCAGTGAAAATCCTTTTTCATTCATAGCTACTTTCTCCTCACTCTATATTTTAATTAAATTGTGCTTTTACGTCATATCCACCATTTGATTTTAATGAAATTGTTACAAGAATACCATCAGAGCTTGTATTAACTTTACTTGTTGTAGAAGCCCCATCTAAAGCATCTGCAACCAACTGACCAAACGATGTAACACCATTACTCATTGTTACAGCATATGTTGCACCTGATTTTACAAACTCATATGTAGCCACATTTCCAGGACTTGTAATTTTAATATCCTGTATAGATGCATCAGAGATACAGTTCTTAACCTGTGCTACAACTTCGTCAAGATTCTTCTTATCTGTCTCTTTCTTAGAAGAACCAAGATATTTTGTTAAGTTTGGTGCAATAATCGCTACTAAAATAGCCATAATAGCAATAACGATAATTAATTCAATTAACGAGAAACCTTTGTTATTCATTTTTTTCATAGTTTCATTCTCCTTTTCTTAATTTAATTTTTTCTATATAAATTATCTGTCAGGTATGTGTCAGATAAAATATACCATTTTTTAAGCTTCACCTGCAATTTCATACATTCCAAACATCGGAATAAGAATCGCCATAATAATAACGCCTACAATAGCCGCCATTACAACAATAATAAGCGGTTCAATAAGAGCTGTTACAGACTGCGTTGTAACTTCAACCTCTTCTTCATAATACGAAGCTGCTGTAACAAGCATTTCTTCCATATTACCGGTTTCTTCACCGATGCCAATCATATGAACAATCATATTTGGAAATACTTTTCCAACTTTAAGCGGTTCTGATAACGGGCGCCCCTGCGCAACTTTATCTTTAGCTTCTAACACAGCATCTTTAAATATCACATTCTTCATTGTATTACCCGCAATTTCCAACGCTTCAATCATCGAAATACCAGAAGCCGTAAGTGTTGATAAAGTTCTTGCAAAGTTAGCTGCTGCCGTCTTAACTGTAAGAGTTCCAAAAACCGGAGCCTTCATAGATATCGTAGCCAAAATATATGTACCTGTCTTAGTAGCTGCAAAAACATTAAACGCCACAACAATCAACACTACAGCTATAATCAAAACATACCATTTTGTCATAATAAAATCACTACAATCCACTAACATCTGTGTGATCCAAGGTAATTTCTGACCCATATCTGCATACATATCCGAGAATGTCGGGATAACTAAAACCATCATTGCAATAACTACAACTACAATTACAACCATCAATGCTATAGGATAAATCAAAGATTTCTTAACCAAAGCATTAAGTCTTGTCTGTTTTTCAAACTGAACACCTACTCTATCAAAAGCAGTTTCAAGATTACCTGACGCTTCACCGGCTGCAACCATGTTAATCATAATATCCGGAAATACTTTGCCTTGCCTTGCCATACTATTAGCAAGAGTTTCACCTTTCTGAACCGAAAGTTTAGTATCCATAATAGCTGCTTTAAGCGCTTTACTTTCCGTCTGATCCGCCAACATCTCCAAAGCATCTACAATAGCAACACCTGCTGTTGTAATACTTACAAACTGTCTACAGAATACACTTAAATCTCTAGGTGTAACCTTACCTCCACCACCAATATCAAAATTCAAATCTTTATCCAAAAGACCTGCTGCAACTACTGATGTAGGTATTAATCCATCAGCCTTAATCTGGGCTGTAGCGGCTTCTTGACTTTCAGCCTCTATCGAGCCTTTTATTTCTTTACCATCTTTACCATATGCGACATATTTAAAACTTGGCATTTTCGCACTCCTCTCTATGAGTATTTACATATTCATATATGCATCGAACACTTAGTGTACTAGAATTATATCATAATACGCATTTTTTTACTACTTGTTTTAAATTTGTTAATACTTTGTTAATATTTTTGTACAATTTTTAACAACAATATACATATCTTTTACAGCACTTTTACTATATTAACACTTTTAACATATCAACAAAACAATTATATCAATCCCCTTAAACGTTTATCCATATTCACAATATCCTGTGCATATGAAGCACATTTTTCTGCAGATATCTCACCTCTTCTATATAAATCATATAAAGCATCATCCATAGTCTGCATACCAATCTTTTTATTAGTCTGAATCATAGACTGAATCTGATAAGTCTTACCTTCACGAATAAGATTCTTAATCGCAGGATTAGTTATCATAACTTCAAACGCAGCTACTCTTCGTTTATGATCTGCTGTCGGAATAAGCTGCTGTGATATAACCGCTTCTAATACCATGGATAACTGTACTCTGATCTGCTGTTGCTGATGAGTAGGGAATACGTCAATAATACGGTCAATAGTTGCAGCAGAACCAATTGTATGTAATGTTGAAAATACCAAATGACCTGTTTCAGCCGCTGTAATAGCTATAGAAATAGTTTCAAAGTCACGCATCTCACCTACAAGAATACAATCCGGATCTTCACGAAGTGCTGCTCTTAACGCATTATTATATGAAAGTGTATCAAGACCAACTTCTCTTTGGTTTACCATAGCTTTTTTATGCTTATGCATATACTCAATAGGATCTTCCAATGTAATAATATGTGAAGTTGTATTAGTATTCACTAAATCTATAATAGATGCAAGAGTTGTCGACTTACCAGAACCTGTAGGTCCTGTTACAAGAACAAGTCCTCTTTTTCTCTTATGCAAATCCTGAACAGCCTTAGGAACACCCAACATATCAGGATTAGGTATCTCTGTACCAACCACACGAAGTGCAGCTGCCATTGAACCACGTTGTTTAAAAATATTTACACGATATCGTCCAATTTGCGGAATAGATATTGAAAAGTCAACTTCTCCTCTCTCATCAAAAATAGCTTTATGACGTTTATCAAGAATACTCATAATTATTCCTTCAGAATCATCCGGCATAAGTCTTGGATAATCCATATCAAGAAGTTCACCATTTACTCTCATCTTAGGCGGTACACCTACTGTAATATGTACATCGGAAGCATTAGCTCCCGCTGCAACCGTTAATAAATCTTCAATTGTCAACATCTGCATTGTCCTCCTTACTCTGATTCATAAGCAATCTTAAGTGCTTCTTTAAACGAAGTCACACCTTGAACACACAATTTAGCTGCACTTACCGCTAAGGTATTCATTCCTTCCGAAACAGCCTGTTCTTTAATTTCATCAGCTCTTGCTCCTGCTGCTATCTTAATTCTTAAATCATTAGTCACAGGCATAATCTCGTAAACACCGATTCGTCCATGATATCCTGTTCCACCACATGCATCACATCCATTCGGTTCATATATAGTAATACTTTCTAACGGATCAACTCCAAGAACTCTCTTTTCTTCATCCGTTGCATACTTTAGTTTTTTACAATCAGGACAAAGTCTTCTTACAAGTCGCTGTGCAATAACACCTACTAAAGCATCACCTATAAGATAAGACTCCATACCCATATCCACAAGACGGGTTACTGTACTTGCTGTACCATTAGTATGAAGTGTACTAACAACCAAGTGACCTGTGATAGCCGCTTTAACAGCTATACCTGCAGTTTCACCGTCTCGAATTTCACCAATCATAATTATGTCCGGATCTTGTCGAAGAATCGAACGAAGGGCACTTGCAAATGTAAGACCAGCTTTCTCATTAACGTGTACCTGATTAATTCCTTCCATATTTGCTTCTACCGGATCCTCAACAGTAATAATATTTACATCTTCAGTATTAAGTTCGCTCAATGCTGTATAAAGAGTTGTCGACTTACCTGAACCTGTAGGTCCTGTTACAAGGATAATTCCATGCGGATTTTTAAGAATTCTATCAAACTTCTCAAGCTCTTCTTCTGAAAATCCAAGGTTTTTCTTATCTCTTGTAAGATTTTCTTTAGAAGTAAGACGCATAACGACTTTTTCTCCATTAACAGTCGGTAATATAGATACACGGACGTCATATTCCCTTCTATCAACAGTCATAGCTATACGACCATCCTGTGGCTTTCTCTTTTCTGAAATATCCATTCCACCAATAATCTTAATTCTGGCTACAATAGCCGGTAAGAAGTCAATATCATATGTCATAATCTGTACTAACGCACCGTCAATTCTGAATCTTACCCTAACCTGAAACTCCAATGCTTCAATATGTATATCACTGGCTCTTCTTCTTACACCCTGTTCAAGAATACTTCTAACAAGCTGTACGATAGGTGAATTCTCAAGTTCAGAATCAGCTTGAGACTCATCCATATTAAGAAGACCGGCTTTTTCTTTATCCTTCTCACGTTCCTTACGGTACTGTTCCGCAGCCTGCATAGCTTGTGTTGCACCATAAATCTTATCAATAGCCATATTAATCTGGGCTTTAGTTGATAATATCGGTTCAACCTGCATATTCGTTATAATAGAAATATCATCAATAGCAATAATATCCATCGGATCTGCCATCGCAACTCGTAAAACATTAGGAACCAACTCATCGTAGCCTATAGGAAGAAGAACATTCTTTCTTAAGAATTCTTCCTTAAGAAGCTTTGCCGCTTCTTCATCAACCTTTATCTTACGAACATCAACATATTCAATACCTAACTGGTCAACGAGAATATCAATCATCTCATTTTCCGAAACAAGTCCCATATCTACAATTGTTTCACCAAGCTTAGTACCATTCTCTTTCTGTTTGACAAGGGCCTGCTCTAACTGTTCTTCATTAATCATTCCTTTTTGAACAAGGCAGTCACCTAATCGTATTTTATTATATCTTGCCATACGCTGTCCCTCTTTTTCCAATAATATCAATAGTCTACCATAAAACACACTAAAATAAAAGCACTTTTTCACAAATACAAGATACTTTTCAAGGATTTATTGAACAAATTTACTAAATTTTTTTAACTACTTATTTTATAAACAAAAAAACCTCCATAACATTCGTTATAGAAGTTTTATAAAAATTTTATTAAATATAATTTTATATCTTAACCATACACTATTCTTTATCATTCTTATACAACATTTTCATTGCCAAAGGAGATACTAACGATGAAGTTATTATTAATAATATTACAGTTGTAAAATATACAGGGTTAATCATTTTTACTGCCAAACCCTTTTGTGCAACTATAAGTGCTACCTCTCCCCTAGTCATCATTCCAACACCTATTTTTAATGAATCCTTGTTCTTAAATCCACAAATTCTTCCCGTTAAACTGCAACCTATAATCTTGGTCACAAGTGCAACTACAACAAATAATAATGAAAATATCAACAAACTCTTAGTTAATCCTTCTATATTTGTCTTAAGCCCGATACTAGCAAAAAAAATCGGCCCAAACAACATGTAGGAACTAATATCCATTTTTTCTGCAATATAATCAGAATCTTTAATGTTACAAAGAATTATTCCGGCAACAAATGCTCCTGTTATATCTGCAATACCAAAATATTCTTCTGCAACATACGCCAATGCAAAACATAATGCCAATCCAAATATAGGTATTCTTCTACTATGTGGTCTTTTATCATCTAACTTTTTAAATATATAGTAAATAACCATTCCTATAACTATAGAAAGAACAAAAAACAGTGCTGTATTTCTTATAACATTTGCCGGTGATACACTTGAACTTTTAAAACCTACAACAAAAGTTAATACAATAATACCAATAATATCATCAATAATAGCCGCACTAAGTATTGTTGTACCAACCAAACCTTTTAATTTTCCCAATTCCCTAAGCGTCTCAACTGTAATTCCTACAGAAGTCGCAGTCATAATAACACCTATAAACAACGCTTCATAGAATTTATCTGACCCCGACGGTGCAAAACCATAATAAACACTATATAATAAATACCCTCCTAACAAAGGAACCGCTACACCTGCACATGCAATAAGAAGCGCCTTTGGTCCTGTTTTTATTAAGTCTCTTAAATCCGTTCCAAGCCCTGCATTAAACATAATAAGAATCACACCAATTTCCGCCATCATCGCAATAAAATCAGTCTGCTTTACCAATCCAAGTATACTCGGACCAATTAACAATCCCGCAACTATTTCTCCTGCAACCATTGGTGCATGTAATTTTCTAGCCAATAAACCACAACACTTTGCTGCTATTATAATAATCGCTAAATCTTTAAATATTTCGTAAGACATAATTATCCTCCGTTTCTTAAATTTACACAATTTCTTATTCTAACACTTTTTTAAATAGTGTCAATACATCTTTGTTCACTCCATAGCTTTTTTTAATTTCTCAAGTGCTTTTTTTTCAATTCTACTTACATAACTTCTTGAAATACCTAATTTTTCCGAAACTTCCCTTTGCGTAATTTCTTTAGAGTTCTCCAAACCATATCTGAATTTTATTATTTCATATTCTCTTGCATTTAATTCCTGTTTTATTATTTTATTTAATTTTTCTATATCTTCTCTTACCTCAATTTGAACATCAATATTTTCATCATCACTCTCCATAATATCAATCAAACTTATAACATTTCCTTCATAATCCGAACCAATAGACTCATACATTGATATTTCTCTTGATTTTTTTCTTTCTCCTCTTAACATCATCAAAATTTCATTATCTATACATCTCGCAATGTATGTTGATAGCTTTCCTTTATTTTCATCAAAACTTATAATTCCCTTGATAAGTCCTATCGTTCCAACAGATATCATATCCTCTAACGACCTGTATGCCTCATTTTTCACATATCTTTTTGCAATATAAGCCACCAATCTCAAATTTCTTTCTATCAAAATTTCTTTTGCTCTTTGGTCACCATCTTTATATTGTTTTAAATAATATTCTTCTTCTTCCTTTGTTAATGGTTCAAAAAAAATATTCAAAAAGAAAGCACCTCAAAGCATTTTATATAATTTATGTTTTGTGGTGCATAATAGTGCATTTCCTATTTTATTTTTCTTTTCTTCTCAATATATCAAATTCATCCATTTCAGTTCCTAAGTTAATAAATAACTGTTGTTTTGGATGTGGTGCAGATTCAAGCATTTTTCCATCTGCATCATATATTTCTTTAACTGTTACTATAACATTTTGCCCATCAGGCTTCATTATTTCAATTTCTTCACCTAGTACAAATTTATTACGTTGTTCAATTTCATACAAATGTATATCTTTATCAACATCCAAACATTCACTTACCAATTCAGATTTCTTTTTAACGCCTTTAATCAATCCTAAATAAGTATATTCTTTATTATAAGTATTACTATCATATATCTGCGTTGTATTATCAGGTTTTCCATAAAAAAATCCGGTAGTGTACTGTCTGTAAGTACATTTCGCAATTTCTTCACGATAAAACGGAAGTCTTGATTTATAATAGTCGATATCTTTCTTATAATCATCAATTGCCATTCTATAAGTCCTTGCAACAGTAGCAACATATAGCGCAGTCTTCATCCTTCCCTCTATTTTAAGGCTATCAATTCCTGAATCAACAATGTCAGGAATATGTTCAATCATACATAAATCTTTAGAATTGAATATATATGTTCCACGTTCGTTTTCATAAACAGGCATATATTCTCCCGGTCTTGATTCCTCTACAACAGAATATTTCCATCTGCAAGGATGAGTACATGCTCCCTGATTAGCATCTCTTCCAGCCATAAAACTACTTAGCAAGCATCTTCCCGAATAAGAAATACACATAGCTCCATGAATAAATGTCTCTATCTCTAAATCTTCCGGTATATTTTTTCTTATCTCTTTAATTTCTTCAAGTGATAACTCTCTTGCTGTAACAACTCTTTTTGCGCCAAGCTTGTACCAGAAATTAAATGTACCATAATTTGTATTATTTGCCTGAGTACTAATATGAATCTCCATATCAGGAAGAACTTCTCTTGCAATTGTAAATATTGCCGGATCAGAAATTATAAGTGCATCAGGTTTAACATCTTTTAATTCATTAAAATATTCATATGCCCCATCTAAATCTCTGTTATGAGCAAGTATATTAGCAGTTACATACACCTTAACATTATGAGCATGAGCAAACTCAACACCTTCCTTCATCTCAGAAAGTGTAAAATTCTTAGCCTTAGCTCTGAGTCCAAATGCCTCTCCACCTATATATACAGCATCTGCCCCAAATATTACAGCAACTTTTAATACTTCCAAACTACTTGCAGGAATTAAAAGTTCAGGGTGTCTTCTCAATTTATTATCTCTGATTAATTCACTCATCGCAATCCTTCCTTAACCTTTCAATTTCTAACACGAACACTCATAGTTATACCATCCCCAATAGGTACAATGGTAGTCTCAAAATCCGAAGAATTTTTAATATCATAAATAAACTCTCTCATCCTTGAGTGTATTGTTCTATTTCTTCTCTCTACCGCAAATCTGCTTTCGATAAGCTCACCTTCTTGAAGAACATTATCCGCAATAAGTATACCACCTATAGGTAATATCCTTTTTATCTCTTCAAAGTAATACGGATACTGTGCTTTTGCCGCATCCATAAAAATAAAATCAAACTCTTCAGTATTATTTTTAAGAACTTCCAACGCATCACCTTCTATTAAAGTTATTTTTTCTTCAAATCCGGCTTTGATAATATTCGCTCTCGCAATCGGAATTCTCTTTTCATAATTCTCTACTGTTGTGATATGACAACCCTCAGGCATAACCCCTGCCATTAAAATTGCCGAATATCCGATAGCAGTTCCAAGCTCTAATATACTCTTAGGTTGTTTTATGTTTATCATAACCTTAAGAAAACTTTCCATCTCTTTACGGATAATCGGCACAAAAGTCTTATGTGCATATTCTTCTATTTCATCACATATATTTCCGTTACTCTTTTCTAACGAATGTATGTAAGATACTATTCTTTCATTTACTATCATTGATATTTCCCTTCTTATTCAGTCTTTTCTCTAGGCGTTGTCAATATTTCAACAATTTCTTCTCCGGACCACGATGTATTAAGTACATAATCTCCCGGAATAAACTCTTTAACTTCATCACAATACAATAAAGTCTGTACAAAAAAAACCAATTTATTATCTATAACTCCATTGTCCCATAATTTATCAGCAATATCCATTCTTCCTAAGCCCGCCTCAATTTTTATATTAACATCCACACCAGGCGCACTTTGTTTACCTTTTGCTGAAAAAACATCTTTTCCAAATTCATATCCCGTTGTAGCCAGTAAAACCATACAAACAACAAGCATTGTATATATAAATATGCTCACTGAAATTTTCATCATTCCAACTGAAGTATTTTTTAAACGACTCATAGTTTCACACTTTCTTTTTATAAATTCAAAACAAACTCATATAATTGTTCAGAGCATAGCCCTGAACAATTACAAATCAAGAAAATCCGTATTCATATCCACTTTATCTATGATTATGTTATTTATCATTTGAACAGTTCTACATAATACAAGTTCTGCATCAAGATATTCTTTTACCTTTTTATCATTCACCATATCATAGTTTTCTCCATAAATACCTTTTAGCTTATCCAACCTATCAGAATCACTACAATTATGAAGGTAAAAGCAATCTTTTTTAAATCTAAGAGTTCTGCCAAAGAGATTCTCGTCTTTTGAAAGCTCCTCTCTAGCATTAATGTATCTACTATATATGTCACTTTCTACAAGGGCATTTCCTAAAGCCTCTGCCATTTTTTCAAGTTCCATAATTAATTCCTCTTTTCTATTTTTATAAACGTATTTTATCCATCCTTTTATTATTTATTCCACTTCCATAATAATCGGTAAAATCATAGGATTTCTCTTCATTTTCTTCCAAAGGTATTCACTTAAAGTATCCTTTACTACCATCTTAATTTTTCCCCAATCAGAAACCCTGCTATCAAGGCACTCATCTACTGCTTCCGCAACAACATGCTTAGCTTCATCTATAAGATTTTCAGATTCTCTTACATATACAAAACCTCTGGTAACAATATCAGGTCCTGCAAGTAATTGATTACTGTATTTTTCCAAAGTCATAACGACTATTATTATACCATTTTCCGCAAGATTCTGTCTGTCTCTTAATACAATATTACCAACATCTCCAACTCCAAGTCCATCTACAAGTATTCCACCTGCCTGAACACGGTCAACCACCTTCGCACTTTCTTCTCCAATTTCAAGAACATCACCTGATGAAAGTATTACCACATTATCTTGTTCAACCCCCATCTGAACAGCAAGCTCACCCTGAGCTTTTAAATGTCTGTATTCACCATGAACCGGTATTGAATACATTGGTTTCACCAAAGAATATATAAGTTTTATTTCTTCCTGACAAGCATGTCCGGAAACATGCGTATCCTGAAAAATAACATTAGCACCTTTTCTTGTAAGTTCATTAATAACTCTTGATACTGCTTTTTCATTACCAGGAATTGGTGTTGAACTAAGTATTACAGTATCATCTTTATTAATAGTAACTTTTCTATGAATCGATGCTGCCATCCTTGATAATGCTGCCATCGACTCACCCTGACTTCCTGTTGTAATAAGAACAATCTGCTCATCAGGATAATTCTTCATCTGTTCTATATCAATTAAAGTATTATCAGGAATATTAATATAGCCAAGTTCGCTTGCCGTACTGATTACATTAACCATACTACGACCTTCAACTATAACTTTTCTTCCATACTTGTAAGCCGAATTAATAATCTGCTGTACTCTATCCACATTAGATGCAAATGTAGCGATTATTATTCTTCTCTTAGTATTCTCCGCAAATATATGATCAAACGTCTTACCAACTGTCTTCTCAGACATTGTAAAGCCCTGTCTTGTAACATTAGTACTGTCACACATAAGTGCAAGAACACCCTTTTTACCTAATTCACCAAATCTTGTTAAATCAATAGCATCACCAAATACAGGTGTATAATCAATCTTAAAGTCACCTGTATGAACAATAACTCCTGCAGGTGAAAAGATAGCCAGTGCAGCAGCATCAACAATACTGTGATTTGTTCTTATAAACTCTACTCTGAAACAACCAAGATTAATTGATTGTCCATATTTTACAATTTTTCTTTTTACTGATTTAGTAAGGTTGTGTTCCTTAAGTTTACCTTCAATAATTCCTAACGTAAGCTTTGTAGCATAAATAGGAACATTTATCTGTGATAACACGTACGGAAGTGCACCTATATGATCTTCATGTCCATGAGTAATCACAAAACCCTTGACTTTTTCTACATTATCTTTCAAATATGTTATATCAGGAATAACAAGATCAATCCCCAACATCTCATCATCCGGAAATGCCAAACCGCAATCCACAACTATAATACTATCCCCATATTCAAATGCAGTAATATTCATACCAATCTGTTCAAGACCACCTAATGGTATGATTTTGATTTTTTCTTTATTTATAGCAACTTCTTTTTTCAATTCTTATTTCCACGCACAATTTACCCACTTAATCCGGCTAAAAGACCGGTAAACTGTCATAATCCTTTCTATAATTTTAATTTTTTCGTTCTATTATTTTTCAATATCAATATCTTCAAGTAATTCAGAGAAAATTTTAGAAACATATTCTATCTCATCATCATCTTCAACTATAACATAATTAGCTTCTTTATCTTCAGCGGTTGAAAGGTCTTTCAAAATATATGCAACCTCTTCCTCTTCATCATTTTCCATTTCCTCTGTTACTAGCAAATAATTGGTATTATTAACTCTAGTCTCTTCAATTACACTAAATTCAATTTCCTCTTTTGTATCATTGTCAGTAAACTTAATTTTTTCAGACATAACTACATAATACTCACTTAAAAATGAGCCTCTCCTTTCCTCTTTTTTTATTTATTATACGAATCCAGATATCCCTGCAAAATAAAAGCAGCAGCAATCTTATCAACATATTTTTTTCTATCTTCTCGTCTAATACCGACTTCCATCATTGCTCTGTCTGCAGCAACTGTCGTAAGCCTTTCATCCCACAGTTCTACTGTCAGCCCGGTTCTTCTCTCAAGCATACTCTTAAATTCTAAAGTTTTCTCACATCTTTCACCTTCAGAATTATTCATATTCTTTGGAAAACCAAGAACTATTTTTTCTACTTCATATTCCTTAACCAATTCTTCAATTCTTGCAAGTGTTCTTCTAAGCTTATTCTCTTGTTCTCTTCTTATTATCTCTAAACCTGAAGCGGTAACATATAAAGGGTCTGAGACTGCAACTCCTACAGTTTTAGACCCGAAATCCAATCCCATTATTCTCATATCTGTACCAATCCTTTCAGTATATCTTACTCATATCAACAACACTCTTTAAGAATCTTTTTTATCCTTATGTATAAACTTATTATTGATATAATATGTAAGAGTTTCTTCTATCAACTCATCACGTTCAGCTCGCATAATAAGACTTCTTGCTCCATTATGGCTTGTAATATATGTAGGATCTCCGGACATAATATATCCCACTATCTGATTAACAGGATTATATCCTTTTTCAACCAGTGCCTGATATACCTTTTCTAATATCTGAGAAACTTCCATAGTTGTATCTACCGAAGCTTTAAAATATTGAGTATTTTTTATATCTTTGTTCATAATAATCCTCCAATCAATAATCACATCACGTCCAAGATATCTTTGTATATTCTAATATAAAACTTAAAAGATAGCAAGCATATTTTCACTATCTAAAATCTTATTAACCTTCACAGGCAAAATCTTATTCTCTAAATTTTCATCAGTTTCAATTGCGATTTTTATATATTCCTTAGTATGTCCGACAAAATATTTTTTTCCTTCTAAAATAATTTCCTTTTCAAACAAAACTTCTATTTCTTCGCCTATAAATTTTTTCATATATTCAATTCTTAAATCAGAATCAAGTTTTAAAAGTTCATCACTTCTCTTAGCTTTCAAATCATCACTAACCTGATTTTCCATTATCGCCGCCTTAGTACCTTCTCTTTTTGAATATTTAAAAATATGCATAGATGAAAATCCAACTGTTTCAAGAAATTTTTTACATTGCAAAAATTCTTCATTAGTTTCTCCGGGAAAACCAACTATTACATCTGTAGTAATTGCCGCATTAGGATAATATTTCCTAATAAGATTACATCCTTCTAAGTATTCCAAAGATGTATATTTTCTATTCATTCTTTTTAATGTTTCATCAGAGCCACTTTGAAGAGATAAATGAAAATGCGGACAAAAACCATCTATTTTCTTAAGCTCATCCATAAACTCTTCTGTAATAATTCTCGGTTCAAGCGAGCCTAATCTTATTCTTTTTATTTCTTTTCTTTCAGAAATCATTTTTATAACATCAATCAGTCCAATATCTGTTTCCTTAAAATCTATTCCATAAGAACTTAAATGGATTCCGGTAAGTACTATTTCCTGATAACCTTTATTTATAAGTCTATCCACTTCACTCATTATATTTTCAGATTTTCTGCTTCTTACTCTTCCTCTTGCATAAGGAATAATACAATAAGTACAGAACTGATTACAACCATCCTGTATCTTAATATAAGCCCTTGTATGTTCTTCCATACTTTCAATATTCAATTCTTCAAACTCTCTTTTTACCTTGGTATCATTTATATCAACCACTGATTTCTTAATATGATTTTCAACAATATTTACAATATCGTTTTTCATATCATTTCCAACAATTATATCTATGGCATCATCTTTTTCCAAATCATCAGAAAACGCCTGTGCATAACATCCGACTGCAACAACTAAAGCATTTTCATTCATTTTTTTTGCTCTATGAAGCATCTGTCTTGACTTTCTGTCCGCAATATTAGTTACTGTACAAGTATTAATTACATAAACATCTGCCCCTTCTTTAAATTCCACAATTTCATATCCTTTCCCCAAAAACATCTGCCCCATAGCTTCTGTTTCATATGCATTTACTTTACATCCCAGATTATGCAATGCGACTTTTTTCTTCAATTTAACTTCCTCTTTTCTATACAAAAAATATTAGTTGTTTTTTTCTTATTGACTTTTTATTCCATAAAATGTAGTATATAGGATGTAGTCAGATTAATTTGTCTACAATCACCAAATAACATTTATATATTGGAGGTATTAATTATGAAAACAGTTAAAATATGTTTAAACTCAATTGACAAGGTAAAAGCATTCGTAAATGATATTACAAGATTTGATTCAGATTTCGATTTAGTTTCAGGAAGATACGTTATTGACGCTAAATCAATCATGGGTATTTTCAGCTTAGACCTTTCTAAGGATATCGACTTAAATATTCATGCTGAAGACGATATTGATACAGTTCTTGAAGCATTAAAACCATACATTGTTGAATAATTGAATTGTACATATTAGATTTTTAAACTGCTACTTTACGTAGCAGTTTTTTATTTTGTGAAATATTATTTGGTAACTCTCTAAAATTCCACAAGTTATATAAAATTTATGAGATTTTATTCACACCAAACCACTTCTACTGTTTCAATTGCTGTCTTAACAAGTTCATCCATTTTCTCACCTAATTTCGATTCAGAATTTCTGATTACATTTAAGTTCGGTTTTGTAACAGGATGTTTTGCCACAAATATCGTGCAACAATCTTCATAAGGAAGTATTGATGTCTCATACGTATCTATCTGACAGGAAATATCTATAATATCCTGCTTATCAAATGCTATTACAGGACGATATACAGGAAGTGTACATACATCATTTGTAGCATTTAAACTTTGCATTGTCTGGCTTGCAACCTGACCAATACTTTCACCTGTAATAAGCCCCAAACACCCTGATTCATTAGCAAAATGTTCAGCAATCCTCATCATATATCTTCTCATAATAATCGTTAATTCTTCATGAGGACATGTTTCATATATATACAACTGCGGGTCTGTAAAATTAACTATATTAAGCTTGATTGGTCCCGAATATTTTGCTACCAGTTTCGCCAAATCTACTACCTTTTGTTTAGCTCTTTCGCTTGTATATGGTGGTGCATGAAAATATGTAGCTTCCAGAACAACTCCACGTTTAGCAATCATATATCCTGCTACCGGACTGTCAATTCCACCTGATAATAAAAGCATTGCTTTTCCTGCCGTTCCTGTCGGCATTCCCCCTGCACCTTTTATTACCTTTGTATAGATATTGATTTTTTCTCTAATTTCAACATTAACCATTATTTCAGGATTATGAACATCCACCTTTGCATCCTTAAATGCATCAAGGATTATTCCGCCAAGTTCCATATTTATCTCCGGTGATGACATTGGATAATTCTTTCTTGCACGTCTTGCATTAACTTTGAAAGTAAAATTCTTATTAGGATATGTTTTATCCAGATAATCTATAATTTTTTCAGCAAGGTCATCAAATCCATTATCATCTATCTGAACAAGAGGACAAATTCCCACAATACCAAACACTTTCTTTAACGCATCAATAACTTCATCATAATCAAATTCCGAATTAGCAGTTGCATAAATTCTTCCTGATTCTTTTGTTACAGTAAAATCTGCATCTATTTTTTCAAGTGCCATTTCTATTCTTTTAATAAGAGCATCTTCAAATATATATCTGTTCTTTCCTTTTACACCAATTTCTGCGTACTTTAATAAAAATGCTTTAAACATATCATAAATTCCTTTCTAACTTCTTTATAGAGTGTACAAATTTAAATAAAATTATTTTCTCTTAAATATTCTTAGTCGTGGTAACAATTCATTTATTATAGTTATTGTATTGTCAATTTCTTCTTTTGTTGTGTTTTCACAAAAGCTGAAACGTATTGCCGATTCCATTTCATCTGCTTTTAAGCCCATTGATTTTAGTGTTGCGCTCTCGACTTTTTTGTTAGTACTACACGCTGAACCTGCTGATACATAGATTTCTCTATCTTCTAAAGAGTGTAGTAGTACTTCGCTTCTAACTCCTATGAAGCTGGCATTTACTATATGTGGTGCAGATTCTTTACCTTTTTTACTGTTAATTCGTACATTTTCTATTTTTGACAGCTCATCTATCATATAATCTTTCAGTTCATATAATCTGTCTGTTTTTTCAGCAAGGTTTTCATATACAAGCTTTGCTGCCACACCAAGTCCTGCTATTCCCGGAACATTTTCTGTTCCCGAACGCATTCCTTTTTGCTGTCCACCACCAAATATTGTAGGTAGTATTTTAGTCTTATCTTTTATATATAAAAATCCATTTCCTTTTGGTCCATGTATCTTGTGTGCACTTACAGAAAGTATATCTATTCCCATTCTTCTAGGATATATTTCATATTTTCCAAATGCTTGTATTGCATCAACGTGAAAAATCACAGAAGGTTTAACTTTTTTAATTACCTCTGCAATCTCTTTAATAGGCATAACTGCGCCCACTTCATTATTTACATACATTATAGAAATAAGAATAGTTTCATCATTAATAGCTTTTTCTACATCTTCTGCATTCACAACACCATATTCATTGACCGGAAGATAGGTTATATCAAATCCCTGTTCTTTTAAAAATTCCATTGTTGCATGTACGGAAGCATGTTCAACTGCCGTAGTAATAATATGCTTTCCTGCTCTTTTATTAGCCATAGCAGTTCCAATCAATGCAAGATTATTACATTCAGTTCCACCGGAAGTAAATAATATTTCTTTCTTATCAACCTTTAAAATCTTAGCTAGTATCTCTTTCGATTCATCAATATACTTTTCAGCTTGTACTCCTTTTAAATGCATTGAGGAAGGATTACCATAGTCTTCCTCCATCACTTTTACCATTATATCTTTAACTTCTTTAAACACTCTGGTTGTAGCAGAGTTGTCCAAATATGCCTCCATATTTGTAGTGTCCTTTCTAAAACTTCTATATTTATTGATAATTACAAAACTATATAGTTGTCCAAGCAAACCAAATATTGCAGGCACGTTTGCACTGCATTCATTTAGTTTGTTTGTACAACTTAATATACCATTTCACTTAGTTACACAATTATATTTTAATCTTATGGTTAATCCTCAAGTTTATACATGAGGACTGAGATTATCATCAGGCCTGCTGTTTCTGTTCTAAGAATTCGTTTTCCAAGTGATATTCTTTTTACATTGTTATTTACAGCAAGTTCTACTTCTTCATCAGCAAAACCACCTTCAGGACCAATAAATATTCCAATATTTTGGTCTTTGGTAATTTCATTTATTACAGTCTTAGTTTCCTGCATATCCTTGTAATTTTCATACGGAATCAAATTTATGTCAAGTGTTTTTGCATATTCTATAGCCTCTTTAAAACTCATTACATTACATACTTTAGGAATTATACTTCTTCTTGACTGTTTTGCAGCACTTTTTGAAATCTCATTCCATCTGTTTATCTTTGATTGTTCTTTCTTTTTATCAAGCTTTACTATTGCTCTTTTTGTTGCAACAGGAATTATCTCGAATACTCCAAGTTCAACTGCTTTTTGTATAATAAGCTCCATTTTATCACTCTTTGGCAATCCTTGAAAGAGAAATATTTTGGAAGACAGTTCTGTTCCTGAAAACTCCGTTTCATTTATTTTAGCAATAACCTCTGAAGAATCAGTAAATTCTTCCACTTCACACATATAATCCTGTCCTGCACCATCACTAATTAAGAGTTCTTCACCTATCTTCATTCTAAGAACATTCTTTATATGATTAACATCACTGCCCGTTATAACAATTTTCTTATCTTCAATATTTACATTATCAGGGGTTACAAAAAAATGATGCATTATTTTATCCTTTCTGCAGTTATACTTACCCAGTCATTTTGTCTTGTTATCTCTAGTATTTTAAAACTTTCATTTGCTTCAATTGTTGCTTTTACCTGTTCTTCTTTAGTATTAATTATTCCTGAAGTAATAAATAATCCTCCCACCTTCATGTGTGGTGCGATAACTTTAGATAATGGCATAATAACATCTGCCAAAATATTTGCAACAACTATATCATAACACTCATATCCTACCTCATCTTTAACATTTTTATCATCAATGATGTTTCCACTAATAAATTTAATATTATCATTAACTTCATTTTCATCAGCATTTTCATTAGACGCTATTACCGCTGCTTCATCAATATCTATTCCAAATACATTTTTTGCACCAAGTTTTCTACCAATAATAGATAATATTCCACTTCCACATCCAACATCCAACAAATTAGTATCACTTGTTATATATTTTCTAAGTTGTCTGATACAAAGCTGTGTTGTTTCGTGAAGTCCTGTACCAAATGCTGTACCAGGGTCTATCTTAATAACCATTTTATAATCTTTTTCATTGTCTACATTTTCCCATGTTGGTCTTATTAAAATATCATCTACTGAAAATGGTTTAAAAAATTCTTTCCATTTATTAATCCATTCAAGTTCATCTGTTGTTGACTCAATAATTGAAGCCTCACCAACATCTACAAACATTCTCAAATCTTCAATACCATTTTTTATTCCTTCAATTACTGACTTTTCAGTTTCTTTATCCACATCCATATCCATATAGAAAATAATTCTTGCGATTCCATCATCAGTAAGTTCAGGCAAAATATCTATGTACATAGCTTCTTTTTCCTCTTTTGAAATCTGTTTATTATCTTCTATTTCAAAACTGTCTATTCCATTTTCCATTAACACGCCACTTACAAGTTCAACAGCCTCTGTAGTAGTTGTTAACACATATTTTTTCCATTCCATTTCAATCCTCATTTCCAGATAATTTTTCACTGAAGAAAGCTATCATTTTTTCTTTTTTACAGCCTTAAACACCATAACTGTTCTTTCTCCAATACTTACCTCATTGCCATTAATAAGAACATTTCCTTCTTCGATATAGCTTTCTTCTTCCATAGTATCTACAATTTTTTTCCATTTGTATTTAGAAGATACATCCGGAAGTGTAAAATTAACTCTTTCCCAAAATGTATTTATTGCAAGATAGACTATCTCATCCTCTTTATCATTATTTTCATTTTTTCCCGAAAACATTATACCTATAAATCTTGTATCATTATCGTATCTGTTTTCAAACGGGTTGATTCCATGTGTACTTACCGGTGGAAATCCAAGTGAACAGAATTTATTATTTCTTCTTATTACTGTATTTTCTTTTCTGAATGCAATAACATTTTTAAAAAACTCAAATATATCCCTATTCTTATCAAGTAAATTCCAATCAAGCCATGATATCTTATTATCCTGACAATATGGATTATTATTTCCAAATGAAGTATTTCTAAATTCATCTCCCGCAAAAAACATAGGTATTCCGCGGCTAAGCATAAGTACTGTACAGGCATTTTTTATCATTCGTTTTCTAAGTTTTTCAACATCCTGATTATCTGTTTCACCCTCAATTCCACAATTCCAGCTAAGATTATCATTTGTTCCATCAGAATTATTCCATCCATTTGCCTCATTGTGCTTAGTGTTATATGAATACAAATCATTTAATGTAAATCCATCATGACATGTAATAAAATTAACTGATGCATTACTTCCTCTGTACACTTCATCATAAAGGTCTGTTGAGCCTGTAATTCTGTTAGATGCAAGATAAGCAAGTCCCGGATCTCCCTTTAAGAAACCTCTGATTTCATCTCTATATTTTCCATTCCATTCAGACCACCTGTTCCATGAAGGAAAAGTTCCAACCTGATACAGTCCGCCTGCATCCCATGCCTCAGCAATAAGCTTAACATTTCCTAAAATAGGGTCAAATGCAAGACTTTGCAACAATGGTGGCTTATTCATAGGTGAACCATCCTCATTTCTTCCTAAAATAGAAGCCAAATCGAACCTAAATCCATCTATACGATAATTAATTACCCAGTATCTTAAACACTCAATAATCATCTGCTGAACTATAGGATGATTACAGTTAAGTGTATTTCCACAACCACTAAAATTATAATAATAACCATCAGGTGTCAATATATAATAAATATTATTGTCCAATCCCTTGAATGAAATATAAGGTCCCTTTTCATTACCTTCTGCAGTATGATTAAATACTACGTCTAAAAATACTTCTATATCATTTTCATTTAGCTCTTTAATAAGTTGTTTTAGTTCTGTACCCTCTCTGTTAAATTCCGTTTTCGAAGTATAACCTGTATTAGGCGCAAAAAAACCAATAGGATTATATCCCCAATAATCAAGAAGTACCTCTCCATTCACTTCTCTCCTATCTCTTGTTTCATCAAACTCAAAAATAGGCATTAGTTCTACCGCATTTATCCCTAATTCTTTAAGATACGGAATCTTCTTTCTAAGCCCTTCAAATGTTCCTCTTTCAGCCTCACACAATCCTGATGATTCATCTTTTGTAAATCCTCTGACATGAAGTTCATAAATAATTAAATCTTCCATTGGAATACGTGGTTCAGAAAATCCTACCCAGTCAAAGTCATTTTTTACAACCCTTGCTTTATAAACATTATCTTTTCCAACAGGCTTTCCCCAAACACTCTGACCTGTTACAGCTTTTGCATATGGATCTAACAGGTACTTTGTCTTATCAAATACCAAACCTTTCTTAAAATCATATGGACCATCCATTCTGTATGCATACTCGAACTCTTCAATATTAAGTCCAAACACAATCATTGAATAAACGTTTCCTACTTTATACTGTTCCGGAAACTTAAGTATTGCATATGGTTCATTCTCCTGTCTTTTAAATAGAAGAAGCTCACATGATGTCGCATTTTTAGAATGAATTGTAAAATTAACTCCACCCGGAATTGCTGTTGCACCATTTATCTCATACATTCCAGGTCTTACATCATACCCTGCTATGTTATCAATTGGTACCATATGGTATTTTCTTACATCAACTTTTTTTAGTAATTCTTTCATAAATTATGTATCCTCTCAACTTATCATTTTCGTAAAAAATATATTTGTAAAGTTTAGTTTTTAATCAAACTGTTCTTTTTCTATCTTTTTACTGAGATTTTCAACTTTTATCTCTAATACTGAAATCTCGGTAATACATCTTTCAATTTCTTCTGCCACAGACCTTTTATCAAATCTTTTTGCTAATCTTCTAGCTATATAAGAATCTCTATTAAGATAAATATTCCATAATTTTCTTATCATATAAACAGCATAAGCACCTATAATACACAGTAGTATAGGACTTAGTACAATTCTAAATGCTTCCATACATATTGGATTTCCTACAGTAAATATATAAAATAATATCATTATCACAAATGGAATTACATTAGCTATTATTTCATACTTAAAATCACTATACTCTTTTTTTAATCCATTAAGTTCCATCTTTTTACTTTCAAGATCATACTCCAAATGTTCTAACTTAAGTAAATACTCCGTCTTTTTATACATTATTGCAAATTCCTTTTTAAAACGATATATTTTATTATTATATTACAAATTACACAAAAAAAAAATAGTTTTTGTATTATTAAAAATAAAAGTGTGTTTCACACTCCCACAATTCTATACAACCCTGTTAAATAGAAAAATGCACAAAATCTTATATCCTTTATTTTAATTTATGGATTTTCCCATAACCCAATAAAGTCTATATATTTTTGTGCATATCTATTGAATATACTAATTTATATCTGATTAATTATCAAATGTATCTTTTATCTTGTCAAAAAAGCCTTTTTTCTTTTTTTCTTCTTTTATTGTGTCATTATCTTCTTTTGACGCCTTAAGACTTCCACCCATTAATTCATCAAATGCCTTTAATGCTTCTTTTTGTTCAGAACTCATTTTTTCTGGCACTTGTACAACAAGCGTTACAATATGGTCACCTCTAACATTCTTATTTCTAAGAGTAGGTATACCTTTATTACGAAGTCTTACTTTTGTATGTGTCTGTGTTCCAGGTTTTATATTAAATAATACATCTCCATCGATAGTTTTAATCTTAATATCTCCACCTAAAGCAGCCTGTGCAAATGAAATTGGGGATTCAGAATATACTGTATAATCCTGTCTTTCAAATATATGATGTCTTGACACAATAACCTCTACAAGTAAATCTCCTCTTTCACCACCATTAGTTCCAGGTTCTCCCTTTCCGCGAATTCTAATGCTCTGTCCATTATCTATTCCCGCTGGAACTGTTACCTGAATCTTCTTACGACTACTTATATATCCTGTACCATAACAATCAGGACATTTGTCTTTTACAACTTTTCCTTTTCCTTTACAATCCGGACAAGTCTGAACATTTCTTACTGTACCAAACAATGACTGCTGTGTGAATACAACTTGACCTTTACCTCCACATTTTGAACATGTATCAGGGGTTGTTCCAGGCTTTGCACCGGTACCATTACATTTTGCACACTCATCCTTTAATGTAAGCTCTACTTCCTTTTCACATCCAAATGCGGCCTCTTCAAAGGTCACTCTTATGCTGGTTCTGATATTTGCCCCTTTCTGTGGACCATTATAACTTCTACGGCTTCCGCCACCAAACATTCCTCCAAAAATATCTCCAAAGATATCTCCCATATCTTCAAAATTAAAGTCAAAACCAAAACCACCTGTTCCGGCACCACCTGCTCCACCATCAAATGCAGCATGACCAAACTGGTCATATTTCTGTCTTTTTTCAGGGTCACTAAGTACAGCATAAGCTTCGCTTGCTTCTTTAAACTTAGCTTCCGCTTCTGCGTTTCCCGGATTTGTATCAGGATGATACTTTTTTGCAAGTACTCTATATGCTTTTTTCAGTGCAGCGTCATCAGCATTTTTGGGAACGCCTAACACCTCGTAATAATCTCTTTTATCTGCCATATCTATCTTTCCATTTCCTTAAACCTAAGTATGTCGCTTTGAAAATTTATTTCTAAAAATCCAAAACGACCTACTTTATTAGAATCTTCTTTTATGATACTACGGATTGCTTCGCAATTATACTTCTTTATATTCTCCATCAACAACATCATCATCTACATTCTGCGAAGTATTAGCTCCTGCACCCATATCCATATCAGGTCCTGGTCCTGCCTGACCTGCTCCTGCTCCTGCCTGTTCGTACATCTTCTGGAATAATGACTGTGCACCTGTCATTAATTTTTCCTGTGCAGCTTTGATATCAGCAACCTGTGCTTCTGTCATATTTTCTATATCTGTTGAATCAACAAGATCTTTAAGTGCTTTTAAATCTGCCTCAACTGCTGCCTTATCATTAGGATCAATTTTATCTCCTGCTTCATCAAGAGCTTTCTGTGTCTGGAACACCATTGAATCTGCGTCATTTCTTGCATCAATAGCTTCTTTACGTTTCTTATCCTGAGCTTCGAATTCTGCTGCTTCTCTTACTGCCTTATCGATTTCATCATCAGACATGTTAGAGCCTGCTGTAATTGTAATGTGCTGTTCTTTACCTGTTCCTAAATCTTTAGCTGAAACATTTACGATACCATTTGCATCGATATCGAATGTAACCTCAATCTGTGGAACACCTCTTCTTGCAGGTGGAATACCATCAAGTCTGAACTGTCCAAGACTCTTATTATCCTTAGCAAACTGTCTTTCACCCTGTAATACATTGATATCAACCGCGCTCTGGTTATCTGCTGCTGTTGAGAACACCTGACTCTTCTTTGTAGGAATTGTTGTATTTCTTTCAATTAATCTTGTAGCAATACCACCCATTGTCTCGATAGAAAGTGAAAGTGGTGTTACATCAAGAAGTAAGATATCACCTGCACCGGCATCTCCTGCTAACTTACCACCCTGAATTGAAGCACCTAACGCTACACACTCATCCGGGTTAAGGCTCTTATTAGGCTCTTTTCCTGTAAGCTGTTTTACTTTATCCTGAACAGCAGGAATACGTGTAGAACCACCAACTAATAATACTTTTGAAATATCTGAAATGTTAAGTCCTGCATCTTTTAAAGCATTCTGTACAGGAATAACTGTTCTTTCTACTAAATCATGTGTTAATTCATCAAATTTTGCTCTTGTAAGTGTCATATCAAGATGCTTTGGTCCATCCTGACCAACTGTAATATATGGAAGATTGATATTAGTACTTACGGCTGAAGAAAGCTCTTTCTTAGCTTTTTCTGCTGCTTCTTTAAGTCTCTGAAGTGCCATAATATCCTGACTTAAATCAATACCTTCCTGTTTCTTGAATTCTTCAATCATATAAGTTGTTAAATGTTCATCGAAATCGTCACCACCAAGCTTTGTATCACCATTTGTAGCAAGAACTTCGATTACACCATCACCGATTTCGATAATAGATACGTCGAATGTACCACCACCTAAATCGTATACCATAATCTTCTGCTCTGTTTCATTATCAAGACCATAAGCTAAAGCTGCAGCTGTTGGCT
>JAFQCK010000100.1 GCA_017416465.1 Lachnospiraceae bacterium | reverse complement strand
TGAGAGACTCATTTGTCCGAAGGTATCCAAATTTTTCGGATAGTATCGGACAAATGGGACTCTTTTATTCGGATTGAGAAATTTACTCACGCATCTGAGATATCTACAAAGCATTTGTCCGAGGGTATTAGAATTTTTCTAATTGCTTCGGACAAATGCTATCTGTTCTGTAATAATCATATCTTATGAACATATTTCCGAGGCTTACAAATATTCTTTGTAACCGTCGGACAAATGAGGGCTACTGATAGAGAAAAAACAAATTCCAGAGAATATCCAATAGTTGGTCTAAATAGTTTGCTTTCCCATGATAAAGAGCAGTGGTAAATTTCAGCAAATCTAACGTATTGTTTTAGTTGGGGAATATTCATGCTAAAAATCACATTGCTTGTGCCAACTCATCCTTTTGACTCCAAAGAATGACCTTGTTATAATCATTCCGTTGCTCCAATAGGTAATTATAATATGTCTGTACCTGTGGAGAGTCTATAACACTACGTTTTCTATCATCCAATAATGTGATGGCTCTATCTAGCGAATATCTTTCTTTAAATGGTAACACCATTTGAAAATTCATGTTTGAACGGCAAAGTGTATTTGCATAATAACTCGAATTCGATCCTGATACAAAGTTGATTAATTTAATACTGCCTCTATTCCGTTCAATTGCACTAAATCTAACATTTATTTCATCTGACAACGGTCTATCGTACTCAAATCTGTCTTCTCCAAATTCTCGTATAAGATATCCTTTAACCTCTTTCTTAAAACCAAGTTCAATCCTATCTGATACAAATTGAATATTAGAACTACTAACAACTGCATTAATAAAATTAGCCATATCAAATACAATATTTGGTAGTAGTTCGAGTTTGCTAATCTTTTTATAATAAAAAACTCTTCCACATGATTCAGATCTGATTATATCAAGGTTATCAATATAAAAAGCATAAATCTTATTAAAAACACCTGCATTCCAATTAATTTCACATTCATATAGTCCTGCATCCATCCAGCCGCCATCCGTTGCAACATAATCATCACCTCTTTTTGTTATAAATATGGACACAAACATATTATTAATCGTAGCTACTGGTGTTATAATCTCTAAAGTGTTACCATAATCTCTAAAATGCCATAGAGAGTTATATGCCCTACAAATAGTTTCAAAAACTTTATCCATACACTAAAAATTAATTCCATTAAGAGGATCATTATCAAATTCTAACGGAAGTGCTCCAGCTTCAACAACTTCAATAGTTGGTTCAATATTATTATTACAACTTATATTCAAATGACTACAAAACGACTTAAATCCATCGGCAATTTTAATTGGAGTCGTTCCAAGTTGTTTTAATTCATATGTTTTATAAGCAATAAATCTTCCTTTTTCATCATATCTATGAAAATGTGGAGTTGTTACCATTTGTTCTGCCAACGGGATATCATCACAATTGTTTTTATGAGTGCCATTGCCTTCATCAAATCTAGAAATCACCCTATTCTTAATGGAATCCGTTAGAATTTGAAAAGAGTAATTATATTTATTTTTATCTCTCACCTCACAAACTAATGATGTTTCACCAAAGTTTTCTTCTGATATTAGATCAACTTCTTCATATAATGATGACCTATGATTACCTTTTACTTTACTAACATTTAATGGCGTATCTATCTTTTTTGCAGAATCCATAAATAGATTATAGTCATCCATTAATTGCAATAATTCACTATTTACTTTAATCTTAGACATTTCAAAAATTATTATGGCATTATATATCCTTTATCTTCAGCTTTTTCTACTATCTTAATAAGCCTCTTACATTGTGCTGCAGTTGGCAATGATGTTCTTCTTATATAGTCGGCAATGCTACTAATAAAGGCTAAATCGCCATATGATAGAATATTCTCTTTTGATAAATCAGCATATACTTTTTGCCAATATTCAGCACCAAGTTTAAATATTTCAACTGAAACATCTAAATTACGGCTAAATTTTCGTTCTCGTTTTGCTGCTGCTTCCTCCTGCTTCATCTCGCTCTTTGAAATAAGTGTGGAGGTAAATTCATCAGATAATGACCAGTTCAGCCCCTTGCACTTATTCCATGTATCTGCCTT
>JAFQCK010000099.1 GCA_017416465.1 Lachnospiraceae bacterium | reverse complement strand
TTTTCTTGAATTCTGATACAAGTTTTTGTTTTTCTTCTTTGTTTCTTTTGATTTTTGACATTAAGTAAAACCTCCTTTGCCATAGATTATATGACAACAGAGGTTTTATTAAAATGCGTGCTTGAATTGACGCTTACTTTTATTTTAATAAGTTTTATTATATAAAACTAAAAAAGTAGAGGTTATGGATAAAGTTTACCGATAACCTCTATTTTTTTAGTTCAAAAAACTTTTCTAAACAAAATCGAAATAGTCAATTAAGCTATTTTATTACGAAGGTGAATAAGTTAAAGTAATTGGAGCTTCGCTTCCGATTGTAACTACAATAGTATTGTCACTAGATGCATTCCACCAACCCGCAGTAGTTGTTTCTGTTAATGCTCTTGCTATAGTAAGTGTACCCTCAGCATAAGTCACATTTGATCCGATCTGTCCGTTTCTAGCAGTTCCATTTAAAGTGAAAGCTGTTAAAGTACCTTCAGGAGCATCAACGAATGTATAAGATACTGTACCATCTTCATTTAATGACATTACATAATTATCAGTCGGTGTTGGTGTACTAGCTTCTGTATTTACAACTGCATCACCACCAGCTGTCTTTGTGAATTTAAATACAGCATTTAATGTAAGCGTCTGTGTACCATCAGCATATGCACTCCAATCATAATCCTTAGCAACTGTACCTTCAATTTCCATTTTCAATTTGCTACCACTATCTGCTGTTAAATCATATGTATATCCATCTGTTTTATTACCACCAAATGTGTATGTTGCAGCGTCCATTGTGAAATTTGTACCTGCACCAGCAGCCTCACCTACTTCTACAGTATCAGTTGTATCATCATCAGTAGTAATGTATATCTGAACTTCTTTAGATGTTTGTTTACCACTTCCACTATCAGTAGTAAGAGTTCCATCAGATGCTACAACATCCACAGGAGACTCTGTATCAGAATCTACAAGATAAAAATCAGCATTTAATACAACGTCTACTGAACTTTCATTTACAGCAACCATCTCACCTTCAGAAACAATTTTACCTGCTTCATTAGCATCATAACTTCCAGCATCTAAAGATGTTAAACCTTGTGGGTCAAGAAGAAATGACATTCCTTCTGTAGTTGGAAGAGTAACTTTGTAAATTGTAGTATTTACAAAATTAACATCACCCTCGATTGTGTCTGCATAAACTGTTGCAGAAGACATTAACATTGTTGCAGCTGCTGCAAGAGCAACTAATTTTTTTGCGTTTTTCATAATAAAATCCTCCTTGAAAATAAAATTTATAATTAGTATCCATACTAATTACTTAACAAAAATTGTTAACGAAATAGATAACGTACTAACTTCTTTTTCGTCTTCGTCCACCAAATGATATACAAGAATAGTTTCATAAGTACCTTTGTCTAATTTCTTATCCAAGGTAACACCTTTTAATTCAGCACCTACCGGAATATAAGGAGAAGAATAAATCATCTCGTTCGTATCCTTAAGAAGTAAATCAAAATATACAGTTCGTGTATTCTTAGTGTCATTGGCTACATAAGCATCTTTTGAAACAAGTCCGTCAAAATGCCAATCAATAGACATCGAAGTAGTATAATATCCATCTGCTGTAGTACCTGAATCCTTCTGTGATTCTAAAATTTCAGAAACATTATCTTCTGTAACAACAGTACCACGACCACCGGACTTATCAGTCTCAATAATAGTAGTAGATTCATTGTTTTTTGAATCATCGTCTTTGGTTAAAAGAATGATAATAATTCCTATTGAAATTAATAGAAAAATAACAAGTATAATAGGTACAACGTTGCGTTTCAAACGCCCGCTACCGGACATACTACAAATCCTCCCTTCTGTAGATAATCCTTTGTTTTAGCATACATATGTATCGACATATTTAATATAAAACTTAACCTCTACAAAGAAAAAATTTGAGATGGATTTATTAAATTATCACAATCATTAGTATTGGTAAAATTATACAACGAAATAACAAAAATGTCAATAAAGTTTGACATTTTTGTTGAGATTGAATTTTATATATGATATTATAAAACGCATTGTTAGACCTAAGGAGAATGTGTAAAAATGAGTTGGAATAAAGAACTTTCAGTTAGTAAGATAGCAGCTTATTTAGCTGGTAAAGAAATAAATAAAATATATGAAAGAGATTTTGATATAGAATACAAGAATGATAATTCGCCACTTACTGAAGCGGATATGGTAGCTAATAAAATAATAGTGGAAATGTTAAGAAGAGAATTTCCAACATATGCAATATTATCGGAAGAAGAAAAAGATAATAAAAAACGTTTGGAAAATGATTATTGCTTTATTGTTGATCCTTTAGATGGTACAAAAGAGTTTATAAAACGTAATGGACAGTTTACTGTTAATATTGCATTAGCGTATAAGCATAGAACAGTAATGGGTGTTATTTATGTGCCGGTAACAGGTGAGATGTATTATGCAGCACAAGGTGAAGGAGCATGGGTTTCTGACAAGAACGGACAGATAAAAAAATTACACGTATCTGACACCATCAATATAGAAGAAATTCGTTTGGTTATGAGTAGTTCGCATACTTGTGAACAAATGGAAGAATTGATTAAAAAATATCATTTTAATAATTTTGTAAAAATGGGAAGCTCATTAAAAGGTTGTCTTGTTGCAAAGGGAGATGCAGAAGTTTATTACAGATATAATCCGACTATGGAGTGGGATACTGCTGCTATGCAATGTATAGCAGCAGAAGCAGGAGCGATAGTAAGACAAATGGACGATAGTGAATTGTTATACAATAGAGAGAATTCATTGAATGATAAAGGGTTTTATATAATTAATCGTATGGAGAACAGGATTTAAATATGAAATTAGCTTATGTCAAATTATATTTTGGTCGATATATTTTTGTGTATAAGTAAGAATTAGGATAGAATTGTGATTTGTGAAAGGAAATGGTAAAAGTAATGCAGACACATTTAGATAGATTAGAGGCAGAAGCTGTTTATATAATGAGGGAAGTGGCGGCAGAATGTGAAAAACCTGTTATGTTATATTCAATAGGAAAGGATAGTTCAGTGATGCTTCATTTGGCGTTGAAAGCATTTTATCCTGAAAAACCTCCATTTCCATTTATGCATATAGATACTACATGGAAGTTTAAAGAAATGATAGAGTTTCGTGATAGGGTTGCAGAAAAATATAATATTGAAATGTTGGTATATAAGAATGAGGATGGGATTGCGAAAGGGATTAATCCTTTTGAACATGGAGCTGCTTATACTGATATTATGAAAACACAAGCTTTGAAGCAGGCATTAGATAAGTATGGATTTACAGCAGCATTTGGTGGTGGACGAAGGGATGAAGAGAAATCGCGTGCAAAAGAACGTATATTTTCATTTAGAAATGAAGTTCATGCATGGGACCCTAAAAATCAACGACCGGAGCTTTGGAATATTTATAACACAAGAATAAATAAAGGTGAAAGTATGAGAGTGTTTCCACTATCAAATTGGACAGAGAAAGATATTTGGCAATATATTTGTCAGGAAAAGATAGAAATTGTTCCATTGTATTTTGCAAAAGAGCGTCCGGTGGTGTATAGAGATGGAAATATTATTATGTTGGATGATGATAGAATGAAACTTTTACAGGGAGAAGAAGTTGTTCGTAAAAAAGTTCGCTTTAGAACTTTGGGATGTTATCCTTTAACAGGAGCTGTGGAGTCAGAAGCAGATACATTAGAAAAGATTGTAGAAGAAACATTGGGAGCTGTTTCTTCAGAACGTACAAGCAGGGTTATTGACCATGAGGCAGCAGGAAGTATGGAGAGAAGAAAAAGGGAGGGATATTTCTAAAATGAATGATTTATTGAAGTTTATTACCTGTGGGAGTGTTGATGATGGAAAGTCAACTCTTATAGGTCATATGTTATACGATGCGAAATTATTATTTGCAGACCAAGAGAATTCATTGATTCTTGATAGTAAAGTTGGGAGTAGAGGTGGAGAGATAGATTATTCATTACTTTTGGATGGATTAATGGCTGAAAGAGAGCAAGGCATAACTATAGATGTTGCTTATCGCTATTTTAATACAGAAAATAGAAGTTTTATTGTGGCTGATACTCCGGGACATGAGGAGTATACAAGAAATATGGCAGTTGGAGCATCTTTTGCAGATTTAGCAATAATTCTTGTTGATGCATCTAAAGGTCTGTTAACTCAGACACGAAGACACGCAAGAATTTGTGCACTTATGGGAATAAGACATTTTGTATTTGCTGTCAATAAGATGGATTTGGTATCTTATGAAAAAGATGTTTTTTCTAAAATTGAAATTGATATTAAACGATTAATGGTGGAATTTTCTATTGATTCGTTAGGTATCTTACCTGTATCAGCAACTGAGGGAGATAATGTTACAAAGTATTCAAATAATATGCTTTGGTATAAGGGTAAGACGTTGTTAAATTATTTAGAGAATATTGATGTTTCTAAAAAAAATATAGAGGATGGATTTTTGATGCCGGTGCAGCGTGTGTGCAGACCTAATGCGGATTTTAGAGGATTTCAGGGGCAGATAATGCAAGGAGAATTGCATGTCGATGATGAGGTATGTGTATATCCAAGTAAAGAAATTGCACGTGTAAGTAAGTTGTTTTTGATGGATAAGGAAGTAAATGAGGCATTTGAGGGACAGGCCATTACTGTTTCATTGGATAAAGAGGTTGATATTTCGAGAGGTTGTATACTTGCTAGTGGCAATAATATAACAAGTAGCAGATTGTTTCGTGCAGATTTATTATGGATGGATGATGATGCACTTATTGAAGGAAGAAATTATTTGGTTAAGATTGGAACAAAATCTGTTCCTGCCACAGTATTGAAGATTCATAATAAGATTGATGTTAATACAGGGGAAAAAAAGATTGCCGGAAAAGGTTATAAAAATGAGATATTATCCTGTGATATTAGTTTGTCGGAGAAAGTTGTAGTGGATTCTTTTGATAATTGTCAATGTTTGGGAAGATTTATTCTTATAGATAGGATTACCAATATGACATCAGCATGTGGAGTTATTGAATATTCTTTAAGACGAGCAGATAATCTTACATGGCAGAATATGGACGTTACTAGAGAAACAAGAGCAGGTCAGAAGAATCAGGAACCAAAGACATTATGGTTTACAGGATTATCAGGTTCAGGTAAGTCAACTGTTGCCAATGCAGTGGAAAAGAGGCTTGTTTCTTTAGGTAAACACACTATGCTTTTAGATGGTGACAATGTTAGGATGGGACTTAACAGGAATTTGGGATTTACGGAAACAGACAGGGTAGAGAATATTCGTCGTATTGCGGAAGTGGCAAAATTAATGAATGACGCAGGCTTGATTGTATTGGTGTCTGTTATTTCGCCATTTTCCAGTGACAGGGCTAATGCTCGTGAGATTATAGGTGAAGATTTTGTTGAGATATATGTGAGTACACCATTAGAAGTGTGTGAAGCTCGAGATGTAAAAGGTTTATATGAGAAGGCTAGAAAAGGAGAAATTCCAAATTTTACAGGTGTTTCTTCTAAATATGAAGTGCCAAAGGATGCGGAAATGGAAATTGATACTTCAAAAATCTCATTAGAGGATGCAGTAGAGAGTATTATTCAAAGATTGGAAATTTAATTTATGAGTAAGTTATTTGATTTGATTAAAGTGATGCTAAAAATAGGCTGCATTGGGTTTGGTGGAGGAAGTGCATTAATTCCGGTTTTAGAAAAAGAAGTTGTTAATACAAAAAAATTAATTTCAAAAGAGAAGTTTGATAAAAATGTGGTGGTTGCAAGTATAACACCTGGAGCTTTGCCAGTGGAAATAGCGGCTGGTGTAGGGTATTTGGTATCATCCTATTTAGGCATGGTTTTGGCTGCTATAAGTATGGCGTTGCCGGGAGCGATATTTACAATATTGTTGCTTACTGTTTTTAATAATATGGAATCTGATGTACTAAGTATTGTCAATTATATTGCGATTCCGGTATCGGTTTACATAATATATATGTTAGTTCAATACATGAGGAAAGCTGTGAACACAGGTAAAGATATAAAACAGAAAATAAGTACGTTAGGAGTGATATTGTTTGTTTTTCTGCTAAATGGTGGAAAGGAAATAGATATGCTTATTGGTTGGGATGTATTATTGTTTTTTGATTTATCTTCGATACAGATTTTAGGAATGGCATTTTTTATAATATTTTTTCTAGGTGAAAATGCAGGAAAGATTAAGAAGATATTAGCAGGTATAATAAGTTTTATTTATGTCATTCTTGCAGGCAAAAATGATTTTGATTACCCTCATTTGAAAAATTTGATTGTAGTAATGATGTTTATTTGTGGTATATATGGATTGATGGTATCTTTTAAGTCGCATAAGAATGTTTGGAATGTGGATTGGAAAGAATTTTTTAAATGTATTGGTATATGGATTGGTTTTTTAAGTATTATGATATTGCCTGCTTGCATATTATGTGACACGTCAATAATATTTTTAGTTAAGGGTTTGTTATCATCGATAATGTCTTTTGGTGGTGGTGATGCTTATCTGTCGGTTGCAGATGGACTTTTTGTTCAGTCAGGTATGATACCGGAGTTGGTATTCTATGGTCAATTAGTTGTAGTTGTTAATATTTTACCAGGTTCTATTTTGTGTAAGACTTTGTCGGGAGTTGGATATATAATAGGATTTTTGGGAACCGGTAGTGTGTGTGTAGGGATAATTATGGCAATAGCCGGATTTGCAGTAAGTGTGTTTGGGTCTTGTGGATTGTCGATTTCGTGTTTTCATTTATATTCAGGATTGGAAAATTTATCTGTATTTAATGGAATAAAGAAGTGGATAAGACCAATTGTAGGAGGATTGTTGATTAGTATATGTTTTTCAATGCTTACAAAGAATTTGTCTACCGGAGTTGAAATAGGTATTGGGAAAGTATGGATGTTACTGATATCTGCAACAATATTTATAATTATTATAATGTTTAATGAAAAAAGTGATGAATAAAAATTTATTGAAAGATAAAGATTAAATATTCATTGGGATAAAATTAGGATATGTTTGGTTGGAATGTTTGAGGTGATATTAATGAATTTATCGGTATGTATTATTACTAAAAATGAGTGTGTTAAATTAAGAAAATGTCTGGAAAGTCTGAGAAAATATGATTGGGAAATTGTTGTTGTTGATACAGGTTCCGGTGATGATACTGTGAAAATGGCCAAAGAATATACGGATTCAATTTATTATTTTGAGTGGTGTAATGATTTTGCTAAAGCTAAAAATTATGCTATTTCAAAAGCAAAAAATGATTTAGTGATGGTAATTGATAGTGATGAGTATATTAAAAATTTTGATGTAAATAAGTTTTGTTCGATAATATCTAAAATGGATATAAAAAATAGTGTTGGTAGAATATATAGGATTAATGAATTTGTAAGGGGAAAAGAGGAAATAGAGAATAATGAGTATATAAACAGAATATTTGACAGAAGATATTTTTGCTATTTTGGTAGGATTCATGAACAGATTGTAAGAATTGAGGATGTTAATAAAGCTTTTAGTGAACATTCATCATATTTGACTTTTTTAACAGAGATATCTATTTTGCATGATGGGTATAATGGAAGTGAAGAACAGTTAAAAGAGAAGGCAAAACGAAATCTTAATATATTATTAGAAGAATATGAATGTAATAAAGATGATACATATATATTATATCAAATAGGTAAGTCATATTATATGTCAGGTGAATATATTAATGCGATAAAATATTACGAGTTGGCTTTGGGGTATGATGTAAATCCTAAATTAGAATATGTAATTGACATGATAGAGTCATATGGATATGCTTTGATAAATACTGAACAGGCAGAAGTTGCATTATCTTTTGTTAATATATATGATGAATTTGGTGATAGTGCAGATTTTAAGTTTTTGATGGGTCTCATATTTATGAATAATATGATGTTTGATGAAGCTATCGATGAATTTATAAAAGCGACTAAGTATAAAACAGTAAGAACAACAGGGAAAAATTCATATCTTGCATATTATAATGCAGGAGTAATTAATGAATGTTTGGGGAGGAAAGAAGAGGCAAAGAAATTTTATAAAAAATGTGGAGATTATAATAAAGCAAAAACGCGATTGAATGTTTTATAAGCTTGGTCAAAAATAAGGGTATTGATTTTAAATTTAATTAGGTTATTTGTTTATCTAACATATTCATAAGTAGAACCTGAAATAAAGCGAGGGAATTTGCGTGAAAAGTATGATTATTTAATTGTTGGTTAATGATTGTATGGTGCACACATTTTTCATACTAATAATAAGTTAGTGTGGGATTATATAAATCAATTTGCAGAATTTAATCGTTACACCAATTCACCTGTTGCAAATTATCATGGAGAATTATATTCGTTGCCATTTAATATGTATACATTTAATAAAATGTGGGGCGTGGTTACTCCTGATGAAGCAATGAATATTATTGAAAAACAGAGAAAAGAAGCAGGTATAGATAATCCAAAGAACCTTGAAGAATAAGCTATAACCCTTGTAGGTAAAGATATTTATGAAAAGCTTGTAAAAGGTTATACTGAAAAACAGTGGGGGCGTCCTTGTTCTGAATTGCCTGCATTTATTATTAAGCGATTACCGGTCAGAATGACATTTGATAATAATTATTTTAATGCATTATATCAGGGAATTCCTATTGGCGGATATACCCAAATGATAGAGAATATGTTAATTGGAGCAGAAATCAGGCTCGGCGAGGATTATCTCAAACATCGTGCAGATTTTGATAATATTGCTGACAAGATAATATACACAGGCTCTATAGATGCATACTATGACTATATATATGGAGCTTTAGAATATAGGTCTGTAAGATTTGAGACGGAGATACTTGATGTACCTAATTTTCAAGGAAATGCAGTTATTAATTATACTGATAGGGAAACTCCTTGGACTCGTATTATTGAACATAAATGGTTTGAATTTGGAAAAGATGAGGAAGGAAGGGAGTTATCTAAAACAGTTATTAGCAGAGAGTATAGCTCGGAATGGAAAAAAGGCGATGAACCATATTATCCTGTTAATGACGAGAAAAATAACGAAGTGTATACAAAGTATAAAGCACTTGCGGACAAAGAAAATAAGGTTATTTTTGGAGGAAGATTGGGAGAATACAAGTATTATGATATGGATAAGGTTATAGAAGCTGCATTTGAAAAATTGGAACGCGAGGGAATTAGGATTAAATCTATTTAAGAATAAAAACTGTAGTTTCAAAATGAGATTTAAATTATCTTTGGATGAAAGAGTGAAAGTTGACATCGGTTTTGATGTTGAGTTTTACTCTTTTTGTATATTGACGGAAATAATTAGTAATAAAATATTAATGAATAATTATTATAATGCAACATAATAAAAAGTTGACAATGACGGAAGAGGAGTGTATAATTTAATGAACAAAATAACATGATTGAAAACTTGGAGATATATAAGTATTGTTTGGGTATAAGATAAAATAATATCAAAGCATAATTGAATATAATAATTAATATAAACTGGAGGATAAATGGGGTTAGAAAAACTAACAGTTGAAGAAATAGTAAGTAAATTACGACCGATAGATGATATTTTCTTTCATAAACTTGCAGAGATAGATGGTTTTTGTGAAGAATTGTTGCAGGTCATTTTGAAGAATAATATCGAATTAATTGAGGTTACACCGCAGAAAAGTTTAAGGAATATAAAAGCAAAATCAGTAATAATAGATGTATATTGTGTAGATACAGATAACAAATATTATAATATAGAAGTTCAAAAGTCAGATAATGACGAACACGAGAAAAGGGTAAGATATAACGGTTCTAATATGGACACCTACATAACAGAAAAAGGAATAAAATATAAAGATTTACCTGAAAGTTATGTGATATATATAAC
>JAFQCK010000098.1 GCA_017416465.1 Lachnospiraceae bacterium | reverse complement strand
GTATGGTAATGGAATTATTGCATCAAGGAGATATTCTTAAAATTGAAAAAATAAAACATCCTATATTAGTAGTTAGTAAGGATTTCTTTAATTCCAGTGGTGAAATAATAGGATGTCCAATTATAACTAATTCCATTCCAGGTCCACTTCATATATGGATGGCGACGGAAGAAAATCAAGGTTATATACAGTGTGAAAAACTTGCATTGTTGGATATGTCTGTCAGAGGATATAAGAAAGTGGATAGTTTGCCAATTGCAGAAATGATTAATGTATCTGATGCTATTCAGGGGATTTTTGAATACATTTGATAAGAGAATAAATTGAAGTTTGCAGCGAAGTGAGATTTTAATGATGAATAATACTAAGTGGAGAGAGTTGAAAGCACGCGAAGATTTGAATTTGGTGGTGAATTTAGATGTTTACAATAGCGGATTTTATTAATGAAATGATTAAATTTTTTCCGGAAATTACAACGGAGATTGAGAAAATAAAAAGTGATTATGAAGAATGTGATACTATCATTATTGAAGATATTATTATGCCTAAGGTAGTTGAATTACTAAAAAGGAATGTTGAGTTTTATGAATTAAAATCTGTGTTCGCATATTTTGAAATGATTGCTGCGTGTGCGGATGATAAACTTTCTGATGTTTTTTCGGTTTGTTGTTTAGAAATATTGGGAAATGAGAAGATGATTCTTGAAAGAGCCAAACAGTATATGGGACCTATAACTACTATGCTTCAATGTGAAGCGGATATGGCACTAGGACGAGTTGATGATAATTGAGTCTTGAATAATATTAAGAGATTACTATATAAAGGTGAATATATTTATGGTAAAAAAATTAAAATATGGTAATACAAACACATTTTTGGTTCGAGGAGAAAGTGGATATTTGCTTGTTGATACTGATTATGCAGGAACTTTGCCGGCGTTTTATGGAGCGATAAAACAATACGATATAAAAGTAAGTGACCTTTCGTATATTTTAGCTACACATTATCATCCCGACCATATTGGCTTGGTTAGTGAATTAATGAAGCAAGGAGTAAAACTTCTTGTGATTGATACACAATGTTCAAATATTCATTATTCTGATGTGATTTTTAGCAGAGATAAGCGATTTAATTATGAACCAATAGATGAAGAAGATGCAATAGTTATTAACTGCAAAGAGAGTAGGGAATTTTTAAAAAATATGGGTATATCAGGAGAAATTCTTTCTACAATGAGTCATAGCGAGGATAGTATATCATTGGTATTGGATAATGGAGTATGTATTGTAGGCGATTTAGAACCTGTTGAATATTTGGGTGCATATGAAGAAAATGTCAAGTTGAAGGCCGATTGGGAACTTGTGATGAGCTATAATCCTAAACTTATTTATTATTCTCATGCAAATGAAAAGATATTAGTAACAGTTCAGCCCTAAAATTCGAAAAGTCGCACTTATGTGCTTTTTCGCTACTTCGTAGCTAACTTTGCTCATTTTAGGGCGCTAAGCACATAACTTGTATTATAAGCAAATTCATACAAGTATGATTTGCTTATAATACAAGTTATGGCTGAACTGTTAATAATATTATAATAAAAGAAAAATTTATTCTTGTAATCAAAAATTTCCTATGCTATAATACCAAGAGTTGTATATATAAAGGCTATGAATGAGAGCAATTATTAATGTTTACATAAGATTATGATTGCACAGTAGATAACGTATAGGTTCATACAGAGAGCGGTGCTAAGTTGAGAAACCGTAGAAGTTATGTTATTCGAAGTTCGACTCAGAAGCTTCCTGTGAAAAGCAGGATGTAGTTGCTGCATTAAAGCAAATGAGTGGTGATTTTGTCACAAATTGAGTGGTACCGCGGATTATATTCGTCTCATATTTTTTGGAAGTAGTTCCAGAAAATATGGGACTTTTTTAATTATACAATATTTTAAATTTATGGAGGATTAACATGAGTCAAAAAGTTTCTGAATTAAGAGAGAAATTTGAAACAGAGCTTCAGAATGTAAAAGATGTTACTGAACTTGAGAATATGCGTGTTGCTTATTTGGGTAAAAAAGGTAGCATTACTGCAGTTATGAAGGACATGGGAAAACTTTCTGATGAAGAGAGAAGAGCGCTCGGTCAGGAAGTAAATGTATTAAAAAATGAAGTTACAGATAAGATTGCAGATAAGAAGGAAGAATTTGCTCGTTTAGAATTAGAGAGAGAAATTAATTCTGCACCGGAAATTGATATTTCAATTCCACCGGTTTTAGACAGAGGTTCTTATCATCCGATTACATTGGTTCAGCGCCAGTGTGAAAAGATATTTAAATCAATGGGATTCAATGTAGAGGATTATAGCGAAGTTGTTACAGATTATGAGTGTTTTGAAGCTTTGAACATTCCTAAATTCCATCCGGCAAGAGATATGCAGGATACTTATTATTTGGAAAATGGACAGCTTCTTAAATCACATACATCAGCTGCTCAGAATGCGATATATAAAAAATATAAAAAAGATTTAGTAGAAAAGGGTGTTCCAATTAAGGCAATATTTCCTGGAAGATGTTTCCGTAACGAAGCAACTGATGCTTGTCATGAGAATACATTTTTCCAGATGGAAGGTGTAATGGTTGATAAAAACATCTCAATTTCAAATCTTATTTACTTTATGAAAACAATGCTTTCAGAAGTATTTAACAGAGATATCAAAGTTAGATTACGTCCGGGATTCTTCCCATTTGTGGAGCCTGGATTTGAGCTTGATATTAACTGTGAAATCTGTGGTGGTGAAGGTTGTCCATCATGTAAACATAGTGGTTGGTTAGAATTATGTCCTTGTGGAATGATTCATCCGGAGGTGTTAAAAGCAGGTGGAATTGACCCTGAAGAATATACAGGTTTTGCATTCGGTTTAGGTCTTACAAGACTTGCAATGATGAAATATGGTATTAAAGATATTCGTGATTTGAATTCAGGCAGTTTAGAAAGTATGTGCCAGTTTACAGATGATGAATAGGAAAGGAGAAAGAAGATATGTTTATTTCATTAAATTGGATTTCTGATTTTGTTGATTTATCAGGATTAGATAAAGATGCGTTAATACACCAGTTTTCATTATCTACAGCAGAAGTGGAAAATGAGATTTTTTATAAAGGAAGTGACATTTCAGGGATAGTTGTCGCTGAAATTAAATCGATTGAGGATCATCCTGAATCTAAAAAATTACATTTATTAAAAGTTGATTGTGGTGAAGCTGAATTAGTAGATGTAGTGTGTGGAGCACCAAATGTAAGAGTAGGTATGAAGACAGCATTTGCTAAGCTTGGTGCAAAAATTGGTGACATTACAATTGAACCAAGAGCATTAGCAGGTTATACATCACATGGAATGTGCTGTTCAGAAAAAGAAATTGGTATCAGTGATGATAACTCAGGAATTATGGATATCGTGGAAGAAGTTGCAAACGGTACAGATTTAAAAGAGATTTATGATATTGATGATATTATTTTTGAGGTAGATAATAAATCTCTTACAAACAGACCGGATTTATGGGGACACTACGGTATTGCTCGTGAATTTGCGACATTAGCAGGTCGTCCTTTGAAAGAGCTTGAAAGAGCAGACCTTTCAAAATATGACAATCTTCCTAAGATTGATATGAAAATTGAAGACCCATTATGTTACAGATATTCATGTTTACAGGTTGATAACATTAAGAAAAATGTAAGTCCTGTTAATATGAGAATCCGTTTATATTATTGTGGTATGAGAGGTATTAATCTTCTTGCCGATTTAACTAACTATATTATGTTAGAAATGGGTCAGCCAATGCATGCTTTCGATTCAAGAAAAGTTGAAAAGATTCGTATTAAGAAATTTGATAAGCCATTTGTGTTTGAAACTTTAGATGGTGTTGAAAGAAATATTGATGAAAATACACTTATGATTTGCAATGATAATGTTCCTGTTGCAATTGCCGGAATTATGGGTGGTCTTGATTCTGAAATTGTTGAGGATACTACAGCACTTACATTAGAGTCAGCGACATTTGACGCTTCATCTGTTCGTAAGTCTACAGTTCGTTTGGCACATCGTACAGATGCCTCAGCTCGTTACGAAAAGAGCTTAGACCCTGAAATGACTGTAACAGCAATTGAAAGATTTGTAAAATTGTTAACAGATATTGATGAAAATGCAGAAGTTATTTCTTCGCTTACAGATGAGTATGCATATCGATATCCTGAAGTAACATTGGAATTTGAGAAAAACTTCGTTGACCGTTATACAGGTATTGAGATTTCAAATGATACAATAGTAAATACTTTAACAGCATTAGGATTTAAAGTTGAATTAAATGATGATAAGTTCAAAGTTGAAGTTCCAAGCTGGAGAGCAACTAAGGACGTTACAATTAAAGCAGATATCATCGAGGAAATAACACGTATTTATGGTTATGATAACTTTGATGTTCATACAACAGTTGCACCATTTTATCCTGTAAGAGTAGCAGCTGAAAAGACTGTTGAAGAAAAGATTAAGGATATCTTGGTTAAGAGATTTTCATTGCATGAGTTACACTCTTATGTATGGGCATATACAGATGAATTTAAGAAATTAGGTATAGAAGTAGAAGAAAATATTAAGTTATTAAATTCTACAAACCCTAACATCGAAACAATTCGAAAAACTATTGTTCCTACACAGTTTTGTCAGGTTAAGAGTAATACAGGATTTGCACCGGATTTTGGTGTATTCGAAATCGGACATGTTATTGATGGTGTTGATGAAAATAATATGTGTAAGGAATATAAAAAACTTGCTATTACATTATTCAGTAAGACAAAATCATTGGAAAAATTATACTTTGAATTAAGAGATATGATGGCAGTTATCGTAGAAGATATTCGTCATAAAGGGTTATCTTTTGAAAAAATGGAAGCTACACATTCTTATCAGCATCCAAAGAATTTGAATAAGATTCTTTGTGATGGAATAGCTATTGGTGAGATTGGTGTTGCACATCCTGTAGTATCAAAGAAAATAGATAAAAAAGCAGCTATTGTTTATGCAGAAATTGATATTAATGACCTTGCAGGAATTATTGATGCAGGAATTTCATACGAAGAACCTTCAAAATATCCTTCAATGGAAGTTGATTTATCGTTTGTTGCTGATAAATATGAAAAGATTGGAAAAGCTATTGAATCAGCTAATTCTCAATTAATTAAAAAGGTATTTGTTACAGATACTTATGAAGATGAGAACGGTAAATCAATTACAGTTCGTTTGATATTCTCACAGAATGATAGAACTTTAACTCGTGAAGAGGTTATGGAAGTGGTTGATTCTATTGTTGAAACATTAAAGAAAGATGGAATTAACTTAAAACAGATGTAATATATATATAAGTTTATGTTATCTAAATTTTATGAATGGGCAGTCCTGAAGGGCTGCCTGTTTTAATAATATAATTTTGAATTTATGTTTAGAATTTTACATTATGTTATTATGAACATTTAATTGACAATATGGTATATATGCCATATAATAAATTTGAGGACAAATGGATTTATTAAAAAAACTCAGAAAACGCCAAAAAAAGAGATTTAAAAAGCGAAAGCATATAGAAAAGATTATATCGAAAGGTATGAGAATAATGAGAAAATTTGACGATTTTTTAGAGGAACAGCTAAAAGACGAAGAATTAAAGAAAGAATATGATAATATGCAGCCGGAATTTGATGTTATCAGAGCCATTGTTGAAGCAAGAATTTCCAGGAATCTTACACAGAAGCAATTAGCAGAGAGAACGGGAATTAATCAGGCCGATATAAGTAAATTAGAGAATGGAACAAGAAATCCATCACTTAATCTTTTAAAAAGATTAGCTGACGGTATGGATATGGTTCTTAAGATTGAGTTCATACCAAAATAATAAAAGTGTGCTTGGCACACTTTTATTATTTTAGGAATATTTTATTACTCCTTTCTATAAAATATGTTATAATGGCATTAGGTATGTAAATTTTTCTTTGAAAGGAAAGAAGTTATGAAATTTGAAGAAGTTAATGTAAATGAAATTGATAAAAATGTTTTTGATATGATTGGAAAACAATGGATGTTGGTTACTGCTGCAAAGTCAGAAAGTGAAGTTAATACAATGACTGCTTCATGGGGTGGTCTTGGTATTATGTGGGGTAAACCTGTAGCATATGTATTTATCAGACCGCAAAGATATACGAAAGAATTTATTGATGCATCGGATAAGTTGTCGTTATCTTTCTTTAAGGAAGAACACAGAAAGATGTTATCGTACATGGGAACAACTTCGGGAAGAGATGAAGATAAGATTAAAAAGTCTGAATTAAATGTAAGTTTTGAAGATGGTGCACCGTATTTTGATGAAGCCGAGATAGTGTTAATCACTAAAAAATTATATGCTCAGGATATGAGTGAAGAGTTTTTATTAGACAAAGATATTGCAGGAAAATGGTATCCAAACAATGATTGGCATACTATGTATGTTTGTGAAATTGAAAAAGTATTAGTTGATAAAGATAAATAGGTGTAATGTATATTTATACCTTAGTAAGAAAGGCAAATTAGTTATTATGAATAAAAGAAATACAATTTTAATATTAGCCGGAATTGGTACTGTTGCAAAAATTGCACATTCTGTTGTTCGTAGTATAAGACAAGGAAGTCATTTTTTGGATTCCTATGTTAATAAAGCTGAAAAAATAAGTACTAATTCAAAGATGGTGTTAGAAGAAGATGGATATTATTCCATTATTAAGACTGATAATCAACCGTTTAAGATATTGCAATTAACAGATATCCATCTGGGTGGTGGATATTTATCAAGACATGAAGATATGCAGGCTCTTGGAATTGTATCACGTCTTATTAAAAGTACCAGGCCGGATATGATAGTTTTGACAGGTGATTTAGCGTGTCCAAAGGCGCATATTGCGTTATCAAGAAATAATCTCAATTCATACAGGATTCTAACAGATATGTTAGAAAATATCGGTATACCATATGCAATTACATTTGGTAATCATGATACTGCAGAAAAGTCTACGCATACGCGAAGAGAATTAAGAGATTTTTTGTTAACAAGAGAACATAGTCTTTTGGTAAAAACTAAAGATAATGAAACTATTACAGGATTTTCTAATTACTATGTTAAGCTTAAAAATGCAGATAAGAAGCTGAATTCAGTTGTATTTATGCTCGATTCTAATGAATATATTAAAGCGAATAAAAAGCGAACCTATGATTATATTCATGATGATCAGGTTAAATGGTATGAAAAAGTAACAAAGAAATTCAACAAAGCAGAAGGTAGAAAAATTCCTTCATATTTATATTTTCATATACCTATTAAAGAATACAAAGATGCGTGGAAATCTGCAGTAGATGCGAGAGGTTCAAGTAGATATTTTTATGGTAGTAAGGATGAGGATATAAGTCCATCAAAATTTGAAAGTAAGTTGTTTTCAAAGGTATTAGAGTTGGAAAGTACTAAGGGACTATTTTGCGGTCATGACCATTTGAATGATTTTTCTGTTGAATATAAAGGTGTCAGGTTTACTTATGGACAGGCAATAGATTGTCTTTTATATGCAAAGAATTTGTCTGAGCATAAAGGGGCAACAATACTAAAAATTGATAAATATGGAAACTTTAGTATAAAAGGAAAGAAACACAGGTGATAAAATGCTTTACTATATTTTGGGTATATTGGCAATTACGGCAGTTCATTTGATTTTGTTTATGAAATGTTATGAACGAGGTATTAGGTACAATAGAAAACACACAATTGCTTCAGTCTTATTTTCAATTTATATGATTTTTGTGATTGATTATTTGCAAGCGAGAGTAGTTGATAAACTTAGTGAGTTTTTTGTTGTAACATTAATATTTATTCCAATAGGAATAATTATGCCATTAATATACAGAAGATTTAGGTATTTTGTTATAAACGTTTTATTTGTTGGATTGTTTGATATTTGTATAGTGATTTTGCAAGGTTTAAATTTAGGGGAATTTATGCCGGTATTTATAGTGTTCACTTTGTTTGGAGTATTAATAGGATTTGTTGTTAGTAAATTTATTAGAATTACATTTAAAGATTTAAGAAAAAGTCTAATAATTAAAAAATTAAAGAAACGTGTAGTGTTTCTTTCTATGGAAGCAGAGATATTAGTTGTTTCTTTACTTGTTTTATTTTTCAGTGTCGAGATTATTGAAAAAGTATCAGGAAATAATTACGTAGAAAAGTTTGATGAAAAGTTTGAAAAAACAGAAGTGAATAAATATTCAAAAATTTATTTTGCAGAAAAAGATAACTACGAAAGATATGAAGCATATGCAAAGATATATCCTGATATGGAAGATGAAGAAGTAGTATGGAGAGTTAATTCTAATCTTGACCAGTATTTTTATGACAGTGAATATGTGAATTTGGCAGATAAAAATACGGATGACCCACTATTGATTAATAAATTCAATAGGGTGGCAGAGGATTTTGAACCTGTTAAATTGATAACGATTGAAGAAACTTATCAATCTACAAAGGAAACTTCTAAAGCGTATAAGAAAATGAAGTCAGATATGAAGAAACTCAATATGAATATTTATGTTGTTTCTGCTTACAGAAGTGTTGAATATCAGAAAAATTTATATAATAACTATTTAAAAGCTGATAGCAGAGAGGATGTTGATACATATAGCGCAAGACCTGGATATAGTGAGCATCATACAGGACGAGCATTAGATATAAGCCATATCAAAGGAAATATTAATGCATTTGAAGGTAGTGAGGAAGCAAAATGGGTATATGCAAATTGTCATAAGTATGGTTTTATTGTGAGATATAAAGAGAATCAGACAGATGTAACAGGATATATGTATGAGCCTTGGCATATAACTTATGTTGGAACTGAGATTTCAGAAACAATGCATAAGGAAAATATTGAAACGTTAGAAGAATATGTTGAAAGATATGTAAATCATAAAAATAAATAAATTAATAAAAATGAAAAAGTTAATATGTAAATAGAAAAGAATGCGTGTGGACAGAATTGTAAATAAATGCTATAATTACTTTATGAATTGTGCGTTTATAGACACTTTAACAATAATTTAAAAAGGAAAATAGAGATGAAACTGTCTGATTTTAGTTATTTTCTTCCGGAAGAGCAGATTGCTCAAGATCCACTTGAGAATAGAGCAGCATCTAAGTTAATGATATTGGATAAAAACACCGGAGAAGTTGAACATAAGGTTTTTAGTGATATTATAGATTATCTCAATCCGGGAGATTGTCTTGTAATTAATGATACTAAGGTTATTCCTGCAAGATTGTTTGGGAAGAAGATTGGTACTGATGCTGGGATTGAAGTTTTACTTTTGAAAAGAAAGGAAGATTCAATTTGGGAGGTACTTGTTAAACCTGGTAAGAAAGCAAGAATAGGCTCAAGAATTTCATTTGGAGATGGGTTATTAACGGGTGAGATAATAGATGTTATAGAAGATGGTAACAGACTTATACGTTTTGAATACGCTGGTATTTTCGAAGAAATTCTTGATAAATTAGGTGAGATGCCGTTGCCACCATATATTACTCACAAATTACAGGATAAAAACAGATACCAGACTGTGTATGCCAAGAATGAAGGTTCGGCTGCAGCTCCTACAGCAGGATTACATTTTACTAATGAACTTTTAAAGAAAATTGAAGATAAAGGTGTTCATATCGCAAAAGTTACATTACATGTAGGTCTTGGAACCTTTAGACCGGTAAAGGTTGATAACATTTTAGAACATCATATGCACTCTGAATATATCTATGTTGAGAAAGAAGAGGCTGATAAGATTAATAGAGCAAAGAGTAATGGTGGAAGGATAATATCGGTTGGGACGACCAGTTGCAGGACGCTTGAATCAGCTACTAATGAAGAAGGGATTGTTGAATCTGTAAGTAAAGAAACAGATATATTCATATATCCCGGATATAAGTTTAAGATTGTTGATGCTTTGATTACCAATTTTCATTTACCGGAATCAACATTACTTATGTTGGTGTCTGCTTTAGCAGGGAGAGATGAGATACTTAATGCATATAATATAGCCGTTGAAGAAAAATACAGATTTTTTAGTTTTGGCGACGCTATGTTTATAAAATAGAAGTACTAAATTAATTATAAAAAAATAAATTTAAGGAGAAGGTTAGTATGACACAAGAAAGAAGAAGATCAAACCGAATGGACATCAATGTCAGAATTGAATTGAACTCAGTAAGAAGTAAAGATGTGGCCGACAAAGTAACTGCAGAAGCGTTTGATGTTTCTGTAGTGAATATATCAAAAGATGGATTGGCTTTTACAACGAAGGAAACTCTTCAGATGAATACTTATTACAATACTACAGTATTGTTATGGACAAAAGAAAAGTTTCAGACAGTAATTGAAGTAGTAAGAATGGAAAAGTATGGGGATGAAACATTATATGGTTGTAGATTTATTGGAATTATGCCTGCAGACCAGTTAAAGATTCAGATTTATGAAATGGTAAGTGAAATGGAAAACTAATAAAAAAAGGACTTTAGAGTCCTTTTTTTAATTATGTACATATATTTGGTACTTAAATTTACTGAGTATTTCAATCGCGTCTTCCATGGAATTCTGATCATAAAATTCAATTTTTAGAACCCCCTCATCAAATTCACGATTATGAACAATTCCAATATTCATGATGTTTATATTACTAAGTGCGAGTAATGTTGCAATTTTTGAAATTGAACCCGATTCGTCAACAATGTCACAATATATTTTATATCCTTTTTTGATTGGGCCATGAGATTTGTCTGAAAATGAATTTCTATACTCTTTACTTTTTTCAAATAAGTCAAAAACTCCTTTTGAGCCTTCTTCTAATACATTTTCTTTTACTTGTTCTAAAGCTTTAATATATTTATCAATTAAATTTGTAATATTTTCTTTGTTTGTACTACATATTTGTTGCCACATTATAGGAGAAGAAGAAGCAATTCTTGTAATATCTTTAAAACCACCGGCTGCTAAAAGTTTCATTGTCTCTTTATCTGAATCATTATCTTTAACTAAATTTACAAGACTTGCTGCAATTAAATGTGGAACATGACTTATTGCTGCAACAGCATAATCGTGTTCATCACAATCTAAAATAACCGGTATAGCTTTTAAGGTTTCGATAAGCTTATAAAATTCATTCAATTTCTCTTTATCAGTATCTTTGGTTGGAGTTATTGCATAATATGCATTTTCAAGCAAAGTAGTAGAAGCATTTCTATATCCTGTTTTTTCAGAACCTGCCATAGGGTGACCACCTATGAAATTTTTTGTCATAGAAAGAGATTCTATTTCTTTGTGAATATTTCCTTTTACACTGCCAACATCTGTTATAATACATTCTGGAGATATTATATCTCTTAGGATACTAAGATATTTAATATTCTGCTCCACAGGGGTACATAAAAAGATATAGTTACAATCTTTAAAATTATCATCAATTGTATCAGTGGCAATATTTGCAATTTTATCATTTAATGCATCAATTCTGGATTGTTCACTTCTATTGTATGCAACTATAAAAATGTCTGGACATACCTGTTTTAACTTTTTGGCAATAGAGCCACCTATTAGTCCTAGTCCAATAAATCCGATTTTAAGCTCTTTCATTAATAAATTTCCTTTCATTAGATTTTATAAAGTAGTTGTTAGTTTTAATAATTCTTTGATTTCGTCAAGTGACTTAGGATTGCTCATCATTGAATAATTTGTATGATATATAACAAATCCCGGTGCAGCACCGGCCACACGTTTTAAATTCTTTTTTTGAGTGTAATCAATTTCTACTTTTTCCTGTTCTTTTCCTTTTGAATAAAAAGCAGCTAAACTTCCTGCAATTTCATACATTTCATCAGGAAGTTCATTATTATTGCATTTTACAATAACGTGTGACCCTGGAAATGTTTTAGAATGAAACCACCAGTCATTACCTGTTGCAATTTTAAATGTTATTTCATCATTTTGGAAGTTGTTTTTTCCTATATAGATTTCAAATCCATTATCCAATTGAAGGTGCATAGGCTTACTTACAAATTTGGATTTCTTGTCAGAAGATTTCCTTTTAATATATCCAAATTGAATTAATTCTTCTTTAATTTCTTTTAAATCATCCTCGTTTGTTGCAATGTCCAACGAATTACTAATTGATTCTAAATGTTTAACTTCATTCCTTGTTTCAGGAATAATTTCACTAAGCGCTTCATAAGTTCTTTTTAATTTGCTATATTTATCAAAATATTTTTTTGCATTTTCAATTGGAGTGAATGTGTTGTCTATTGGAATTGAAACTTCATTATTATCATAATAATTTATACATTTTAAAACCTTATCTTCAGCAGATAGGCTATAACCATAAGTTGTAATCAGTTCACCATAGACTTTATATTTTTCTCTTTTATCAGTATCTTTTAACTGCTTTTCCTGTAAATCTAATTTTTTGATTGATTTAGATAATGCAGAGCTTACAATTTGTCTAAGATCAGTAGAGCGTTGTCTCATTCTTGAAAACAGATTTTTTTCAGCATAAAATTTCTCAAGAAGAATGTTTATATTTTCTTGAGGAGATGCCAAACAATCTGAATAAACATTTGATTTTACAACACTATAGTCAACTGGTTCTTTTGAAGAATTATAGTATATAATAGGACAGAAGTTCCTGTTTTTAATATTATCAATATAATTAGTAAATATTTTGTACAAGTGGTATAACTCACCCTCTGATAAATCATTTGTAGGATAATTTGAGTCAAAACCTGCAGTTAGAAGTATATCCTCGCTGACAACAGGACTAATTCCTGTTAATGATGAATAAAGTGCTTTAGATAAAGGGATGTTTTTAGATAAAATAATATCTTTAAAATCTTCAAAAGTGATATCTAAAGGATTTAACTTATTCATAGTCTGAGGTACAAAATATTCTCTTCCCGGAAGAACTTCTCGAACAGAGCTCATCTGAAAACTTATATGTTTTATACTATCAATTATCTTGTTATTTTCATCACAAAAGATAATATTACTGTGTTTGCCCATTAATTCGACAATTAAGTATTTACGGCATAAATCACCCATTTCATTTAAATGTTCAATTTCAAAATTTATAATTCTTTCAAGACTGGGTTGAGTGATTGATAAAATTCTTCCATTATTGATGTGCTTTCTAAGTAGCATACAAAACCCGGGTGCTGTAAGAGGTGAGGGCTTGTTCGTATTGCTAATGTATATAAGAGGGAGTGAAGGATTTGCAGAAATCAAAACCCTATATTGCTCTTTATTGTTCTTTATTGTAAGGATAAGCTCATCATTTTCAGGTTGAGCAATCTTTACAAGACGTCCGTTAACAAGTTTATCTGATAAATTATGTGTAATACATGATATAGTTAATCCGTCAAATGCCATATTAATCCTCCGTTCAAAAACGAATTTTTACTAGAAATATAATAATATGAATTTAAATTAAATGCAAGAATATATAAGAGTAATGGTGAAATGATTTGTAGTTTTTTGTGTTATATATTGCTAAAAACATAATATACAAAATTCTTTAAATATGATAAAATGTATTAGTTAAGTGTTTGTAAATATTAGAAAGGATAAATCAAAAGTGATAAAAAGTATGACCGGTTTCGGCAGAAGTGAAATGTCTGCTGATAATAAAAAAATAACAATAGAGATGAAATCTGTAAATCACAGATATCTTGATGTGAATATTAAGACACCTAAGAAGTTAAGTTTCTATGATACATTTTTAAGAAATCTTTTGAAAAAATATATTGAGCGTGGTAAAGTTGATATATTTGTTACATATGAAGATGAATCTGATAACGGAAAAGTGCTTTCGTATGATGGTGCTTTAGCTATGGAATATGCAAAATATATCGAGCAAATGGGAAGAGAGTTAAAGATTGAAAATGATATTACAACGTCTGCCCTTATAAAATGTCAGGATATATTTGTTATGAAGGATTCTACTATTGATGAAGAGCAGATGGAGAAGTTATTAACAGAAGTATTTGAAGAGGCTGCTAAGAACTTTGTTAATACCAGAATTACAGAAGGTGAGAATCTTAAGAATGATTTGATTGATAAGCTTAATCAGATGGCAGAGTATGTAAGTTTTATTGAAGAACGTTCACCACAGATAATTGAAGAATATAAGAAAAAGATTACAGAGAAGATTAATGAACTTTTAGAAAATCAGCAGATTGATGAGAATAGAATTATTATGGAAGTAACATTATTTGCTGATAAGATATGCGTAGATGAAGAAATTGTAAGGCTAAAGAGTCACATAGATGGAATGAAGAATACCTTATTAAAAGGTGGAGCTGTTGGAAGAAAGTTAGACTTTGTTGCGCAGGAGATGAATAGAGAAGCCAATACAATTTTATCTAAGTCATCTGATATTGAAATAACAGATGTGGGAATTGAATTAAAGACCATTATCGAAAAGGTAAGAGAGCAGATTCAAAACATAGAGTAACGGGGAAGCACGTTAGTGCGACTTTTCGAATAGATTGGGCTGAACTGTTACAAAGAATAGTAGCATTCTCAAAAAATCTATTGACTTATCAATTAAAAATTTATAGAATAGGATGATGAATTTGCAAAGATTAATTAATGCCGGATATGGTAACTCAGTTAATTCAGATAAAGTTATTTCAGTTGCAAGTATTGATGCTGCACCTATTAAAAGACTTGTGCAAAATGCTAAAGATATGGGGAAAGCGATTGATATGACACAAGGAAGAAAGACAAAGTCCGTTATTATTATGGAAGACGGTTATGTCGGTTTATCAGCTTTGGTTGTAGAAACTTTTGTGTCAAGATTTAATGACAGTTCATACAAAGGAAAGGACGAAGAAGATGAATAAAAGAGGTATTTTAACTATTATTTCAGGCTTTTCGGGAGTAGGAAAAGGAACACTTGTAAAAGAATTAATGGATAAATATGATAATTATGCATTATCAGTTTCAGCGACTACTCGTGATATGCGTCCGGGAGAAGAGGAAGGAAAAAGCTATTTCTTTCTATCTATAGAAGATTTTGAGAATAAAATTGATAATAATGAATTATTAGAATATGCAAAATATGTTAATAATTATTATGGAACACCAAAGCAATATGTAGAAGATATGCTTGAGAGTGGTAAGGATGTACTTTTAGAGATAGAAATACAGGGCATGAGGCAGGTTAAGAAGATTATGCCTGAAGCACTTACTATATTTATTATGCCACCTACTGCTGAAACCTTAAAGGAAAGACTTATAGGTAGAAATACTGAAACAATGGAAGTAATTGAAGCAAGATTAAGAAGAGCAGTAGAAGAATCGCAGGGAATTGAAGAATATGATTTCATTCTTGTGAATGATAATTTAGAAAAAAGTGTTGATAAGCTTCATCAGATTATTGATGAATGTCATTGTCAGTCATTTAGAAATAAAAAATTTATAGAAGATATTAGAGAAGGCGTTAAGGCTTTTTCGGAAGGAGAATAATATGTTACACCCATCTTATACAGATTTAATGGAAGTTGTTAATAGTGAGGTTGAACCGGGAGAACAGCCGGTTGTACAAAGCCGTTATTCAATTGTTATGGCTACATCAAAGAGAGCAAGACAGATAGTTTCAGGCGCGAATCCACTTGTTGATGATGCAGGTAAGAAACCTTTATCTGTTGCAGTTGATGAGCTGTACAAAGCTAAAATTCATATTACAGGTGATGAAGAAGAGGAAGTTTAATTCATGGATAATAGTGTAAAAATACTATTTATTTCCTTGGGTTGTGATAAGAATCTTGTTGATTCGGAAGAAATGTTAGGTCTGCTTCGCGAAAAGAATTATTCTTTTACGGATGATGAAAGCGAAGCAGATATTATTGTAGTTAATACCTGTTGTTTTGTAAATGATGCAAAAGAAGAAAGTATTAATACAATAATCGAGATGGCAGCGTATAGAACTGAAGGAAAATGTAAGGCGTTAATCGTCACAGGTTGTCTTGCCGAAAGGTATAGAGATGAAATATTAAAAGAGATACCGGAAGTTGATGCTGTTTTAGGAACGAGTTCATATGACAGCATTGTAGAAGCAGTTGAAAAAGTTTTATCAGGAGAGAAATATGAAAAGTATTGTTCTCTTGAAAGATTAATAGTGGAAGAGAAAAACAGGATTATTACAACAGGTGGATATTATGCACATTTGAAGATTGCAGAAGGTTGTAATAAAGCCTGTACTTATTGTATAATCCCGAAAATAAGAGGAAGATATAGAAGTGTTCCGATGGAAGAGATAATTAATTCTGCAAAAGCTCTTGTAGAAAAAGGTGTCAAAGAACTTATTTTAGTGGCACAGGAAACTACACTTTATGGAATTGATTTATACGGAGAAAAAAGACTTCCCCAATTACTTGAAGAATTATGTAAAATTACAGGTCTTGTGTGGATAAGAGTATTATATTGTTATCCGGAGGAGATTACTGATGAATTAATAGAAGTAATTAAAAAAGAGAAAAAGATTTGTAAATATATTGATATGCCTATTCAACATGCGAGTGACAGAATTTTGAAGAAAATGGGAAGACGTACTAATCAGTCTGAGCTTAAAGAAAGAATAGCGAAACTTAGAAAAGAGATTCCTGATATTGTGATAAGAACAACTCTAATTTCAGGTTTTCCTACAGAGACAGATGAAGAACATGAAGAATTGCTTGATTTTGTTGATGAGATGGAATTTGAGCGTTTAGGAGTATTTACTTATTCACCGGAGGAAGATACAAAGGCAGCTGTTATGGATGGACAGATTGATGAAGAAGTAAAAGAAAAACGTAGAAATGAAGTTATGGAGCTTCAACAGGAAATAGCTTTTGAAAAAGGTGAGTCTTATATTGGAAAGACATTTATGGTAATCATCGAAGGAAAAATTGCAGATGAAAATGCATATATAGGGAGAACATATATGGATGCACCAAATGTAGATGGTAATATTTTTATTACTACAGATGAAGAACTTATGACAGGAGATTTTGTAAAAGTAAAAGTTACAGGTTCAGTAGAATACGACCTTATTGGTGAAATTTTTTGATTATTATGAAAGGATGAGATACTATGAATTTACCTAATAAATTAACTTTATTTAGAGTGTTTTTGATACCTTTTTTTGTTGTATTTATGTTGCTTGATATAACAGGAGAATATGATAAATATATTGCGGTATCGATTTTTATTATTGCAAGTCTTACTGATTTGTTAGATGGAAAGATTGCTAGAAAATATAATCTGGTAACGAATTTTGGAAAGTTTATGGATCCTCTTGCTGATAAATTATTAGTATGTGCTGCGTTGATTTGTCTTATTGGTGATAAATTACATGCATGGATTGTAATAGTAATTATTAGTAGAGAATTTATTGTTAGCGGACTTAGAACAGTAGCATCTGATAACGGTATTGTTATTGCAGCAAGCTGGTGGGGAAAAGTAAAGACCACTTTGCAGATGTTAATGATTATTGTACTCATTATTAATCTTGATTATAAGTGGTATTCGATTGTTGAATATATATTTGTATATGCTGCACTTGCACTTACAATTATTTCATTAATAGACTATTTAGTAAAGAATAAAAAAGTACTTAGTGACGGAAGTTCAAAATAGTATAAGAGAATCAATATAAGAAAGGAAATTTTTATGAAATCTTATAAAGAATTAACAAAAGAAGAATTACTTGAATTAAAGGAAAAACTAGAGAAAGAATATGCAGATGCAGCGTCAAAAGGTTTAAAACTTGATATGTCAAGAGGAAAACCTTCAGCATTACAGCTTGATTTATCTAATGATTTATTAGATGTTTTAAATTCTACTTCAAATATGCAGGCAGAAAATGGATTTGATGCAAGAAACTATGGTGTATTAGATGGAATACCTGAGATGAAGCAGATTATGGCTGATATTATGGGAGTACCTTCTGATAATGTAATTATTGGTGGAAATGCTAGTCTTAATTTGATGTATACAGTCATGTCAAATGCAATGATTTTTGGTGTATTGGGTAGTACTCCATGGAGTAAACTTGATAAGGTTAAGTTTTTATGTCCTGCACCGGGGTATGACAGACATTTTGCAATTACAGAATTATTTGGAATTGAGATGATTACAATTCCAATGAATAATGATGGTCCTGATATGGATATGATAGAAAATCTTGTTAAGGATGATGAGTCTGTTAAAGGTATGTGGTGTGTGCCTAAATATTCTAATCCACAAGGTATAACATATTCTGATGAAGTGGTAAAAAGAATTGCTGCACTTAAACCTGCAGCAAAAGATTTTAGAGTATTTTGGGATAATGCTTATGCTATTCATGATTTATATGAAGATGATAAAGATGTACTTTTAGAAATCTTTGCTGAATGTAAGAAAAATGGCAATGAAAATATGGTATATGAATTCTGTTCAACATCTAAGGTAACATTTGCAGGAGCAGGAATTTCAGCAATGGCAGCATCAGGTGAAAATATTGCTGAGATTAAGAAAAAACTTACAATCCAGACAATTGGTTTTGATAAGATGAACCAGCTTGCGCATGCAAGATATTTTAAAGATATTAATGGTGTGTTGGAACATATGAAGAAACATGCCGCACTTTTAAGACCAAAATTTGAAGCTGTTACAGATACTTTTGAAAAAGAATTAAAAGGTTTAGAAATTGGTTCATGGGTTAAACCAAAAGGTGGATATTTCGTATCATTTGAAAGTATGGAAGGTTGTGCAAAAGCAATTGTAGCAAAATGTAAGGAAGCAGGAGTAACTCTCACAGGAGCAGGAGCTACATATCCTTATAAGAATGACCCTAAAGACAGTAATATCAGAATTGCACCATCTTACCCAACAGAAGAAGAGATGAAACAGGCAACAGAATTATTTATCTTATGTGTAAAACTTGTAAGTGTTAATAAACTTTTAGAGAACGCGTAGAAAGGACCGGTAGGATATGAAGATTGGATTTATAGGAATGGGAAATATGGGTTATGCAATGCTTAAGGGTATTCTTAATCATGCAAGACCTGAAGATATTGTTTTTTCGGATGCAAGCAGAGAAAGATGTATGGCTGTAAGTAAAGAAACAGGTGTATTATTTGCTGAATCTAATGCGGAATGTGCTAATGTTGCAAAGTATTTAATTCTTGCGGTAAAACCACAATATTATGAGAAAGTCTTAAAAAATATTGAAAATATTGTTCGTCCTGACCATGTAATCATATCTATTGCACCGGGAATCACAATAGATTATTTAAAAAATAAATTAGGTGCTGATAAGAGAATTGTAAGAGCTATGCCAAACACACCGGCATTAGTAGGTTGTGGAATGACAGGTATCTGCTACGAAGATAAAGAATTTGATTTTAATGAAAAAGATGTTATTGATAATATTTTTTCATCATTTGGAAAATACAAAAAGGTTGAAGAGAAACTTTTAAGTGCCGTAACATGTGCAAGTGGAAGTTCTCCGGCATATGTATATATGTTTATTGAAGCGTTGGCGGATTCAGCTGTTAAGTACGGAATTCCTAGAGATATGGCTTATGAAATGGTAGCTCAGACTGTTATGGGTTCTGCAAAAATGGTATTAGAAACAAAAGAACATCCGGGTAAATTAAAGGATAATGTATGTTCTCCTGGTGGAACAACTATAGCAGGAGTGTCGGCTTTAGAAGAGTATGGCTTTAGAAATGCAATAATAAAGGCTACAGATGAATGTTATAAAAAGGCAAATTCATTTAGTTAATATTAAATAGATAATGGCAATTATAAATTTTGATATTATAAATTTATAATTGCCATTGTTAAATATAGTAATTATAATAGATTTTGAAAGTAGGTAAGTATAATGGAAAAGTTTGAAAGACTTGAAAGAAATCTCGTATATGAAGGCAGTATAATTAATATGTACAAGGATACTATAAAGGTATCGAATGGAAATATTGTTGAATGGGATTTTATTGGTCATAAGGGAGCGGCAGCGGCTATTCCTGTTACAGACGATGGAAAGATTATTTTAGTTAAACAGTGGAGAAATTCTCTTGACAGATTTACTTATGAGATTCCGGCAGGAGGTCTTGAAGGTGAAGATGAGCCGATGCTTGAGGCTGCAAAAAGAGAATTGGAAGAAGAAACCGGATATAAATCTGATGATTTGGAATTTCTTATCTCTTTAAGAACAACAGTTGCTTTTTGTAATGAAAGAATAGATGTATTTGTGGCTAAGAATCTGGTAAAGACAAAGCAAAATCTTGACAGAGATGAAGAGATAGAGATTAGAGAATTTGATAAAGATGAGTTGTTTACATTAATCAGAAGTGGTGAGATGCAAGATTCAAAAACAGTTTCAGCTATTCTTGCATATTATTCATTTTATTAATTGGAGCGAACAATATAATTTAAATGGTATTTTGGATATATGATTAGTCATATATCTTGTATTAAAAAGCATATAATCATTTATATGAAACTGTACAGAGCAATGCAGATTTTATAAAACAGGCTTTTATACTTGTATAAAAAAGAATGTTTTATAAAATCTATATGGCGGATACGCCACAGCTCGAAAGCACTATGTGTTTTCGAGCTTGCTCTTTACAGTTGAAAAATTTTTCTTATGCATTATTAAGAAGGAGGAATATAAATGAAATATGCTTTTTTTAGTGAAAGAAAGAATTTAAATTTCTTTTTAAGTTATATATTTGGAATAATGATAGGAACAGTTATTTTTAATTGTCTTGATATGACTGAAAAAAATAATATTTATATTTACTATGACTATGTTTATAATAGGGTAAGTGTTAAGGAATTGATGGGAATAGAATATTTTAAGCATGTGTTTTTATATAGGTTTAAGGAAATATTGTTATTGTTATTTTTTGGGTTAACGAGATATAAAAATCTGTTTTATAATGGATTTCTTGCGTTTTATGGAATTAAAATAAGTTTATTGATGTGTGTAATTAGTGTTTTAAAAGGAAAATTAGCATTATTATTCTTTCCATTATTATTATTTCCACAGATAATATTTCAAGCAATTATTATATGTCAGGTATTAAAAGGGGAAATGTTTAATTACACTTTTAATAGTAAAGTGTTTAAAAGTTTAGGTAAGATATTTATAATTCTATTATGTGTTGTATTTTGTGAAGCTATTATAAATCCAATAGTAGTTAATAAGATATTTTAAAAAAATATATTTGATTTTAGGATAGAAAAACTATATAATTAAATTAATTTTAATGTATGGGAAAAGGTGGGTTTTACTAAAATGGAAAAAACTATAGAGCAGTTTATTTCTTTTTTACGGGATATGAAAAATGTTTCGGAAAATACTGCTGTTTCATATAGACGTGACTTACTTAAGATGGCAAATTATTTCAAGGAACAGGGTATTACTTCGGTAGATAAGATTACGGCAACATCTATGAATTCGTATATATTATGGCTTGAAAAAACCGGGTGTGCATCTTCAACTATATCAAGATATATTGCTTCAATTAAATCGTATTTTCAATATTTAATGCAGAAGCATGAAATTGACGAAGATCCAACGATGCTTTTGAAAGGACCTGTAATTGAGAAGAAGAATCCCAGTGTGTTATCAGTATCTAAGGTGGACTTGCTTTTAGCGCAGCCATCAGGTGATACGCCTAAAGAGATTAGGGATAAAGCGATGCTTGAATTATTATATGCAACAGGAATGAGGGTTTCTGAGCTTATTAATTTAAAAATCTCCGATATTAATCTCAATTTAGGTTATATAACGTGTAAGGATAAGAATAAAGAGAGAATCATTCCTTTTGGGCTTACAGCGAAGCGAGCAGTGAATACATATATGGAAAAATCTCGAGAACAATTACTTAAAGGGAATGAAAGTGAATTATTATTCCTTAATTGTTCAGGCAAATCGATGAGCCGACAGGGATTTTGGAAAATTATTAAGAGCTATGGTGAGCAAGCTGGGATAGAAGATGAAATTACACCTCATACAATAAGACATTCATTTGCACTTCATCTTGTGGAGAATGGTGCTAACCTTCATGCAGTTCAGGAGATGATGGGACATTCTGTGGTAACTACTACGCAGATGTATGCTAATATGAAAAGTTCGAAGATAAGTGAGGAGTATGCAAAGGCACATCCTAGGAAGTAGACATAAAAAATAAGCCTCTCCTGTCGGCCAACAGGAGAGGCGATGTCTGTAAGGACATTTAGCATCAACTAGGAGCATCCACTTTGGAGTGGGTACTTTCCTTATAAATATATTATCATTTTAAGTTGTTTTTTTCAAGTCTTTTTTTGAGGGATGTGATATTTTATTTCGCTTTCTTAAGTCTATAAGTAACAACTCCAAGAACAAATATTGCAATAGCATATAATAACTGTACACCATATCCTGTAATAAGCTTATTACTCATTGTTCCCGAATAATCAAGAATAGCTTCTTCAACGTTGATATACCAATGTGCAGGGAAGAATTTTCCAATTGTAACAACTGAATCACCTAAATATTCTCTAGGAACAAATACGCCACATAAGAAACTTGAGCCTAATCCAATAATATTAGCAAACACTGATGTTAAGTTTTCATTATTTGTAAGTTGCGCAATTAAGTAACTGAGTGAAAGACTTATTAAAGTATAAGTAAATGCATTTAATAATCTAAGTCCACCCTCTACTGACAACATTGAATCTTTATATAATATAACAGATGTAACTGCGTAGATTGCAAATACTGCTAAAGAAAATGCTAATGCACCAAGTGCTAGTGAGATATTATAGCTAACTGCTGTATTGCAACTGCATAGATTTCTCTTTTTAACTTCTGTTTTGTTAAATACCATAAGTATTGGTGTAACAGTCATTAAAATAATCGATATAAATATATATGGAATATAGTTGTAAAAATAATGTACATCAGGTATTGTTTTTTCGTTTGTTTTATTATTAACAGTAGTGTCAGTCTCTTTTGAAAGTGTATCTATAGTTTTTGTGTATGCATCTTCGTCATTAAGTCCGGAGTTTTTATATGCAGAATAAATAGATACAAAATTGTTTATCTGCATATCTGCAAATTGTGAAGCAACAGAGGCAGGTGATTTATATGTTTCTAAGCTGTTGCGTTCACCATTATTTACTGAATCTTCAAACCCTTCAGGTATTATTAAAACATAGTCTACAGTTCTTGAGTACAATGCATCCCTATAAGAATCAAGGTTTTCATCAATTTTTATCATTTTGTGTTTTGAATCAAGATATTTATATAATCCTTTGCTTAAAGAAGTGTTATCATTATCAAACACAGAAATTTTTAATTTCGTACTTTTAAATTCTTTAACAGTAGTTTCTTTGTTTTGAGACATCATTGTTAATGCAATTGCTAAGAAAATACCGGTGTACATAAAGAAAGATGCTAAGTATTTCTTTGAAATCTTAAAAAACGTCTTAAAGACATGCATATTGTTCCCTCCTTGTCATAAGATAACTTAATGTACAGAATATAATGCTGTAGATTACAAGAGTTATCATGCAGACACTAAATTTATCGTAAGTGTCATATATATTTAATGAATAAAGTGCGTCAGTTATTAATGTTGCAGGGTTGAGTCTGTTTACAATAGGCAATATTTTTTCAATTTGATATTTTATACCGCTTACCATTAAACCACTTAAAAAACTAGAGAATAATGAACCGGAAAGATTGATTGCTATTTTCATATTTTCACTTAATTTTGGAATTGAACCTATAAATATACCGCTACTTAAACCTATTAATGAACCAACTAATGATGTAAGAATTACAAGACCAAGTTTTCCGCCTAAATTAACTTTTAAGATTAATTCAAGGTAAGCAATTAAAAGTAAATCACCTACTACAAGAACTGTATATGAAGCGAAGAAATCAGATAATATAATTGTTAATCTGTTAACAGGTGCAAGATTTTTTCTCATTCCTAATGCTGAAAGATTTGCTTTCATTTGTTTTGCACAAGTAACTCCTAAAAGACTGCCGAATAAAGAAGTCATTGCTATTAATGAATAGAAGTAATCTGTTATATAATCAGTATTACCATCAGTAAGCTTTTTGGTTTTAATATGGTTAGCTTCAGAAGTAAGTCCTGAAAGAATATTGTTAAGTTCGGTTTCACTGATATTGCCATTATTTGAAATAGCGATAGAAGTTATTACGTTTGAAGTTTGGATATATTTATCTAACACTTCTTTAAGAATACTTTCATTTATTCCTTCTTCTCTGATTGTAAGAGAAGGGGTGTTATCTTCAAACTTAATAATACCTGTTATTTTTTTATTCTTAAGTAAAGCTTCAGCTTCTTCAGTGTCTGTATATTTAATCGATAGTAGAGCTTCTTCGTCTTCGGAAGATTCGCTCATTGCATCAAATGTACTTTTAATCATATCAGTATTTGTGCTTTGTTCTAAAACTATAGCTACATCTATTGTATGAAAACTTTCTTCGGAACTTGTAATATTTCTAAATGCTGCATTAAAACATGTTCCAAGAATTAATGGAAATATTATAATCCAAAAGGTCTCATCTTTTGAGCGAATAAGGTGTTTAATTTTATATTTAAATAAATGCCAAAACATAATTTGCCTCCTTTTAAAATATTAATCTCTAAGTTCTTTACCTGTTATTTCAAGGAAAACATCGTTAAGAGTTGGTAACTCTGAATAAACTCTACCGAATGCAATTTCTTTATTTTTTAAATAGTCTAATACTCTGATTAAGTTATGCTTTCCTTCACTGTAATATAATTTAAGTATTTTTCCATCGTAATCTGTTTTGTAAATATGTGGAAGTGATTTGATGTCATTGTGTGTCTTATCATCTAAGTTAAGAATTTCTATGCTGATAGTTTCATTATTTTTAATCATTTTCTTAAGTTCTTCTTTAGTTCCGATAGCAATACTTTTACCTTTATCCATAATTGAAATTCTGGTACATATTTGTTCAACCTCTTCCATGTAATGGGAAGTATAAATGATTGTAGCACCGGCATCATTTAACTTAACAATTCCTTCAAGAATGTTATTACGACTTTGAGGGTCAACAGCAACTGTTGGCTCATCTAAGAAAATAAGCTTTGGTTTGTGAGCAATACCACAAGCAATGTTAAGTCTTCTAAGTAAACCGCCTGAAAGTTTTTTAGGATAAAAAGTTCTGAAATTATCAAGGTCTACGAAGTTTATTGCATCTTCAACGTACTGTTTTCTCTTTGCTTTATCTTTTATGTAAAGTCCACAGAAGTAGTCAATATTTTCATATACGGTAAGTTCATCAAATACTGCAACATTCTGCATTACTACACCGATATTACGTTTTAAATCATAGCTGTTTGGTTTCATTTCCTGACCAAATACTTTAACTGTTCCTTTGTCATATTCTAAAAGTGAAAGTATACAGTTCATAAGAGTTGTTTTACCGGAACCGTTAGGTCCTAAAAGTCCAAATATTTCACCTTCTTTAATATCGATATTGAAATGATCTAAAGCAATAAGTTCTTTGTATCTTTTTACCAGATTTTCTACTGTTATTATTGAATTATTCATAGTTTATATTTCCTTTCGTTTTATCTTATGATAGGAGTATAATGCATCTTTCTTAAATATGTAAGTGAATATTTTCATAAAAGCATTGTGACAAATGTCATATTGTTGTGGTAAAATATGAAAGTATCAGTTAAAAAGGGTTGGTATTAGTTCTAAATGACTATAGATGAACTGTTACATATAGATGTATTTAAAATATTAGGAGATTAAAGATGACTTCCTTTTTAGATAAGATATTAATTTATTGTTTTGGTGCGATTGCAATTTTTATGAGTAATTTAAATGAAAAAATTGTGCCATATCTTCTTGCAGGAATATTGTTGGTGGGAATATTTCAGATTCTTGAAGATTATGAAAGTTTGGTTATGGAATTGGTTTTAATTGGAATTTTTATAGGGGTACTTATTATATTTAATAAGCTTGTGATTTACGTTCCAATAGCAGTTTATCATCATATTTATATGTATAATAAGAAGAAAAATAAGTATTTTTTGTATGGGTTGGATATTTTAATATTATTATATTGTGGTAAAAACATTAATAGTGAATTAAGATATATCTTGTTTTTTTCAATTGTTTTCACTATTTGTATGGCAATTAAAAGCAGAAAAATAGAATCTGATTCTGATGCAATTAAAAAGTTAAGAGATGACAGTGTTGAAAGAGCACAGGCTCTATCTGATGAAAATAGATTTTTAATTAAAAATATGGATAAAGAAATTCACATCGCAACACTTAGTGAACGAAATAGAATTGCAAGAGATATTCATGATAATGTGGGACATTTGATTTCAAGGTCTATTTTACAACTCGGAGCAATCAGAGCAGTTAATAAAGAAAAGACAGTAGGGATGCTTTTAGAACAGTTAAAAGATACGCTTGATGATGCAATGAATAACATTAGAGAAAGTGTTCATGACTTGCATAAGGAAAGCTTTGATTTAAAAAATGCAGCAGATAGTATTTTGAAGGAATTATCAGGATATGAAGTTAATTTTGAATGTGATATCTCAATGGAAGCTGATAAAGAGATTAAATATGCATTTCTTACTATCTTAAAAGAGGCAGTTACGAATATTATAAAACATTCAAATGCTAATAAAGTGGATGTGGTAATGCGTGAATTGGATAATTATTATCAGATGTTGATTGAAGACAATGGTAACGTAAAAAAAGATATAAGAAATGTTAATGCAGGCATTGGAGTATCTAACATGGAAGAACGAGTTAGAAAAATGTCCGGAATTATTAATATTTCTACAGATAATGGGTTTAGAATATATATTTTGATACCAAAGGAGATAACATGAATTTGATATTGGATATATAGTGGTTTGGAAAAATCTGTTATATATTGTAAAGAAAGGATATTGAAATAATGAGAGTAGTAGTTGTTGATGATGACAGTATTGTACTTATGTCTTTAAAGACGATTATAGAAGCAAATGGAATTGAGGTATGTGCGACAGGAAAAAATGGACAGGAAGCAATTGAATTATATAGAAGTAATAAGCCGGATGTTCTTCTTTCTGATATAAGAATGGAAGGAATGACGGGAATTGAAGCAGCGAGAGAGATTGTTAAAGAATTTCCGGATGCGAAGATATTATTTCTTACAACATTTTCAGATGATGAATATGTTGTAGAAGCATTAAAATGTGGAGCTAAAGGTTATATTCTTAAACAGGATTATGAAGGGATAGTTCCGGCTATTAATGCAGTACATACAGGTCAGAGTGTTTTCGGTGGAGAAATTATCAGTAAAATTCCTTCAATTAATAAAGAAGTTAAAGTTGATTATGAAAAGAAAAATATTACCGATAAAGAATATGACATTATAAAGTTGGTGGCCGAAGGACTTAATAATAAGGAAATTGCTAGTGAATTGTTTTTGTCAGAAGGTACGGTGAGAAATTATTTGAGTAATATATTGGAAAAGTTGGGGGTTAGAGATAGGACACAGTTAGTGGTGTATTATTATAAACATATGAATTAAAAAATATATGGAAAAATGTCGTGGATTATAGAAATTAAAAAAATCTTTCTCGCTAAACTTAATTAGTGAGAAAGATTTTTGTTACTTAGTTTGTTTTATGGTAACAAATCAGCAATATCATAGATAAGCTTTTTAGTCTGGTCCCAACCGATACATGGGTCAGTAATTGATTTTCCGTAAATACCTTCGCCAACTTTCTGTGCACCCGGTTCGATATAGCTTTCAATCATAAGGCCTTTAACGAATTTCTTGATATCTTCAGAATGTCTTGTACTATGAAGAACTTCTTTGGAAATTCTAATCTGTTCTATGTATTTCTTAGAAGAATTTGAATGATTACAGTCAACGATTACAGCAGGATTTTTAAGTTCAAGCTCCTGGTACATATCATATAATCTGATTAAATCTTCATAGTGGTAGTTAGGAATATTCTGTCCGTGCTTATTAACAGCTCCACGAAGAATTGTATGTGTAAATTCATTACCACTAGTCTTAACTTCCCAACCATTATATAAGAAAGTATGTTTTGCCTGTGCAGCAATTACAGAGTTAAGCATAACTGAAAAGTCACCGCTTGTTGGGTTTTTCATACCGGCAGGAATATCCATTCCGCTTACTGTAAGTCTGTGTTGCTGGTCTTCCACTGAACGTGCACCGATAGCAACATAAGAAAGAATATCTGAAAAATATGTATAATTTTCAGGATAAAGCATCTCATCGGCAGAAGTGAGTCCTGTTTCGTTCATAACACGAATGTGCATCTTTCTGATTGCTGTAAGACCTGCAAGTAAATCAGGTTTCTTTTCTGGGTCGGGCTGATGTAACATACCCTTATATCCCATACCTGTAGTACGAGGCTTGTTTGTATAAATTCTTGGAATGATGATTATTTTATCATCAACTTTTTCCTGAACCTTTGAAAGTCTTGATACATAATCAGTTACGGCATCTTCGTTATCGGCTGAACAAGGTCCGATTACTAATAAAAATTTATCAGATTCACCTGTAAAAACTTTTTTAATCATGTCATCTCTGTCGGCTTTTAATTTCACAAGGTTTTCAGGCAATGGAAATTCATTTTTAATGTCAGCAGGAGTTGGCATCTTTTTTAAAAATTCAAAACTCATAATACGTTTCCTCCTTAAATCTTACAAATATAAAAATTTGAAGTTGTGATATTTGTATTAAAAACACGAAAAATATTATAGTACAAAGATATTAAAAAAACAAGAAAAAAATAAGATGATAATATATTTGAGTCTTACATTACCTATAAAGTATTTGTTGATAGAATTTGAAAAAATGATTATAATCTATATATAAGAATCGTGAATAAATATTTATAATACAACATAGGATACGAAAAGCTGAGTTTGGTATCCTAGTGTTAGAAATGGAGGAAGAATTGATATGGAAAAAGAAAAAATAAAAAGAGTTATATGGATAATATTAGACAGTGTTGGAATGGGTGAGCTTCCGGATGCATCGTTATTTGATGATGTTGGGACTAATACTATAGGGCACGTTGCAGAAAGAGTGGGAGGACTTCATATTCCCAATATGGTAAGTCTAGGATTAGGTAATATTGATGGAATGAAGAATATTGATAAAGCAGATAATCCGATAGGTTGCTATGCAAGAATGGCAGAGTTATCAAATGGAAAAGATACTACAATAGGACATTGGGAGATGACCGGAATATATTCAAAAGAAAAATTTCCTACCTATCCTATTGGATTTCCAAAAGAGATTATTGATGAATTTGTTAACGCTACGGGGGTACCCGGAGTTCTTGGTAACATTGTTGCATCCGGGACAGAGATTATAAAAGAATATGGTGATGAGCATATTGTATCTAAGAAGCCGATTATATATACTTCTGCAGACAGTGTATTCCAGATTGCTTGCCATGAAGACGTATATTCACCTGAAGAATTATATGAAATGTGTGTAAAAGCAAGAGCAATATTAAAAGGAAAAGATGAAGTTGGAAGAGTAATTGCGAGGCCTTTTGTTGGAAAAAACAGTGAAGAAGGTTTTATAAGGACGTCTAACAGAAGAGATTTTTCAAGACTTCCTGATAAGAATAATTTATTGTCAAAAATGAAAAGAGCAGGATTGAATGTAGCAGCAGTAGGAAAAATTGAAGATATTTTTGCAAATCAGGGAATAACAACTGCGATACATACAAAAGATAATTTAGATGGAGTGAAAAAGACTCTTGATTATATGAATGAGATTGAATCAGGACTTATATTTACTAATCTTGTAGAATTTGACTCAAAATGGGGACACAGAAATGATTATGAAGGTTATGCAAAAGGACTTGAAGAATTTGATATTGCATTGAAAGATATTTTAGAGTCTATGAAAGAAAGTGACTTGTTATTTATTAATGCTGACCATGGTTGTGATCCTACAACAAAAGGAACAGACCATACAAGGGAATATGTTCCTCTTCTTATCTATGGAAAATCTATTAAAAATAATGTGAATCTTGGAACATTAACAACTTTTGCTGATACAGGGCAGACTATTGCAGAAATATTTGAAATTGAAAAATTAGAAATTGGAACATCATTTTTGGATAAAATAGTTTGATACCGAAGCTAAAAGATAGTGTTTGGTATGATTGTGAGAAAAATATGAATTTTGCTCTAACATCAATTAAAAGGAATGGAGACCGGCATGAGAATATATGATATTATACAGAAAAAAAGGGATGGAATGGAATTAACTAAGGAAGAGATAGATTTTTTTGTAGAAGGTTATACAAAAGGTGAGATTCCCGACTATCAGATTTCAGCCTTGCTTATGGCTATTTATTTTTCTAAGATGAATGAAAGAGAAACTTTTGATTTGACTATGGCTATGGCAAATAGTGGAGACCTTTTGGATTTATCAAAGATAAATGGAATTAAGGCTGATAAACATTCTACAGGAGGAGTGGGGGATAAGACTTCATTGGTGTTGGGACCAATGGTTGCAGCGCTGGGTGTTCCGGTTGCAAAAATGTCCGGTAGAGGTTTAGGTCATACAGGAGGAACGATTGATAAGCTTGAAAGTATTCCGGGATTTAATACAGTGCTCCCGACAGATAAGTTTATTGATAATGTAAATGACATAAAAATAGCACTTGTAGGACAGACTGCAAATCTAGCACCTGCTGATAAAAAATTATATGCTCTTAGAGATGTAACTGCTACGGTTGATAATATGTCATTAATAGCAAGTAGTATAATGAGTAAAAAGCTAGCCTCAGGTGCAGATGCTATAATACTTGATGTAAAGACAGGCAGTGGGGCTTTTATGAAGACCGAAAATGATTCTTTAGAGCTTGCGAGAGCTATGGTAAATATAGGTGAAAGTGCAGGGAAACAAACGGTTGCTCTTATCACTAATATGGATGAACCATTGGGGTATGCGGTTGGTAATGCTTTGGAGGTTGTTGAAGTTATAGAAACTCTTAAAGGAAACGGTCCTAAAGATTTACTTGAACTTTCGGTGGTTCTTGGTGCATATATGATTATTGCAGCCGGAAAAACTGATAATATAGAAGAAGCTATTGATTTGTTATATAAGACAATAGAAGATGGAAGTGCAATTAATAAGTTTAGAGAATTTATAGAAGCACAGGGTGGAGACCCTAAGGTTATTGAAGATTATACATTATTTAAACAGGCATCTATTGAACTGGAAGTTTGTTCAAATGAAGAGCTTTTTGTTAAGTCTATTCATACAAGCAGTATTGGTAAAGCTTCACTTGTGTTAGGTGGAGGAAGAGAAAGAAAAGAAAGTATAATAGATTCAAGTGTAGGAATTATTCTTACTAAAAAAGTTGGAGATAGAGTAGGAATAAATGAAGTTTATGCAAAAATATATGCAAATGATGAAAATAAGGTAATTCAGGCTAAAGAAATAATTGAATCAGCATTTGAATTTTCGAAAACTCCTGTTAATCCACAACAACTAATTAAATGGATAGTTTCAAAAAATGGAACGATTAAGTATTAATAATAAGAATTGTGTTTATTTTGTGAAATAAATTATTAGTGTTGACATTAAAAAATAATTGGGCTAAACTGTTGTGTGTTTATTAAAAATTTATGTATGATTTTGTTGGAATGGATTAGTAGCGAGTTTGTTCATTGTTAATTTAGCAGATATTAGATTGCATAATCAGAAAGGGAAATCGTTTGACACGATTGGAAAAATATTATGAGTAAGTTAAAAGCTTTTTTTAATAATCAGATATATAGGAAAAATATTTTTTGGTTCATTGTATTACCATTTTTATTGGAATTGGTAATAGAGATGTTAAACAGAGGTTCTGTAATAGGTGGATTTAAATTTCTTTTTACAAGCTTTGTGCCGTTTTTCTGTAATATGATGATAATTTTGGCGACATTATCAATTGGGTTATTAGTTAAGAAAAGGAGCTTTTATTTAACTTTTGTATCGGCAGTATGGTTGTTTTTCGGAATTGTTAACAGAGTTTTACTTACAGTAAGAGTAACACCGTTTAATGCAGCTGATTTAAAGCTAATGGATGCAGCAGCTAATATAATTGACCAGTATTTTACACCGTTTTTAATTTTTCTTACAATGATTTTAATTGCATTAGCTATATTTATCATAGTTATGTTGTTTATAAAAGGCCCGGTTGTAGGATATAAGATTAACTATTGGAAGAATCTTATAATAATAGGAGTTGCATTTTTAATATGTATAGGAAGTCTTAATGTTGCAATGGAGACAGGATTTCTTGCTAAGAAATTTACAAATCTTACTAATGCGTATAATCAGTATGGATTTATATATTGTTTTGGTTCAGGGATGTTTAATACAGGAGTAAAGAAACCTTCTAATTACTCTCAGGATACAATTGATGAAATTTTGAATAAGATAGACGATGGAGAGAATGTATTTCCGGGAAAAGAAGAAGATAAGGAGGTTACAAGAACTCCGAATATTATTTTCCTTCAGCTTGAATCATTTTTTGATATTAATCAGGTAACAGGTATTGAGTTTTCAACTGATCCTATTCCGTATTTTAATAAGTTAAAGGAAGAATTTCCGTCAGGATATTTGAATGTATTTAATATTGGATATGGAACCTGTAATACAGAGTTTGAGATTATGACAAGCATGAATCTTGATGATTTTGGTCCCGGAGAGATGCCGTATAAATCTATTTTAAAAGACCAGACGTGTGAAAGTGTAGTATATGATTTGAAAGAATATGGATATGTTACACATGCTATTCATAATAATGATGCTACATTTTATACAAGAAAAACTGTATTTTCTAACCTTGGTTTTGATACATTTACTTCTATAGAATATATGGATGTTGAAGAATATACTTATGAAAATTGGGCAAAAGATAAATATTTAACAGAAGAAATTATTAAGTGTTTGAAGATGAATGATGATCCTGATTATATTTACACAATATCTGTACAGGGACATGGAAGTTATCCGACTTCTAAGGTTATTGAGAATCCGGAAGTTACTATTCTTTCAGGGGTAGCGGATGAAGGAAGAAAAAATGCTATCGAATATTATTCAAACCAGATTCATGAGATGGATTTGTTTTTAGAAGAGTTAACAACTGCTCTTGAAGAATTAGGTGAAGAAACTATTCTTGTTATGTATGGAGACCATTTGCCGGGACTTGGTTTTTCAGATGATGATATGCTTAATGGTTCTATATATCAGACAGAATATATTGTATGGAATAATTTTGATTTAAAAATGGAAGATGAAGATATTGAAACTTATCAGCTTTCGCCAAAGATTCTTGGGGCTTTGGATATGACAGCAGGTGTGATTAATAATTTTCATCAGCAATATAAGGATGATGAAGAATATTTGAGTGGTTTACAAAATCTTGAGTATGATATTTTATTTGGTGATCAGTTGGCTTATGGTGGAGTTAGTCCGTATAATAAAACACAGATTCAGATGGGGATTGATGAAATTAAGATTGATGAAATTCGTGAAGTTATAGAAAATGATAAAAAATATGTGGACATTATAGGAGAGAACTTTACAAAATATAGTGTGGTTTATATTAATAATGATATTTATGATACTGAATTTATTGATAAATCCACATTAAGGGTTAAGTATGATAAACTATCAACATTAGATTCGTTTGTAGTAAGCCAGGTTGATAAGGATAGTGGTTATGTTTTAAGTTCAACTAAAGAAAGCTTGTATTACGGAACAGAGGAATAATAATTTAGCTGATATAAATTTGAATATATAAAGAAACGCTTCATATATTATATTAATAGTATAAATATGAGGCGTTTTTTATGAAGAAAATTACAAAATTAATTACCTTTTGTATATCAGTAATAATGATGTTAGGAATATTTTCCGGTAAATATTATTGTGATACAAAAAAGATTATTAATGTGGCTAATAATGAAGCGATTAGCATGGAGTTTAATTCGGATTCAGTTTTACTTATTGAAGCAAGTACAGGTAAGGTTTTGTATGAGAAAGATGCTGATAAGGTAGTGTCGCCAGCAAGTATTACAAAAATTATGACACTGATTTTGATATTTGATAGTATTGAGGCACAGAAAATTTCTTTAGAAGATGTAGTTACTACAAGTGAATATGCAAAATCTATGGGTGGTTCACAGGTTTTTTTAGAGACAGGGGAGCAACAGACTGTTGAAACTCTTATAAAATGTATTGTGGTTGCTTCGGGAAATGATGCAAGCGTATGTATGGCAGAATATATTGCAGGAAGCGAAGAAGCTTTTGTTCAGATGATGAATGAGAGAGCAAAAGGACTTAATATGACTAATACAGTGTTTAAAGATTGCTGTGGATTGAATGATACTATGGAACATCATACATCTGCAAGAGATGTAGCAATAATGAGTAGAGAACTAATTACAAAGTATCCTGAGATATTTGAATACACCAAAATTTGGATGGAGAATATTGTTCATAAAACGGATAAAGGAGAAAAGGAATTTACTCTTGCAAATACTAATAAATTAATTAAACAATATGAATGGGCAACAGGCTTAAAAACAGGAAGTACATCGCTTGCAAAATATTGTTTAAGTGCGACAGCTAAAAAAAATGATGTTGAGCTAATTGCTGTTATTATGGGAGCACCTGACTATAAAGTAAGATTTTCAGAGGCATTAAAATTGCTTGAATATGGTTTTTTGAACGTGTCTTTATATAAGGATAATAATGAAGATATAAAAAATAGTTTAAAAGTTAAAAATGGTAAAAAGGAAAATGTTAAGATAGAAATTGAAAAAGAATTTAATTATATTTGCAATGCGAACGAAAAAGAGGGTGATATAAACAAGGTGGTAGAATATTATAAAATTAATGCTCCGATTAAAAAAGGAGAAGAAGTAGGTAAAGTTACATATAAAATAGGAGAAAAGATTATAGGGGAGCTTGAAATAAAGGCGAAAGAAACCGTTGAAAAATTAAGCTATATGGACTATATTAAAAAAATGTGGTATAAATATATGGTGTAAAAATTAATATAAAATCTATATGAAAGGCATACATAGGTAAAAGTTAATGAATTTAGAATTCAGATTACAGGTGTTTGAAGGTCCGTTGGATTTGTTGTTACATCTGATTGATAAGAATAAAGTTAATATATATGATATTCCTATTGTTGAGATAACTGAACAATATATGGAATATGTAAAACAGATGGATAAGCAGGATTTAAATCTGGTAAGTGAGTTTTTAGTAATGGCAGCAACTTTACTGGATATAAAGGCTAAGATGCTGTTACCTAAAGATCCTGAGGTTGTTGATGAAGAAGAAGACCCAAGAGCCGAACTTGTAGAGAAACTTTTGGAATACAAAAGATATAAGTATATGTCTTATGAATTGAAAGACAGGCAGATTGATGCTGAAAAAAGTATGTATAAGAAACCTACAATACCGGACGAGGTTAAAAAATATGAACCACCTGTTGATTTGGGAAAGTTGCTTGATGGAATTACATTAAAAAAACTAAATGATATATTTGCAGAAGTAATTAAAAGACAAGCGGATAAAATTGATCCGATTAGAAGTAAGTTTGGAAAAATAGAAAAAGAAGAAGTTAATATAGAAGAAAAGATTGTGCAGGTAATGGATTATATATCAGAAAACAGGCATTGCAGTTTTAAGAAGATGCTTTCGGGACAACACTCAAAAATGCAGATAATAGTTACATTTCTTGCGATATTGGAACTTATGAAAACAGGAAAAATTAATATAGTGCAAAATAATATTTTTGATGACATAATAATTGATGCAGCGTAAGATGTATGGAGGATAGTGCAAAAAATAAGTCTGATGACCTTATTTTTAACACAAGAATTTGTGACGGAGCACAAATTCTTGTGATTGCAGTGGCAAATTTGATATTTGCCACGCAGTGCCTTCGCTAAAAGCTCCGGCATGGAGGATAAAAATGGAAATTCAAAAAATAGAAGCTATAATAGAAGCAATACTTTTTACAATGGGAGATTCTGTAGAGGTTGAAAAGATTTCTATGGCAATTGGACATGATGTGAAGACTACAAAAAAGATTATTGCTAATATGATGGACAGATATGAGATGGAAGACAGAGGTATAAGAATCTGTGAGCTTGAGAATTGTTATCAGATGTGTACAAAGAAAGATATGTATGAATACTTAATAAAAGTTGCATCTCAACCTAAAAAACAGGTTTTGACAGAAGTATTGCTGGAAACATTGTCAATTATTGCTTACAAACAACCGGTTACAAGAACTGAAATAGAAAAGATCAGAGGTGTAAAGTGTGACCATGCAGTTAATAAACTTGTGGAATATAACTTGGTGTGTGAGGTTGGAAGACTTGATGCTCCCGGAAGACCATTGTTATTTGGTACAACTGAAGAATTTTTAAGGCAATTCGGAATATCTTCTATAGAGGATTTGCCGGAGATAAATCCTGAAAAAGATGAAGAATTTAAGGTAGAGGCAGAAGAAGAGATTCAACTTAAATTAGAAGTATAAAGATTAAAATTATAGAAAAAATTTGAAAAAATACAAATATAGATATTATGCATAAAAAAAAGAGTTGTGTTTTTGATGAAAATTTTATGCGAATAGTAAATATGCACATATTTGATAAAAATATTTTTTTCACTCTATAAAAAAAAGAAGTTTTTTATGCATTTTGCACAAAAAACTTCCTTTTTTTATTGCATAAAATATTGACAATAGTAATTGTGAATGATATACTAACAAAGAACAGTGAAAAGTATGTCTTTTTTGTGCATATGTTTGTATAATCATTATATTTTTTTTGTGATTTTTGATAAAATAATATGATTATATGGATATGTTCATAAGAACAGATATATTTGACTGGACAGTTAATCAGGCTTTGTTAAAAGTTACTAAAAAGTGGTTATCTGTCAGGTGTTATGTAACGGTCTGCGAATAGACTATTATATGAACGAAAAGGTACTGTTCGCAGCAAAAATCTAATTTTATAGAACTTAAGTGTTCGGAAAGGTAGAAAAATATGAGAAAGAAAATTTTATCAGCTGCATTGATTTTAGCAATGACAGCAACAGCTTTCACAGGTTGTGGTAATACATCTTCTGGTAGAGAAGCAACAGACTTCGATGCTAGTAAGATTAACTTTGACCCGGGCGTTGAATTAACAAAGGACAAGATTACACTTACTGTTTGGGAATCAGCACAGGGACCTGATGAGTTTATTAGGACAGCAGGAAAGAAATTCGAAGAGAAATATCCTAATATCAAGATTAACTATGTAAACGTAGAATCTACAGATGCCAACTCTAAGATTGCTATGGACGGTCCTGCAGGAACAGGTGCTGACCTTTTTGCAACAGCACACAATAACTCAGGTGTTATGGCTAAGGGTGGTTACATTGAACCGGTTCCGGCTGAGATGATTGACAAAGTAAAAGCTTCTTGTACAGAGTCTGCATTTGCAGGTGCAACACTTAACACAGCAGATGGTAATTCAGTAGTATACGGATATCCTGTATCAGTAGAGACATATGCATTATTCTACAATAAGAAATTAATCAAAAAGGAAGAAATTCCAACAACAATGGCTGATTTGGCTACATTTATTAAAGATTACAATTCATCACATGATGAAAAAGCATTCTTATTCGATTCAGGTAACGCATATTACAGTGTAATGTTTACATCTTCACCAACAAACAAATTATATGGTGAAAAAGGTAACGATATTAAGAATACTTATATGAACAGTGATGAAGCAGTAGCTCAGATGGCTGACTTCGTTGCTTTATCAGAAGCTATCGGATTAAAATCAGGTGATATTTCTTATACATCTAATGACGCTTTATTCAGTGCTGGTAAGTTAGCAATGAATATCTCTGGTGCATGGAACATTCCGGCATTCCAGGAAGCAGGAGTTGATTTCGGTATCACAACAATTCCGTCACTTACAGGTTCTACACAGCCACCTACAAACTTCATGGGTGTTAGATGTATGTTCGTATCAGCATACTCTGAGCACAAGAATGAAGCAGCAGCATTTGCATTATGGTTAATGACAGAAGAGATGCAGCAGGTACGTTGTGAGCTTACATCTACATTACCAGCAAGAGATGGTATCTTAGATAAGATTGATGATGCAGATATCACAGAACATTTAGGAGCTATTCAGGAACAGATTAAATATTCTTATCCAATGCCAAGTATGCCACAGACATCATTATTCTGGTCAGCATACGGTACAGCATATGGTAACATCTGGAATGGTGAAGCTACAGATATCAAGTCTGAATTAGATAAGGCTAATGATACAGCTACAAAATAATTATATTTAATATGACTTTTATGAGTTCTTGCTAAAGCATTTGGTAAGAACTCATAATATAAAAAAAATGAAAGTTAGGTGAGTTTAATGGGAACATCGCTTAAAACTGATGGTTCTTCAAAAAAACAAGTCCTTTTAGCATCTTGTATATTCATGGGATTAGGTCATATTATTTATTTAAAACAGTATCTTAAAGGTATATTATTTGCAGTAGTTGAGGTGTTTATGTTGTTCATGTCACCAAAGTTACTCAATATGTTAAAAGATATGATTGAACTTTCACGTTGGTATAAGGGTATTACACCAGCGTATACTAGAATGATTGATGGACTTTTAGCAATTGCAATAATTGCATTCTTTGTTGTTTTATATATAGTATCTGTAAGAAGTGCTTTATCTTCTTATCAGGATTTCTGTCTTGACGGTAGAGTTAAGACTAATAAAGAGTCAATGCAGGGTGTTGGTGGTGCAGCTTTTCCATTCTTTGGTTTAGCTCCTGCACTCGTACTTATTGTAGTATTTGTTATTGTACCACTTGTGTTCTCTATTCTTACAGGTTTTACAAACTGGACAGAGAATGTTAATCCTACACCTGGTACAAGAGTTGGTTGGGTTGGACTTGACAACTACTTTGAGATGTTCGGTGGTGATGCTACATGGTTTGGAGCTTTCGGACGTGTTGCTATCTGGACAGTTCTTTGGGGTGTGCTTTCAACATTCACATGTTATATGGGTGGTATGGTTTTAGCAGTTTTATTATACGAAGCTAAATTAAAAATCACACCGGTTTTAAGAGCTATACTTATTTTACCATATGCAGTTCCTTCTATTTTGACAGTTCAGATTTGGTCTAAGTTATTATATATCTATGGACCGGTTAATAAGTTGCTTAGAGCACTTGGAATTATTGACCAAGACGTATCATGGATGACTGACCCTGAACATGTAACAAGAGTTAAGGTTATATGTATTCTTATTAACATGTGGGTAGGTGTACCTTACTTTATGCTTCTTATTACAGGTCAGATGACAGCTATTTCACAGGATGTTTATGAGGCTGCTATGATTGATGGTGCTAATAAATTACAGGTATTTACAAGTATTACTTTACCACTTGTTATTTATCAGACAGCTCCACTTATTATTTTGTCATTTACTCATAATATCAATAACTTCGGTGCTATTTACTTCCTTACAGGAGGTTCACCGGGAGTGGCGGATTCAACGACCACACAGGCGGGAAGTACAGATATTCTTGTAACATGGATCTATAAGCTTACTGTTGGTAATGGTGAATACGGTATGGCTGCCGTACTTGCTATGTTAGTATTCTTAGTAATGGCTCCATTTGCTATCTGGAACTTCAGAAATACAAAATCTTACAAGGAGGGAGAATTATAATGAATAATACAACTCAGAAATTATTTAAGGTATTTGCAACAATATTCCTTGTACTTTGTTGTGCAATGGTTCTCTATCCTATGGTATATACAGTCAGTGTTGCTTTCTCACCAATGAGAACATATGCTGGTGCGGAGTTAATGCCGTTTGCTGATGGATTTTCGTTGAATCAGTACTATATCTTATTTGAAGATAACTTTGTTGATTGGGTAATGAATACATTAGTTATAGCTATTTGTGTAATGATTTTAACAGTTATTTGTTGTACACTTGCAGCTTATGTATTTTCAAGATTTAAATTTATGATGAAGAAACAGATGATGATGGCTATGCTCATCCTTCAGATTTTCCCTTCATTCGTAGGTATGAAAGCTATGTACGTTATCACAATGCGTATTGGTGCTTATAATGAATTATGGGGTCTTATACTTGTATATGCAGCAGGTAATATTCCTTATAATACATGGCTTATCAAGTCTTATCTTGATACTATTCCAAAGTCACTTGACGAAGCAGCACGTATTGATGGTGCAAGCCACTTAACAATTTTCTGGAAGGTAATTCTTCCTATGGCAAAACCAATGGTTATCTTCCTTGCAATTACATCATTTAATGGTCCATGGATGGATTACATCTTCCCTAAGATGATTTTATCAGATGATAAATTCACATTAGCTATCGGACTTATGAAGTACGTTGCACAGGGTGCAGGTACAGTTGACCAGTTTACAACATTTGCTGCCGGAGCTTTACTTGTAAGTATTCCTTTCGTAGTAATGTTCATTATTTCACAAAAAGCAATGGTTACAGGTCTTGGTGCAGGTGCCGTAAAAGAATAATATTTTATATGAACTTAAATGTCCTGACATTTTGTCAGGGCATTTTTTTGTAGCATTTATTAAAAATTGTATGGAATATAATCTGATTTTGTAATATAATGGTAAAGTTAGGTTGAAATGATTGTAAATGAAATGAGGATTATTATGCAAAATAATGGTGTTAAGAAAATTATTATGCATGGCGGGATTTTAGCTGTTGCAGGAATTCTTGTAAGAATAATTGGGCTAGTATATAGAATACCGATGTTGAATATTATTGGTGATGAAGCTTATGGTATTTATAGTGCGGCTTATAATGTATATAATATCATGCTTGTATTATCTTCATATGGTTTGCCTATGGCAGTTTCTAAACTTGTTTCGGATAGAATGGTAAAAAAGCAGTATAAAGATGCTAAAAAGATTTTTAAATCATCCTTAATTGTAGCCACTTGTACTGGTGGTTTGGCTGCATCGATTACTTTTTTTGGTGCAGAATTCATTGAAAAGAATTTTTATTCGGGATATCATGGAATTGCATTACCGTTAAAAGTTTTAGCACCTACAATTTTTATTGTATCTATGTTAGGTGTTCTTAGAGGATTTTATCAAGGAATGGGAACAACCATACCTACAGCAATGTCACAGTTAATTGAACAAATTGTTAATGCAATAGTAAGTATTGTGGCAGGATATGTTCTTATTAAAAGTTTTAGTGATTCAGCAAAAGTCAATGGTTACGGTGCTGCAGGCGGTACAATGGGTACCGCATTTGGTGCGTTAGCTGCACTTGTTTTATTGGTATTTATTTTTGTTATGTATAGACCTGTGTTGAATAGAAAAGCTAAAAAAGATATTTATAGCACAGATGAAAGATATTTTGAAATTTTTAAAGTGATTATAATGACAATGATTCCGATAATATTGGGACAAACCTTTTATCAAATCAGTGCTATGATTGATGATATAATGTATGGTAAGATAATGCTTGATATTGGAGTTACTTCAGAAGAGATAACAAGAGCAATAGGTAATTATAATTCCAGTTATGTAATATTGACTGGGGTAGTAATGGGAGTGGCATCAGCGATGTCAACTTCAATGTTACCAAGTATAGTTGCTTCTAAAGCACAGTATAAATATGAGGAGATAAGTGAAAAGATATCTGCTACAATTAAAACCAATATGATGATTGCTATACCTTCGTTTGTTGGATTGGTTATTCTTGGAAGACCTATAGTACAGTTACTTTTTGCTAAATATGATAGTATAGAAGGTGGTATGATGCTCAGAATAGGTGGAATAGCAGTGATTTTTTATACAATCTCAACTGTTACAAGCTCAGCATTACAAGGGATAGATAAAATGAAATTACCTGTTATTCATTCCAGTATATCGCTTGCTATTCATATTGTTTTAGTGTTTGTTCTACTTAAATTTACAAATCTCGGGATTTATGCTATTGTTATAGGAAGTACGACGTTTCCTGTAGTTGTAATGATTCTTAATCTTGTAGCCCTTAATCGATATGTAGGATATACTCAGGAAATAATACAAACATTTTTGATTCCGAGTATATGTGCATTTATTATGGGAATATTTGTAGTATTGACGTATAATTTCTTAATTATGATAACAAACAGTAATTTTGTAGCGCTGATTTTTGCTATGATTATAGCAGCAATATCATATTTTGGACCAATATATTTGTGTAAGAAAAAAGGGTTATATTAATTTAAAGATATAAATATTACAGAAAGGAAAAAATATTGAAAAAATAGTGATGAAAAGAGTAAATAAAAAGAAAATTATATTTGGATTATTGACTATTATATCAATTTTGGCTTGTTCTTGTGGGACAAATCCCCCGGATAATAAGATTCATACAGTTGATGATTTGAATAATAAAATCATTGGTGTTCAACTTGGAACGACCGGAGATTTGTTTGCATCCGATATAGAAGGAGCTACGCTTGAAAGATATAACAAAGGAGCTGATGCGGTTATGTCTTTAAAATTAGGTAAAGTTGATTGTGTAATAATTGATGAACAGCCTGCTAAAGAATTTGTTAAGATTAACTCGGATTTAAAAATTCTTGAAGAAGAGTTTGTGTCAGAAGATTATGCAATCTGTATAAAAAAAGGAAATACAGAATTAGTTGATAAGATTAATGGTGCTATTAAAGAGTTAAGAGAAGATGGAACTCTTGAAAGGATAATAAATAATTATGTAGGTGAAAATGCAGGAGATAATCCTTACAAGTCTCCAAAAGATACTGATAGGTCTAATGGAGTGTTAAAAATGGCGACAAATGCAGAATTTGCGCCATACGAGTTTATTGAAAAAGGAAAAATAACAGGTATTGATGTCGATTTGGCAAAAGCAATAGCAGACAAGCTTGGAATGGAACTTGAGATTGATAATATTGCATTTGATTCAATTATAACGGCTGTTTCTGCAGGCAAGGCGGATATGGGGATAGCAGGAATGACTGTTACAGAGGAAAGACTTAAAAATATTGATTTTTCGGACTCATATACAACAAGTAAACAGGTAATTATTGTAAGAAAAAAATAGTTAGATTGGAAAGAAATAATATGGAAGAATTTAAAAGAAAATTTATACAGAACTTTATAGAAGATGATAGATATGAGTTGTTATTAGATGGTTTGCTGGTAACACTTAAAATATCTTTTTTATCAGTACTTATTGGTATTGTTATTGGTTTTATTATTGCGATTATTAGAGCCACACATGATAAAACAGGAAAGTGTAAGATTTTAAATATATTTGCTAAATTATATATTACAGTTATACGAGGAACACCTATTCTTGTTCAGTTACTTATTGCTTATTATGTAATATTTACAGCACCTGATGTTAGTAAAATATTTGTTGCTGTGATGGCATTTGGAATTAATTCGGGAGCATATGTTGCGGAAATTGTAAGATCAGGAATTATGTCTGTTGACAATGGACAGTTAGAAGCAGGAAGAAGTCTTGGATTTAATTATTTTCAATCCATGATATATATTGTACTCCCACAAGCATTTAAGAATGTGTTACCGGCACTTTCTAATGAATTTATAGTTTTATTAAAAGAAACTTCAATAGCAGGCTATATTGGTGTACAAGATTTAACCAGAGGGGGAGATATTATCAGAAGCAGAACGTTTGAAGCACTCTTTCCTTTAGTTGCTGTAGCGCTTATTTATTTAGTAATAGTTGTTGTATTGACATTTTTAATATCTATACTTGAAAGGAGGTTGCGTAGCAGTGACCACTAATAAAAAATCAGATAATGATGTATTGATAGAAGTAAAAAATCTTAAGAAAAAATTCGGAAAAGTTAATGTATTAAATGGAATTACTACAAAGATAAATAAAGGTGATGTTGTAGTTATCGTTGGACCATCAGGTTCCGGTAAATCGACGTTTTTAAGAACATTAAATCTTTTAGAAGAACCAACGGAAGGTTCTATAGATTTTGAAGGTACAAATATTACTGATCCAAAGGTAAATATTAATGTACATAGACAGAAGATGGGAATGGTTTTTCAACAGTTTAATTTATTTCCACATATGACAATTTTGAGAAATTTAACAATAGCACCAATGAAACTATTGAAGAAATCAAAGGAAGAAGCTGAAGCTAAAGCTCTTGAATTGTTGAAACAGGTAGGTCTTGAAGATAAGGCAAATTCATATCCGGCAAAGTTATCAGGTGGTCAGAAACAAAGAATTGCAATTGTAAGAGCATTGTGTATGGAACCGGATGTAATGCTTTTTGACGAACCAACATCGGCATTGGATCCTGAAATGGTTGGAGAGGTATTACAGGTTATGAAAAATCTTGCAAAAGAAGGAATGACAATGGTAATAGTTACCCACGAAATGGGATTTGCAAAGGAAGTAGCGAATAGGGTATTATTCATAGATGAGGGAATAATAATGGAAGAAAATGAGCCTAATGAATTTTTTGGAAATCCAAAGAGTGAAAGACTAAAAACATTTTTATCAAAGGTTCTGTAATTGCATTCAAAAATTTGAGTTTGCGAAAAGTAAAGATTAATAGGTTAAATGGAGATATATATGAGTAGTGAAATCAAATTTAGGAAGCCTACAATTGATGATGTTGATACATTAAGGGAATTTTTCTATAATAGTAATGTTAATGCATGTGATTATTCGGTAGCAAATATTTTTTTATGGTCAGAGATTAATAATATTGAAATATTTTATGATGAAGAGGTATTGTATATCAGGTATTTGAATAATGGAGAATATTATTATACTTTTCCAATTACGTCGAAATCAATAAAAAAAGCTATTGATAATATAGAAAATTTTGTTGAAGATAATGAATCTGAATTAAAATTTGCGATTATAGAAGAAGAAATGTTTGAAATTCTTGAAAAGATTTTTCCGGGAAAATATAAGGTGGAATATAACAGAGATTATTTTGATTATGTATATTTAAAGGAAAATCTTATAAACTTATCGGGAAGAAAGTATCATGGAAAGAAAAATCATATTAATAAGTTTAAAAAGAATTATGAAAGATGGAGTTATGAGCCTATAACGAACGATAATATTGATGAATGTGCTGAAATGGTAAATATTTGGTGTATGGAAAATGGATGTTCAGAGATTAAAGATAAAAATAATGAAATGCAGGTTGTATTGAATGCATTAAAGTATTTTAGAGAACTTAATCTTAAAGGTGGACTTATTCGTGCAAATAATAGGGTGGTTGCAGTCACAATAGGTGAAAAGTTGAATAAGGATACTTTTGTAGTGCATTTTGAAAAAGCTTTTTCAAATGTTCAAGGAGCATACCCGATGATAAATCAACAGTTTGTTATGAATGAGCTTGATGACTACAAATATGTAAACAGAGAAGAAGATTTGGGAATAGAAGGTCTAAGAAAAGCCAAAGAATCATATAATCCTGAATTTTATGTAAAAAAAGGAATTGTTTGTAAGATATAATTAGACTAGGAAAGTTTGAAAGGAAAAGAGAAGATGAGCAAGATTATTTTAACAGGTGACAGACCTACAGGAAAATTACATGTAGGACATTATGTTGGTTCATTAAAAAGAAGAGTTGAATTACAAAACTCAGGAGAATTTGATAAGATTTTTATTATGATAGCAGATGCTCAGGCATTAACTGATAATGCAGATAATCCTGAAAAGGTAAGAGAGAATATTATGGAGGTAGCGCTTGATTATCTTGCTTGTGGTCTTGACCCTGAAAAATCAACATTATTTATTCAGTCACAGATACCTGAACTTACAGAATTATCATTTTATTATATGAATTTAGTAACAGTTTCAAGATTACAACGTAATCCTACTGTTAAGTCAGAGATACAAATGAGAAATTTTGAAGCGAGTATACCTGTAGGATTTTTTACATATCCTATAAGCCAGGCGGCTGATATAACAGCATTTAAGGCAACTACAGTTCCGGTTGGGGAAGACCAGTTACCTATGCTTGAACAGACAAAAGAAATTGTTAGAAAATTTAATTCAGTATATGGTGATACACTTATTGAACCTGAAATATTATTACCGGATAATAAAGCATGTCTTAGACTTCCGGGTATAGATGGAAAAGCTAAGATGAGCAAATCTCTTGGAAACTGTATTTATTTATCAGAAAGCTCGGAAGACATCAGAAAGAAAGTAATGAGTATGTATACTGACCCTGACCATATAAGAATTGAAGACCCTGGTAAGATTGAAGGAAATACAGTATTTACTTATCTTGATGCATTTAGTAAAAAAGAGCATTTTGAAGAATATTTACCTGATTATTCTTGTCTTGATGAATTAAAAGAGCATTATAAGAGAGGTGGTCTTGGTGATGTTAAGGTTAAGAAATTCCTTAACAATGTTATTCAGTCAGAATTAGAGCCAATTAGAAACAGAAGATTGGAATACCAAAAAGATATCTCTTATGTATATGAAGTGCTTAAAAAAGGTAGTGAAGAAGCAGAAGCTGTTGCGGCTAAGACATTAGATGATGTTAAAGCAGCAATGAAAATAAATTATTTTGATACTAGAGAATTTATTGAAGAGCAAATTAAGAAATATTCTGTGTAGAAAATTAGATTTTGAAAAACTTTTTAAACCATAACAGATGTATATATACGGATATATTTTGTTATGGTTTGTTTTTTTGTTTGGTTATATATTTTAGTGTTAAACAATAAAATATATTAAAAAGTATGAGAAAAATGTATGGTTAAAAAAAATAGTTTTAATTTTAAAGCAAATAACTTTTTTGTTGTGATTATTTTTGTTATTACGTTTGTTGTGTCGAATGTATATATATATGCAGACGAAAATAAAACGATATTAATTAAAGAGAACGATTTATATGCAAAGTCTGCTATATTAATTGATGCAGAAAGTAAAAGAGTGCTTTTTGAAAAAAATGGTTATGAACAAATGCCTATGGCCAGTACAACAAAAATAATGACTTGTTTAATAGCTCTTGAAAAATCTAACCCTAATGATAAGGTTGTATTTTCTAAGTATGCAGCTTCAAAACCGAAAGTAAAACTTGGTGCAAGTGAAGGCTCAGAATTTTATATGGAGGATATGTTATATTCTTTAATGCTTGAATCTCATAATGATACAGCTGTAGCAATAGCAGAAACTATAGCAGGTAGTGAAGAAAATTTTGCGAAATTGATGAATGAAAAAGCAAAAGAAATGGGAGCTTTTGAAACTAATTTTGTTACTGCAAATGGACTGGATGATATTAATCATTATACAACAGCATATGATTTGGCTTTAATTACTTCATTCGCTTTAAAAAATGAGAAATTTATTAAGATAATAAATTGTGCAAATCATAATTTTTCTGAAATCAATGGAAAAGCGAACTATAATATTTCAAACAAAGACGCTTTTTTAACAATGTATAAAGGTGCTATTGGAGTAAAAACCGGATTTACCGGAAAAGCAGGATATTGTTTTGTTGGAGCTGCTAAAAAAAATAATAAGACTTTGATTTCAGTAGTTCTCGCAAGTGGTTGGCCGCCTGATAAAAGTTTTAAGTGGAAAGATACTATAAAATTAATGGATTATGGGTTTAATAACTATAATTACAGAACGCTTTTTAATTCGATTGACAATTATAAAACTCTAATAATAAAAGATGGGATAGAAAAGAAGGTTGACACATATATAGATGGTAATATCAGTAGTCTTATATCCGATAATGATATAATAGATTATGAATATATATTTCCTGACTATGTAGAAGCACCGGTTTATAAAAATCAAATAATAGGAAAAGTCATAATAAAAATAAATAATGAGGAGTATCAGAAATTAAATATTTGTGTAAGTGACTATGTGAAAAAGAGAGATTTTAAATATTGTTTAAATAAAATTTTAGATTTTTGGATGTTTTAAATAATAATGGATTTATGCAAGGATAAGATTTGGTAAAGAAACTAAATAATCCTTGCTTTTTTTTTGTTAACGTAATACAATTATAATCGGCAGAGATTTGGATTTTATCAAAATATACATACTGCTTTACACGCGAAATACAATATATTGTATAGCGTTAATATATAAAAAACGGAGGTTTAGAAGATGAGTAGTACATCAAAGATGTCATCAAGAGAGAGAATAGAAAATTTACTTGATGATAATAGTTTCGTTGAAATCGGAAGTCTTGTAAGAGCAAGAAATACAGATTTTAACATGGCAGAAAAAGAAACCCCTGCGGATGGTGTTGTGACAGGCTATGGACTTATAAACGGAGAGATGGTTTATGTTTATAGTCAGGACAAAGCGGTACTTGGTGGTTCTATTGGAGAAATGCATGCGAAGAAAATTGTTAATATCTATGATATGGCATTAAAGATGGGTGCACCTGTAATTGGACTTGTAGATTGTGCAGGTTTAAGACTTGAGGAAGCAACAGATGCATTGAATGCTTTTGGAGAGATTTATTTAAAACAGTCACTTGCATCAGGCGTAATTCCACAGATTACAGCAGTTTTTGGTAATTGTGGTGGTGGACTTGCAGTTGTTTCACAGTTATCAGATTTTGTATTAATGGAAGATAGTGCTAAGTTATTCGTTAATTCACCAAATGTTATAGATGGTAATTATACAGAAAAATGTGATTCGGCTTCAGCTAAGTTCCAGAGCGAAGAAGCAGGTAATGTTGATTACACAGGAGAAGAGGCAGATGTTCTTGCAAAAATCAGAGACCTTGTAGGAATGCTTCCTGCTAACTGTGAAGATACATTTGGTTATGAAGACTGCACAGATGATTTAAACAGAGCTTGTACTGGTATAGATTCATCAGTTGATGACGTACAGACTATGATTCAGATGGTTGCAGATAATGGAATTTTCTTTGAGACAAAGAAAGATTATGCAACTGATATGGTAACAGGTCTTATTAAATTAAATGGTAATACAGTTGGTGTTGTAGCTAATAATGCAGATTTACTTACATCAAAGGGTGCAGTTAAGGCGGCTGAGTTTGTTAACCTTTGTGATGCATTTAGTATCCCGGTTGTATCATTTACAAATGTTACAGGTTATGACACAACAATGTGTGAAGAAAAGAAGCTTGCTAAAGCTACAGCAAAACTTACATATGCATTTGCAAATGCAACTACACCTAAGGTTAATGTTATAACAGCTAATGCTATAGGAAGCGCTTATGTAGTTATGAATAGTAAGTCTATAGGTGCTGATATGGTTTATGCATGGAGTGATGCCAAGATTGGTATGATGAATGCTGAATCAGCTGCTAAGATTATTTATGCAGATGAGATTGCTAAGGCAGACAATGCTAATGAAATGATTTCTAATAAAGCAGACGAATATAACAAACTTCAGTTAAGTGTTGATTCAGCAGCTGCAAGAGGATATGTTGATACTATTATTGAACCTGAAGATACAAGAAAGTATCTCATAGGTGCTGTAGAAATGTTACTCACAAAGAGAGAGGAACGTCCTGCTAAAAAACATGGAACAGTATAGTGAGAGGTGAATAGCATGAAGAAGTTAAAAAAACTGGTATTACTTATCTGCGTTCTTACCCTTGCTTTAGTAATGACAGCTTGTGGAGAAAAAGAAGAAAAAGGAAAGACAGAAGCTCCATTTGAATATAAAGAAGAGGAATTAATTAATCTTATTGTAAGCAATACTGAATTAGTGTCTGAGTGGACTAAGGAAGAGATAGAAACTGCAAAGGAAACTTATGATGAGAAAGATCCTGTTCAGGCGGTGTTACGTAATGGCTTGGAACAGATTTATAATGCTTCTGAAGAAGCTGGAGAATATGTTGGCTTTTATAAAAATGATAAAGATGAAGTTGTATATGATATAACTGTTACGGAAGATTCTGTAGTTATTTCTACAAAAGCGCAGTATAAGAAAAGAGATATTAAAATTGAATATGTATTTGGTCTTGTTGAAGAACAATTAAGTATTACTTCTATGAAATATGAAGGTGTATATTCTTTAGCTGAAAAGATGAAGAATGCAGGGCTTAATACAGTAACAGGTATGGGGGTTGTAGTTGTAGTTTTAGCATTTTTGAGTGTTGTTATTTCGCTTTTTAACTATATTAATAAAGCTGAGAAAGCATTGGCAGATAAGAAGAATAGAAATACTGAATCTCATATAGATACTACAATTAATCAGATTGAGACAAAAGAAGAAATTGAAGAAGAAGTTGATGATTTAGAAGTTATTGCAGTTATAACAGCAGCAATTGCAGCAATGGAGCAGACTACAACTGATGGATTTGTAGTTCGTTCTATAAAGAGAGTTCCACAGAGAAAATGGAATAGAGGGATATAAAACAAATTTTTACTAACGAAATATAGTTGGTTATGTTATAAAGACTAATTTTAAAAAGAAAGGAAATGCAAATTTATTTGCTAAAAAGGTTTATAAAATGAAAAGTTATAGAATTACAGTTAATGGAAATGTATATGATGTTGAAGTTGAAGAATTAGGTGGGGCAGCTTCTGCGCCAGTAGCAGCACCGGTAGCTTCTAAGCCTGTTGTAACTGCAAAGAAAGCGGCTCCGGTACAGACAGGCGCACAGGGTTCAGTTAAAGTTTCTGCACCAATGCCTGGTAAAATTCTTGCAGTTAAAGCAAGTGTTGGACAGGCAGTTAAAAAAGGTGATGTAATTATGATTCTTGAAGCTATGAAGATGGAAAATGAAATTGTAGCTCCACAGGACGGAACAGTAGCAAGCATCAATATTAATGAAGGTGCAAGTGTTGAAGCAGGAAACGTTTTAGCTACACTTAACTAATTATTGTTACCTATTAAATTGAACAGGAGGCTTTACAATGGATTATATTCTTGATACACTCGGAAATCTATTGCATCAGACAGCGTTCTTTAATTTAACATGGGGTAACTATGTTATGATTGCAGTGGCGTTAGTATTTTTGTATCTTGCAATAGCTAAAGAGTATGAACCACTTTTGCTTGTTCCAATTGCATTTGGTATGCTTTTGGTTAATATTTATCCTGATATCATGCTTTCATCGGAAGAATCAGGAAACGGTGTAGGTGGTTTATTACATTATTTTTACTTATTAGATGAATGGAGTATTTTACCTTCTCTTATCTTCTTAGGAGTTGGTGCGATGACGGACTTTGGTCCTTTAATTGCTAACCCTAAATGTTTCCTTTTAGGTGCAGCTGCACAGTTTGGTATATATATTGCTTACTTCCTTGCAATATTTATGGGATTCAATGATAAGGCGGCAGCAGCTATTTCAATTATCGGTGGTGCTGATGGTCCTACATCAATATTCCTTGCAGGTAAACTTGGTCAGACTTCATTAATGGGACCTATTGCGGTGGCAGCATATTCATATATGTCATTAGTTCCAATTATTCAGCCACCAATTATGAAACTTTTAACAACAGAAAAAGAACGTAAGATTAAGATGGAACAGTTAAGGCCTGTTTCTAAATTAGAGAAAATCTTATTCCCTATAGTAATTACAGTTGTTGTATGTTTGATTCTTCCAACAACAGCTCCGCTTGTAGGTATGCTTATGCTTGGTAATTTATTCAGAGAATGTGGAGTTGTAAAACAGCTTACAGAAACAGCATCAAATGCACTTATGTACATCGTAGTTATCCTTCTTGGTACTAGTGTTGGTGCTACAACAAGTGCTGAAGCATTCCTTAATTTAAATACTATTAAGATTGTTGTACTTGGTCTTGTTGCGTTTGCATTTGGTACAGCTATGGGTGTATTAATTGGTAAGCTTATGTGTGTTATTACAAAAGGAAAGATTAATCCTCTTATTGGTTCAGCAGGTGTATCGGCAGTTCCTATGGCAGCCAGAGTATCACAAAAGGTTGGTGCAGAGGCAGACCCTACTAACTTCCTTCTTATGCATGCTATGGGGCCAAATGTTGCCGGTGTTATAGGTACTGCAGTAGCAGCAGGTACATTTATGGCTATATTCGGAATTGGTGTATAAGATAAATATTTTGAATATGTGTGTTTTTAAAACACACAATATATAGGGATTTTTTATATCAAAATCAAATATACAGGAAAGGAAATATATATTATGGCAGAACAGGTTAAGAAACCAATTAAAATTACAGAAACAGTTCTTAGAGATGCACATCAGTCACTCATTGCCACAAGAATGACAACAGAGCAGATGTTGCCTATTATCGATAAAATGGATAAAGTTGGTTATCATTCTGTAGAATGTTGGGGTGGAGCTACATTTGATGCATCACTTAGATTTTTAAAAGAAGACCCATGGGAAAGACTTAGAAAATTAAGAGACGGATTTAAGAATACAAAATTACAGATGTTATTCAGAGGTCAGAACATCTTAGGATATAACCATTATGCAGATGATGTTGTTGAATACTTCGTTCAGAAATCAATTGCAAATGGTATTGATATCATTAGAATTTTTGACTGTTTTAATGACCTTGATAATTTAAAGACAGCAGTTAATGCTTCAAAGAAAGAAAACGGACATGCACAGATTGCATTATCATATACTCTTGGTGATGCGTATACTCTTGATTATTGGAAAGAGACAGCTAAGAAGATTGAAGATATGGGTGCAGATTCTATCTGTATCAAAGATATGGCAGGACTTTTACTTCCATATCAGGCTACAGAATTAGTTCAGGCTTTAAAGGAAGGTACAAAGCTTCCAATCCAGCTTCATACACATTACACATCTGGTGTTGCATCAATGACTTACTTAAAGGCTGTAGAAGCAGGTGTAGATGTTATTGATACAGCTATGTCTCCATTCTCAATGGGAACAAGCCAGCCTGCTACAGAAGTTATGGTTGAAACATTTAAGGGAACACCATACGATACAGGTTATGACCAGAATGTTTTAGCAGAAATCGCAGACTACTTCAGACCTATTCAGGAAGAAGCTCTTAAGAGTGGATTACTTAATCCTAAGGTTATGGGTGTTAATATTAAGACATTACTTTATCAGGTACCTGGTGGAATGTTATCTAACCTTGTATCACAGCTTAAAGAAGCTAATGCAGAAGATAAATATTATGAAGTTCTTGAGGAAATTCCAAAGGTTAGAAAAGACTTTGGTGAACCACCGCTTGTTACACCATCATCACAGATTGTTGGTACTCAGGCTGTATTAAATGTATTACAGGGTGAGAGATACAAGATGGTAACAAAAGAATCTAAGAAAGTATTAAGTGGTGAATTTGGTAAGACAGTTAAACCATTTGATAAAGAAGTTCAGAAGAAGTGTATTGGTGATGTTGAACCTATCACTTGCAGACCGGCTGATTTAATTGAGCCACAGCTTGAAAACTATAAGAAAGAAATTGCACAGTATTCACAGCAGGACGAAGACGTATTATCATATGCTTTATTCCCACAGGTAGCAACAGACTTCTTCAAATATAGAGAAGCACAGCAGACAAAAGTGGATACAAGTGTAGCTGATACAAAGAACGGAACATATCCTGCTTAACAATGTGAATACTAAAGTATTCACATAAGAATTCGCTAAAGTGAATTTTCCGAAGTAAATAGTGTGATTATAAAGAAAAGTTATCCTTTACGGGTAACTTTTCTTATTATATAGGAAATTTGCTTTTTTATATGTAAACTATATTTTTTGAATGAAATAAAGGACATAAATAGTTTTGAAAATTGGTCACTTATAAAGCAATCCCTCCCATCTTTTCTTGACAAAAATGAGTGAATATGTGATTATAGAATGAGTGAAAAATGAATATGAAAAGGGTGTAAGGACGAAATATAAGATGGATAAAAAAATAGATTTAATCAGCAGAATAAAAGAACATTATGAAGTTATGAGTAAAGGGCAAAAAAAACTTGCAAAATACATAACATCCAATAGTGATTCTGCAGTGTTTTTAACAGCTGCAAAGCTTGGAAAAACAGTTGGAGTAAGTGAATCAACTACTGTTAGATTTGCATCGTTACTTGGATATAGTGGTTTTCCTGAATTTCACAAAGCATTAGAAGATGTGGTGAAAGAGAAACTTAAATTTGTCGATAGAATTGAGATAGAATCTTCTGATATGACAAAAGAAGAAGTGCTTAATTCTGTAATGCTTTCTGATGCTAACAAGATAAAGCTTACAATGGAATCTTTGTCTAAGTCTGCTTTTGATGAAGCGGTTGAAAGTATAATGAATGCCAGAAAAATATACATAATAGGTATAAGAAGTTGTTTACCATTAGCGCAATTTTTAGGGTTTTATTTAAATCTTATGTTTGAAGATGTATGCTTAGTTGGAACTAATAATGCTAGTGAGATATTTGAGCAATTGATAAATATTAATGAAAAAGATGTGTTGATTGGAATAAGCTTTCCAAGATATTCAATGAGAACGCTTAAGGCAATGGAATTTGCTAACAATAGGAATGCTAAGGTTATTTCCGTAACAGATGACGTTAACTCTCCTATTAATTTGTATTCGTCTTGTAATCTTTTGGCAAGAAGTGAGATGGCTACGGTAGTTGATTCTTTGGTAGCACCATTAAGTGTTATTAATGCACTTATAGTAACATTATTTATGAAGAAACCAAAGGAAGTAACTAATAAGCTTGATATGTTAGAAAATCTGTGGGAAGATTATCAGATTTATTCTAATGATGAGATAAATTATGCTGAAAGTGAAGTGGCATTAATTGAAGAATGAAAGGATTATGTGACAGTTATGAATACAAAAAAGGTTGCAGTTATCGGTGCAGGACCGGCAGGAATGATGGCTGCTTATTATAGTGCTATAAATAATGCAGATGTAACTGTATTTGAAAAAAATGATAAAGTTGGAAAAAAATTATTTATAACAGGAAAAGGAAGATGTAATATTACTAATTCATCTGATATGGAAAATATTTTTGCGAATATTGTAACAAATAAAAAATTTTTATACAGTGCATTATATTCATATACAAATGATGATGTAATGAATTTTTTTGAAAATGAAGGATTAAAACTAAAAGTTGAAAGAGGAAATAGAGTGTTTCCACTTTCAGACCATTCATCAGATGTAATTAATACGCTTAAGAAGAGTCTTAAAAATCAAGGGGTAAAGATTGAATATAATACAGATGTAAATGATTTGATTGTAAAAGATAATGAGGTTTCAGGTGTAGTTTTATCTGATGGTTCAAAACAAAATTTTGATAAAGTTATAATTGCAACAGGTGGTATATCTTATCCGGTTACAGGGTCAGATGGAAAAGGTATGAAGATTATTGAAAAATATGGTCATACAATTACTGATTTAAGACCGGCACTTGTACCAATGAATGTTTTAGAAGAATTTGCTAAAGATTTACAGGGATTATCATTAAAAAATATATCTGTTAATTTTTATGAAGAAGGTCGAAAAAAACCAATATATAGTGAATTTGGGGAAATGTTATTTACTCATTTTGGAGTAAGTGGTCCGGTTATTCTAAGTGCAAGCAGTACTATTGGAAAGAAACTAAAGAATAATAATATTATTTTAAAAATTGATTTAAAGCCTGCGCTTAATGAAAGTCAATTAGATGAAAGAATTTTAAGAGATTTTAGTGAGTGTATTAATAAAGATTTTAGAAATGCATTGGATAAATTAATACCTAAAAAATTAATTTCTGTTATAATAGATTATTGTAAGATAGACCCTTATAAAAAAGTTAATACAATATCTAAGGAAGAAAGACAGAGTTTGATTAAGGCTTTAAAAGAATTTACAATGACAATAACATCGCTAAGAGGATTTAATGAAGCTATAATAACCTCCGGAGGAATAGATGTTAAAGAAATAAATCCTACTACTATGGAATCTAAAATAGTTAAAAACCTTTATATAGCAGGAGAAATGATAGATGTAGATGCATATACAGGAGGATATAATTTACAAATAGCATGGTCAACCGGAAAATTAGCTGGAGAATCGGCAGCGATGTAGAAAGGGATTTTATGAAAAATATTAATATTGCAATTGATGGACCTGCAGGAGCGGGAAAAAGTACGATAGCTAAATTAGCTGCTAAAAAATTAGAGTTTATATATGTAGACACAGGTGCTATGTATAGAGCTATAGCATTACATTGTTTGAGAAATGGTTTACAAGCAGATGATAAGGAAGGTATAGTTGAGGCTATTAAAAGTGCAAATGTTTCAATAAAGTATGTTGATTGTGAACAAAGAGTTATTTTGAATGATGAAAATGTTAATGCATATATCAGAACAGAAGAAGTAAGTAAGATGACATCTTCTATTTCGGTATATAAAGAAGTAAGAGCAAAGCTTTTAGAACTTCAAAGAAATATTGCTAAAGAGAATTGTGTGATTATGGATGGAAGAGATATAGGTTCAAACGTATTACCTAATGCTGAGTTGAAAATATATCTTACAGCGTCAGTTGAAACAAGAGCAATGAGAAGGTATAAAGAACAGATTGAAAAAGGATATGAGGTTAATATCGAAGATATCAAAAAAGATATTGAAGACAGAGACTACAGAGACAGTCATAGAGAAGTTGCGCCATTGATGGTTGCAGAAGGGGCAACTATAATAGATTCTTCGGATATGACAATTGAAGAGGTTGTAGATAAGATAATAATGATGGTAAAAAATATATAATAACAGTTCAGAGCCAAGCTCGAAAACACTTTGTGTTTACTCGCTGTGGCGTATCCGCCAAATAGATTTGAAATAAAAAGTATTTATGAATGCCAGCATTCAACATACTTTTTATTCAAATCTGCTTGGCTCTGAACAATTACAAAATATAATAATAGAGGTTAGGTGGAAAAATTGGAAGTAATAGTTGCAAAAAGTGCCGGATTTTGTTTTGGAGTAAAACGTGCTGTAGATAAGGTGTATGAACAGATTGAAAAGAATTCGGAAAATAAAAAAATATATACTTTCGGTCCTATTATTCATAATGAAGAAGTTGTAAAAGATCTTGAGAAAAAAGGTGTTCAGGTTGTAAATACTATTGATGAATTAAAAAAGATTGAAGAAGGCATTATTATAATACGTTCACATGGAACAACTAAGGAAGTGTATGATATTATAGAAGAAAATAATCTTATTTTAGAAGATGCAACATGTCCTTTTGTAAAAAAAATTCATAAAATAGTTCAAACTGAAAAGAATAATGGTAAGCATATTGTTATTATAGGTAATGCTAATCATCCGGAAGTTCAGGGGATTAAAGGTTGGTCAGGTGATGATACTACAATAATTGGAAATGAGGAAGAGGCTAATAATTTTGATTATAATGGTGGAAAATCTATATGTATAGTTTCTCAAACGACATTTAATTACAATAAATTTAAATATTTAGTTGAAATTATTTCTAAAAAGGGTTATGATATAAATGTTTTAGACACTATTTGCAATGCAACTCATGAAAGACAGGCAGAAGCTAAAGAAATTGCTTCAAAAGTTGATGAGATGATAGTAATTGGTGGCAAGCATAGCTCTAATACACAGAAGCTATATGAGATTTGTAAAAATGAATGTAATCATACTTACTATATACAAACAATAGATGATTTGGACTTAAGAAACATTAAGGCAGATAGTTACGTAGGTATTACAGCAGGGGCATCGACCCCAAATAATATTATCGAGGAGGTTCATACTAATGTCAGAATTAAGTTTTGAACAGTTATTTGAAGAGCAGGGAATGAAACAAATAAGTACAGGAGAAGTCGTTGAGGGCACAGTAATCAGCGTTAAAGAGGACGAAATCGTCTTAAATATAGGTTACAAAGCAGATGGTATTATTAGTCGTAATGAATACACAAACACACCGGGCGTTGATTTAACAACATGTGTATCAGTTGGCGACAAGATGGAAGCTAAGGTTGTTAAGGTTAACGATGGCGAAGGTCAGGTTGTTTTATCTTACAAGAGACTTGCAGCTGAAAAAGGGAGCAAGAGAATTGAAGAAGCTTTCAATAATAAGGAAGTTCTTAAGGCAAAAGTTATTGAAGTAAGAGCAGGTGGATTAAGTGTTGTTGTTGATGAAACAAGAATCTTTATTCCTGCTAGTCTTGTTTCGGATGTATTTGAAAAAGACCTTACAAAATATAATGGTCAGGAAGTTGAATTTGTTGTTACAGAATTCAATCCTAAGGGAAGAAGAATTATTGGTAACAGAAAGATGCTTTTAGCAGCAGCTAAAGAAGAAAAGAGAAAAGCATTACTTGAGTCAATTAAAGAAGGTGACATAGTAGAAGGAACAATTAAGAATGTTACTAACTTTGGTGCTTTCGTTGATTTAGGTGGAATGGATGGATTACTTCACATTTCAGAGATGTCATGGGGAAGAGTTGAGAATCCACAGAAGAATTTCAAGACTGGAACAGTTATCAAATGTCTTATTAAAGAAATTAATGGTAACAAGATTGCACTTAGTCTTAAATTTGATGATACAAACCCATGGTTAAAAGCAGCAATTAATTACCAGAAGGATACAGTTGTCAAAGGTAAAGTTGCAAGAATGACTGATTTTGGTGCATTTGTTGAACTTGAGCCGGGTATCGATGCATTACTTCATGTTTCTCAGATTTCAAGAACTAGAGTTGAAAAGCCGGCTGATGCATTAAAGGTTGGACAGGAAATTGAAGCAATGGTTGTAGATTTCAACGAAGAAGAGAAAAAGATTAGTCTTAGCATGAAGGTTTTAGAGCCTGAATTAGCTAAAGAGGAAACTGTAGAAGCAGCAGAAGAAACAGCTACAGGAGAAGTTTCTGAATAATTTCACATAAGAAAAATATAATGAATTATTTGTAAGGAGGCCAACTATGGATTACGAACAATTCAAAGCGCCTGTCTATAAATTAACTCATGTAGATTTAGATTGTTATAAAGAGCGTCAAATGAAGCGTAGAATTGACGCTCTTATTCAAAAACACAGACTCAAGGGATACGAAGAATTTATTGAAGCTATAACAAATGATAAAAATCTCTTTGAAGAATTTATGAGTTATATAACAATTAATGTTTCTGAGTTTTATAGGAATCCGGAACAGTGGAGAATTTTAGAGTCAGAGATATTACCAAATCTTATTAAAAATGCTAAGGGTAAATTAAAAGTTTGGAGTGCGGCTTGTTCAACAGGGGATGAACCGTATTCTCTTGCTATGTTAATTAAAGATTACCTTCCAACATCTGAGTTTTCTATTTTAGCAACAGATTTAGATCTTCAGATAATAGAGAAAGCAAAGGTTGGAGTATATGGCGAAAAGAGTTTGGCAGGACTTCCAAAGAAGTATAAAGATAAATATTTTACTAAACTTGGGGAAAAAAGCTACCAGATTTCAGATGAGATAAAGAAATGTGTGACATTTCAAAGACATGATTTGTTGAAAGATGTGTATCCGGAACCATTTGATTTGATTCTGTGTAGAAATGTAGTTATTTATTTTACTGATGAAGCTAAAAATCGTATTTATACCAATTTTAATAAATCTCTAAATAAAAATGGAGTGTTATTTGTTGGAAGTACGGAGCAGATTATTAATTATAGGGAATTGAATTATTCGTCGATTAAGTCATTTTTCTATAAAAAAAATAGTACTGAAGGATTGTCATGAACTTGATGACAATCCTATTTTCAGTGATTTTATAAATTGCTCAGAAATGAGGCATTATATGAGAGTAATTGCAGGAAGTGCAAAAAGTATAAAGTTAAAGACAATTGATGGTTTATATACAAGACCGACAACTGATAGAATTAAGGAAACTTTATTCAATATAATTCAAAATGATGTATCAGATTGTAGGTTTCTTGATTTATTTAGTGGAAGCGGTGCTATTGGCATTGAAGCACTAAGCAGAGGAGCAAGTTTTGCGACTTTTGTTGATAATAATAAAGAAGCAGTAAAATGTATTAAGCATAACCTTGATTTTACTAATTTAGTTAATAAGGCACAGGTGATTGAGAGTAGTGTTTTAAGTGCTATTTCTCTTTTAAGTAATAAAGGAAATTTATATGATGTTGTTTTTATTGACCCACCATATAATAATGAGTATGAGAAAGAGGTTTTGATTAGATTAAAGGATTCGGATATAATTGATGAATATAGTCTTATAATAGTTGAAGCTTCGAAAGAAACCGATTTTTCATATATACGAGAAATTGGATATAAGATAATTAAAGAAAAAATATATAAAACTAACAAACATATATTTGTTCAGAAAGTGTAGATGGATATGAAAATTGCAATTTATCCGGGAAGTTTTGATCCGGTAACAAAAGGACATTTAGATATAATTGAACGTTCGGCAAAAATGGTTGACGTTCTTATTGTAGCAGTTTTAAATAATGGTACAAAATCACCGTTGTTTTCTGTTGAAGAACGTGTTAATATGTTACGTGAAGTCACTAAAGATATTAAAAATGTTAAGATTGATTCTTTTAGTGGTCTTTTAGTAGATTATGCAAAAAAAGCAGGTGCATCAATCATTATAAGAGGTTTAAGAGCTGTTACTGATTTTGAATACGAGTTACAGATGGCTCAGACTAACAGAATTATGGATAATTCTATTGATACAATATTCTTGACAACAAGCCTTGAGTATGCGTATTTAAGTTCAAGTACTGTGAAAGAGGTAGCCAGATATGGTGGTAACGTTGAACATTTTGTTCCCGAATATGTTGTTAAAAAGATAGAAGATAAAATTATAAGTATGAAAAAATCATAGATAATATGTTGATTTTATAGATATAAACTTAAAAAGTATAGAATTAAATTTCGCTTGTTTGATACTTATTGAAGTATTAAAGTGATTGAAAGGAATGGTGTAAATTATGAGTAAATATGAACAGATAATTGTTGAAATTGAGGAGTTTCTTGATAATTGTAAGAGACAGAAATTATCAGGGAATAATATTATTGTGAATAAACAGCAGATAGAAGAGTACATATCAGAATTAAGAATGAAAGCTCCGGAAGAAATAAAGAAGTATCAGAGAATTATCAGCAATAGAGATGCTATTCTTAATGCTGCACAGGCACAGGCAGAAGAGATGGTAGAGAATGCCAGAATTGAAACAGAAGAGCTTGTATCTGAACACGAGATTATGCAACAGGCATATGAAGCAGCACAGGCGACAGTGGACGAGGCTAGTGTTCAGGCACAGCAAATACTTGATAGCGCTGTAAATGATGCTAATGAGATTAGAATGGGTGCTATGCAGTATACTGATGATGTATTAGCAAATCTTGAGAATATTATTACACATACAATGGAAAATGTAACACTCAAGTATGAAAGTCTTATGAAATCTTTAAATACAAGTCTTGAGGTTGTTATGGCTAATAGAAATGAATTATATCCACAGGAAACTACAGAAACTACAGATGATGGTGAAAAGGAAGTTCAGTACGAGGAAGAGTTTGCAGGTAATCCTGATACAGAATATGAAGATTATACAGTTAATTTAGATTAATTATTAAACTACAATAAGATTAAATGGCATTTCGGCAGTCGGAATTAGATGTCGGAATGCTGTTTTATTTTTATGATTAACTAAAAAATATATTGATATAATAATAAATATAGTAAGCTAAATAATAGTACAGAAATAATTTTATATTTCATTAGTTCAAGAATATTAAGCGAATTGTCCGATGTAACACTATTGATTTGAAAAATTATTGATAATCCTCCAAATATTGAAAAGGCTATTGCAAGTAACAATTTTATACTACTATGAATTGTTAAGGAAGACAAAAAATGTGTTCCTGAAGTAACTTCTAAAATACATAAGATAATGCATTTTGGAAACTTGGGGATTATAGTAATACTTTGAATAAAAACGGATATTATTGAGAATAAAATTAAATATCCTGCAATTTTTGTAAGAGTTAAAAAAGCATTTGAAACAGTATCGTCAATAACTTTACTTAAAGGAATTTCATACTTAGATTTACCGGAAAAATAATATGTCTGTTTATAATCATATGATAAGAATATTCCTATTATTATTGAAGGGATATATGTAATAACTATAAGAATAAATCTTTGATAAAATGTAAGATTAAATTGTGTGAGAATATATCCCTGTAAAAAAGCAGGGCTTGGATTGTTAATAAATTTAAAAAGATAATTGGCTTCTTCTTTAGAGATACATTCTTTTTTTAATAAGTCGCAAAGTATTTTTGTACCAAGCGGATATCCGCAGAGAAATCCCATTAAAATTGCATAAGAACCTGTTTTTCCGGTCTTGAACAGTTTATGAAAAATTGGATAAAAAAAATCACTAACAACATAAGAAGTGTCAGATAATAATAAATAATTCGAAAATAATAGAAATGGTAAAAGTGCAGGAATTAAGGAACGTAATAAAATATCAATACCAACGCGTACACCATATGCACTTGTAGAAGGAAATATAAGTAAAACAAATAATATGAAAAAAATGAAAGTTTTAAAGGTAAATGTTTTCAAATTAATACCTCTTTTTTAGATGTTTATATATATTAAGTAATGATTAATATAAATAAAATATATAGTTACTAATAATTTATTTAAAAATATATACAATTATGAGTATAAAAAGAAATTCAAAAAAGATTATGAAAATGTATTAGGAATTGTACAATTCATAATATCAAGAAGGTTGAACGAAGATGATATTTATGATATGATTTTCAAAGATTTTTACGTAACAGAGGTACTGCTTTGCAAATTATCGGGAGCTAAACTGTTACAACTTATAAATAATTAGTAAGTAATGAATGGAGTGACTAAGAATGTGTGGATTTACCGGATATATTGCAAAAGAAGGTATGGGAACTCAGTATAAAGAGAATTTGACTGAGATGATGAATACAATTATCCATAGAGGACCTGATGATGAAGGTGTATTTGTAGATGATATGGCTGGACTTGGATTTAGAAGATTAAGTATCATTGGTATTACAAATGGAAAACAACCTATGGAGAATGAAGATGGTTCTATTGTTGTGACATTTAATGGAGAAATTTATAACTATCAGGAGATTAAGGCTGATTTAGTTGAAAAGGGACATATTTTTAAGACTGACGCAGATACGGAAGTATTAGTTCATGGATATGAGGAATATGGAATAGATTTATTGCAAAAGCTTCGTGGAATGTATGCGTTTGCGATATGGAACAGAGCTGAAAAAGAGATGCTTATTGCAAGAGATATATTTGGAATTAAGCCATTATTTTATACTCGTACTGATAATGAATTTGTATTTGGTTCTGAGATAAAGTCGATTCTTAAATTTCCGACAGTCAAGAAGTTATTTAATCCTGAGGCATTGGAAAGTTATCTCTCATTTCAGTATTCTGTACTTGAAGAGACATTTTATAAAGGTATTTACAGACTTATGCCTGCGCATTATCTGTTATGGAAAGATGGTAAATATGAAGTCAAGAGATATTACTCGCCTGAATTTAAAGAGGATGACAGTATAACATTTGATGAAGCTGTAAAAAAAGTTAATGATGTTATGAAAGATTCGATAGAGGCCCATAAAATCAGTGATACTGAGGTTGGTGGCTTCTTATCAGGTGGTGTTGATTCAAGTTACATTGTTGCAAGAAGTAATCTTGATAAAACCTTTAGTGTTGGATTTGATTATCCTAAATGTAACGAGATACCACTTGCAAAGACTTTATCTGATTATGTTGGAGTTAAGAATAAGAGTAAACTTATTACAACAGAGGAATATTTTGAAGAATTTCCAAAGATTATGAATCATACAGACGAGCCTTTATCAGACCCGTCATGTATTGCTTTATATTTTCTTTGCAAACTTGCAAGCGAACAGGTGAAGGTTGTACTTTCAGGAGAAGGTTCAGATGAATTATTTGGAGGATATAACATTTATAAATCACCAATAGCTTTGCAGCCTATGAAAGCAGTTCCAAGACCTGTAAGAAGAGGAATAAGAAAGGTTCTTAAAAAGCTTCCTGTTAATTTTAAAGGAAAAAATTATCTTATAAGAGCAGGACTTGACCTTGAAGAAAGATATATTGGAAATGCATATATTTTTCAGACAGAAGAAGTATATAAGATGTTAAAGCGTCCTATTAAGAAGCATACTCCTATGAGTATTACCAAGCCTATATATGACAGGGTTAAAGATAAAGATGATATTACAAAGATGCAATATCTTGATATTAACACCTGGCTTTGGGGTGATATTCTTAATAAAGCAGATACAATGAGTATGGCACATTCGTTAGAGGTTAGAGTTCCGTTTCTTGATAAGGAAGTGGCAAAGGTTGCTTTTAGTATTCCTGTAAGGCACAGAGTTGATAAAAACGAAACAAAGAGATATTTTAGAAAAGCGGCTAATGAATTTATGCCTGATATTACAGCAGAAAGAAAGAAGTTAGGATTTCCGATTCCTGTTAGAAACTGGCTTAGGGAAGATGAGTACTATAATATGGTTAAGAATACACTAACTTCAAAAGAAGCTATGAAATTCTTCAACACAGATTATCTTGTAGGATTACTTGATATGCATTATAATAATAAATGCGATAATTCAAGAAAAATTTGGACAGTATATGCATTTTTGGTATGGTATCAGAAGCATTTTAAAATTTAACCGGGATAGGTGGAAAAATGAGTTCACAAATGAGAATTTCAACAGTTGCCAGCGGAAGCAGTGGCAACTGTATATATGTAGGTTCCGATAATACACATATTTTAATTGATGCCGGAATCAGTAAAAAAAGAATTGAAACAGGTCTTAAGGCAAATGATGTAGATATTAATGATATTCAGGGAATATTCATAACTCATGAGCATATTGACCATATAAATGGTCTTGGAGTTGTTTCAAGAAAATATAATATTCCAATTTATGCAACGGATTTAACAATTGATGCGATAAAAAGTAATTCGAAATTAGGTGCAGTTGACGAAGATTTGTTCTGTGAAATTAAGGCAGATGAGACATTCGAAGTTGGTGATTTGTTGATTAAACCTTTTGAAATATCTCATGATGCAGTTAAACCGGTGGCATATAGAGTGGAATGTGGGGATAAGGCAGTAGCAGTTGCTACGGATATGGGTAAATTTGATGATTATATAGTATCTAATTTGTCAGATTTGGATGCTTTGGTTATTGAAGCTAATCATGATGTAAGAATGTTGCTTGCAGGTGCATATCCTTATTATCTTAAGCAAAGAATTTTAGGAGATAAAGGACATTTATCAAATGAAACATCTGCAAAGCTGATAGACAGAATACTTAATGATAAGTTAAAATACATTATGCTTGGACACCTTAGTAAGGAGAATAACTACGAAGAACTCGCGTATGAGACGGTAAAGGCTGAAATTATGATGAGTGAAAATCAGTATAAGCCCGGAGATTTTGATATACAGGTAGCTAAGCGAGATGTAAATTCATTGTTGTATTGTGTATAATTTTTTGATACACTGTTACTGGCTTTGAAACGTTACTATAAATTTATTTTTAGAAAGGAATAAAAGGTGCAATAAGGCACTTTTTGATGGTTAAAAAATGAAGAAATCAATTATTACCGTAGTAGGAAAAGATACAGTTGGAATTATAGCTAAGGTGTGTACATATCTTGCAGAAAATAATATTAATATTTTAGATATTTCTCAGACAATTGTTCAGGGATATTTCAATATGATGATGATAGTAGATGCTACTTCGTCAGCAAAACAGTCAGGAAAGATTGCAGATGAATTAGCTGAATTAGGAGAAGAAATCGGAGTTCAGATTAAATTACAGCAGGAAGATATATTTAACTCAATGCACCGAATATAGTATTCAATTCAGTAAAGCGAAATTGAGCTAAATCGTTTAATTGTGTTTGCAATTTGTAAATAGTAGAACTTCAGTGAGAAAGGGAATAACTATGCTTAATATTTTTGAAGTAAACGAAACTAATAAAATGATTGAACAGGAGAATCTTGACGTTCGTACAATTACACTTGGTATAAGCCTTTTAGATTGTATAGATTCTGACCTTGATAAAGTTAATAAAAATATTTATGAAAAGATAACAAGACTTGCTAAAAATCTTGTTGAAACAGGAAATGAAATTGAAAAAGATTATGGAATTCCAATTGTAAACAAGAGAATTTCAGTTACACCAATCGCACTTGTTGGTGGAGCAGCTTGTAAATGCCCTGAGGATTTTGTAACTATTGCAAAAACTCTTGATAAGGTTGCACATGAAGTAGGTGTAAACTTCATCGGTGGTTACTCTGCTTTGGTAAGTAAGGGTATGACAAAGGCAGAAGAAAACCTTATTAAATCTATACCTGAAGCATTAGCTTCAACTGAAAGAGTATGTAGTTCCGTAAATGTTGGTTCAACAAAGACAGGAATTAATATGGATGCTGTTAAGCTAATGGGTGAAATCGTATTAAAGACAGCAGAGGCTACAAAGGAAAGAGATTCACTTGGCTGTGCTAAGCTTGTAGTATTTTGTAACGCACCTGATGATAATCCTTTTATGGCAGGAGCTTTTCATGGAGTTACAGAAGCAGATGCAATTATTAACGTAGGCGTGAGTGGACCTGGTGTTGTTAGAACAGCATTAACAAAGGTTCGTGGAGAGAACTTTGAAGTTCTTTGTGAGACTATCAAAAAGACAGCATTTAAAGTTACAAGGGTAGGTCAATTGGTTGCCAGAGAGGCTTCAAAGAGACTTGGTATACCATTTGGAATTATAGATTTATCACTTGCTCCAACACCGGCTGTTGGTGATAGTGTAGCTGATATTTTACAGGAAATCGGACTTGAAAGAGTTGGTGCACCGGGAACAACTGCTGCACTTGCACTTTTAAATGACCAGGTTAAGAAGGGTGGCGTAATGGCTTCTTCTTACGTTGGTGGTCTTAGTGGTGCATTTATTCCTGTAAGTGAAGACCAGGGAATGATTGATTCAGTTCAGGCAGGAGCGCTTACACTTGAAAAGCTTGAAGCAATGACTTGTGTATGTTCTGTTGGTCTTGATATGATTGCAATTCCCGGAGACACAAGTGCGGCAACAATTGCAGGAATTATTGCTGATGAGTCTGCAATTGGTATGATTAATCAGAAGACTACTGCAGTTAGAGTAATACCTGTTATTGGTAAAGGTGTTGGTGAGATGGTTGAATTTGGCGGATTACTTGGTTATGCACCGGTAATGCCTGTTAATAATTTCTCGTGTGAGGCATTTGTAAACAGAGGTGGAAGAATACCGGCTCCAATACATAGTTTTAAGAATTAATAGAATTTCTAAAAGTATAAAATAAATATAGAGGAAAAGAAGCGAAGAATGTTATTAAACAGGTAGAAGAATATATAAGCTTAAGTTCATATGGATATACAGGAGATTTTTTGAATAATTAATAGATAATAATATGGAATTTTTTATACGAACTAATGTTTAATAAAAAAGAAAATAATATATAAGAATATTAAATTTGGTTATATTAATAATTTTCAAAATATGTTATAATCATAGTATCTTATTTTCGGAGGTATTACTATGGCAAAAACAAATGGTGCACAGACAATTGAAACAATTGAGGGAAGACAGATTATTCTTTCAACAGGAGTTGGAAAAACTAATGCAGAGGAATTAATTTGGCTCACAGAGAATGTGTTAAAGGATGCTTCGGCGTGGAAGAACAGTGGTTGGGCATATATTGCTGACTGTTCTCAGATGAAACCGGTTGGACCGGATGAAATCGGTCATCTTGTAAATATGACAAAAGCTTTTGTAGAGGCAGGATGTAAGGCTTTTGGATTTGCAGAAGGAAAATCTGTAATGTTAAAAATACAGGCTAAGAAAAATACTCAGATGTCTGAAACCGGAGTTTTAGAAGGACATTTTGAAACAGTTCAGGAAGCACTTGATTGGATTAAAGAAGCAGTTAATATTTAATTAAAAAATCCCCTATAAACAATGAACCGACATAAAAGTTAAGTTTTAAATTTAACGATTGGAGGTCGGTTCATACAAATTTGTTTATAGGGGATTTTTATGTGTATCATATGAAGTTTTAATTTAATATTATAACACCCTGTTCTTCTTCGGCGGGAACCTCAAACCCGAATTTAGAAGAGACAACCATTCTGTAAATATCATCAGCAAGTCTGTTTATCGCTAACATTCGCATTCCATTATCCGATACGATTTCTCCGGCTTTAGAAAGTTTTGTAATAAGTGGAAGACCTGAATTATTCTTAATATCAGTTAAAAGGTCGGAGTGAGATTTTTTAAATCCTAATATTCTGAAATAATATACATATCCATCTTTTTTAAAATGATTAAAGTCCTCTTTGGTATAATTCATTAATGTATAAAAAAGTATTCTGGCAATTCTTGTTGACGTATATGTTGGTGAATTACATTCATTAATAAGTGTTTCGATATTTGTATGACCGGAATAAATATTTCTTATACGATTTACAAGGTCAGGTGTAGTATCAAATAAATCATTTAAATTAGTTAGACCAAATTTATCACTGATTAGTGCCTTGAAAATCAGATTGGAAAAATCATTCCTTATTATAGGATACGTCTTTTTGAAGTTATTTTCAAGGATTTCCAGACTGTTTTGAGGAACAAGTTCTGACATGGTTTCTCTTATATTATTAAAATTATATACAGATACTTTTGAATAAATATTTCTTATGGCATTAGCACTTGCAAAACCTTCATTTATTCGTGAACTATGATATCCACTATCGGTACGCCTTATTGCAATGGGTTTGATTTTACTGTTTGCAATTTTTAATGCTTTTATATATTCAATTGCAAGTATTGAATTTGGTGAAGATAAGATTTCACTTATTTCACTTGCGGGAATTGTTATACCCATAAGTGATAATGATTTCATAATAGCATTTTCACGACTTTTTGCAAAGGATAAACCATTTTTTAAATATGATTGAAGGGTTGAGGAATAACATTCGTCCTCGTTAATGATAATGTCAGCAATATATGAAATTAAATCAAGATTCTCATTTTCTGTGCCAAAACAAAGGTAATCAATAACACCCAGTCTGTCTAAAATATTTACGGCACCTGTTGCAAAATAAGCAGCGCTTGCAGAAGAATATACAAATGGAAGTTCAATGATTAAGTCAGCATTATTATTAAGTGCGATAGCTGTTCTTGAAAATTTATCCATAAAAGCAGGTGCGCCTCTTTGAACATAATTACCACTCATTACAATAACTACGTGATCTGCACCTGTTATTTTCTTTGCTTCATTTATCAGATACTCGTGTCCGTTATGAAACGGATTAAATTCTGCTATAATTCCAACTGTTGACAAGATAAACCCTCCTTTTGAAAATTTTAGATATCTAAATAATAATGTAACTGTTCAGAGCGAGCTTGATAAGTATATTGGTTAAAGTTGCTTGGCTCTGAACAGTTACATAATAACATTAGTACAAATTATTATCAAGTTTTTGTACTCAATTAAATACCTTAAATCCTCTACGAAAATATTGTATACAAAATAAAAATGCGTTATAATATTTACATATGTGTGATAGCAAAAACCAACAAAATGTGGAAGGAGAAGTTTAATGGAATTTATTGAAAAGATAAAAGAGAGAGCTAAAAGTGATATTAAAACTATTGTGTTGCCTGAGTCGATGGACAGAAGAACATTTGAAGCAGCAGAAGTTGTATTAAGAGAGAATATTGCTGACCTCATTATTATTGGAACGGATGATGTTATTAGTGAGAACAGTAAAGGTCTTGATATCTCTAAAGCTAAGATAGTTAATCCATATACATACAAGAAGACACCGGATTATATAGATGTATTTTATGAATTAAGAAAGTCTAAGGGAATGACACCACAGCAGGCAAAGGATATTATTATGAATGATTATATGTATTATGCCTGTATGATGGTTAAGTTTGGTGATGCAGATGGTGTTGTATCAGGTGCATGTCACTCAACAGCTTCAACTCTTAAGCCATCTTTACAGATAATTAAAGCTAAACCGGGAACAAAGATGGTATCAGGTTTCTTCGTAATGTGTGTACCTGATTGCGAATTTGGTGCAGATGGAACATTTATATTTGCGGATGCTGGTCTTAATCAGAATCCTAATCCTGAAGAACTTGCGGCTATTACGGAATCTTCTGCGAGGTCGTTTGAGATGCTTGTTGGAGAGAAACCTATTTGTGCATTATTATCGCATTCTACAAAAGGAAGTGCTAAGCACCCTGATGTAACAAAAGTTGTAGATGCGGTTACAATATTAAAGAAGAATTATCCACATGTTATGGCTGATGGAGAATTACAGTTAGATGCTGCATTAGTACCTGAGGTTGCTAAATTAAAGGCACCGGGAAGTACAGTTGCAGGTAATGCAAATGTTTTGATATTCCCTGATTTGGATTCGGGTAATATTGGTTATAAGCTTGTACAAAGACTAGGTAAGGCTGAGGCATATGGTCCGCTTACCCAAGGGATGGCTAAGCCTATTAATGACTTGTCGCGTGGTTGTACAGCTTCGGATATTGTAGGTGTTATTGCTATTACAGCGGTTCAGGCACAGCATAGACTTGACAGATAATCTGTAAAGAAAGGATTTTGGTATAGATTGATGAAGGTTTTAGTTATTAATTGTGGCAGTTCGTCACTTAAATTTCAATTAATTAATTCAGAAGATGAAAGTGTAATTGCAAAAGGTTTATGTGAACGTATTGGGCAGGAAGGCAGCAGACTTGTATATTCGCCGTATGAAAAAGATAAGATTATTATAGAAGAAGAGATGCCTACACATAAAAGAGCAGTTGAACTTGTAATTAATGCTCTTACAGATAAAGATACAGGTGTAGTTGAAAGTCTTAAGGATGTAAGTGCAGTAGGACATAGAATTGTACATGGTGGAGAGAGATTTGCTGAATCAGTTATTATTGATAATGAAGTAATTAAGGCTATAGAGGAGTGTAATGATTTAGCACCGCTTCATAATCCTGCTAACCTTATAGGAATTCATGCTTGTAAAGAGTTGATGCCTGATACACCAATGGTAGCAGTGTTTGATACAGCATTTCATCAGACAATGTCTCCTAAAGCATATTTATATGGACTACCATATGAATATTATGATAAATATAAGGTTAGAAGATATGGTTTTCATGGAACTTCGCATAGTTATGTATCAAAGAAAACTGCTGAGATTTTAGGTAAGAACTATGAAGATATGAAGACTATTGTATGTCATCTTGGTAATGGTGCAAGTATATGTGCAGTAGATAAAGGTAAATCAGTAGATACAAGTATGGGACTTACACCACTTGAAGGACTTATTATGGGGACGAGAGCAGGAAGTATTGACCCTGCAATTATTGAGTTTATTGCTAATAAAGAGAATAAGGATATTAATGAAGTTATGAACATCCTTAATAAAGATTCCGGTGTTCTTGGAATGTCAGGTATCGGAAGTGATTTTAGAGATTTAATGACAGCAATGGAAAGTGGTAATGAAAGAGCAAGATTAACACTTCAGGCATATTGCTACCAGGTTGTTAAATATATTGGTGCATATACAGCAGCAATGAGTGGAGTAGATGCGATTGTATTTACTGCAGGTGTTGGTGAGAATAATGGATTTATCAGAAAAGAAGTATGTTCATATTTAACATATCTTGGAATTGAGATAGATGAAACTGCCAATGAAAAACGTGGAGAAGAAGTAATTATTTCTACACCTGATTCAAGGGTTAAAGTTTTAGTTGTTCCTACTAATGAAGAACTTAAGATTGCTAAAGAAACTGTGGAATGTATTAAATAATAGTTCGGTAATTATGACTTAACTGTTACAATACGAATAATTTAAGTCAAAAAATTGGTTGACAAAAAATGTAACTATGAGTATAATGTTCAAGTATGATTAGAAAAGAGGTAATTTATGCGTATTGAATTATCTGATATCTTATCTGTAAAAGATAGGAATATTGATATTCAAGCTGATATTGAGATGCAGCGATTTACTTCGAAGATGGGTGATTATCAGATTATTGATAAGAAACCATTGAATATTAATCTTCACAATACAGGAAAGAGAAGATTTACGGTCAAGACTAATATTGACTTAGAACTTTTAATTCCATGCGACAGATGTCTTAAAGAAGTAAAGTGTAAAATGAATATCGAAGTTAATAAAGATATTGACATGAATGAGTCACAAAACGACGAAGCCGATGATGACCGAGAGATGTTCTTTATTGATGGTGATGAACTTGATGTAGAGAAATTGGTTTATAATGAGGTTTTAGTTAATTTACCTATGAAGATTCTTTGCAGTGAGAACTGTAAGGGAATTTGTAATAGATGTGGGGCAAATCTTAATTCACAGACGTGCGACTGTGATACCACAGAATTAGACCCTAGAATGTCAAAAATTCGTGACATTTTTAACAATTTTAAGGAGGTGTAACAGACCATGTCTATTTGTCCAAAGAATAAATCTTCTAAATCAAGAAGAGATAAACGTAGAGCAAACTGGAAAATGAGTGCTCCAAACTTAGTTAAGTGTAGCAAATGTGGAGCTTTAATGATGCCTCATAGAGTTTGTAAAGCTTGTGGATCATATAACAAAAAAGAAATCATTTCAGTTGATTAATTTTGATTATAGCACATTTTAAAAACTACCCGATTTAGGGTAGTTTTTTTGTTTTCGTAAAAAGATAATTTAAAGAAAAAGATTGTTTAATGTTTTAAATCAATTTGTTGTGCAAAAAGTAAAAAGTATGGTGTTTTTCTTGACAGTATTTAGTTGAAAGTATACAATATATGTTAGGATTTTGTACGTGTATGGAAGAAGGGTTAAAGAATGAGAATACAAAATAATATACAAGCTCTTAATACAATGAGAAACTATCAGTTAAGTTTAAGAGAAAAAACTAAATCAACTAATAAGCTGTCATCAGGGTATAGAATAAATATAGCTGCTGATGATGCAGCAGGCTTAACTATTTCAGAGCAAATGCGTGAACAGATAAGGGGACTTAATAAAGGCTCTCAAAATGCTCAGGATGGAATTTCGTATATTCAGACAGGTGAGGGTGCACTAGGAGAAGTGCAGTCTATTTTGCATAGAATGAATGAGATTACGATTCAATCTTTAAATGATACTAACACTCATAGTGATAGAGCTGCTTTACAGGCTGAATTTGATGAGTTACAGTGCGAGATAGATAACATATTGGATAATACACATTTTAATACGAAGAATATTTTTAGTGAACACGAACCTACATACACACAGTTAGAAGGTAATCTTACATGGAATCAGAACGGCGTGCATATCATTGATGATTCTATGAATGATTTAGTTATTAATTATAGAAAAGATGAAACGAGTCCGGCTAAGCAGATATCAATTCGAGTTCCGGAAGGGGAATATACTACACAGGAACTGATTGACGAAATTGAGAATGCTATGACTTCCGGTGGTGCAACTGATGAAGGTTTTTCATTAGAATACACAGATGATGGTACTTGTAATCTGAATTTTGAAGATGGAAAGTTTGTTGACAGTATAGCAGGTGGATTATCCTATCTTATTAATGATGTATATTATGGAGGAAGTTTAGGGGCATTAATAGGAACTACATCATTTATGAATGATGAAGTACATATGAAGATTGCGTCAGGCTATAATGATACTTTGTCGTTTGATATCCAGTCATTTGACGGTAATGTTACAACTAAGAGTATTACAATTCCGGCAGGTGAATATACCAGACCTGAGATGATTGATTTGCTTAATAATAATCTTGCAGATACATCTGTTGAAGCGGTAAAGTACGGAAAAGGAATTAAACTTCAAAGTAATGATGCGATTATTACCGGATTTAAAGGTAATATGTTTAAGATAGATACGGATATTAACAATATTTATTCTTCTGTATTCTATGATAATGTTATGTATGGAAGTGCAACATTAAAGGAAGCATCATTTACAGGAGGAGCAGTTATTACTACATCATCTATAGATGCGCAGTATAATCATTATACTATTGACAGTTCTAATAATGAACTTACTATTACAGCTAATACAGGTTCCACTGTAACAATTACTATTCCAACAACTCCTGATGGTATCTATAGTGTTGATGAAATGGTGAATTTCTTAAATAATGAATTTGTCAATAATGGAATGGAGATTGTTGCAGAAAAGATTACATCATCGAATTTTGAAGGGATTAAAATAACTTCAACGGTAAAAGGACTTACAAGTAAAGTTGATGTAGATTCGTCATCAAGTGCTTATAATACACTATTTAAGACAAGAACATATACGACTTTTAGTAATAATGCAAAGGTAGAGAGTGAATCTAAAGCAGATAGTACAGGTGCAATTGTTGGTGGAAAGAAGATTGAAGGAAGTAATCTTCCGGTTAAGATAGAAGCAGGTGTAAATGATTCTTTTTCACTAGAGATTAAGACAAGTACTAATGGAGTTGAAAGTACGCAAACATATACAATAACACTTGATGAGGGAGATTATGATACAAGTTCCAAGTTACTTAGTCATATTAATGATAAATTAAACGGTAGTTCTGCACTTGCAGGATATAAAGATAAGATAGATGTTAGTTATGCTTCAGGGAATAAGATATGTCTTAAAGGAAAAGCAGGCAGTAATATTACTTCTGTAAAAGTAAGTGGAGTGACAGGTAATACAGGCTATGAGGAATTGTTTGTTGGAAAAACTGTTACATCAGAAACTGTTAAAGTAACGGATAAAGGAACATCAACCTCACCTGCAACCATAACTCTTAATCAAAGTATACCTGACCCTACTACAATAACAGCAGATAATAATAAATTCGTTATTAATCAAAATGGTGCGAACAGAGTTATTACACTTCCAACAGGAGATGATGTTACTCACGATAAGATAGTTGAAGAGATTAACAGACAGGCAGAAGAAAAAGTGTCTGTAACTGTAAACAGATTTGGTGACTCAACGGGTTATGGCAGTACAACTACTAATCAGGTTAAAGCATATGGTAAAGGTAATACTACAGTATCGTCCGGAAATTACTCCGCTACAGGTTCTTCGAAAGAAGACCAGGGAAATATCGGAAACTTTGTGTATAATAATCCGGCAACAGTTACTATGTCGGTTAAGGTACCATCAACATTTAAAGTTGATTCGTCAAATAATATTTTTAATATAACTATAAATGATGATACCAGAACGATAATGTTGGGAGAAGGAACGTATTCACAGTCTCAATTGGTGAATGAATTACAGAAAAAAATTGATAATAATTTTGGAACTAAAGCCGGAGGAGCAATTGTAAGTATAAGTGATTCTAAACTTGTATTTACTGCAAGGCTTAATAAAAATGCTTCTGAACAGATTGATGGAAGAAATACAAATATCAGTTTTTCAAATTCAGGTAGTTCATTTATAAAGAGTCTTCATACAAGTAAAGAAAGTGCAATTGCAACATCAGATAATGAATTAAAAAGTTCAATTGCCATTACAGATGATAATAATAGTTTTGTTTTTCAATATGATGAAGGTTCAGGATATAATACAATAAATCTTGTTCTTTCTAAAGGAACCTATACAAGACAAGGTTTAATAAATGAGATTAATAATCAGTTAAATAAGTCAGGTGTACCTGTGACTGCAAAACTATATAATAATAAATTACAGTTGGTTTCAGATGGAGCGGGTTCACAATATAGAATAAACTATGATAATTTTAATGGTGGAACTAGTGCAGAAGCATTGTTTGGTGATTTTTATTCTCATAAGCCTGCCGTTGTAACGGCAGAATGTAAAGTTTTGGATAGCGTTGATATAGGAAATGATACAAAAGGATTTAATATTACTATAAATGGTGTTAATCATAGCATTGAACTTGAACCGGATACTTATACACCAAGTACACTTGTGGATGAACTGAATTCTAAATTGAACGATAAAGGTGTTAAAGTATCTTTAGATAATGGTAAATTGAAATATGAGACTATGTCTGTGGGAAGTACAGCATCTGTAAAAGTTTCTTATGACACAGGCGGAAGTTCAATGATAAGAATATATGGTGAGTCTACCAAAGTTACTACAGGTATAACAGCTTCGTTTGATTCTAATAATCAATTGGTATTAACCGGAACACAGAATGGTTCGGGACAATCGTTGGAAGTGTCATCTGATAATGGTAGTATATTCCAAAAAGCCGTAGAGAAAACTACAACTAATAATCCGGAGACTACCACAGGTTATATTTCTAATAAGCATGCATTTATAGATGGTGTTAGTATTTTAGAACCTATAAAGATAACAGAATGGAATAAAGAATTAAGTTTTAATTATATTGCTAATGGAGTTACTTCGAATATTAATCTGTCATTGGATGAAAAAGATTATACATATGTTGAGATTGTTTCGGCTCTGCAAGATAAGATTAACGGCATAGTACCCGGAGAACTTACAGTGACTGCAGATGCTAATGGAATTAGAATAGAGACAATTGGTGTTGGCAATAAATATAAATTATCTAATTTTAGTGGTGGAATGTATTATCATGTATTATGTAGCAGTAGCAAGAATTCAAGTAATCTGCAAACTGAGTCTGCAAATGGTCTTCAAAATGTTAATTCAGCATTTACTGTAGGAAGAAGAGATGTAAAAAATGAAAGTATAGAAATTGAAAATAATATAAATGATGTTTTGACATTTGATTTAAAATATGGCAATACAACAAAGACATTCACTGTTAAATTGGATGCAGGAAATTATATAGGTAATACGTTGTCAGATGAAATTCAGAGAAAGTTAGATATTGAATTACAAAATCAGGGATTTCCGGCGAAAATGATAGAAGTGGGTATTGGTGGAGTATCTACCGGAGTATCAGGCTCTAATGATTCAAATGCATTAGTATTAAAGGTGTCTAAAACTGTTCCGTTACCAGCAGAAGGAGAATATGTAATTGATGGTGTGAGAGGAAGTGCGGCATTTTCTATCTTCTATCAATCAGACGGTAAGATGGTTCCGGCATATGCTAAAGGAACAAAGGATATTAGTGAGGGACTTGAGATTACTTCAGAAAATAATGAGTTGGCATTTGACGTTGATGGAACAAATTATAGTATCACGCTGGCAGAAGGTGAATATACCTGTGAAGAATTAATTAATGAAATTAATGATAAGTTGAATGGTTCGGGAGCACCAATTGTTGCGAAGTTGGATGATAATAATTTAAGATTATCGTATACAAGTTATGGTGAACATATAATAGACAATTTCTCAGGTTCTGCTAAAAGTGATTTATTCTTCCAGGAAAACAGTGCTGATGGTGAAAAAGAGGTAGTTCATATTCAATTAAGTAGCAGAGGTGGAGAAGAAAATCCTGATGGAAGTGGTAAAAGAATTGGACAGGATGGAACAGTAATTGATAAATTTGTATTAAATACAGTCTCGCTTGGTATTAATTCGATAACTATTTCTAAGCCTAAATATGCTAATAAAGCAATAGGAAGATTAGCTAAAGCTAATGAAATGGTATCTGAAATTAGAAGTTATTATGGTGCAGCACAGAACAGACTTGAAAGTTCTATTCGTGGAAATGATAATACTTCAGAAAATACACAAGCAGCTGAATCAAGAATAAGAGATGTTGATATGGCTGATGAAATGGTTAAGAATAGCAAATATAGCATATTACAACAGGCTTCACAGGCAGTGCTTGCACAGGCTAACAGTAGTGCAGAAGGAATATTAACTCTTCTTAAGTAAAAGTTTAGAAAATATGTATTGATTTTTGTTTATCTATCTAGTATATTATGTAGGTGATTTGTGATAAAGGAAAATAAAGTTATGGACCCGGAGATTCCTTTATCGAAATTGGGTAGCTTTTTTGCTAGGTTATTTAACTTTGGAAAAAGATTTTACTGTTGTTGCACTTGATGCAATGGGTGGGGATAATGCACCTATGGAGATAGTAAAAGGAGGTATTGAAGCAATCAATGCCCGAGATGACATTAAGGTAATTCTTGTTGGTATAGAAGAAGATATCAATAAAGAGTTAGATAAATACGAGTATGATAAGATGAGAGTTTCGGTTGTAAATGCAACAGAAGTTATAGCAACAGAAGAACCTCCTGTAGCGGCTATAAGAAAGAAGAAAGATTCTTCAATAGTAGTTGCTATGAATCTTGTTAAAAATAAACAGGCTGATGCATTTGTGTCAGCAGGAAGTTCCGGTGCAGTTTTAGTTGGTGGACAGTTAATTGTTGGAAGAATAAAAGGTATTGAAAGACCACCTTTGGCGCCTCTCATTCCGACTAAAGATGGAGTGGCACTTTTGATTGACTGTGGTGCGAATGTAGACGCGAGAGCGACACATTTATTGCAGTTTGCTAAAATGGGCTCGGTTTATATGGAACATGTTGTAGGGATAAAGAATCCTAGAGTTGCATTAGTTAATATTGGTGCAGAAGAAGAGAAAGGTAATGCATTGGTTAAAGAAACAATGCCTTTACTTAAAAATTGTACGGATATTAATTTTATTGGTAGTATTGAGGCGAGAGATATTCCTTCGGGATATGCAGATGTAATTGTGTGCGAGGCATTTACAGGTAATGTTATCCTTAAGCTGTACGAAGGAATTGGTTCAGTAATGCTTGGTAAGATAAAAGAGAGTCTTATGTCATCTTTAAAGACAAAAATAGGAGCAATTTTGATTAAGCCGGCACTTAAGAAAACTCTTAAGTCATTTAATACTGAAGAATATGGTGGAGCACCACTATTAGGACTTAATGGTTTAGTTGTTAAGACACATGGTAATTCTACAGCTAATGAAGTTAAGAATTCAATAATTCAGTGTGTAAGCTTCAAAAAAGAAAAAATCAATGAGAAAATAAAAGAAAAATTATTGATTGAGCAAAACTAATTAAATTTATAGAAAGGTGTGTAAAATTATGGAATTTGAAAAAATTCAGGCAATTATTGCGGATGTTTTAAATATTGATGCGAGTGAGGTTACAATGGAGTCAACATTTATTGATGACTTAGGCGCAGATTCATTAGATGTTTACCAGATTATTATGGGAATTGAAGAAGAGTTTGACATTGAAATCGGTGATGATGCAGCAGAATCAATCTCAACAGTTGCTGATGCAGTAGAGCAGATTAAAAATGCAATAAACTAATTAAAAATAAAAAGCCAGAAATATGCAAGTGAAAAATGAAGAATCGGCTTCGCATGAATTCTTTGTTTTTCACTTTATTTTGATTTATAAGAAAGTACTTTTTTTGAATGAATTTTTATATAGTTTTATATAGTTTTATATAGTTTTATATAGTCTTTTTATGTACTTTATTTAATGCTCCAAATATAAGTTTTTCTAAGTGCTTTGTATCGAGATATTCTAAAGATGACGTAATCGGCGTATATTCGCCATCGTGGCTCAGATACGCCTTGTGCTGACATCGTGTCAGCACATTACTGGTGCTTGAACAAACCACTAAGAAAAACTAATATTCTCCGCAACTAAATAAAGTCCATAAAAAGCTATTATAAAAAATCAAATAACACAAAAAATGATATAATATTAAAAAAGCATAATAATCTATAGCAAATGCAATTCATGCTATCTTAGCTTAATATAAAGCTACATTGTATAGTTAATATGTCTAGGTAAGATAAAAAAGAGTATATTCTTATAAATCAAAATTGTGAAATTTTAAATAATTTATACAAATTAATAAAGCAATTTGCAGGTGCTTATGCGACCGTTGGTACTTAGGTGCCGTATTTTGGAACCTTATGTACCACTACGAGGAGCATGCAGTGCAAACGTGCCTGCAATGCTTTGCTAATTTGTATAAATATATATAGATAATAGAATTTTTTATGAGGAAAGATATGAAACAAAATTTTGATGATATTCAGAGAAAAATAGATTACAGATTTAACAATATAAGTCTGCTTAATATGGCTATGACTCACAGTTCATATGCAAACGACCATAAAATGAAAAAAACTAATTCCAACGAGAGACTTGAGTTTTTGGGAGATGCGGTATTGGAATTATTATCGAGTGAATATTTATATGATACATATCCTGATAAACCGGAAGGAGAGCTTACTAAGCTTAGGGCTAGTCTTGTAAGTGAGAATCCGTTAGCGAATATTGCTAAGACTTTAGGAATAAATGATTGTCTTATGCTCGGAAGAGGAGAAGAGATAACAGGTGGCAGAGAACGTGCCTCTATTACATCTGATGCAGTAGAGGCATTGATAGGTGCGATTTATTTAGATGGTGGAATGGAGCCTGCGAAAAATTTTGTACGAAAATTTGTTATGGTAAACATAGATGAAAAACTACTGTATAACGACAGTAAAAGTATGTTGCAGGAAATTGTTCAGAAGAACAAATTAGGTACACTTTCTTATGAAATTGTATCTGAAAAAGGCCCTGCTCATGACAAGATATATGAAGTGGTATGTAAATTAGATGATAAGGTAATCGGTAACGGAATCGGAAGAACTAAAAAGGCAGCAGAACAAGAAGCAGCATTTATTGCACTTAAAAAGATAAGAGGTACAAAATGTATTTAAAAAGTATAGAGGTGCAAGGATTTAAATCCTTTGCCAATAAAATAAATTTTGAATTTCATAATGGAATAACTGGTATTGTAGGTCCGAATGGAAGTGGAAAAAGTAACGTAGCAGATGCGGTAAGATGGGTTCTCGGTGAACAGAGAATTAAACAGCTTCGTGGTGCAAAGATGGAAGATGTAATATTTGCAGGAACTGAGAATAGAAAACCTCTCGGATATGCTTATGTTGCAATTACATTAGATAATTCTGACCATTCTTTGGCAATTGATTTTGATGAAGTTACTGTATCAAGAAGACTTTTCAGGTCAGGAGAAAGTGAATATCTTTTAAATGGTACAGTTTGCCGTCTTAAAGATATTAATGAATTGTTTTATGATACCGGTATTGGTAAAGAAGGTTATTCAATTATCGGACAGGGTCAGATTGATAAAATTCTTTCAGGTAAGCCTGAGGAAAGAAGAGAATTATTCGATGAGGCGGCAGGTATTGTAAAATATAAAAGAAGAAAAGCTATGACTCAGAAGAAATTAGAAGATGAGCAGGCTAATCTTGTCAGAGTAAATGATATACTTACGGAGCTTGAAAAACAGGTTAAACCACTCGAAAATCAATCTGAAAAAGCAAAGATATATTTAAAACTTAAAGATGAATTAAAAACAAATGATATTAATATGTTTTTACTTGAAGTGGAAAATGTAAAAGAAAAAATTGCCGGAATAGAAGAAAAGAAAGCTATCGCGGATAATGATTATAAAGAGACAAATGAAATTTTCGACAAGACCAAGAGTGAGTATGAACAGCTTGAAAATAAGATTGAAACAATAACTATAAAAATTGATGAAAAGAAAAATGAATTAAATAAGATTGAGCTTGTAAAGGAAAAATATTCAGGTGAGATAAATCTTATCAACGAGCAGATTAATTCTGCAAAGCAATCAGATTCTCATATAAAAGAAAGAATTGAACAGATTAATAAAAGAATTGAAGAGCTTAACAAAGAAAAAGAAGGTTTTATTAAAGAAAAGCAAAATCTTTCAGATACTTTGAAAAATGCTGATAATATACGAAAAGGTGAGTACGATAAGCTTGCTGTAATAACAGATAGTATTGAAGCAATTATATCAGAAATAGAAGAAGCCAAGAATGAGATAATTGAACTTTTGAATCAAAAATCAGCTATCAAGTCTAAAATTCAAAGATATGATACGATGCTTGAGCAGATTAACATTAGAAGAGCAGAAATTAATTCAAAGCTTATTAAGTTTTCAAGTGATAAAGATTCGCAGAATAAAATTATTGAAGATTTAAATGAAGAATTTGAAAAGATTAATACACAGATAATCGATTTGAATAATGTAAGAGATGAAATTAATGATAATATAAGCAAATGTTCAGAGAACTTAACTGGACTTGAGAAAAAATCAAAAGAACTCTTAGTTGAATATCAAAGAGATAAATCGAGACTTGAATCTTTAAAAAACATTACTGAAAGATATGAAGGTTATGGAAACAGTATTCGTAAGATAATGGAGATTAAAGATAACAAAAAAGGAGTTATAGGTGTAGTTGCTGATATCATTAAGGTTGATAAGGAATATGAAATTGCCATTGAAACAGCACTTGGTGGTAGTATTCAAAATGTGGTAACAGATACAGAAAACACTGCTAAAGAGCTTATAGAATATCTTAAGAAGAATAAATTTGGTAGAGCAACATTTTTACCGCTTAGCAGTATTGCTAACAGAACAGGCTTTGGCAATGAAAAAGTTTTATCTGAAAAAGGTGTTTTAGGATTAGCTTGTGATTTGGTTCATATTAAAAAAGAATATGAAGCTATTGCAAAGTATTTGTTAGGCAGAATTGTGGTTGTAGACCATATAGATAATGCACTTGTGTTAGCAAGGAAATATGGATACACACTAAGAATTGTTACTCTTGAAGGAGAACTTCTTAATGCAGGAGGTTCAATGTCAGGTGGTGCATTTAAGAATTCAAGTAATCTTTTAGGAAGAAGACGAGAAATAGAGGAGATAGAGAATAATATTTCTTTGAATAAAGAAAAATCACAAAAATGTGATGAAGACATAAAAGTTAATCAGGCAGAACTTATGAAGCTTAATGATGAGCTTGAAAAGGTTAAAGCTGTTTTACAACAGCAGTATCTTCTTCAGAATACTGTTAAATTAAATCTTAATCAGGCAAATGAAAAACAACAGGAATTACAATCATCATTTGAAGATTTTAAAAAGGAAAGCTCTGAGATTGGTATTCAAATTACTGATATTAAAGAGAATAATAATGAGTTAAATAATGAGTTAAAGACATATGAAGATTTAAATCAGGCTCTTGAAGAAAAGATTAAGGAACTTAATATCTCATTAGAAGAGGAAAAGAAAAAAGAAAGTGCTCAGAATGAAAAAGTTGATGGAATGAAGCTTGAATTCATGGAAATGAATCAGAAAATTACATTTATCAGCGAAAATATTAAAAGAATTGATAATGAGATTGCGACTCAGAATGAGGAGCTTGTATCAATTAATTCAAATGCAAAAGACTCGGGGAAATTTATAGATAAAAAACTTAAAGAAATTGAAAGTCTTAATGCATCTATAAAAAATGCCACAGAAACATTTGATAGATTTAGCGAAGAGATACAGAAATTTAATCAGGAAAAAGATTCGATGCAGAGAGAGCACAAAGATTTCTTTAGTAAACGTGAAGCTTTATCAGAGAAGATGAATCAGCTTGATAAAGAAATATTCAGATTAAATTCGCAGAAAGAAAAGTTAGAAGAACAGCAGGATAATCAGATGAATTATATGTGGAATGAATATGAACTAACATATAATATGGCAATAGAACTTAAGAATGAAGAATATAACAATCTTTCTGAAATTAAAAAGACAATATCATCACTTAAGGCGAAGATAAAAGAACTTGGTGATGTAAATGTTAATGCTATTGAAGAATTTAAAGAGGTAAATGAAAGATATCAGTTCTTAAAGACACAGCATGATGATTTGGTTGAGGCTGAAAAATCTCTTTTGACAATTATCAGTGAGCTTGATAAAGGAATGAGGGCGCAATTTACTGAAAAATTTGCTATAATAAGAGCAGAATTTGATAAAGTATTTAAAGAACTATTCGGTGGTGGAAAGGGTACAATTGAGCTTAATGAAGAAGAAGATATTCTTGAAGCGGGAATTACAATTATTTCACAGCCACCGGGAAAAAAATTACAGAATATGATGCAGTTATCAGGTGGAGAAAAAGCGCTTACGGCAATAGCGTTATTATTTGCAATTCAGAACTTGAAACCATCGCCATTCTGTCTGTTAGATGAAATAGAAGCAGCTCTTGATGATTCTAACGTTTCAAGATATGCAAAATATTTACACAAATTAACAAAGTATACACAGTTTATTGTTATTACTCATAGAAAAGGAACAATGGAAGCAGCGGACAGATTATATGGTATAACAATGCAGGAGAAGGGTGTATCGACTTTAGTATCTGTAGATTTGTTAGATTCAGAACTTACAAATTAAAGGAATATGATATTGAAGAAAGGAAAAAAAAGATATGAGTGAAGAGAAGAAAGGTTTTTTTAAAAGACTTGTTTCAGGTCTTACAAAGACCAGAAATAATATAGTTTCGGGAATTGATTCTATTTTTAGTGGTTTTTCAAAAATAGATGATGATTTTTATGAAGAGATTGAAGAAATTTTAATTATGGGTGACATTGGAGTTGTCACAACGAATGAGATTATTGAAAATCTTAAGGTTAAGGTAAAAGAAAATAAAATTAAAGACCCTGCCCAGTGTAAACAACTTCTTATTGACAGTATTAAAGAACAGATGGATATAGGTGAAAATGCTTATGAGTATGAGCATAAAAAATCTATCATTCTTATGATAGGTGTTAATGGAGTGGGAAAAACGACATCTGTCGGAAAACTTGCTTCACAGTTGAAAAATCAAGGAAATAAGGTTATAATGGCAGCAGCGGATACTTTTAGGGCAGCAGCTATCGAACAGCTTACGGAATGGGCACACAGAGCAGGAACAGATATAATTGCACAACAGGAAGGCGCAGATCCGGGGGCAGTTATATTTGATGCTATTCAGGCTTCAAAAGCACGTAAGGCTGATATTCTTATATGTGATACTGCAGGACGACTTCATAATAAGAAAAATCTTATGGAAGAGCTTAAGAAAATTGACAGAATTGTTGAGAAAGAATATGGTGACGCACATAGAGAAAACTTTATAGTTTTAGATGCTACTACAGGACAAAACGCATTGGCACAGGCTAAACAGTTTATGGAATGTGCCGATATAACAGGTGTAATTCTTACAAAAATGGACGGAACAGCTAAGGGTGGTATAGCAGTAGCTATTCAGTCAGAATTAAACATTCCGGTTAAATATATTGGAATTGGTGAAAAAATAGAAGATTTACAGAAATTTGATGCAAATAGTTTTGTAGACGCATTATTTGATGTTAATAAAGAACAAGATTAATAATAATTTTGCTCCGGTATGAAAGGAATATGAGGACATGATGACACTGGAAAAATTTGAAGAAGCAACAGAGGTTGTAAAAAAAGTAATTTTAAAAACTAAATTAATATATAGTGACTGTTTAAGCGAGCAGACAGGTAACAAAGTGTATTTAAAACCTGAGAATATGCAGTTTACAGGAGCATATAAGGTTAGAGGAGCATATTATAAGATTAGTACTCTTTCTAAAGCGGAGAGAGCTAAAGGATTAATTACTGCATCAGCAGGTAATCATGCACAAGGTGTTGCATATGCAGCAAAATTATATAAAGTTCCTGCTACTATTGTAATGCCAACAACAACCCCTCTTATGAAGGTTAATAGAACTAAGAGCTATGGTGCAAATGTTGTTTTATACGGAGATGTATATGACGAAGCTTGTGCTAAGGCTTATGAATTAGCAGAGAGTGAAGGACTTACATTTATTCATCCATTTGATGATCTTGATGTAGCAACAGGTCAGGGGACGATTGCTATGGAGATATTCAAAGAACTTCCGACAGTAGACTATATATTAGTTCCTATTGGTGGTGGCGGACTTGCTACAGGTGTTAGTACACTTGCAAAGCTTCTTAATCCCAATGTAAAAGTTATAGGTGTTGAACCGGCAGGAGCAAGTTGTATGAAAGCTTCACTTAAAGATGGTAAGGTTGTAACACTTCCTAGTGCAAGTACAATAGCTGATGGTACAGCAGTAAAGACACCGGGTTCTAAAATCTTTCCTTACATACAAAAGAACATTGATGATATAATAGCTATTGAAGATGAAGAATTAATCGTAGCTTTTCTTGATATGGTTGAAAATCATAAAATGGTAGTTGAGAATTCCGGACTTTTAACAGTTGCGGCATTAAAACATCTTAATTTTAAAGGTAAAAAGGTTGTATCAATCTTAAGTGGTGGTAATATGGACATTATTACAATGTCTTCTACATTACAGCATGGACTTATTGAAAGAGGAAGAATATTTACAGTTTCTGTATTACTTCCTGATAAACCGGGTGAATTAGTAAAAGTTTCAAATGTTATTGCAAATGAGCAGGGAAATGTAGTAAAATTAGAGCATAATCAGTTCGTAAGTATTAATAGAAATGCAGCAGTTGAACTTAAGATTACTCTTGAGTCATTTGGTAACGAACATAAAGAGCAGATTATTAAAGCTCTTGAAGATAATGGATACAGACCAAGACTTGTTCAGCCTGTATTATAAGTTTTTTGGAAAAGGGATTTATGAGTTTTGACTAAAGATTGGAGGTGTTTTTATGGGTGAAAAAGAACAAATAGTGTGTGAAGTTGTTAAAACGGCTTGTCATGAATATTTTTTGAATAGAAGTACAGCTTATATTATTGCCAGATGTATTTCATTGAATATGCCTATCTTAGGATTATTAAAACCTGAATGGGAACAGGAATTTTTTATAGAGAATGAGTATCAGCATGTAACTAAGATTTCTGAGGATACATATATGGTATCTAATAGAATCAGACTTGTGGATTCATTAGAAAAGAGTGATGACAGGTTTGAAACATTAGTAGATGTTACGTTTTCTTGTATATTAATTGAAGATGAAGTAAAATTTGGCAGTGTACATATGTCAAGGTCTAACGAACCTTCGATTAAGTCTAATTTAAACAAGGATAATAATTATAAGAAGGTATTAGGATATCTTTATGATTTTATTTTTGAATATGATTCTACAATGAATACGTTTTCATATGACCCTGTAAAACATAGAGAATTATTTCAGGTTGATGCGTATTATGTAAGTATGGATCAGTGGTTCTGGCATATTTGTACAGAGTGTGTTCATAAAGATGATACAGAAGCATTAGATATATTCAGAAGTAATGATATAGGTAAGCGTATCAGAAATAATGACCTGGTTATAGAAGATGAGATTAGAATTAAAAATAAAGAAAACGGATACATATGGCTTAAGATGGTAGTAATATTTGTTCCTAATAAGAATAAAGATGCTGTTGAAAAGGTATATGTAATGTTTAAGAATATTAATGAACATAAAAATAAAGAAATTGAGTATATGTATAAAGCAAGAATTGATTCTTTAACAGGAATTAATAACAGAGAATATACGGAGACTCTGATTAAACAATTTCTTGAAGAAAACCCTAATAATAAAGGGGTATATGTTCTTATTGATGTTGATGATTTTAAATTGATTAATGATACTTTTGGTCATATTGCAGGAGATGAGGTTTTGAAGAAAACTGCAAAAGCAATCAAAGATACCGTTTCTGACAACGATATTGTTGGTAGATATGGTGGAGATGAATTTGTGGTATTCTTTAAGAACTGTGAAGATAATAAGATTGCTAAGACAAAATTATCTGATATTGTTAAATCTATTGAACATACATATTCAGAAGGAAAGAAGAGTATGAATGTAAGATGTAGTGCAGGTGCTACAATTGCTACTAATACAAATTGCTCATTAGATGAATTATTTAAGATTGCAGATGAAAATCTTTATGAATCTAAGAGAGCAGGAAAGAATACATTTACAATAACAAGACAGTAGAGAGAGGCTAAGACCTCTCTTTATTATTTTGTTGATAGCAGTAAATAATAAAAAAGTTGCAATGATTATAAGAATATGTTACATTTAAAAGAAAATATTGAAATAAAAGTAAATTAATGGATAAAACATATAAAATTATATGTGATGAGATTAATGGAGTATACAGAAAGGAAAAGAGTATAAATGAAGTATAAGATTAAAAAAAGAGTAAGAAAAATAATTAATATGTGTGGGATAATCATGACTGTATTAGTTATGAATACAACAGCTTTTGCTGAAAGCTACGAATATGATGAATTAAACAGGGTAACAAAAGTTACATATGATGATGGAAGCTATGTTACATATGTGTATGACAATAATGGAAACGTAATTGACATAATTGTATATGAGGTAGAGACTGAGAAAAATACAGATAAAGAAACTGAAAAAGAAACTACGGATAATGTTGCAGATACTGAGCAGGAGACAACAAAAGATAATGATAAGCCTGTTATAAATGAATCGGTAAATAATAATTCATCAGATAATAATTCATCAAATATTAATTCATCAGAAAATAATGAAGAAACTACAAGTAATAATGAAGTTAATAAAGGCGATGAAGAAAATAACAAAGATGATAGCAATGACAAAAAAGAAAACGATACAGAAGACTCAAATAAAGATAAAAATTCAAATGATATAAATAATAATGAGCAGAGTATTACAGATAGTGGAGAGAAAGATAACAGTAACAACGTAAGTGATAATGAAGCAGGTAAAGATAAGGATAGTATTGAAAACGAAACGATACAGGAAAATGACGAATCTGATATAAACGAAATTAATAAAGAGAATAATAAAGACAATAGTAAAAATAATAATAAAAACACACCGAGTAATGCAAAGGAAGATACCATGTCTGTGGGAACAAAGGTTGCCATAGGGGCAATTCTGGTATCTGCAGTTGCATTATCAGGTGTGTTTGTGCTTAAAAAGACCGGTAATATAGGAATATTTGCAGGAAATAAAACAGAAAAAAAGGATAAATAACGAAAGAAAGGTAAGGTTATAGTATGAATAAAAATATAAAAATGAGCAAAATAAAATTGTTAAAGAAAATAGTTGCTATTATTTTAGTAATAACATTACTTCCTGTTAATGGTATTACAATTAATGACATAAAAAGAATTGTTAATGTATATGGTGCGGAAGATAAAATAAATACACAGAGTGAAGATGCTGCGCAGGCAATTGATGAGAATACTTTGGATAATCTTGGTGACTTTGTTCTTGATAAAGAATACAAGCTTAAAAAAAATATGGAAGCAACAAGTATAGAGATAAGGAACGGCGGAGTATTGGATTTAAACGGATACGAGTTAAAGGTAACAGGTGATGTAAATATCAGTGGGACTATAAGGTTTAATAAAGGAAAACTTATATGTGAAAATATAAGATTTTATGATGGTGCGTATGTTTATATGTTATATGAAGATGATTATCTTTATGTAAATAACAATTTTACAGATAAGTTAGCTGATGAATGCTCATGGTTAAGATTTAAAAAGGGAGAAATATATGTAAATGGAGACTTTACGGTTTCTGATAAAATTAGTTTTGAGGAAGAGGTTAAGCATTATTTCAGAGGTAGTAAAAAACAGATAATTGATTGTGCTGTAAAGTTTGGTACAGTATATTTGGAAAATACAAGTGAAGAAGGATTGGAAATAACAAGCTACCTTGGATATTATAAAAAATATGATAATGGAAATTATAAAGAATTATGGGAACAAAAAACTGAAAAAATAGAAGAAAGCAATTATGAAATATTTAAAGATACAGTAATTGACAATGATTTCAGAATAACAGAAGGATATCTAAAATTAAATGGGCATACATTAACTGTTAAAGGAGATTTTAGATTTAGTGGTAATAATGTTGAATTAAGTGGAGGAAAAATAATTGCAGAAGGGGATTGTGGTTTTAGTTATAATTCTGTAAGTTCATCAGAAGAAATATTAACTAAAAGTTGTTTGGAAATTGATAAAGGGACTATAGAAGTACAAAGTTTAGAGCTTACAGATAATATTATATATAATTGTAATATAAAAACTGATACTATAAGGGTTCGGGGAATTAATTCAACAATTAAAGGAAATGTTGAAGTAGATTATGTATATTTTTATAGTAATTCAGGTTTGATTTTAGATAAAAATAAAATGATTGTGTATGGGGATATTTGCAATTATAGTGGATTAACACAGGATATAAACTATGGATTAAAAATAGAGTCAACTGAAACATATGTATGTGTATACGGAAATTTTGAAAACATATATTCTGCTAAAAATATATATGAAGAAAATTATGAATTAGAGTATAAGATAGAAGCGGGTAGAATAGAACTTAAAGGAATGTATAATGATGTACAAGCATTAGGAAGTTCAAAGGTAATTCTTAGTGGAGATACTTATCAGAGTCTTAAAGGAAAAGCAAATGAAGTAGAAGTGAGAAATACATCTATTAACGGTGTTAATGTATTGGAGTTGAATACTGATAAGATTACGCATTTTGAAGAAGATATTGTATATAAAGGTATAAAATTAAAAACAGGTTGGAAACTTGTAAAAGATACAGTAATAACAGGTGATTTTGGAATCTGTGACGGAACATTGGATTTAAACGGATATAAACTTACTGTTAAAGGAGATTTTTATCATTATGGTGGTAATATTGTAACAAATGGTGGTACATTGTCTGTTGAAGACTATTATGCATTAAGATTAAGTTATGGAAATATTGATTTTAATAGAGACAATGATGAAATTTTAGTCAATAAAAACCTATATATAAAAGAAAATTCCGTACTTAATCTTAATAAAGGAATTCTAGAGGTAAAAGGGGATGTTATTGGAAGTTGTGATGAAAGAAGTGATGAAAGAAGTGATGATAAGACAGGTGGATTGAAGATTTATGAAGGAAAACTTATATTAAGTGGGGATGAAAATCATTATATAGAAATTGATGGGGAAAGCAGTTATATTAATGAGCTTGAAATTGAAGGAAGAAGAGACAAAGATATAATTCTCGAATCAAAATATGATATAAATATAATAACAAATAATAATGGAAATGTTAAATATGGTAATGAAGGTTATTATATACCTTGGACACTAAAAGAAGATACTGAGATAGTTGGAGATTTAAAAATTAAAGAGGGAGAACTTTGTATAGAAGGCAGTGAACTTAATGTAAAAGGAAATTTCGAAAATTATGGAAGTTTAAAGTGCATAGCTGAAAGTACCATTAATGTAGATGGAAATATATATTTTGATTACTATGACTCGCCATTGTTGGAAGTTTTTGTTGAAAAAAGTATTATAAAAACGGATAAGGATTTTACTATATGGGGAAAAGATGTTGATTTAGCAGAAAGTACAATTGTAGTAAATGGAGATTTTAAATTTATAGGAGAAAGCCTTGATTTGTCAGATTGTACACTGATTATAAATGGAGATTTTATTTATAAAAGTGGAAGTGTAAATATTGGTAATTCTAAGGTTTTAGTAAATGGAGATTTAATTATAAATGGATACACTAGTAATGACGAAAATCAAAAAATCATAATGGATGATAAAGATGGTTCGATAACTGTTAGGGGAAGCGTTGAAATAATTAATTATTGTGCTCTTGAGTTTAATAAAGGGAAATTAACTGTATATGGTGATGTAGATTTTGACAGATATTCTTATGCTTTTGAAGATGAATTTACATTTGAATTTAATGGAAGTATATGTCAGAAGCTTTATTCGCCTAATGTTTTATTTAGCAATGTGGTGATAAATAATACCAGTGAACAGGGCATTGTTACGAATGAATATGGGAATCAGTTTAAAAATGCTTTGAATGTTGTTGGAACTTTGGAAACTAATGAAAGTATAATTGATAACATAGTTATTTATCCAAGTACTGAATTTGTAGATAAAACTATAAATGCAAATATTGAATTAAGTGAGGGAAGTTATAATTTTGAGCAGGATTTGATTGTTAATGGAATAATAAATTGTAAGGATTCAAGTGATGTCATAATTAGTGGAAACTTAAGCTGTATGGAAGAATCGAATGTGTATGGAACACTCACTCTTGAAAATGGAAAGTTTTCTTTTAATGTATTAAATTTATTTGGAAGTTATGGTTTTACTATTAACAATAGTGAAGTTGAGGTAAGTGGGGCGTTTGAAAATAGTATCAGGAGTATTAAATTAATTAACTCGAAGTTTGATATAAAAGAAAAATTAGATATAAATAAGATTGAAGGAAATGATTATGAGATAATTGCAGATGAAATAAATATTAATTCTAAAATTTTCTCTTGGTAATGGATGTATAACAAGTAGAAATGATATTAATATAACAAAGGGATGTATTGTGATGTCGAATGAAGAGGGTAAAATTATATGTATGGGAAATTTGAATGTAAGAAACATGAGTTCTTCCAGTTATTTTTATGCAGGAACAATGTGTGTATATGGGGATGTTTTTATAGATAAATACTCATCGTTTATTACAAAATTAAAATTTAAAGTTATCCTTGGTAATCCTGTTTTTTCAGAAGAGCAGCAATATCAAAGAGTAGTAATTGAAGATGCTAAAAAAGTTGAATTTTATAATCTTATATTAAGAAGACCATTTGATGAAGATAATTATGAATTTAATGTAGAAGTAAAAAGTATATGTAACAATATCAAAACTAATTATTATGATGAAGAACCACCTGTGATGCAGGGAGAACTTAAAAGTAAAAATATAACAACAAAGACTGTTACGTTAGTTATACCACAAGCAAAAGATAATTATATGATATCCAGATATGAGATATATAGGAATGGAGGTTTAATAGCAGAAACAGAAGCTGGTGAATATACAGATAATAATCTAAAAAGTAATACTTCTTATATATATATAGTATATGCCTTTGATGGATGTAATAATTATACTGGTACAGAATTATTAGAAATAAAAACATTAGAAGATAAGGAACCACCATCAAAAGTAGATGGACTAAAGATTTTAGAGAAAACTCCAAAAAGTATAAGTATTGTATGGAATGCCGCAGAGGATAACCATAAAATTGAGGGTTATGAAATATACAGAGATGGTATTAAAATAGCTACTGTGAAAAATGGTAATTCATATACTGATAAAAGTCCGAACCCTAATATAGTCTATAACTATAGTGTAATAGCATATGATGAGGCCGGAAATTATTCAGTGATAAGTGATAAAATAAGTGCCTGTACTTTAAAACCTAAGATTTTAAGTGTAACACCTGAAGATGGGAGTAAAATAGGTGGTGGAAATACTAAACTTGCAATAGTTGTTGATAATACAACGAGAATTGAAAAAATACAAATTTATTATAGGGAAAGTAAAAGTGGTAACTGGGTTACATTAAGTGAGGGCTTATATTTATATTATAGTATAAATGACTATCGTAGTTATTTCGATTGGAATATTTCAAAGCTTGAAACTAAAAAAGAGTATGAGCTTAAAGTAAGAGTATATGACAAAGTAGGTAACTGTTCTGAACAAATTTCAACATATACCTTTACAAACGAACCACCTACGCCTCCAACAAACCTTAAGGCTGAAACAGACAATGGAGCAAACATACTAAGCTTCAACCCTGCAACAAGTATAGATGTAACAAAATACGCTATATACAGAAAAGCAGATACGGAAGTATTTTTTACAAAAATTGCAGCCATAAATGGAGGAATGTCTTCAAGATATACTGATAAAACAGTAGAGGCAGGAAAAATATACGAATACTACTTAACTGCAGTAGACGAATACGGTAAAGAAAGTCTGCCTACAGATACGGTAAACATATTTACCGAAAAAGATAAAAAAGCACCTGAAGTTTCCATGATTTTGCCGGAATCTAAAAAACTTTCCAAAACGGTAAGTCTTAAAGCGGAGGCTAAGGATAACTTAAAGGTAGAAAGTATAAAATTCTATTACAGGAAAGAAAATGCCGACAATGAAGAAAAAACATATATCGGTCAAACTACAGAAGATACCTCTGTGGTTAGTTTTGATACCACAAAATGCGAAAATGGAGCATGTACAATTATTGCAATCGCAGTAGACGAAGCAGGAAACGAAAGCATTGAGGAATTTACTAAAAGATATGAAATCGACAATCAGGGAATAGGAAAAATGACCTTTTCAGACTGTACAAGTGCTTCAACAAGTATACAGTTACGCTGGGAAGATGTAGAGGAAACAGACTTTGCATACTTTATGGTGGAGGAAGTTCTTGATACATCGACAATGGAAACTAAAGAAATAAAAAGAGTAACTAACACATTAGGGTATAATGTCACAGGTCTGTCGCCTGAAACGTCATATTCATACATAGTTACAGCATATGATAATTGTGACAACAGAGGTGAATCATCAGATATAATAACAATTAGCACTACAGCGGATGAAATAGCACCGGTTATAAACAGTATACTTCCAAAGCAGTCAAAGTATAAAGATGCATTAAACCTCTCAATGCAGGTATCTGATAACTATCAGATAGGATATGGAGTATTTTCATACTCATTAGACAATAAAACATATAATCAGCTTGCAAAAGTAACCGCTAAGGGTACAAGCAGTGAAACACTTTCATATACACTAGACATATCAGATATGGAAGAAGGCGAAATCTATATAAAATTCGAAGCCTATGATAAATATGGAAACAAAAACGCCTTATTAAGTGATGGTACAGATGTTATAAGCAAATACATCATAGACCATACCGCGCCTTCAAGACCTAAAAATGTACTTGGTACAGGAAGCGAAGGATATGCTCACATACAGTGGGAAATAACAGATGATGATGTAAGCTGTTACAAAATAGAAAGAGCCGAAGGAGATAGTGAAACATTTACTCTTATATCAGGAAATCATAATAAAATAGGTTATTATGATACATCCGTAACAGCAGGAAACACTTACAGATACAGAGTATCGGCTGTGGATATAGCAGGAAATGTAAGTGTCTGCAGTAAAGAAGTAACAGTACAGGTAAGAGAAGATAAGGAAGTTCCTGGAATAGCAGGACTTTCACCTGCGAATAACAGCACAACAGGTAAAAAAGTATATTTACAGGTAGCAGTAACTGATAACAGCGGAGTGGAAAAAATCATAGCAGACATAAAGAGTGCAGATGATAAGTCACAGGACTATGAAAGAATTGCTGAATATAATGCGGGTGGAAAACGTTCGGTATTATTTGAACAGACCCTTGATTTATCAGAATATAATGAAGGAAAATATGAGATAAGAGTATATGCAACTGACATCTACGGAAACATCAGTAACTGTAAAGAAACTACCTTCATTCTTGATAAAACAGCACCGTCATCCCCTGATGTAACATTCGTGGAAGAAGGCTATAAGATAACCTTAAATATTGAAAAAAATACAGAGGAAGATTTCTACTGTTACAAGGTACTTAGGGCAGATTATGAAAGTGATAACTATAAGGTTATTGCAACCATTTCGAAAAACACATATACGGATACAGGTATAGAACCGTTAAAAACATACAAATACAGAGTGGAAGCCTATGATAATTATAACAATTATGTTACCTCACAGGTCTATACCGCCATGGCAACAGATGAAGACAAGGTAAAACCTACGGCAGTATTAACCGAGTGTGTAAACACACTTACAGGCTACGAAACAGCATTTGACGGTTCAGCTTCAACAGACAATGTAAAAATAGCGGAATATAAGTGGGATATGGGTAACGGAGATACAATGCAAGGTCCGGGCTTTATCTACACCTATGATAAGGCGGGAGATTACCTTGTAACCCTTACGGTAACAGACACATCAGGAAACGAAGACAGTAAAACAATGGCAGTAAGGGTACTTGATGTAGCCACAAATGCTGTTGCAGATATAATAGTAACAGATACAGCCGGAAACAGACTCTCCTATGCTGATGTATACATAAAAAACAGTACTGGAGACATAACCACCTTAAAAACAGACGGATTCGGTTATATACAGATATGTGACAAAGAAGGAATCTATGAGGTTGCAGGATATGCAAACGGATATCTTCCTAAAGAAATCGAGATAGAGCTTAGCAGATTTAAGAAAAACACCGGAAAAATCGTACTTGAAAAAGGAGATTTGATAGTAGGAGAGCTTACCGTTGAAAAAATGGAGCTTCAGGAGATAATAGATGCGGGAGTTGATATAAGTAACCCTAATAACTTAAATCAGTTTGCATTTACGGTACAGGTAAAACTTGAAGAAAAGCCTGTGCCTGAAACCATAACATACATAAGCACCGGAAACGGAGGAGAATTAAAGCCTGTAATAAATAATTCTACCAGCGGAGGCGGTGGTGGAATTACAATCACACCGGGAGGAGGCGGAGGTTCAACCCCACCTAAAAACCTTCCAAAAGTAGTGCAGATTGACCCTGAAGAGCCGATAATAGCAGTTATATCAACCGCGCAGACAGTATCGTGGTTAAAAGAAATGTATAACGTAAATCTAAGCATTCTAAATGCTGCAGACAGTAAATACATAATAGAAAACTCACAGGCGGAATTAATACTGCCTGATGGTGTATCCCTTGCAGAAACAATTGAAGGACAGAGTAAAATCATAGACATGGGAGACATTGCAGGTCAGCAGAAGAAAAACGCTTCATGGATAGTAAAAGGAGATAAGAGCGGAACATATAAGTTAGAGGCAGACTTTAGCGGAACACTTATGCCATTTGAGAGAAAAGTAAGTGCACACTTTGAAGCTGAAAATGAATTCAGCGTATCAACGGGTGAAGGACTTCACATAATAATAAGCCCTGAATCAAAGGCATATATAGATGAAAACTATTACATACAGTTTAAAATAGTAAACGAATCAGACAGAAGCTTTTATAACTTCTCCACCTCACTTGGAAGCTATTCATATGAGGAAAAAAGAGAAGAGATAACAATAAATGATGAGATAAACGATGAAGTAATAAAACCTGAAAAGACTAAGCCGATAGTATACACCGTACCGTCAGGATGTAGCCAGATACCGGTACTTTGTAAGGGAGATATAATAACCGTACCGGTATTAAATCCGGGTGATGAGATACTCGGTACATATTATGAAAAGTTTTCAGTACAGACAAAACAGAATCCGGAAGCTGTAGCATACAATCTTAAAAATGTTCTTATTGATACACTTGCAGGTGAAGTAACAGGAGTAAAGATAACTGTAGAACCAATCGACAGTCACATAACAAGGTCAATAAAAACTTACAAACAGAGAAAAAGCTTCTTCGGTGACCCGATAGACCTTACAACAGGAGCATTTACAGATAACATTTCAGTAATAAGCGTAAGCGGTGTAAAAGAATTAAACTTTGATATAGAGTATAATTCGATGATGAACACCTACTTTGGTGAAAACGGAAAAGGCTTCTCAAACAACTTTGAAACCCTTATAAAAGACACCGGAAACAGCATAATATATAAGATGTCGGCAGGAAAGCTTGTAACCTTTGTAGAAAAAAATTCATTTAGTACAAGCTATAAGGGAACGGCAAACGGAAACATAATCTATCTTGAAAATGACATAACATTTAACGAGGATGGAACAGTAGTTAATGATAAAGAAGGAAAAGCCGTTGAAGTGGAATACGTTCCGATATCAACACACGCCGAAGACTTTAAGGTAATAAGAAGAACAGACGGTACAATAGATGTAATAACTCCTGCACAGGAAATATATACTTACGACGCTACGGGAAGAAACATAAAGATAACAGATAATAACGGCAGAGTTGTAACAATCACTTATACAGATAACAAAAAGACCGTAACTGACCCTGTAACAGGAAAAAGTCTGGTTATAACCTATAATGAAGAAGGAATGGTAACAGAGGTAAGCGACGGAAAAAGAAAAGCAACCTTTGAATATGAGGGCGAACTTCTTACATCTTATACAAACCTTCTTTCAGAAACCACAACCTATACCTATGATGAAAAGGGAAGAATGCTTACACAGACAGACTGTGAGGGAGTAACCTATGTATCAAATATATATGATGATAATGGAAGGGTAATCTCGCAAACTGATGCTGATGAAACAAAAAATGCCCTTACAATCACTTATACGGAAGAAGAAAAATATGACGGTACATTTACAACAGTTACAGCTACTGACGCAAACGGTAATACAGGAAGCATAGTTGTAAATCCAAAAGGATTAATAGTACAAAGTACAGATAATAATGGAAATATAACAGAGATTTCTTATGACGATAACGGAAATGAAATCTATGAAAAAGATGCACTTTCGGGAATTGTAAGATACGCATATGATGAAAAGAACAGACAGACATCAGTAACAGACCAAAACGGTAATACAACCTCATATCAGTATGATGACAGGGATAATGTAACAGTAATCACTGACAGTCTTGGAAACTCATCTTACCATACTTATGATGAGAAAAACCTTTTAACAAGCGTTACGGACTTTGCAGGCGGAAAGACTACCTATGAATACAATGAAAATGCACAGGTAACTAAAAAGACCATAGAAGGTATCGGAAGCATAACCTATGAATATGAAAACGGAATGCTTACAAAGACAACTGATTCTAACGGAAACGTTACAAAAAGTGAGTATGACGAGGCAGGTCGTGTTACAAAGATAATAAACCCTGACAATACATCAAAAGAATATGTCTATGATAAAATGAACAGACCTGTGATGGAAGTAAATGAAATGGGTTATACAAAGAGTTACACCTATGATAAGTACGGTAATAAGCTTACTGAAACTGATGAAATGGGAAGAACAACAACCTATGAGTATGACATAACAGGCAAAAATACAGCAGTTATAACACCTGACGGTAAAAAGACCGCATATGAATATGACAGCGCAGGAAACCTTATAAAAGTAACAAACCCTGACGGCACCGAAGAAACATTTAAATACGACGCAATGGGAAATGTTACGGAGGAAACCAATGAATTAAACGAAACCGTAAAATATGAGTATAATGAACTGTCACAGCTTGTAAAGGAGATAAGCAGTTCAGGAAAAGAAATAAGTTATATCTATGACCTGAATGGAAAGCTTACAGCCACAAAATATCCTGACGGCAGTATGGAATTATATACCTATGATGAAAACGGAAACATAATAAAAACATCAGACGGTATAAAGAACCATAAAACATACGAATATGATGCCATGGGAAGAGTAATAAAAGAAACTGATGCCCTTTCACAGAGCATAACTTATGAATATGATTCAAACGGAAGATTAATAGGTGAAACTGATAAAAACGGCAATAAGACAACCTATAGCTATGATGGTAATGGAAACTGCATAAGTAAAGCAATGGCAGACGGTACTGTGGCAAGACTTGAATATGATAACCGTAACAGACTTACAAAGGTATCAACCGAAACAAAAGAAAACGGCGAAATATTTGTGTTATATAAATATGACAGCCTTTCAAGACTAATAAAATACACAGACGAGGATGGTAACAGTACAACATATGAATATGACAAGACAGGAAACCTCATAAAAGAAACCAATCCAAACGGATACAGCATAACCTATGAGTATGACCTTGCAGGAAACATGGTAAAAAGAACTGATGAGGCAGGAAACGAAAGCTGTTATGAATACGGACTTAATAATGAGTTATTAAGGACAGTGACATATAAAGACGGAGTGTTGGTTGAGGAAAGTACAGGAAGTGATGAGAGTACAGACAGTGAAAATGCAGATGCAGATGAGAGCAATGATGTTGAAAGTGATAATGAGGATGATGTAACACTACCTTCAAGAAAAGAAATATCAACCTCATACAGTTATGACAAAACAGGAAGATTAGTTTCTGTAACTGACCCACTGGACAGTATTGTTTCATGTATCTACGACAGTGACGGCAACATGATATCAGTAACAGATGCCATGGGTGGAACAACGTCCTATGAATATGATTCCATGGGAAGAAAAATCAGTGAAACAAATCCTATCGGTTGTGTATACAGTAACACTTATAATGCTTCAGGTCTCTTGGAAAGCAGTAAAAATGCAAGAAATCAGGAGACAAAATATACCTATGATGAAGTTGGCAGACTTATAAGTACAGAAGATGAAGCAGGAACAATAACTTATGAATATGACGCAAACGGAAATGTACTTAAAGTAACAGAGGAAAAGAAGGGAGAAGATAAAGAAACAAAGACGATAGAAAGAACCTATGACTCTATGAATCGAGTAACATCATATACTGACACTAACGGAAACACCATAACTTACGGCTATGATGAGCTTGGAAACATAATAACCCTTACATATCCGGGGGGAGAAGTAATAAGATACACTTACTATTCATCAGGCAGAAAGAAGACCGTAACAGACAGTCAAGGCAGAGTAACTTACTACACCTATGACGGAGTAGGAAATGTTATATCAATTGACAGACCTGACGGCACAAGGGAAGAAAGAACTTATGATGAAAAAGGTAATGTAACAGTAATCAAAGATGTTAAACTATCTGACAACTCTGTTATAAATGAATATCATTACACTTATGACAATGTAGGCAACATCATAAGCTCCACAGGAAATGAAGTCGAAGGAATACATAAAAACCTGACAGATATCAAATCCATAAAAATGGAATATGACGAGGCAAACCGCTTAATCAGATATAATGGTGAAGAAGTAAAATATGACGCTGATGGAAACATGATATATGGTCCGTTAGACGGGAAAATGGTTGAATATGAGTATGACTGTAGAAATCGACTTATAAGAGTAGGTGATACAACTTATGAGTATGATGCTGAAAACACACTTATAAGTAAGACTACAAAAGAGGGTACAACCACATATGTTACGGATGTAGCGGGCAGTTTGTCACAAGTATTAGAAAGTAGTTATAAAGCTATAGGAAAAAATAACTACGATAAATCGAACTATATCTATGGTACAGGATTGTTATATGAAACAAATGCAGAAGGTATTGATGTAGAACGTAATAATACAGGTACAAACAATACTGATGGCACAATTTTCTATCACTACAACAACCTTGGAAGTACAACAAAGCTTACCAATGAAAGTGGCGAGATAGTAGAAAAATACACTTACGGAACATATGGAGAGCTTTTAAGCGGAGACAGTGAAAAAACAGAATATCTCTACAACGGAATGTATGGAGTAAGGACTGATGAAAACGGTCTTTACCATATGAGAGCAAGGTTTTATAATACAGAGATAAAGAGATTCATCAATCAGGACATCTTAAGAGGAGATTTAACCAATTCACAGAGCCTTAACCGTTACAGTTATGTGCAGGGAAATCCTTTATCATATACAGACCCGTTTGGCTTATCGCCATTAAAGAAGCTTAATGATGCAGGACATTCATTTCTTACTCTTGTGGGAATGGAATGCGGAATTATAGGAGGAATAGCAGACTTTATAAACGGTTGTTGGTATATGGCAGAAGGTAATACCACAATGGCAACCTTAAGCTTTATATCAGGCTTACCGGCAGTCGGAAATGTTGCATCCGGAACACTTTCGGTAATGAAATGTGCAAAGGCGGCAAAGATAGTAAGTACAACAACAAAAGCAGTAAGTACAGCTACAACCTTTACAATGGCTTCAGTAGGAGTGGTAAGTGGTGCGAAAAACATCTACAACAATGTTAAAAATGGAGAATTCTTTACATGGGATACTCTGTTTGAAGCAGGATCAATGGCACTTAATGTCTATACAGCTTCAGCTACAGGAAAGAGCATGTGGAACTTTGGAAAGAGTTATGCAGGGAATGTAGCGAAGAAGTGGAGTGGGGTTAAGGAAACTGCTAGTAAGTTGAAGACGGATAATAGGGGTATTTTGAATATAAGTAAGACCAGCTATGGAAAGTCAAGTCTAAAATTTGGAGAAAATGATTTGGTGTATGGTCCATCTGCTAGTGGTAAGTTAGTTGAATTACAAAGAAGTGCAGGTGGAAAATTGCTAAGTGATGTAGGGAATCCTTATGATATGGGATATGGCTCGGATTGGTTGAAGTTTAGTACAGATACCATTGAAAATACTGTAAAACAAGGGAATTATATTCATTTTGATTTAACCAATATGCAAGATGTAGATGGTATTTTAAATGGAACGAGTAAATATATGAATAAAACTACATCGGGAGAATTAAGGTACATTCGTGATAATTGGGGTAGATTGTCTGGAAATATCAAATTCTATAATAATGGAGAGGAGGTATTATCACCATGGATGAATTAGAGTTGGAAGCTCAAGGAAGAAAAATAAAACTAACAATACATGATAGAATATGGTGTGAGGTATATTTGTTAGCAAATGGTGAATTTATTCCTTTGGGTGGAGAATGTTTAGATAAGATAATTTCTAAATTATTTATTTCTTTTTTACCTGATAAAGATAGAGAACATTTTTTTTATCAAAATATGGAATTGTTTACTGTTTTCAATTTAATGGGTCCACATGCAGTGGTGGTTGGTAAAGAAAGTGATAATTACGGAATCGAATTATTATTTCTTAGTAACGAAGGTAAAGTGATACCAATGGTTACTTTATCCATAGAAGATATAAAAGTGTGGATTAATAAGTTGATAAAGTTTATGGTAAGTTATATGCATCACAACTAAGCCTCTCTTTTGAGGGGCTTAAGAAAAGATTTTGAAGTATTTTTGCTTGTTATACAAACTTTATCGGTTCATACGGTTTACCATCTCTTAGGATGGCATATATAATGGTAGTTAACTTATTCGATACTGCACCAACTGCGCTTAGATGATGTTTACCTTGACTTCGTTTCTTTTTATAATAATCATTTAAAGGATTATCATGAAAAGAACAGCAACATGCCGCAAGGAATATGGCATGTCTGAGATATGGCGAACCACGTTTTGACATATGATTTCTGGTAGAGCAGAATTCACCGGATTGTTTGACAGTGGGATCAATACCTGCATAAGCTACTAAAGATGCAGAGTTTCTAAATCTTTTAATATCTCCAATCTCACTTAAAATGCAAGCTGCAAGAATAGGTGAGATATTTGGAATTGTATGTAGGAAACAATCAAAAGTTTCGTAATATTTAAGAATTTCTGCATCAAGTTCAGCAATTTGCTGATTTAGCAGATTTAATCTGTCAAAAAGTTGTTTTAGCTGGAAAGAAAAAGCATTTTGTGCTATCTTAATACCAAAGGTATTAGT
>JAFQCK010000097.1 GCA_017416465.1 Lachnospiraceae bacterium | reverse complement strand
ACCAGTCCCGAATAATCCAGCTCATAACGGCGAACCTGCTTGTCATAACCGGTTTCCCTGATTACATTTCCCTTTGCATCACGTTCAAGCTGATACGTCTCACCCTTTTCATTGATGATGGCAATCAGCTGGGCTTCACTGTTGTACTGATACTGAAGCTTCCTCTCTCCTTCTGTTCTGGACGTTACATTTTCTACAAAATTATTCTAATTATATACCAATATAGATTCTGCATCATTTTGAAAATTTCTTATTAATTTTTTTCCTTGTAGAAAAAGCACCTACTAGTAGATGCTTTTCCCCTTATAAAATATACTTATTACCTCTATATGTCCTTATTAAAATATTCCAAAAAATATTCTCCCTTACTTACTACAATCCATTTCTTCATTTTTCGATTTAAAATATAGATACTAAAACATTCCTCTTCTTTAAAATAATCTTCTAAGAATGCATCTATATTTTCAACTTTAATAAAAACCAACCTATAATTGTTAATGATAATAATTTCAGAATCACATTTTGCATAAGGTGCAATTTTTTCTTTAGACCATAATAAATAATTTGTATAATTTGTATCAAATGCAAGCTTGTCTATAGATTTATCACTATCGGTTTCTATCTCGCTCAACACTTCTCTTTCTCTTTCTGTTAGCTTGTCTATTGAAAAAATTTCAAATTCTTTAATCCCATCATATTTTTTAAATTTGTTAGTCAATCTTAGTAATTCTAATTTTTCTTTTAAATCCATCTTACTACCCCCTTACAATTTATATCTATGTGATGATCTTTTTTATTCTTAATATCATCAATCGCTGCATACTTATTTTCAGGACTCTTAAAATCATATGTACGTGGATCGCTACCAGGTTTAGGCTTTCCCGCATGTGCATGCGTTGTTCTATAAGGATCATTCGTGTGCAAAGCAACAACCCTTCTTTGTCCTTCCGCATTAACAAACTCATAATATCTCCCTTGTGCACCTTTATTAAAAGATACTACATAATTACTATTTTTGTATTTGGTTACATCACCTGTTACTATCCATTGTCTAACAGGCTGTTGACTTCTAGGAATTCCTGCTAACTCCTTTGCATAACGAAGCGCCTCTCTAACTGTATCAAACGGATTTAAACCAAACACATTTCTATTATACTACACAAATTTTATATTTCTTCATCCTCTTCTAAAGAATCAATAAATTCGTCAAAGCTGTTACTCAATACAGGAATCATGCTCTCATTTACTTCCCCCATATCCATCCACACTATTACGATTTTTCCAGTTTCCACATCTATACAAAACAAATTACTTCCTGCGTCACATGCAAACGGTACATATTTTTTTGGGATTACATTTTTATTCACGAAATGTAAATACATATCCTCTAATGTATATCCTATCTCATTTTTATATTTCATAGATAAAAATGTTTGAACAGATGTTTCTATATCAGAGATGGATGAGTACAAAAATCTTTTTTCAGGAATTCCACCATTATACTT
>JAFQCK010000096.1 GCA_017416465.1 Lachnospiraceae bacterium | reverse complement strand
TTCTATCATACGTCAGTTCATCAGCAATCGAACTGATAGGCATTCCAATACTAATCCCCTTGAACGAAGGATTTGTTTCCAATCTCTGAACGTTTTGGGCATACATATTATATATACCCACTTGCAAAAGTAGCAAAATAAAAATTTTCTTTAGCATAATCTTTGTTGTTTTGATTATTATGCAACAAAGATATGGTTAAGCCTCATATGGTTTTAGTTTTTGCAAGGCTTGCAATGCTAAAATGACGCTATACGAATACAATCAATGCCATAACTTATACAGAATCTAGCCCAGCTTTAGTTAAGTAATTTTTAACTTCTTCTGGAATAAGCTCTTTATATATCGTTGTTGGATAAACGATAATTGTATTATAAACAGCCCTTGACGTTGCTACATTGAATAACTCTGGTTCTAAAGAATACCTAAGAGATGTATTAGGAATGAGAAAGAAACAAAAATGAATTGTTAGTCCCTGAACTCTGTCAATTGTATCTATTTTAATATTTTCAGGATAACTATTCCCATTCCATCTTAATGTGTAGAATTTTTGTAGTTCTCGGACAGTTTCTCTAAATTTTGATAATATTGCAATTTCGGCATTTGGTTTTTCTAAAAGGATTTTTACTGTTAAATTATAAATATATTCAAATGCATTTATAGGATTCTTATCACCAATTTTCATATCCATTTCTGTTAATACTGGACCTCCTTTAAGATTTAAATCTACAATATTATAAGGAACATGTTGGTACTTTGAGACCGATTGTAATTCATTATTGTAAAATACTCCAGTACATTCCGCACCTCTTTTTGTCATGCGAAATGTGTCACTTAACATACACGATTCAAAAGGGAAATTACAGCATATAGTATTGAATCCTCTGACAATGTCAAACCAATTAAAACTATTTATTATATCTTCGTTTGTAAGTACAATAGGTGGAAGTTGTTTTTGATCACCGATTAAGATTATTTTTTTACCTAATCTCATTGATGCAGCTATCATAGGTAGTAGAGCTTGACTAGCTTCATCCATGATGACATAATCGAATGGAATTTCTGTTAATTCGCTGGCCCAACCACTAGATATATAAAATGTGGCAAGTGACAAATATCCAGATTTCGCATTGCATTTATTCCCTTCAATATCTTGTAGATGCGGTAATTCTCGTTTTTCATCAACAGTAAGACTTGTTTTTGAAACATTTCCATTTTTCAGAAAAACAGCTAAGTCTTCTTTTTTGGTTAACTCAATAAGTGCTTGATTAGTTAGTGCCGTTACTAAAACACTTTTTTGGTCTTTTAATAACCTTGCAGTCAATTGAGCCATCCTATAAGTTTTTCCTGTTCCTGGAGGACCTTGAATCACGATGCATTTTTCCTCTGAATAATTATCTAAAATTAGGGATACTAAATCTATATCAGCCTTTATTTTACAAGGATTCCATAAATTACCCTTTTCAACATAATCTAATATTGACTTAGTTTCTTGAATGTTTTCATCTTTTACAATTTCAATCAGGTTTAGTAGATATTGTAAAGGAGGATCCTTTGGACCAAAAGCAACAATCGTTTTTCCAAATTCCAATAACTTAACAAAGTTAATTGTTAAACCTTTAATCCCAACCAAACAAAAATCTGAATCTTCGCATTTTGATATCCATGCACAAAAGCAATCTGAAAAATCTCTCTGAAAGTTTTCTCTCAATTTGCTCCATGATAGGTCTCCCCATTTTTTATATTTTCCCATCTCTCCGTTCAGATACACAGCAGACCAAAAAGAATTCTTTCTAGGCATGTATTCTGAATTTCGAACCTTAAAAATTGCAATGCCTGCTTCATTGACTTTTTGGAATATGCCAACAAAAACCTCACCATTATCTTTTAATACAACGGCCTTTGTTTTCACTAATTGTTCATATCCTTTTATTTGAGCATTCAACTCAGTTGAAAGGAAATTGATATAATCTTTTCTTGTATACTTCATATCTTAAATATCCTCCTCTGTATTATTGTTATTTTGTACTCCTTCGTTAATTTTATATATATTTACAATGGATTCGGCATTTTCAGAAAGATTAAAGCTATCAAAATCAAAATGTAAATCTTTAAAATAATTCAACAGCAAACAAAATGCAGAAATACGCTCTTCTATATCTAAATTTTCCGTACTAAATGAAAGAGAAATGCTTGATTGATTCCTAATCAAATCTTCTTTAGTTATTCTTTTAATATCAGACCCTGTATAGATTAGCAATTTTGCAGAATTTTTTATCATTGCTTTCCATTCTTCAGGATTGATTTTGAATGGTTCATCTTCTTTCTTATAGCTTTTCAGAACAATCAGAATGGAATTTGCATCATTGTCTTTTACTTCTACAGTTGAATAATAATATGGTTTTCTCTCTTCATTATATTCACCATAATGTGGTGGGAATTTCCACAAAGGCTTTATTTGCATTAAAAACCTTTGCGCTTCTATTTGTGCCTCAAACTGACGTGACTTAGATAATGAAGAACCGTCTCCTTTCTTTATAATAGGAGAATTTGTTTCATTATTAATCTTTTTTATCGAATCATTTTGTTTTTCTTCATTATCTTTATTTTCAAATATAGATTTATCAATATCTTGATTTGATAAAGCATTATATTTATCAATATACACTTGTAATTCGTATTTTAATCTTTCAATTTCTTTATCTCTACTTTCAATTTCTTCTTTAGATACTAAATTGTCATAATACAATTGTTGCCAATCTTCTGAAGTAAAAGGAATTGACGAATCTGAAACAATCGAATATAGAATATCGCGAATTTCACAAGTTTTGTTGATATACAAGATTTTACTCTGAGGATCGAAATAATAATCATTCTTTTCAAATGAACAGACAAGTAGATTATTCTCATCAGTTTTCAGTAACTGATAAGGTATTTGTCTTTCATATATGAATATCCTCAAATTACTGGATAATTTCCAATTTTGATAATCAGATAATTCATATTCCGTAGAACCTATAGATAGTTTTGCTATATCAACGGAAATTGAAAGTTTCTTACTATAAGGCTCTATTGCGAGCATTGTTTCTATTTGATTATTTCCTGTTAATGGAAAAAGATTTTTATTCTTAATCAATTCTAAAGTCGAATCTATTGAATTTTTAATATTTTCTATATCATTGTATGGCTCATTATTAATAAGAGCTTTCCTAAATTGTATTAACTTAGTTCGTTCCGTCTTTACACCAAGACTTATGAGATATGAACGTTTGTCATCTGTATCAGCCCATTTCTCTATAGATGGTAAGATTTTTTCGTCTTCATTGACATATGGATTAGTAAAGTAAGCATTAAAATATCGTGAAAGTCTACATCCAAAACAGCTATTGGATAGTTCAATCTTTTGAGTATACATAATATACATCAATTCTGCAATCCATGCATCTGATTGATTAGCTAAATCAATATTAGGTATCCAACTACCATACCAATTACGAATTTTAATAGCATAATATATATCAAATAAATAAGAATAAGGTGTGTATCCATTTGAAATGTCCATATTATTTCTTACTTCCCTAATATTCATTGGTTGTAACGAAAGTAATCGATTTAATGAATTTATATCAAAAGTAGACAATGTAGTTTTTATTTTTTCAATAATTCCGGTATCAGTATATGTGGGTAATAATTTTGTTAGTGGCAAATAAATTGTCTTACTTTCATGATATTTAAATGATATTTCATCACTTATTGTAAACGCTGATAGAACCTTTCCTTCTATCCAAATTTTATTTGAAAATGTACGAATTTCCGAGTCTGATAATACTTGAAATGCTAGAGATAACAATCTATAAATAAAAGACGTTGAGGTATATCTTTCATTAATATCAAGTTCTATTCTGTCTATTTTTAGTAGGTAATATTTTTTTGATTCAACATTTTGTTGTTCAACCATATCTAAAACAGATATAGTTGTACCATATTTATTTATTAACCATTTGGTAAATTCCAAAGTCCATAAATCTTTATACCATAGATAAACGTCTTTTAATGCTACATTATCAGCAATATGTATAATATTCTTTTTAACTATAGATTGAAATACAAACTCTTTTTGAACAAGGTATGGTTGTAGTTCTTGAAAATTTTCTTTTTCATTGATTGAGTAATAATGCATCCAATTGGGTAAATCCTTAGAATAGCCAGTCATGGTATCTAATTTACATTGAACTCCATTATGATTTGTAAACAAAAGTAATTGCGAAATAAGAACTCTATTATCATTACATAATTGTCTAAGTACATTGAATAGTTCCAATTTTTCATTTGGGGTTAACGAAGCATTTATAGTTTTTTCTCTTATTTTGTTAAACAAATCTATTTCTTTTGGATGCGTCATTAGCGAAGCAAAAGGAGATTCTTCAATGTTTTCAGAGCATATAAAGCCTATTTTAATCAATAGCGGGCGAATCGTTTCTATTTTGTTGGTTATAATTATTCGCGAAGAATCACTTTCTATGCCGTTTTTCGTCATAAAAACATCTTCGAATTTAATAATAGGCAAAGATTCAACAAATTCAGCAATCTTTTTATGATTATGTTTCTCCCAAAATGCAAGCCAATCAGTTAAAACTCTTAATTCTTCTAATGGAGCTTCTGACAACCATTTAATAAAAGAATCACGTTGCGATAAATGTTCAAAAACATATTCGAATGTCGATTTGATTACTTTGTCTGAATCTTTATAGAACTCTGCTATCGGCAATTCATCTAAATTGTAAGAACAATCATATCCACAAGCCTTAAATATAGGCTCTAAATTTTTATGCGGTGATCGAATTACAAATTTATTGAGATCTGCATCAACTTGCGTTTTATACAAGTAATTATCACCAAATCGGTAAATTGGTAATGATTCAATTAATGATACAATACTTTGTCTACTTTTTTCTGTATTAATATTTAAGATCCAATTGTAGAATAACATTTTCTTTTCTTCCTCTGCTTCAATAAACCATTCATGAAACAATAAATCTTTTTGTATATTTTCTAATACAGATAAAGTTTTATATTCTTCAATAATATTCAAATATGTACATGCTTTAAGGATATTGTCGTCACTTTCATCAAACGGAAGAAATTTTAAAGGATTAACTATTTTACAAAACAATTCTTTCCCTATGATTTGTGATAAACCAGATTTATCAAGTATAACATCTTTAATTGAAAGCATTTTCCCTTTATATCCCTTGATAAATGCAACATTTTCTAATGATTGTTTAAGTGCATCATAAAAATCATTAGCAAGTATATTTTCCGATTCTTCAATTGATGACGGTAATAAGCTGAGAGAACCTTTAAAGCCATTTAAACTACTAATCCAATCAAGCAATAAATTTCCTAATTGCGTAAAAAGAAACCTATTCCATATATTCTTGAAGTGAATAGATTCTCTGCTTGCAGTAGTCAAAAAATCTGCATTTACCAAAAAGTGAAAACCAAAATCACTTACTTTGGTTGGTAGATAGGTAAACAGCACTGCATTGTCCAATGGAATAATTGAACCATCAATAATCTTAGCGGCAAAAGTTATTTTAGTTTTTGTCGCTTCTTTCAATTTGGCTGGGACTAATTTTTCATTTTGTAATGCATCCTTAGTTTCTTTTGGAATCTCAATAATATAATCCTTCGTTATCCATTCTTCAACTATTTCATTGGATTCTATTTTTACAATTCCATTATCTTTACTTTCTTTAATAATAGTAATTGAAGTATCATGATTATTTTCGAAACTAATATTGCTAATATTTCTTAGGAATAAAGTAAATCGTGGTTCCGAAAGTAAATCGGGTATTTTAATATTGTATGAAGCAATTTTTTCTTTACCTACATTTAATGCAATCCCTACAGGTGAACGAAAATACAATTCTTCTTTTTGAATTTCTTTAGGTAATCGATAACGTTCTTCCCATATCGGTTTAATTTGCCAAGGTATTTCATCCATATTTGCATCTATCGGATACACTGGAGAATTCTTATCAAAAGCAAAAGAAAAATTACCGGAGTCAATATAAACAGTCTCTGCATCAGAAAAAACGGACTTAAACCCGATGCCTTTATAACCGGTTTTTTCTATATCATTTTTCTTTGTACTATCACCAATACTAGAAATACTTTCTACGTCAGCTTCTGTAAATGGTTTACCTGTGTGAAGAAATAATAGATTTTCGTCTAATGTTTTTAACTTAACATTAACGAGCTTACCTTCTATTGGCTGGTCATCTGCATTTTGTAATAATTCATAAACAAAGCGTTCTGTTTCCGTATAAAGATCTCCCATTATGGCATGTAATGCATTAGAGATACTCTTGGCATCTCTTGGAGTAGACCCTGTTTCTTCAAAGATTGTTTTAATCAACTTTTCTTTCTTTAATTTATCCAAAAATTGGATCTTGGGCTTTCCTACAATGGCATTTTCCATTATTATCATAAAAGGATTTTGAAACTTTTCTCGTTGCGTTCTTGGAGCTAACCTAACATTGATTTGCCATATATCACTAGACATAAATCCCTCTTTGTATTCAGAAAATATTCTAACAACACCACATTTTAGAGGATAATATAATATATCACCGTTCAAATTGCGAACATCTTCAAAGTAACCGAATTCTCTATTATATTTGTCCCTCTTATTTGCTTTTTTAAATGTAGCAATTACTTTAAATGGCTTTGTTAATTCCACCTCAGACATATTCCACCAACGTGCTAAGATACGAATTAATTCTTCATCTTTTTTGTTAAATAGATTATTTCGATTCTGTTCCATAGTATTAGTGATTATATTAAATATATGTCTCATTACTAATACTTTATCAATAAAAGATTGTAATGACATACAAAATTAATAAGTAAAAATAGGAAAAGAAAAAATATGACTATATATTTTGCAAGCCTTGCAAAACATCACTCTTAAAAATTGATTATTTAGCAATAAAAAGATAATATATATAGGAATCCACATTAGTATGACATATTGTTTATAAAACAAATAAAAATTAAGACTTATGAACTAATATAATTGTAATCCATTAGAATTAGCAGTAAAGTTTGTAGTATTCCCCTATGATAAAGTACGACATCTTGCTGATAGTATATCCAAAGCAAAAACTTTGGCGCATGTCAATCAATTATGTAATCAAATTGATAATTATCGAAGAATTGCTTCATTTGCTTCTTTTGCTTTCCTGGTGAAATATGCCGTGAAATTCACGAACGTTATTATCGTGGTATTAATGATTGCAACAATGAATTAAATAAATTAGCAAAAAAAACTTAAAGGACGAATTTGTGATGAAACTTACTAACAAGTATCATAATAATTTCTGACAATAAACATATTCTATATTACTAATTAGGATTTTTAAGCAAAATATAAATGAAGAAAAGTAGAAAACCTCCGTTATTCAAGTTATGACATTAACTTGAATAATTCCTTCATTATCGTCAGACTCCTTCAAACACAAGGGGTTGAACTGAACTTCCGTTCTGAAAAAATCGATAAAAATAAACCCTTTGAGAACTAGAATGAAATAGAGAGAGGTAGAAAATATAATGGAAGCAATATATTTTTTGACACTATTATCTAAACAATTCAGAATGTGAACCAATTCTAACTAAATCGATTATATCCCCATCTATCCATATTAATAAGTAATCATCTTCAATATGACACTCCATACAACCTTTATATTCCCCTTTCAAAAAATGAGGTTTATGCAATGAAGGGATAGGAATCTCGTTTATAAGCATTTCCGCTATCTTTTCAAAAGCAGCCACTTTAGATGGATTATGTTTATACTTTTTAAAGTCTCGTTTAAACTGACTTGTGGGATGTAGCTTTTTCATTTCATTAATTCATTCATTAATTCGTCTACATTATCATACGTTGTCTTGTGCTTATCGTTCATCGCTTCCGCAATAGCAGCCTTTGTTGTTTCATTAGGTTCACGAAACATGGCATCAAGCAATACATTCTCCACAAAATTATTGAGACTCCGGTTACTTGCTTTTGCACATATCTTAAGTCTTTCCATTAGTTCTGTTCTTAAACGAAAAGAAGCTTGTACCCTTACAGTTGTTTCCATATTCTGAATATATTATGATTATGAACACAAATGTAATATAAAGTATTCGAACATCCTACAATCTTACTCTATTTAACTTTTTTGGTGGCAGGAGAATACTGAAGTGAACCCAAAAAGTTGGACAATATAAATCTATAAGATGAAAAAGAAATTATTGTTCCAACAACATGAAGAGTTTTTTTCTCTTTGTGAACAAGGCTATAGTGTAAAAGAACTTAGTCGTCATTTTGGTGTCAGCCTTAGCCATGCCGATGCCCTTCGTCGTAATTACCGTTCAAACGGACGTAATTGCTTCAACCAATCCTCCAAGGGACTAACGGTAAAGGAAAAAACACGTATAACATTGGAGATAGTACAGAAAGTATTATCTTTGT
>JAFQCK010000095.1 GCA_017416465.1 Lachnospiraceae bacterium | reverse complement strand
TTACAGTCAAAAGGAAAAACTTCATAAGCCCCTTATCAGTCCTGAAGACCAGCTTATGATATCTAATGTCTCCAACTATATTCAGGATCACTTTAACTGTGACCTTCCTCTCGAGCATCTTGCTAAAATTGCCTGCATGGGTATCTTTGTAATCAGCTTCGTTTCAAGCCTTCGGCGCAGTGTTTCATTAACACAATAATGAAGCCGCCCTCCCTCGTCATACATCTTCTGGGTGGACAGGGTAATTATGTATCCCTCATAATGCTTCAGGACTGTGTTGATTGCCAGTACATCGCCTTCTGATGCTGCCTTAATGATATGGAAAGGCAACAAATTCTTTTCTTCTCTGTTCTTACATCTCTGTTTCATCTGCTTTTCCCTCCATAATCTTCCTTAAAATCTCAAGTGAGCGTGTCCGGTGTTCATGGACTGTGCTGCGGACAAGGTTCATTTCCCTTGCGATGTCCGCATCACTCATCTCCAGAAAATAAGAAAGCAGTATCACATTCCGCTTCCGCTCTGAGAGAGCCTGCAATGCTTCCGCAATCAGGGCATCTTTCACCTCAATGTCATATCCATGCACTGTGAAATGACTGTTTTCCACTCCATACTCATCCATAACAAACAACCGATTCAACTCCCTTTCAGACAGTTCAGAGAACATGGCTTCATGCCGCCTGCGATATTCTATATATCTGTAATAGCTGGCGGCTTCACCTTTGAGCGACATTTGACACAGACGGTCAAACTGATGCCGGATTGTCATTTCATCGTGGAAAGAAGGTTTCTTCATACGAGTTCACCTCCTCCCCCGCTGTGACGTGACAAAGGCATGAGCCTTTCCCCTTCCGCCTATATCTCCCCAATGGGGCATGGCAAATGTTCGGGTGAGCAAAAACTTTTTTGCAAAAGTTTTTGGTATAAAAAAAACGCCTATATAGGCATTGACCCATTAGACGTTTTCTACATTTTATATTTACTTTTCTTGTTTTGCCCCCTTTATGTATCCAACTATCAATAAAATAGCCACTACTAAAGATGCAACTCCCATCGGAATAGCAATCTCTTGTTTGTCCACAATATACAAAATAACATATATAGAAGACAAAAACACTGCTATACCCTTTGTTTTAACTCCATATTTCTTCTTTTCACTTTTATCCAAGACACGATTCCGATTTTCTACTGGAGCTAAAAACAAAATTGTACATAGGCTCATCGCTTGAAACAACAGCCCTATTAGTCCAATATTAGCACTATGCCTAATGCTCACAAGCGATAGAACTACCATAATAAATGATATTACATAGCACCTATTTTGCGTGTCAGCATGATAACCTCCTGCATATCTCCTTAATGCACTAAGGCAAACCCAAAAAATTATTCCTTGAAAGAAAACCCCAAAAACATACCCTAACATCAAAGCAATAAGAGTCGTTATCAATATAACCTTCCCTCTTTCAATACCATACGCTATTATTTGATTGGCTTCTTCTTCCGAAAATTGCTCTAAATCCATAATTTAAAATTTCCTTAATTTTTTTACGGAATCAGGCATTTTAGGTTGATATGTAATACAAGGACACGCAGCATTCGCATCTGCCTTTGCAACATACATCGCAACCTTTTTTACTAAATTCTTGGTCATTTTTGTTTTTTTCATATTTCTTACCTCTCTCATTATATTTTTATATATAATATCATCTTTTTTACTCCAGTACCTCTTATGGCGAAATCCATATATTTAACAGCGAAATTCGTATCATAATCTTGTTTGTGAAATTTACCGTTATCACTTAGCCAAAAAGCAGAAAAAACCATGTGTTCGATATATTTTACCTATTCTAAATATGATAATATATACTTTGCTATCTCCTCTGGCACTTGATAATGTGTTATAAATTCTCCATGAACACTATATTCACCCGGAATTATTTCCTCAATATAATAATTACCGTTGCTTTTATAAAGTATCATGGTATCCATTTCTTTTAATTCTTTTTCATTATCCCTTGATAACATATATCTGACAATTTGGCACTCAACTTCTTCGGGATTTGATGCATTATCTGCATATTCCCACTGATTCAGAGCCAACCCGTTTAGATATTGCGCTATTTCAGAGATATCGTCTATTTCATTAAACAGTGTGCCTTTATCTGCTCCGTAAAACTGTATCTTCTGCTCTTTGGAAGTCCTTAGCAGTTCCGCTTCCGTAAATGATGTGACTCCTTCATAATATCGGGCATTATCGATATCATCTGTTTTTTCAATATCACTTTCAATATCGCTGTTTGACACATAAAAATCAAGTCCCCACCCATCCAGTATGTCATTCGCCGTCATATCCTTATTTAACGCTAAGTCCTCCGGCGCACTAAGAAACTGCCCTGCCTTTTCTGATATTCCGGCTATTGTTTCTGCTTCTTGGTCATAATCCCGTATAATATATTCACCTGTACCGGAAATATATAATTCCAAGATGCTCATATTAACTAACGGTGTTCCATCCTGTAAAAATATAGGTTCATCAATTACCTCATATGATATATAACGATATACCAAGTCGCTGCCTTCAGGCAGTTGTTCCATATAATTCCAAGATTTAATGTCAAGTTGTTTTACGAACCTTTCTATTTCTTTGCTATTGTCAATTATACCAACCACCTCATCAGAAGCTGTAATAATTTCAATAAATTGTTTCTTTTCTTCAACGTTACTGAAATACTCTTTTTGAATACAACCATATATTCCTATGATACTAACCGCAAACAATAAAATAAGTAATAATTTTTTCATAGCTAGTCTCCTTAAACATTTTAATAGGATTGCTGCTCAATAAACCTTTGATATAGTGGGTGCCCTTCAGACAACTCTTCATGACTTCCAATTCCTGTTATTTCACCGTTTTCTAATACAATCAGTTTAGTTGCATTCTTTATCGTAGATAAATTATGTGCTATTATTAGAGTGGTTCTTTCTTTCATTAAAATATCCAATGATTCCTTATCCAAGGTCCACCCGACATCCCATCTTTATCAAAACAGTTTACTCCTTGTAAAGCAGACCCCTTAAATGTATCTTTGATAGCCTTTCCTTCGGACTTTGCAAGCTGTTTCCTTTTATATGGATAACCAAAAATCTGATAATTTAATTCTTTCGGAAGACTAAATTTTACATCTAAAGCAATATCCTTATAAATATCGTTTTCGTTGAAACTTTCTTCAAGGATCAAAAAACTAGTATCATATTCAAGATAAGTATGATTTATGAATTGCAATGGCACCGTAGCCGCCACCACTTTATATTTCTGGTCTTTTACACGGATAGGTGTGAAAAAAATTTCTTCATAATAAGCATTTTTTATATAATTATAGGTACAATGTGCCGCAGTTGCTATAAGTGGATATCTCCCACCTTTTACAATGCTACCACTTGCAATTTGACGCTCTTTAATATTTCTTCCTATTTCAATGATGCCTATAGCATCTAGATATGCTTCTTTATTTATCATTGTTAAGCCCTTTAAAATTTTCTTAATTTTTTAACTACCTTTGGAACAATTGATTAATATGAAATGTAAAAACACATCAACTTGACATCTCTTATCGAAATTTGAATAGTAGCCTTTTCGATTATGCTCTTCATCAAAATCTCTTTTTTCTTTTTTTTGTCTTGCTTAATTTTCGTATATATTACCATATTTCAACAATCATTTTATATTATGGCGAAATTCATATATTTTAGAGCGAAATTCATATATTGAGGTTTTATCAAATAAAATTTTTCATTAGTTAAATATCAAAAAAGCAATGTGATTCGCCGCATCACACTGCTTTCATAAGAATTTTCTCTATTTCATAAATAACGTATATAGCATGATTTTTACATCAAAAATATTATCTATGTCTGAAATTTCCACATTGCCATGATAAGAATTTATTACTCTCTCAACATTCTTTAACCCGATACCATGTTGTTCTACTATCTTTTTTGTTGTCAGATAGTCTTTCCCATTTTTGATTAATCCGCCTTCGTATGTATTCTGGACATTGATAAACAACATTCCTTTTTCAAATTTTATCAAAAGAAATAACTTCTTTTCCTTTGAATGACTGGCAGCCTCTATGGCATTTTCAAGCAGATTCCCTAATATAACATTTAAATCGAATAGCCGAACCTCCATCTCTTTCGGTATATTGATTTTGTATTCCACCTCTTCCAAAACTGCCTGCGCCTTATTTAGCATATAATTTAATATACTATCAACCTCTTTATTCCCACTGTTGGAATACTCACTCTTATTTTCCATAAACATTTGCATATTCTGTATGTAATCTGTAATTTCATTGTTATGATCTCCGTTTCTTTTCGCCATAATAAGTAATTCATTTAAATGGTGTTTCATATCATGACGCAGGGCACTTATTTTTTCCTCTGACTGCATCAACACATCTAATTGATTTGCGTAACTCTCCAGTTTTCTCTCAAATGAAACGTTCTCTTCTAACTTTATATAGATATCCATCAATGCATTGTATAAATAGAATATCAGCATATTTATAAATAATATTCCCGCACTGACTGATACCAATATGATCTGATTGTTAAGGTTATTCATTAATAAAATAAACAATATTACGATACTGATTATGGGTATCAAAATTAATACATTCCAATACGGTGGTGTAAATTCTTTTTCTCTGTTTTTTACAAAAAATCTTTCTATAATAAATTCGCAGATACTTATGAGTAAAACTGTTACATATGCTACTATGGCACTAGGTTTTTCCCCTATTACATAATTAGAAAAAGAATAAACTGATAAGATGTCACATATCATATTAATACCATAGATCAAAATAGCTACCAATATTTTTTTCTTCTGTTCCCCCTCATATAACTGCGTAATAACATAAAGCATAAGTATATTAACTGCAATATTCAAAGGCGGAAAATCAAATACTAAATAAATGCCTGCTGTAACAAAATAGAACAAAAAATAGAAAAAGTTTTCTCTCTTTTTATTTTCCACCAACGCTGGAAAAAATACAGACATAAATTTTTTAATAATAAATGTTCGGAACAAATTTGTACTTAATGCAGTAATAATATCAAACATATTATCTTCCCCATACGTTTCGTGTAATTTTCTCTCTTACTATTTTTCGATATGGATGACTAATATTTAGCAGCGCTCCGTTGTTCATCTTTACCAATTCGTAAGAACATTCCGTAACAAAATCCAAGTTAATCAAATATGATTGATGTATTAAAATAAAATTATGCGGTACTGCCTTTGCAATATTTTTCAGTTTTCCATTGAACTGCCTTTCTTCATTCTTCAAGACAATGTTGATTTTTTTATCCCGACTATAAAAGTAGACTATATCTTTATATGAAACTTTATAATTATATCCCTTTACACAATATTCGAATACTTGTTTTTTTCGTTCATGTAACTTTATGCCACAAATTATTACTTCCATCAATTTTTCTTTTTCTATTGGCTTTATTAAAAAATCAATCGGTTGCACTCTGAACAAGTTCATTGCATAACTGCTTTTTGACGAAATATATACAATGGCTATTTCCAAATTCTCCAATTCATCTCTAATAAATTTTCCTACTTTGATCCCATCTGTACTGATTAATTCAATATCAAGAAAAAGCATATCCAGTCGGCTCTTTTTACTAGAAACATCGTCGCATAAACTCTCTCCTGTATACCAAACATAAACTTCAATATCTAACCCGTTTTTCTTACCATAATCATAACACCATTCTTCCAACTGTGCGCATGTGCCTTTCTCATCGTCACAAATTCCTATATGAAACACATCATGACCTCCAATAATTTTTGTTTTATATTCTACTGCTTTCTTTTTCATTTTTCAATCTCACTTTCGCTACTTACTTTATATTACATATAATAAATATTTTCAGTATATATTTCAATTGTTTATTGTCAAATATAAATATTTTAAAACGATTATTTATTTTTTTAAAGTCATAAAATAGTAAATAGGAGGAGAAGTAAAATATGTATGAAGATTTCATTAGGGAGCGTATTAATAATTTACGTATGCAACATAACCTTTCAGAATATCAATTAAGCTTAGACTTAGGACATTCTCAAGGTTATATTCAGTCAATTACATCTGGAAGAACATTGCCTTCCATTTCAGCTTTTTTAGAAATTTGTGAATATTTTGAGATCACTCCTTTAGAGTTTTTTGATCCATCAATTAGTAATCCACCGCTATTTCAAGCTGTAATAAATGATGTTAAAACACTTTCCGAAAATGATTTATTACTCTTATCATTAGTATTAAAACGTATTACCGCAGCTACTTCAAGTATTGAGAAATAATCTATAGCCGACACACCCTCCGGGAGTGTCGAGGGTAGAATAGCAAGCACTGCCTGTGTCCGGACACAGGCTCAAATTTATCACAAACCGCCATTCGCTAATCGTGATAAATTTTCTTAGGGAAGTATCCCTAACCCTCTTGCATTTTTCTTCTATTTCCCTTGGGAAATCCTTGACCTTTTATCTATGATTTGATACAATTTCCCTTGGATAATTCTATCCAAAATTGAATAACCATTGAGACAAACTGTTGTAAACATCGAAATTTTTACAGCAGTTTTTTTGTACCCATTTTAAAGAAAGGAAGTGTCAGAATTGGCAAACAGAACCCGCACCAACCGAAACGAATTTCACCTAAATGATGACGAGCAATACATACTTGATGAGAAGTTTAAGCTCTCCGGGATGAAAAGCAAATCCGCTTTCTTACGTAAGCTCATTTTGTATGGATATGTCTATGAGGTGGATTACAGCTATTTGAGAAATTACAACACGGAGCTTGGACGAATAAGCTCAAGTATGAACCAGATTGCAAAAAGAATTAACAGTACCAACCATATCTATCAGGAAGATATGGACGAAGTAAAGGAGTTGATGAATGAAGTATGGCGTACACAAAAATCCATGCTATTAAAGCAACCGTTGATAAAGCAATAGACTATATCTGCAACCCGGATAAGACAGACGAAAAAATCTTCATTTCTTCCTACGCCTGCTCTCCGGAAACCGCTGCGATTGACTTCAAATATACCCTCGACCATTGCAGGGAAAACAGCCCCAACAAAGCCTATCATCTCATACAGGCTTTTGCTCCCGGCGAGGTCAGTTTTGAAGAAGCTCACAAGATTGGACAGGAACTTGCAGACCGATTACTACAAGGGAAATACTCCTATGTAGTTACCACTCATATTGATAAAGGTCATGTCCACAATCACATCATTTGTGCGCCCATACGGGGCGAATACCTCACTCATATCCGCTAACGCTGCCTCAAGTTCCTGCGCATCCATTCCTCTGACATTTAACAGACTGTACTCGGACAAGTCCGTAGTCTGTACCAATAACATGCTTTCCTTCTCCTGTGCATGTTCCATAGCACGCTCTAACTGTAAAGCCTGTAACTGCCCCTCAATCCCTGTAATCAGCTCCGATGCAGTCCTACGAATCGTATCAAGGGATGTTTTTAATTCCGTCATTTCCTTGCCGCTACTCCACCCTGCAATATATCCAAAAGAATAATCCGAGGTATCAAT
>JAFQCK010000094.1 GCA_017416465.1 Lachnospiraceae bacterium | reverse complement strand
TACCACTCTTTACTCTGACTCTTTACCCCTATAAATATCCAAGCAAATGCCTTATCTTCGAAAAATGAATACACTTCCCAAAGCCGATGTTCACATCTGCTTAAAATCTTACCATATTTTTGACTTTTTCTCTACATATTTTTGTCAGCACTTTCCATTACTGGCATTCGGTACTCTGTACCATTCTTTAACATTGCATATATAATATTAATTAAATGTCTTGAAATACAAATTAATGCTTGCTGACTATTCTTACCTTCTGCCTTGCGTTTCTCATAATATACACGCACTACTGGATTTCTCGGAGTACCTTTTGTTGATACTTGTATCATCTGAATAGCAAGAAAGTAAATGGTTGACTGTAAACGTCTATTTCCCTGCTTTGTAGCTACCTCTTTCCCTTTACCACTTGATGATAAACGAAGTGGTGCTATACCAGAAAACTGTGCCAGCTTATTCGAATTGCTAAACCTATTTATATCTCCTATCTCGGCTAATATCTTAACTGCTGTTATAACATTTACCCCTGGGATAGTTGTAAGTGTACAATTAAGCATTTCATACATCTTTGCCAGCATCTTATCTACCTCTTCAAGCTGACAATCATAATGACGTAAATCACTAACTATACTAAGCGTTACCATATCTCTTGCATCTTGATAAGCATTCTCTTTAACTTTATCTGTAGCAACAGCATTAATGATTGTCTCGCAGGTTTTTGCCCCACATCTGTTATGACTAACCTTAACAAGTTCTTCCCTTAAATCTTCTGCTGTCATACCTTTCAAATACTTCTTCGATGGGTAATGTTCCCAAAAATACAATGCCGTAGTTCTGCTTATATCATTAAAAAACAGTTTATAAGACGGATATGCTATATGTAATTGCTCATGTAACTGATTAACCAGTCTAATTCTCTGTTTCATAATATTATCCCTACGATGCACCAACTGACTAAGCGACCAATACGCATCATTAGGACAGGCATCCGGAAGTTTACCAAGCATATTTAAAGTAGCTAAAGCAATAGCACCTGCATCATCACTATCGCTCTTTTTATACATAGCACCACTATGTTTTGATTGACGATGAGATATCGCAGTATTAACATCTTTTACGGCATACCCCTTGTCAATGAGCCATACAGCTAATGCTCTACCATAACCATAAGCATTCTCAAGACCAAAGACTACTGTCTTTACATTAATATTACACTTTTTAACTTTGTTTACCAGCTTAGGAAAATCAGCTGGTCTGTTGGCGAATGTAATCTCGCCAAGTTTGTTATTGTAGCAGTCAATAATAACTGCTGTGTGGGTTTCTTTATGTAAATCAATACCCACATAAATAAAATCTTCTTTAATCATAATAATCATCTCCATTCTTTTATTCTCGTAAGACGAGCATTCATATTTTGTCACCTTAGTTTTATATGAATTAAAATGTATTGCAGACAAAATATTCATGCAGGACGTGCGCCCTATAAGAGTAGATAAGAAAGAATTTCTTAATGAGCAAGCTCCTACGAAATTTTTTCTTATCTACTCTTGCACGTCTTACTCGTATAGCAAAATAACAGCAATCTCAACTGTTAAGCATCTATCTCGGATTTACGCATATTAGCAACCAAGTGTGCAAGAGTGGTACAGCCTATTTATTTCTAGTCAGACTCAAAATATTTCATAAAAGAATTATCGCTGACGTTATAAAGATGGATAATCTCTGCAGAACGCAGGTTTCACGAAAGTCTTACGAACTGCTTTCGTGGTGTGTGATGTTAACTCTAAGTGCCGTCGCATTCAAGTTAATTCTGTAGAATTTTATAGATAAACAGATATATTTATCTACAATTACATTATACAAATTTAAGGTTTCCAACTTAGTTTTCATATTGGGGCATTTTATCGACTATATAATATAGAAAATATAAATGTTATTTTTTAGTAAAATAATATTAGTCTCTGGATGCAGTATTTTATATAGTTAATGTCGTTCAGAACGTACATTCGAATGTCAATAGTTTTTTTTCAAAAATCAAACAAAATTTTCTTATTACAACCAGAATATATTAAAACTGTACCCTACTGCCAAAATGACATATAGGATACAGCCTTAAAAATTTTCTTACTGTTTCTAAACAATCTACCCCAGACATACATTCTTACTTATGGCATCTTCCAGTTCCTTGCTACCAATACCAATATATCTCTGAGTTACATTTACACTTGAATGCTGAAGTAAAGTTCTTACAAGTTCGATGTTATAGTGATTATTAACATAAACATTAGTTGCAAAACCTTTACGAAAGCTGTGACTTCCTACCCCACCCAAACCAAGATGTGAACATACAACCTTTAAATGCTTTAATACTGCCCTTTCAGTTATTGAAAACAACTTTGCTTTGGATGGAATATTATGAGCATATGCAAAATCTCGCACAAACTGGTACACTTCATTAGGCACTGTAAAGTTACGATACTTTCCAGTCTTCTGTTCATATATATCAAGATGATATCTGTTACCTTCTTTTACAAAGGAATCCATAGTAAGATTTAATATATCTCCTACTCTAAGACCAAGATTATATTCAAGTGACAGTATTGTAGCTATTCTTTCATTAGGCTTATGCACTACCCCATCATTAGCAAAACCCTTTCTTATTGTCGCTATTATCAACTTAAATGTATCCTCATCTATTGCTCTGGTTCTTTTATTCATTGCACCAACTCCAATCATATATCTTTCTTACTTTTATCCTTAAAAATCCCAATCTATTTACTCGAAGTTCCTATTTCTACCCCATCATAGTTCGTAAAACCAGTTACACCAAGCACAGAGCCCACCAGTAAAGCCATAGTTCCTAATCCAGCAGTTATACGCACTTTTATTCAATGCCGTAATTCGACCAGTTTTCGCTTTTTGTAGCCTAGTGGCAGTAGTATACCCAAAAGCCACAAAAAGCGATTGTGGGGCATCGTGTGCAGGCGTAAAAGCAAATAAAATGCAAGGCACAAACGATAGCCCAAAGAGTAACAAACCAAGAAAACATCTTGCAAAAACTACCCCTAAATAACACTTGTAAATCTTACAAATCCTTACCACTACCACCAACACTAACTCAACCACCACGTTTCATAAGACCATCATTAGCAAATGTTTGTGCTAACAACTCAACATTCATCATCTCAAATGTTTCACATAAATAATCCCAGTATTCATTGGTATACTTGCAGGCTGATGACATTCTGGCTATAGCACTTCTCTCTATATACATCATCTTTGTCATCTGATTAATAACAGCAGGTTTCCAATGCTTACCTACCGTTATATCGAGATAAGGCTGAGTGATAAATCGGAGTGATACCCCTTTAGACATACATAATCTGCCAAAACCAAGCACCTGACCTACTCTTAAAAATCTGTTTACGCTCATAACATAAACTGCATCACCAGACTTAAGGATACCCCCAAGATTACTCAAATGATTAACGTGGACTATATTATCCTCATTAATCTTCTTGCTATGAAATACCTCTAAAGTATTTGTTGTGTCTAAATTTGAAACAATTCCGTAAACCATAATCAAATCCTCCTTTAAATATTTTTAAAGTAAGACTCATCTAAAGCAAACTAAATTAATTCTAATATTTGAAAGTTCCTATCTCAAATGGAACTTTTATAAATAAGTGTTGCAAAAGTGTTTTAAATTTATATGTAATAACAATCATTATCTCTTCTTCACTTGTTTTTTCTTTGAAAACACGCTTAAAAAGGGCATTGTGTAAAAAAGATAAATATACAAAAGAAAGAACAATACCCCAAAGATGGCAGATTAATGGAACTTTACAAATCAGTTGGATTAAATACTTTAATTCATCTACAAATACTACTACCACTTATAAAAACACTAAATCTACAAACATTTAAATATGCATTAGAACACTTTGTTGCTATTAGAAGTACATCTACAAGAAATGCACATGAAAGTGGTAATTATCTGGTTATGCCTATCCCACTTCACATATACGAAACTAGATGAATGTTTTACTTGGAACTAACTGTATTATCTTTATACTTTCCGATAGGCAGACTTATCCATAGATGTTAGTCTAGGTGCTCATACATCGTCTTAAATTTCTTCTTACAACGAAACTATTTCTTGAAACTCTTAGTCGTTTCTATTGTCTTTTATATCCCTTAAAGTTATTGTAATCTGAATTAAAAATCCTTATGTTGATACATAATAAATAAAAACAAACAATATAGAAAATAATGCATCAGATTGTATAGGAAATATCGTAACGAAATCTCAAGACAATTTTTTATGCCTTTCTCAAAACTCTAGTAAATATAAGGACTTCCAGAATTTATCAAAACATCAGTTCTGTGGAAGAACTAAATTTTTATATTGACAGGAATGCTGATACTGCAAGGCTTTCCAGCATAGTATGAAAACTTTGTCGGACACTATGGTTCAAGTATAACAAAATGAATATCCTGCCCAAACCGCCAGTGTACTCCATCTTTTTTATCTGTATGGCTTTATATCATCCTCTTCATACTTATTTACGTGTATCATCTTAAAATTCATAATCAGTTGCTCTCTATGTCTTTTATCGGGCAGTCTGTAGGTAGCTTCAAAATTAAGAATATAATGATTGTTGGAACGATACAACTTACGCAGTTCCTTCTTTGCCTTGGAAGATAAAACAAATTTGCCTTTATGGGATTTCAACATATCTGCTAAATCCTTATGGTCTTCCATTGAAAACACATTCTCATAATAATCTTCTGTTCCCAGATACGGACAATCTGCATAAATAAATACATCCTCTGCATTATAGCTTTTCAACACCTTGCGAAAATCCCGATTTAGAATCTCCACACTCTGTAACCGCTTGGATAACTGTAAAATCCACTGAATACTTTTATGATAATCTTCTGCCCTATTTGTATTAGCAGTTGTAGAAATATGAAACAGCGGATTATCAATTCTGCCTCTATATGCACCGAAACTTACATAAAAATAGGCAACTGCTCTGTCCAATTCTGAAATGTTATCAATAGACTTCAAATCTTCCTTAAACCTCTTAAACACCACTTCCGAATATGGCAATTTCATGACCTCACTTACAAAATCAGACGGACTGTCTCGAATAACCTTGTACAAATTAGTGAGATTTCCGTTAATATCATTAACCATAACCTTAGTATCCCACGACAGATAACAAAGCATGGCAAGACTACCACAAAATAAATCAACAAAAATTTCACATCCAGATTGCTCAAATGCATTCACTACTTCCCTGCCAATTCTTGGTGGTTTCTTACCAATATACGGAAATAATGTTTTAAGCTTCTCCGAATCTTCCGTAACCAGACTTTGCATAATTGCCAACCTAATAGCTTCTGACTGATTATCTGTATAAAATTTTTCTTTTAATAGTTCTATTTCTCCTTCTTCAATCCTAAATGTTACCTTCTGCTTGCTCAAATGTACTCCTCCTTATACGGATGGAGCATCTTCAATAGAAAAACTATTTCAGCCTCAAAATTTCTGACTTAACGATTTTTTGAACCAACTAAGCACTTTTTCTATGTAAGATGACAAAAAGGCAGACTTAGGGCACGATATTCGTAAGAAGTAGACTCATATCAGCAAACTGGAAAAGATTTTGTAATTGTCAAAAAAACGCATTGTCTTCACAGCACCAAGTGCTATGAAAACAATGCGTTTTGAATCTTAGAATCAATATTCAATTTTGATTTCTTACGTTGAAACATATTTAAATATATATAGAAACCCGTTTTCCACCATTTGTTTATTCTGCTTTAATTAATCTTGATATTATTGTTCATTTATATGAATAGCTATTTTTATGACTATAAAGTATCGTGTGTTGTCAAAGGAGGGAACACACAATGGACAATATTGATTTTTCAAGCTAGTACAGTCTCATCTTGAAGAACGTGAATACAACAATGTATATGAGAATCTTATGAAAGATAAGAACTATCTTAAAGCCTATCAGCATCACAAAGAACTGTTTGATAAATACGAAAATCTTGATATATCACTAGAACAACGAAAGTTCTTTAATGAATTGATTGATGCAATTCACTCTCAGGAATGTGCTTACACTTCAGTTTTATTTCGAATGGCTATGCAGTATGGATTTTCTATTGTTTGGGAATTGATGGATATGAAATAGTAATCTCTTACATTGTTTAAATTTTCACATAAAAACGCATTATCTTCATAGAGTCACTATGAAAATAATGCGTTTTTATGTTTAGAAATAATATTAAAATATGATACATTATTTAGTTATAGTTAAATTCATAAAAATAATCCACATTACCATCAAGCCAGAATTCAAACCATTCCATGAAATTCATTGTTGGTGAACATGGCTGAATTCCTACATCTGTGAAAAACCACATTTTCCCTTCTTCTTTTCCATTAATAATAATGTTCCAAGTCTGTGAATCACCAATATCAATCAATTCTATATTACCATTTACTATTTTTTTAATCTTTTCTTCATCATAATCATCTTCCCATATCCAATATTCTGAAAACGGAAATTCGTTATTTAATTTATCATCGTTATACTTCCATTCATCTATTTTTAATAAATTACAACCATCTATCATTTTACATCCATTAGCAATTTTTGTATAAAACATTACCAATTCTTCTGGTAATTTTATACCTTTTTCGTATTCGAATTTTTTTATTTCTTCTACAGAAATAACCCCATTCATTTGTACATTATTATTTTTCATTTTCTGCAATATTCTATCAACTATAGACTTCATCATTTTACCTCTGTCTTTCTATTTCATTTACTGTACCATCTGGACTAAATATTCTAATATAATTAGGGTCTGCAGTTACATACTCTTTGCCCTCTCCTATAGCTAAACTTTTAAAATATCCTTGACAATCAGTACACATCGGCTGTGAAATGCCTATCGGCTTATCAGATATAATTGACAACTGTTTTTCAGCATGTGATGCGTTATACCTTCCAGGTACACCTTGATCATTTGCACCAGCATTGCGTAATTTATGTCCTATATCATTAGATTTATTAATCACATCATCTGTTGATACTCTCGTAAACTCGCTATTTTCATCCAACGGCTTCCATCCACTTAATGTATGTATTGTTCCATCAGAAGCTACTGTCTTCTTCGGTGCAGTACCATATCCATATTTATCTGATAATTCACTTGCCTTTTTTTGTGCTTGTTCTGCTTGTTTTATTTTTTTATCTAATGCATCACTACCACTCTCACTATTCCCATCGTTCATACTTCCTATTCGTTCTTTTTTTATATTCTGCCTAGATGTATTAGTTTTATTATTATGAGTACCCATATATCCCTCCTTATTTTATCCTATATGTTCTTATTAGTAAACTGTTTTTTACAGTTCATATTCTCTTTCTGGTATCTCCAACATTTCTCCATAGTATATTTTTACTTTTCTCTCTTTTTTTACTTCCTTATAACTTTTCAATTCTTTGATTTTCTCTATTCCTTCTTTAATTTCTCTAGGCATCTGTTTCATATATGTATTCCATTCGTACCATTTCTGCAAATCCCTTACTTCATATTGTTTTGCACGAATTACTTTTTCCATTACCAGCTTTTCTATATACTTCTTATCTTTTTCTATTAAAGTTCGTTGATACTCTGAAACATAAATTTCTTCTACTTCGTTTTTATCATTATATAAGCTACTGTCATATGCTTTTATTACATACTTATAACTTTCAGTTTCTACAGATACCCTCATACAATTTATCCATATATACTTTATCTCCCCTAAGTTTTCTATCTTCTCCATACTTTCAGAATAAACTGTACTATTTTTTTCCTGTTTTAATTTAGATTTTTTTAATAAAGAATCCATCGAATTTAAAAAATCTGATATATATTTTTCTTTATCTTTATTATATTCTTCTTGTATCTTTTCTTTTGACTCACTCATTCTGTCAGCTAATTCATTAGATAATAATTCTAGTATTTCTTTTTCTCTCATCTTACACTCTTTCAGGCTCAATTATTGCCCAATACTTTTTCCATAGTAGTTGCAACCGGCATATCCCATCTTTCTAATAGTTTAAACTGCTCTATATATAGTCCGCTATTCATAAATTTCTTCTCTTCCTACTTTTTTTCTGCTTTTATAATCATATCTCCAAAAATCTGATTTACCCTCTGTAATATATAACAATATTCTTTCTTTATAGAATCATTTCTTATAAGATTTCCAAACTTGTCCATATATTTATATATTTTAAAAAGTCTAATCGCTGTTTCTTCTTCATACGCATCTAAATATAATTTCTTAGTTTCTGCATAACTGATATTACCTTCATCTGTATCGTCCATTTCTTCATATATTTTTTCAATTTCTATCACGACTTCTTCTACAGACTCTACCCCTTTATTATCACTTAGAAACAAATTCATTAATACTTCTTTTTTATTTGTCATACTTTCTCTATAATACTGCGAAATGAGTCTTTTCTTTTCTTGAATGTTAAATAATGTATCCTGTTTTAAATTGTTAAAGCACTCATCTTCCGACATTTTTCTACCGTTCTTAATTAAACTTGTTCTTTCATCTATATGATGATAGTAATACCAATTCCCTAATTCATCAGTATAACAACCACTGCTAAACGGCACATTTGTATAACATTCCGGATATATATCATAATACTATTATCTTGTAATTTAAGAATATTTATTTGCAGGCTTTTATTCTTTAAATATTTATTATTTTACAGTATACTTTCATATTCAAAATGCACTTCTTGTACTTCTTTTTTATTTACTCTCTTCTCATATTCACCTTTTCCTATTTGCCTAAAGCCCATATCTAAAAGCGAATAATTTTTTTCCGGACTATATATTACATAATCTTCCTCATCATCTTCTGTTATTTCAAAAAAATCTTTCTTATAATATCCTATTAATCTTTTTGTATAATATTTTTCAACGTCCTCTTTAGCAACAACATTAATATAACTTGTTCCTGTAGGATTCATTGTGAATCCTGATTTTTCTGTTTCCTTATCTTTAGAATACAAAATTATATTATCTTTTTTCTTTGATGCTTTATATTCATTTCCTTTATATATTGCGAAGCTTCCGTGCAGTTCCATTACAATCCACCTTTAAAATAGTATCTATTATCATTATTGAAGATATAAACAAAATCTTATTATTTACAATTATCTATGTAGAAAATTTATAAATTACTATAAAATACACAATAATTATACTATTTCAAAAACACTTATATTAAACATATCTTCAATTATAACTGTGGAATTTTTCCTTTCCTCTACTTCTGTAATTTTCCATATTAAATCTACCTCATAACAATTTATGTATATAATTAAATATTATTATGAATCACAAAACGCCTAATTTCCTCCTTCACATCTATTTTATCAATTTCATAACTAAACAAATATCCTTTTTCACCTTTATAATTTACTATTTTTGTAGGCATATCCCAATATTCCATTTCCTTCTCGAAATCGCAAATTCCAAGATCCATAAATAAATTCTTTTCATTTCTTTTTACAAAAACAATATAATTTTCATTATCATATTCACTAAATATAATTTCAAGTTTTTGTTTCAAACTTACTTTCTCCTTAATAAATAATTATAATTATCGCTATTAAATATATAAACATTCAAAATCCTATTATTTATAATTATCAATTTCATCAAACGAATGAAAATTATTATTGATATATATTTCAAGCTCCTCCTCTGAAAATTTATACTCTCTAAATTTTTTTGCAAAGTGTAATAATTTTGCACATGCATAAATAATTCCATTTAAACCAAACGGACCTGTAAAAGTGCAAAAATTTCTTTCATCAATACTATATATATACCAACTATCATTTCTATTAAAGCAACCGCACTGATTAGGTTCTTCAATAAACTCTCCTATATGAAAATTTTTATATTCCTCTAATTGAGTTTCAATATTAGAATTTAGTATACTAATTATCATTTCTGTATCATTACTTATATTTGTCATTTCTTCCTCCATTTCTAATTGATTGTTGCTTTTCCAATATCAGTTATTATTCTTGACTCTCTAAGAGTTCCCCAACTATAAACTGTATTCATTTGACCAGCACCTCCTGCCATTTTTACATCTCCAACCTTCCATTCTGCAGCTTTTCCATAATATCCATATTTAGAATTTACATTCTTACCTGACAATGCTATACCATCAGAAATATTATTCTCACCAACAATTTCTGGTCTCTTCAACCAACTCTTATAATCTTTTAATAAATCTTCTGCAATATCTTCACCAATTCCTATATCAACTAATTTTTGTATTTTACTAACACTATTCCCTTCTCCAGTAACTATGTCGACTGTTGATTTATATAAATCCATATCCATAATTCCAGTATTAACTTCTGCTGAACTTTTAGGTATAGCTCTCTTTGAATTGTTATCATATGTTCCATCTTGATTTTTTCCAATTCCCATTGTATAACCACCATCTCCACCATCTCGGCTTACAGGTACTTTTCCACTCAATTCCTCAATACTTGAAATAGTACTTGGTTCATATCCTCCATATGGTGGCCATTCAAGATTAAATGATGATTTTCCTGACGTATTTTTTATAATTTTCACAAAATCCTTAGCATTACTTGGTGTAATCAAATCATACGAACTTGTAATCCATGAATCCGAACTATTCTTAACTAATTTGTAAATTTCTTCACTATTCATATTCAAAAATATTATTAATTGAACATCTATATTAAGTTCTATAAATTCTTTGTAACTACAAGCTTCACTATTTTTATATTCTACACTTTCACTCTTATCTGCTCCCTCACTTACCGTCATTCCCATTCCCAACGTAGTAGATGTTGCATATATATTAAACTTTCTATTCAAATTAATAGAACTTGAACCATTTATTATATTCACACCCTTTTTGGATTCAGCAGTTACTTTTCTATTTGATTTTATCTTTATTTTTCCATCTGCCTGCAAACATAACTTCTTATTTGTTACAATATTTATTCCTTCATCATCTGCTATAGATAAATAATTTTTCCCCTTATTCTTACTATCATTTGAAAAACCTATTTCTTTTTTATTATAATACAGCCTCTTTCCCTCCGAAGTTGTAAAATATCTGTTATCCGGTTTATCAATCTCTTTTCCTTTATCTTTTCTTAGATTATTTATAACTATAGCTTTTCCCTCATCACTTGTTCCTATGTATAAAGACACTACTGTATCTTTTTCAGGCATACAATACATTAAATTTCCTGTTTCAGGTTGCCATGGAAAGAAAAACAGTTCATTTTCTGATTTTGTCTTTTTTGTTTCTTTGTCTATATCTAACTGTAGTTTTACTTTCTCGTTCTCGCATTTTACTACTTTACCTTCAAGACATCTGTCATCTTGATATTTGTTAATTCTGAATTACTAAAATCGGTCTCTATACATTCACACTTGTTAAAATTCACATCGCATAAAGTAGTATTAGAAAAATCTACATATGATAAATCTGCCTTTGTAAAATCTACTTTCTCTAAATTACAACTTTTAAATGATGAAGAACATAATTTAGACAAATAAAATGAAGTATCTTTAATATCCCTATTATCAAACATACACTCTGTTATACACGCCTATTCATAAATCTCTCTTTCTTTTATTCCATGTTCTTCTATTCTAAATGCATATGAAGGGTCTCTTGCTAAATCATCTAACTCCGCTTGTGTTCTTCCACCCGTATATTTACCATTAAAATATTTACCACTCTGTGTTCAACACTAATACATCGTTTTTTAATTAACCACACCTTATAAATGTTTGGAAATGGCTTGTATTCTAGGTTTTCACGATTTTCAATGGTGTAGCAAATAAAAAACGCTTATACTAATATTATACCTTGATAATATTATTATGTATAGAAAAAATAAAACCTATAATCCATCTCCCATACACTCTTGTGCAGTCTTGGATTATAGGTATATTTTTTTAATTTAGTGAGTTGGAGTCCTAAAGTATAACCATAATTAAATTTACTGTCTATTTATATTCATAATATCTACATTATTATCTTCTAAATAATCCTCAAATTTATCGCACCCAAACTTTCTAATATAATCACATTCTTCCTCTGAAATAAAAAAAGCCAAACACATTTTCACTTCTTCATTTATAGTTGAAAATTCATCTGGGAATGCATATGTTTCGGTAAAATATACAGCAGTCTTATTATGTTTAATACCAAACTCTTCATTAATATTTTTTATTCCCTCAATATATGTTCCCCTATTCAATTTAACATTATTATTAATAATATAAAATAATGCATTTGCTAGAATAGTAGCACACTCTTCCATAGCATCATCTACTACCATAACAACTTCATATACATCTTTTATTATATCTGCATACTTAGATAAACCAATTGTTGCATATGTTTTACAATCTTTAAATACATTATCGTACTGTAATAACTGTATCGAAGACGAATTTTCGTCACCTTTAAATATTAGACAATCTTCAAATTCTCCTAAATATTTTTCATAGTGATCCATAATTAATTCACCTATGTTATTTTTTTCCATTAGCAAATTCTCCTTCCACACCTTCATATAAATGACCTTGATTACAAGGAGGACATTGTACTCTTAAGTCTGAGTTATATTCATCCAACACTTGCTTTCTTGTATACCTAATACCTGATGCTTTCATAATTTTCTTTCTTTCATCCCAAGTTAATGGATAATGATCCAAATCATAACCTCTCCTTGTCATTGGACCATTTTTTGTATCTATGATAATGCTTTTAGGAATCACCTTTCCACAAGTTGGACATATCATATTTCCATCTGAATCTCTTGGTGCTTCTGATTCTGCCTTTGCAATTGATTTTTTTCTAAAGCTACATCTTGCATACAACGCATCATCACTAGTATTATTATTTTTTTTACCACTCTGGTATGCTAAACACATAGGAATTCTAAGCAGTCTTATTTCTATCTATTGCTTATTTTTCATTCCTATATCAAAATAATCCTGTAATAGATAGAGGTGTGCGTCACCACTCTTGAGGCACTTTCTTGTGACCCCGTTCGTTGAGACTGCTCCCTCTGCTTTGCAGGCTTTTGCGTATTAGCTGGATGTTGGCAGTAAAATTACTGTACTTCGCATATCTAACCAGATTGTAACCCGCATTGATGTGAGGATTCTATCTACTTACAACACTCACGAAAGGAGATTTTTTATGTACATCGTAGGCATT
>JAFQCK010000093.1 GCA_017416465.1 Lachnospiraceae bacterium | reverse complement strand
TATGATATAACCCGAGTTTGCCACTTAAAAAGCCGTCAAACCCTTATAAAATCAGGGTTTGACGGCTATAATTTCATAATTTTTTTGTATTCATATATTCAGAAGATTTTAACAGATTTTTTAATAGCTTTCAGTTCGGATATAGAAAATAATTTTGGTTCAAGATTAATCCCCAAAGCAGAAAGAACTTTTTTTAATTCTTTAACATTTGAGTGAAACATACGATAATAGTCTCCCGGAAGCATATCAACTCTCCAATCATATAGAATATTAGTAAGTTTTTCGCCGGTTATTCCATAAGACCAATAAGCGTCTTTACGCCTATTGGAAGGCATTGATTTTTGTATCTTCAACTGTAATACTCTTAGCATTGTAAGAGCAATAAAACAGAGAATAAGATGTGCTTTAATGTGATCGTTGGTTCGTACATAAATAGGTCTGGTTTCAAGTGTTCCTTTCATTTCTCTAAATTGATCTTCAATTCTTGTAAGTCCGTGATATTTTTCAATAATCTCTTTTTCGCTCATTTCAAGTTCAGAAGAAACAATTTGATAATAGCCCATCAACTCATTGAATTCATTAAGTTTTTCATCGTCAATCATGGAGAGAAGTTCTTTTGAATCAACAACTTCACCTGTTTCCTTATTGATCATTTCTTTCTTTATGTATTTTTTCAATGATTTGCTTTGTGATGCTGAAACACGAAAACCATTTGGATTAGTTTTAAGTTTTTCGATAAACTCAATAAATGTTTTGTTTTCACTTCTTTCTCGATTATAAAATTTTCTACTCCAGTAAACAACAACTTTTTGTTTTATTTTTCTCTTTTTTCCGTCTTCATCTGTAACAATAGTTTCTATTATTCGTGATTTGTATTTAAAATCAGGACTTTCTTCTATGTAGCCTTCCTGATCAACGATCCACTGACGTTCTGATTTTTTACTCTTTTTTATACTTTTAGATACGATATATCCGTTATTATTGTTGATAACATGACACATATTTGTACCACTGTACATTCCTCTATCGGCAACAAGAATGAACTTTTCAAAACCAAGATTGTTGACGGTATTCTTCATAGCAGTACGTAAGGTCAGATGATCGAGCGTGTTTCCCGGGAACATTTCAATTGATATCGGAATGCCATTATCATCAAGAAAAAGTCCCATCTGAACAATTGGTTGTTTTCTGTTTTCTTTGCTTACTCCCATTTGTCCAAGTCCCTTTTCAATGACATTTCCATCATCATCTACAAGATCATCATCAGGTAAATCTTTCTCAAAGAAAAAGTTGGTCACATCATAATATACATTAGACACATTTCTTCCTATATTCTTCGTGATATTCGTATTTATACGCTTAAATATTTTTTGTCTGTTTTCATAAATCACATCAAGAGCGTCATAAACATTATCGTCATTAGAGCTTTTTACCAAAGGTGAGTAATAGGAATTATTACGTGCCATAGTAGCCATTTTTGAAGCCGGTTTTAGTAAACGTTCATATGTCAGTAATTTGATTATTCCTTGAAGGTCGTATTGAATTTTAGAGGAATGTTTAATTGTTGCGAATAATTCATCTAGACCAAGAGCTGAAAAACATTTGTCAAGAACACAAGGGGCTAGGTGCTTAAGATCGCCTATGCAACTTGAATCTCCTTCTTTGAACTCTGCAATATATGTCTTGCTTTGGGGTAATGGTTCTGTATATTCTTTTAGTTCAGAAATTAATGGATTTCCATTTTTGAATGATTCTTTAAGTCTTTCTAAATATTCTGGTTCTCCATCGTCGAATTTATGTAAGGGGCCTATATTAAGAATAATTTTTTTTGAGCTGACTTTTACTCCAT
>JAFQCK010000092.1 GCA_017416465.1 Lachnospiraceae bacterium | reverse complement strand
TGTTTTGCCATCTTTCCAACACTCGAACCCACATAGCTATCATCACAGTTTCCAATCTGTACTATAACTTCATAGAAAAGTTTCTCCTGCTTACTTCTTTTAATCTTTTCATAGTAGCTCTTAATCTTTCTATCTTTTCGTTTTTGCTTTGCATTGTACTTATTTAACGCCTCATCAAATAAATGATGATATACATCCTTTATATCCTCTACAAAATAACTTTCATTATCTTTGGTTCTATCCGGTCTAACATTATCTGCAATAAATGCTCTTGAATTATGTCCGATAGAGCCTTTTCCATTCATAAAACTAATTGTTCTTTCCATCAAACTTTCCTCCTTCGTCTATGTAAAATGGCACCTCCTTTTTATTTGTAATAAGTGCCGGATACGGCACATAATGGCTGATTTCCTTTGGAAGGTTTTGTTACTTTTGTCAAAAGTAACGCAAAAGCACTTTTGACATCAACATTTCCCAGAAAGGGAAACATCGACATCAAAAGTGCTGACCTGCCATGCAGGTTTTGCGCCCTGCCGGGAGCTAAAGAGTCGCGGATACGCGACATATTGTTTACCAATAACAGCTCCTCTTATGTATAAATCCACTTAAGCTAATGGTAGCAATTTATAACCTCGTGCAGCACCACTTCCTCTGCAAGCAATCTCGCCTCTGAACGAAGCTTATATATCTCCACAAATGAATTGCTATTCTTTGGCTTATGTTTTTTCAGCCAGCTTTTTTCAATATCCTCATGTAGTTCCCACGCTATTTCTTCCACTTGTAATGCCCTTTCATAAAGTTCTTCATTTCTTACAAGACTTCTATATCTTATCGGATATTCACTTTCCATAAATCTTATCCACATATGTCCATACTTACCTACATTCGCTGATGTTACTGGCGAGGTATAAATCTTTGGATAAAATATTCCATCTCTTTCTTCATACTCAAGTTCAACTTTATTAAGATTATTGTTTTCACTCATTGTCAGCACTTCCTTTCCTATTTTCAAATCCTTCCAAAATCTCAAGCATAGAGCGGATGGGAGTTAATAACTCCTCATCCATTTCTGAAACTTCATTAATTCTTAAAAGTTCCCTCTCTATCCTTTGCAAATTCTGTCTGAACTGCACCAGCATCAACGGATTTCCCACCACATTTATTTTCTGATGCAAGGCGCTTTGAATAAGATAATCCTGCTTACTGCGAAAGCCACAAAGCTTAACTCTGTTATTTAATTCATCACTTTCTTCCGGTGACATTCTAAATCCCACCGTAACACTTCTCCATCTGTTTTTATCATCTCTATTCTTCTCTGACATTGATTAACGCCTCTCTTTCTACATTCAATTTCGCAGCCATATCCGTTTGCACAGTCGGAAATAAATGCGCATAACGATAAGTTATATCCACCGCTTCATGTCCTACCCTTTCACCTATTGCAAGTGCAGTAAATCCCATATTGATTAATAACGAAATATGTGAATGTCTAAGTCCATGAACTCTGATTTTCTTAACACCTGCAAGCTTTGAACCTCTCGCCATCTCATAATGAAGATAACTTTTTGAAATAGGAAATATCCTCTCGCCACTTTTAATTCCATAAAAACGATTAATAAAATCATCAATTTCTTCTGCCAGAAAATCAGGCATCACTATTGTCCTGTTACTCTTTGGAGTTTTAGGGTCTGTTATAATATCTTCACCTTCCAGCCTTTGATATGATTTATTTATTTTTAATGTCTTTTTCTCAAAATCAAAATCATCAGGTGTTAATGCTAACAACTCACCTAATCTAATACCTGTCCAATACAGTATTTCAAATGCATAATATGATATTGGTTTATCAGCTACACATTCCAAAAATGCCTGAAATTCATCCTGCGTCCAAAACTCCATTTCCTTGTTTTCTTCTCTTCCCATAGTCCCTGCCTTACGAGCAACATTATCTTTTAACCCATACATATTTACAGCATGATTTAAAATAGCACTAAGCTGATTATGAATAGTCTTAAGATAACATTTTGAAAATGGTGTACCCTCATCTTTCTTTAACTTCATAATTTCATTCTGCCAACGAATTACATCCGCAGGCTTAATCTCATCCAATTTACGCTTTTCGAAATATGGAAGAATCTTTGTTTCAATAATATGCTTCTTAGTCAAAAAAGTATTTTTCTTAATTCGTGGCTCTATGTCCTGCATATAAATCTCCACAAAATCTTTAAAATTCATGCTTATACTTTGATTTTCTTTAAGTTTAAAATTCCTTTCCCACTCTAAAGCTTCGCTTTTCTTTTCAAATCCTCGCTTGGTCTTTTGCTTGCGTGCTCCTGTCAAATCTTTATAATAGGTGCGAACCTCCCACATTCCGGTTTTGTTATTCTTGATAACAGCCATCAGCCCACCTCCTTGTCTTCATCTAAGCCATAAATTCTTGCCATCAAGTATTTACTACTGATTCGTCCTTTTATTGTCACTAAGCCTTTTGCTTCCTGCTCTGCATTAAGCCTTCTAATAAGCTTATAAGCATATGATAGCGATACATTCAGTAATTCCTTAACATCTGTCGCTGTATAAAATCTCTTATTCTCCATAGGCAAATGTCTCCTTTCTTTCGTTTTTGTTGTTCAGTTCATTTCTGAACGGTTTTGATGTTTTATATATTAACAGTTCATTTATGTACTGTCAATAGTTTTTCTGTCAAAAACATTTCACTTTTGTACGGTTAGTGTTATAATGGATGTGAATATGAATTTTTACGGAGAGAATATCATGTTGAAAAAATATAAAATGGGATTTGATGTTTGGGGACTGATAGTCTTTTTGATTATTATGATACCTAATTTCATATGGTTTGCTGTTCCTGCACCTAATGATATACTTAGAACTGAGTCGGTTACTGTAGTAATAGATACAATAGGTTCAATTTGCCAAGTGTTAATGATTTTTGCATTATGTGTATTTATTAATTCCGAGAGAAAAAAACTAAGTTTCACAAAGACAATTATTATTATGATTTGTTTTTGTGTTCTATATTTTGCAAGTTGGGTGTTCTATTATTGCGGAATAACAAATGCAGTAATTATTCTTGGATTAACGATACCACCATGTATGGCATTTTTATTTTTTGCTATTGATAGAAAGAATTATATTTCTATTTTTCCAATTTCGATATTTACTATATGCCATTTTATATATGGTGTAGTTAATTATATAATTTAACAAGTTTGAAGCTGGAGGAGCTATGACCTTGGATAATAACTACGAAAAAATGAATATTGAATATACAGATACTATTGATGGTTTGGCATTTAAACAAGAGACTTCCAGCTTGATACTTCTTTTGGCAGATGGAATGGACTGGCTAGATATAAATAGACATCTTCTGTTATTGCAAGACAAACTTAATACATACATTTTGTATATAGAATCAAAACAATATGAAGAGAAATATCCTAATGTAGAGCGAATTGAAGTGCATGTAAGTTTTTTATTTAAAGAACCAGAAGCATGTTATATGTTACTTGATAAAGCAGAACAGGTTTTAATAAACATATTCAAAAATACCGAAATGATTGTGACACATGGAACTGAGGATAATTAATAATTATTCAAAATGAATTTGACGAGGTGTAATCTAGATATGAAGAATAAGCAACAACTTTATATTGAGTATATTATGAGATTCGCAGAAGAAAACAAAAGGCATATTTGGCTAGGTGGTTCTTTTGCAAGTAGAACGGCTACATATTTTTCAGATGTAGATATAAGTGCCTATTGTGATGCCAACTATTTGAACAGATTAATTTATGGTTATGGAAAACCTGTATATATATCATTTACACATAAACCATTGGGCATACTTATCGTTATCTATGAAGATGGCGTAGCTGTAGATTTGGAAATAATCGAAAAAATAGATATTACAGATAGTGAATTCTTCCATACTAATGATATTAAGTTATACCATTACAGTAGGAATGAAAAACTATGCAAAGATTTTTCTTTAAGAGACGATATGCACTATCAAATATCTCGTTTGTTTCATCGCAGTTTGATTAAATTCTTATCTGGCAAACAAGATATAGGAGTAAGCATAGCAAACGAGGTGGCTATATTTAGTAATTGTAATATCTTTATTGATAAAGCAAGTTATAAGAATAGCATTGTTGAGCTTTTGAAATTATTTAATGAACAGTATCAATTACCATCAGAATACTTCGCTATTTTGTGCCAATTGATAGAGAAGTTGGACGAAGTAAATTGTATGTAAAGCAAGTAAACAAATCCCAATCTTGAGGTGTGATGATGAAAGAAAAGATAACATTATGTGGTGATAATTGCATTATGTGTCCAAGATACAATGCTAATACTGATGAAGAACTAGAAGGTGTTGCTGAACTTTGGTACAGAGTCGGCTGGCGCGATACCATTGTTTCAAACAAAGAAATAGCGTGTATGGGCTGTTCTTCACATAAATCCTGTACATATAACTTAGTTGAATGTACAAAAGAGCATCGTGTGAGTAAATGCAATCAATGTAGTGAGTTCCCTTGCACAATAATAAACGATATGCTGATGCGTTCCGCTAAGTACAAAGAAAAATGCAAAAAAGTATGCACTAAACAAGAGTATGATGTTTTGTGCAAAGCTTTCTTTGAAAAAGAAAACAATTTAAAGAAATAAACTTAATATTTAAAAATAGGAAGGACGTATATCATGAGCGAAAAACCAACAAGCAGGGTCGGTTCTCTGATTAGAGCTTTTAGAACCGCATCTGATATGACACAAAAAGAATTAGCCAGAAGATGTGGTGTAAATGAATCCACAATAAGAAATTATGAATTAGGAAATAGATATCCGGATGATGCTACTTTAATGAAAATCGCAGACAGTTTAAATGTCAGTTACTATACATTGGCAGACCCTAGCACAGATAATATATTTGGTGCCATAAACGCATTATTTGATATAGAAAGAACATACGGCTTACGTCCTACTATAAAAGATGGTATGCTTACCCTAAAATTTGATGATAGACTTCCTAATGCTACCCCACACCCACAAGAAGACATCGATAATTTTAAAATCGCAGTTGAACATTGGGCTAGACTTAGAGACAGAGTAGATACTGGAGAAGTATCTGAAAGAGACTATTATCTAAAAAAATTCAGATTTCCTGCAAATCCTGTTGATGCAGATGATGAAATATCATTAGATGTAAATGATGATGAGAAAATGATAATGAGGTATGAAGAATTGGAAGCTGAGGAAATGGCTGAAATGTTGATAGATATGATGCCAGAATTCTCTTATGTGAAGAGGAAAAGGAAACCAAGAAAGGAGTAATAAGTTGGATTTATGGTATTTTATTTAAGTACACCAGAAAATATTTCAAATATAACTTTGAAAATTAATTTAAGCAACGAATTGGTAGATGGCGGTATATATATGTTTTTAATAGACAATATTCCCTTATATATAGGAGAAGCTAATTACTTTCTTGACAGATTAAGTACACATATAAGTAAATTAGTAAAAGCTACTTCTGGCAATAAACACCTTGACTATTTTGGTCTATCCAATATAACCGGAAAGCATATCATCACATATATGATTTTAGAACCACAATTACCCTACATAAAGAAAAATAATAATAATAAACGTTCATCGGATGCCAATAAATCTGAACGAACCACTAAAGAGGCTAATTATATTGAAGAATACCATCCATTAACACAGTGGCCTATTTGGTTAAGCAAAAAAGAATATAAAACCATACGCTGTACGTATAAAACAAGAAAAAGAGATGATATGTTACCAATAGAATTACGAAATAATATGGTAAACATCGGTTTAACAAAAAACATTTCTCTATATTCAACTATTATTTCTAAACTACATACACCTTAATAATGATGAAAGGACTATGATACATATGAGATTTTGTGATTTATTTATCAGTTATAAAATTGGTCTAAAGAGTACAAAAAGTACTATACCCTTTACCAAACTTCCACTATATAGAAAAATATTTGTAATTATTCTTTTTGCCAGTGCAATTATTAGCTTCATTTTATCAATATTCAAATTGACTTGGATAGCATACATCCCCCTCGCATTAGGTGTGATTTCTTTTATCATTTTCTTAATAATTGACTCCTTAAAAAGAAATCTTGAAGTAATGCTTAATGAACACTATAGTCCTTATTCTGAAAAAAGGATGCAAATGACCATCGATGTATTAAACAATTACAAAATTAACATTCATGATTTTGAAGTAATTGACCTGTTAATTGAAGAAGCTAAAATTGCACAAATTCAATGTGACTATTTAGCACCTCTAAAAAAGCCGCTAAAAATGCTCGCCGCAATAATCGTCCCTATTGTTGTGTATGTTGCCGAAAAAATAGGTGATTCAACTTCTCAAAACGAGGTGATTATTATGGCAGCCCAAATAATAGCAATTGTATTACTTATTTTCTCCCTTATTTTTTCACTTACACCCATTGTAAAAGATATTTTATACCGTGATTACAATAAATATGGTGAACTGATTAATGATTTAAGACAAATAAAACTCTTTTATGCAAAAGAAGATTCTTCGTCTTCAAATTAAGAATCATTTTAAATATTTCCCAAAATTATTGTCATTCTATTGTCACTCAACGCAAAACGAGCCAAGAAACGCCGTAAACACGGCATTCCTTGGCTCATTTGTACTACTCGAACTCGGCAAGTTGTTGCTTTAACTTAAACTATTTTGTTTAAGTTTCATTGAAAATCTGCCGATATTTTACTTTATTTGCACACTTTATTTGGGCTTACTGATTTTCTGTTGCCAAAGTGTTGCCATGAAGATATTATAGC
>JAFQCK010000015.1 GCA_017416465.1 Lachnospiraceae bacterium | reverse complement strand
CTTCTTCCTCTTCTTCCTCTTCTTCTACTTCATCATTATACATCTTGTAGAATGTAGATTTACCGTTAATTGTTCCTTTTTCATTTGTAGCTTTGTATGAAACTGCTACTGTATCACCTTCATATGCTGTTTCACCAATTTTGAATGTATCTCCATCATAAGCTTTGAATTTCTTAGCTCCATCAACTGATACAATAGCATAATCTGCTTCTTTAATATTAATTGTTACTGTCTGTGTTCCTTTGAACTTAGCATTACCTGTTACTGTTACAAGTGGTTTTCCATCCGGATCACCAATAAGAATTGTTCCATTTGCACCTGAGTTAAATGTAACTTTTCCTCCTGTTACTGTTGCCGATGAATTATCATAATAGTTAGTTACTACTGAACCGTCATCCCAAGCACCACTTACATCGATAGTAACGTTAGAATTAGCTGATGCACCAATAACTGCTGCAATTCTATCAGTAACACCATTCTTTGAATATGTTCTTACAAAACCAACACCTGATGTCGCTGAAACTGTAGTATGGTCACCGGCACCTACTGCTATATGGTTATTTCTAAATGAACCAACCTTCTGCCAGTGTGCTAATACATCCTCATCATAATTATCCCAGTTCATATCACTTCTAAGACAGTGACCTGCTCCGAAACTGTCATCCGGACCAACCTTAGGTCTTGCTAATTCGTCACCATAGAAAATCTGAACTCCACCCGGTAACATAAGAAGTGCTGAACCAAGATACTTCATATCTCCTCTTGCTAATGTAGTATCATGAGAAGACATATATGAAAGTACATTAAAATCATCTTTTGAATTAATTGCTGCTGCATAAGACTCATACTTACCTGCTACAGTACCTTGTGCAAGTACTCCGCCACCTGTAGTATCAAAGTTAATCATTGAATCAAATTTAGACACTGAATAGTAGTCATCATATCCTACACCGTGATCCCAATGCTCACCTGTCATCCAGAATTCAAGATCATCAAGTTTCTTATCAGGATTCTTTGATTTCCATTCTTTTAAAGCCTCTGTACACATATCGTGAAGTACTCTCCACTCTGACTTCTCTACATGCTTAGCTGTATCACAACGGAAACCGTCTACACCATATTCTCTAACCCAGCAAGATAACCAGTAACAGATAGTGTTATTAACTGTCATTGGTAATCCTTTAGAGTTTAAGTAACTCTTTAATTCGTTAACTTCCTGGTCATATCTTCCTTCTTTTTTCCATTTTGTTTCAAGGAAAGTAGGAATACCAACTGTCTTTGTTGACTCTGTCTTAAAGTCAGGAAGACCTGCTAACGACTGAGTAATCTCATTACCTGAGCCTTCAGTATATCCCGGAAGACCTGCTCTAATCCAATCAGGTCCCCACCATTTACCCCATAAAGCTGCATCTGCATCATAGTCTATATAGCTATGATAATCAGTGTTATTTACATTAGCCATAGAGAAATAATAATCATCCCAACCATCTTTAACAACACCGAATCCATACTCGTTCATATCATATAAACTGTTGTATCCTGCATGATTCAAAACAATATCGAGTACAATTCTGATTCCATGTTCATGAGCTGTATCTACCATCTCTTTAAATTCTGCTTCTGTACCAAAGTTAGCATCTGTCTGTGTGTAGTCCAGTACATAATATCCATGATATGAATAATGTGCAAAACTTGGATTGCCATCTCCACCTACTATGTAACCATGAATCTGCTCATATGGAGCACTAATCCAAATAGCATTAACACCCAAATCATTAAAATAACCTTCCTTAATTGACTGTGTTACACCTGCGAAATCTCCACCATGGAAAGTTGCTCTGTCATCACTTACATTGATAACATTACCATTAGCATCAAGATTTCTTCCATAAGAATGGTCATTAGATGTATTACCATTCCTAAAACGGTCTGTAAGCATGAAATAAACTGTGGCGTTATCCCACGAGAACTTATCTGCATTAACCGTTCCGCTAACCGTTGCCGCTTCAGCATTAACCTTTCCCGAAACATTACCTGTTAAAGTCTTTGAACCAACTGTAAGTCCATCAAGAAAACCTGAACATGTAAGTAATGCTGCCATAGAGAAAGCTACTACTTTAGAAGCAAGCTTTTTAAATTTTCTCATAAAAATCCTCCTTTTTTATTTTTGCATTTTTATACATATTAACATATACCGTATAAAAAAGTCCATATTAATTTATCGAATATTACCACATTTTTCTTAATATATTATTTAATATTTAGTAAAACTACATACTTCTAAACTTATTCTACTATTTTTCCGTCTTCTCCAACATAATATTTACCATCTTCGACATATTCGGATACCGCCATTGAGCCATCTGCTTTTACATAATAACCATTTATCCATTTAGAAGTCTGCATTACACCATTAGAATCAAAATAATAATACTTAGCACCTACTTTTACCCATTTTGATATTTGAACATTACCCGATTTCAAATAATACCAATTATTACCAACCTTAAGCCATTTTGTGGATAATACCCATTTACCATTCTCATCCACATAATATCTTCCACCGGCTACAAATTCAGAAACCGCCATTACTCCGTTGCTTTTTACATAATATACATTGTTTATCCATTTAGACGACTGCATCACACCGTTAGAATCAAAATAATACCATTTCGTTCCTATTTTTACCCAGCGTGACATTTGAACACTTCCTGATTTTATATAATACCACTTTTCACCCGATTGTATCCATTTTGAAGAAGTAACCCATTTACCGTTCTCGTCCACATAATATCTTCCACCATCTACAAACTCTGATGTTGCCATTACACCATTAGATTTAACATAATACTTATTATTAATCCATCTTGAGCTTTGCATCTGTCCTTCATTATTAAAATAATACCATCTGGTGTTGATTTTTTTCCATCCTGTTACTTTATCTCCATTGGAATCATAAAAATACCAAACATCATCTTCAATAGTCCAACCGGTCTTTATCTCTTCTTTTACCGTAAATGCCTTAATACACAAATTAATCTTATATGTTCCAAAGAAATAATGCTCATATAAATCCACCAAATCAGTACCTGTTGTTGAATAATAGCTTTGATTATTCGCATTTTCATTACAATATTGTGTATGTACAGAATCATTATAAGAATATTCTATACTTGACTTTTCATCAAAAGTAATAACTATTGAAAAAGTATCTCCTTCTTTCAAAATCACCTTATCTTTTAAATCAATTGTATAGTAACCTGCATATGTTGTAGTACCTGTAAGAGGTGTCGTTAATAAAGGTGTTCCACTTTCCGGAGCATCAGTTCCCGAAAAAGTTCCATCCGAATTTTCAATATTCAATGTAGGATTTTTGTATATCTGAATAGAGTATCCTACTGACGCATCTCTCGTAGCAAATGCTACCGCTTCAAGAGCCTGACTTCCTGTTCCTTCCGGTACGGTAAAGACATTCGCACACTTTTGAGTATTCATAATAGATGAACCATCAGAATATATAAGTCCTCCGCCAAAATGTGTACTTCCATCGTACTGATAATTGTAATCATATTTATCCGCCTTATCCACCATAAATGCTGTCGCATCTGATGAGATTATTGATTTATCACAATAAGATATCCACATATATCCCTCTTCACCACGACTATAATTCGTTCCCCAGCTATTCTTAATTAACCATGCTCCATCCGTCTCAGGCGTATGTACTTCTCCATTATAATCAGTTATCGAAAACAACTCTTTACTAATATTATCATCCCATCCCACGAGTGTTACTCCATGATTTATACTATTCTCTATTTCATAATTAAAATAATATTGTTTATTCGAATAATTAGAATCGTCATAATAATATACAACCAATGCGCCATTATCAATTATAGACTGTTTTACATTATCAGCATCACTCATACTTATACAATGCATACCTGTCAAAACGTATGATAATTTTGACTTATCATATGTAAATTCATTCGCCACGCTACCATACAATTCCGGATACAAACCATCACATTCATTTACTATCCCTCCCCATTTACTGAGAACCTTAAACGCATACGCTGTATTACCTCCTAAATTCTTCAACGCATATACCATATCATCAGTAGTTGAATAGTCACCTGTAGTTCCACCTATATCATCAGTAAATGATGCATCGTCATATGCCATATAGGCAAGGTTATACTCAGATAAATCAATTTCATTCTCATCCGCTACCAAACCATGTCTTAATGCATAGGATTCCATTGATGCAATTGTAGAAAATGCCCAACAGGTTCCCCAGCTACCTTGATTTCTAACCGGCGTTACATATCCATAATCCCTTGAATCATAACTATCCGGCAGTGTAGATGATAATGCCATATCTGAAAACATATTTACTACATTTTCCTTCTTAAGACTTGGTGCCCTATATCCATTATCAACATATCCATAACCAAAATTACATTCATTCATGTCTTGGCCATACTCACATCCCACATCTTCATACATACTTTCCGCGCCTAAAACATTCACAAATGGTACACAGTTAAGTGTAACTGCTAAAAATACCGAACACAATCTCCTTGTCCATTTTCTTTTCATCATAAGCTTCTCCTTTCTCTTTTTTCGCTCTTTAATTTATCTTTTTATAGCAAAAAGTGCTAAATATATTAGATTTATTCTAACATATTTAGCACTTTCATACAACACAAACCCTACTTAGACTTTTCTTTTTCTTCTAAATATTTTTTAGCATCTTTGAAAAAACTTGACACTATAAGCAAAACAATTATTCCTATTGGAAAGGCAGCTATAATAGATACCGATTGCAAACTATACATTGAATTTTCAGCAAAAATAAGTCCAATTGGTAAAACAATAAAGATAATTGCCCAAAAAATTCTAATACGCTTATCAGGTTCTGCATCCACATCAAGCTTCTTATAAGAATACGAAGATACTACCATTGTAAGAGCATCAAATGTTGTAGAGTAAAATGCTATCATTGTAATTACCAATAATATAAGACCTACACTTGTAAGCGGTAATGTATCAAATATTTTCATAATTGCCTGTGAATAATCTCCTGTTTCTGCAACATATCCTGAAACGTCTACTCCATGTTTTACCTGTTGTGCAAGACCATAATTTCCTAGAATAATGAATGATGTAAATGTTCCTGCCAAACCCCAGCCATAGCCACCAATAATAGTATTCTTAATAGTTCTGCCTTTACTAATCTTACCTATAAAGAACGGAGTTGCCACACACCATACCATCCAGTATGCCCAATAATATATTGTCCAATTCTGTGGGAATGAATTCTCTCTAAGCGGATCCATCCAAGTAGACATCCCAATAAAATTCTGAGTCATATTACCAAGTGCAGAAAATCCTGTTTCAAGGATATATCTTGCCTCTCCACCACCTATTAATACATACAACAATAATGCAAAGAATAAATATGTACAATATGAAGCTAATTTAGATATACCTTTCATACCAAACAAAACTGTAAATGTATATACTAATGCTATAATTAATAAAATTATAATTGTTAAACCTGTTCCGGATGCAACACCAAATACTTTACTAATTGCTGTTGACAAAAGAGGTGTTGCTAACGAAAATGTAGTAGCAGTTCCTGCAATTAAAGCAAAAATAGCAATCAAATCAATAACTTTACCCCATACACCATCTACCTTATCTTTTAAGATTGGTCTGCATGCTTCAGAAAACTTCTGCTTATTTCTTCCTCTTACATGAAGCATAAATCCAAAAGCTACTGCAAGGACAATATAAAAACACCACGCTATTGGTCCCCAATGGAATAATGGATATGTAGATGCCCACTTCTGTATACCACCCATATCTTCAATATGACTTTCATTAGCATACATCGTCCACTCACATAACGAATAAAACAAAATATCAGCAGCCATAGTAGAAGTAAAAATCATAGTTCCCCAAGTAAATGACGAATACTCCGGCTTCTCAGTATTACCAAGTTTAATATTTCCAAACTTAGAAAATGCTATATACAATGTACAAAGAAAAATTCCAAGTCCTAAAATTGCATAATAGATACCACAATCATCACCTAAAAATCCTCTTATCTCCGCCAAAACATTTGCTGAACCTGTTGGAAACAACATAAATAATACACATAGTATTGCAACACCAACAAACGGTACAACTGTAGCAACCCAATCGATTTGTTTTTTTAACTTCATTTCTTCTTTCACAATAATTCTCCATTCTATAATTTTATATTTTTTTAAACTGTTCATACTTTGAATCAACTCTTACAAGTTCTTCAAAACTATCAATTTCTATAACATCACCTTTTTGCATTCTTCTAATCCCCAGTTCATATTCATCAGGATAAACAAACATAGCAACATCATCCCAGTAAATATCTGTATTTTTATTCTTTTCAAATTCTATCTCTAAATGATGTCTTAATCTTTCACCATCTTCCATAGACCACCTGGAAATACTATATAATATGTAGCCTTTATTTCCACCTGTCCTACTACATGATACGACTCTTTCATCTTCTACAGTCATTAACCATTCCTCTGTATCTTCGTCAGTCCATATAGCATTATAACCCGAACATTCAAACTCCGGTGACAATATCTCCTCATTATAAATCATCATATCACCATCCAAAATTATACAATCACCCAAATATTGTTTGGCAACATATAATGATGATATATTATTACAAGTGTCATAATATGGATTCTCAATTAACTTTAATCCCTCATACTCTTCCTCCAAAACTTTAAACTTTTCTTTAAGATATCCAACAACCACATATATCTCATTAATTCCATTTTGTTTAAGTCCATTTATAACAGTATCAATCATTCTAATCCCATTAACTTCTATTAATGGCTTTGGAATCTCATCAGTTATTGGTCTCATTCTGTTACCTAACCCTGCCGCCATAATAATTGCTCTTTTTACCGTATTCATTATTTCTCTCCTATTTTCGTCAGTTCTTCCTGAACAATTTTATAAAACTCTTTTCCATATCTATACTGCCTTATAGAATACTCTCCAAAATCAATTCCCAGCTGTCTTTTGTATTCGCACCAATTACTCCATAACAATCCACACGCAGCAACATAACAATATATCTTAATTCTTGTAGTTTCATCACAACCGTCGACATAATACAAAGATATGGTCTCATCTATCTGTTCCCTATCATACATTGCATAGATACAAAACATAGCTATATCAACGTCCGGGTCCTGCATTCCTGCATACTCCCAGTCAATCAATCTGATTTCTTCGTTTCCTTCGTCATCATTATAAATCAAAAAATTATCATGATTAGCGTCAATATGTGTAATTATTTCTTCTTTTTTATTTTTTTCAATATATTCTTTCAAACTAAATACATATTGTTTTGTTTTTTCATAATCTTTATAAATTGATGGTATTCCGTTCCATAAAGATTCATAAAATTCTATCAGACCAAATATATCAACCCTATGTCCAACTTTTAAATTCAAGTCATGAAAATCTTTTAATTTTTTCATACACTTTTTTACATCTTTAGGATTTAACTGGTCACACACTCTTGCTCCCTCAATATATTCTGTTATCTTATACCCTGTTTCAGGATTAATATACAAAATATTATCACATATCCCCCTACCTTTTATGGTTTTATATACATCAGCTTCTTCTTTTCTGTTAATTAACTGTTCTGTTCCTTCTCCCGGAATTCTCATTATATATTTTTTACCTAGACATTCAAAGAAAAATGAACGATTAGTCATACCTTTTTTTAGAACACTAATGTTTTTAATATCTTCATAATCCACATTCAAAACATCTTTAATAATACTAATTGCTTCTGTCTTTAAATGATTAGAATCACTATCTAATTCCCTAAGCTGCTCATATGTATTAATTTCAACTGCATCCAAGCTGTTAACAACCTTTGCAGACACAATCATGCTTCCGTTTTTATATAAAGCTTCTTCCCAAAATTTATTTATATTCTTATCATTTTTACACATATCGGTTATTCTTTCTCTTAATGTATCCGAGTCACTACTTGTTATGTAACTAATCCCTAACATCGCATTTCCTTTTTCATCATCATCAACCGATACAAGTTCAAACTTTCTATTAACTCTTACATCTGAAAACTCCGTTACCTCATCACTTACCATATACCATGAATAAGGCTCATACTTACTATAAGGATTATTCTTACACCAAATATCACAAGGGATTATGTAAGAATTATTAATTTTATCCTTAATCAAATTAACAGAATATAAATTATTCTTTGTTGAATATTCAGTATTTACAATTAGCTTAACATTATATTCATCTACCAGATACTCATAGCGTTCTTTCATAAACCCAACAACAATAGATATATCTTCAATCCCAGCTTCATGAAGCTGTCTGATAGTTCTTTCTATTAATACTTCCCCCCTAACCTCTAATAATCCTTTTGGAGTTTCCATATTAATCGGAACCATTCTCATTCCAAATCCTGCCGCAAGAATAATTGCATTGTTAGGTTTACAATTTTTAATACAAGTCTTAGCCTTATTCGTTATGCACATATCTGAATCCAAATACTCGTTTTCCGACAATTCTTTTATAGCTTTATTAACTACTCCTAAAGAATAACCGGTTTCCTCTGCTATTATTCTTTGATTAGAATAGCCGGCTTCTACAATAATTTTTAGTACATCAAAACTTTGTTTGTTCATCTTCTTCTCCTTTTGAACTTTCGTGAACATTTAGACATAATATATCACACCATTATTTCTTTGTCTACTATTTTTTATAAACTTTAAAATAATGATGTCCTATTCTATCCTTTTCAGGTGGCAATTGCATATAATCTCCATATTCATGTCTCAACACTTTATCATAATACTTTGGAACTCTAAACTCATATTTCCCAAAAGGAACTTTAATCGTTTCGTCAAACCATTTTCTCGGAAAAATATCTTTTGCTCCCCAAGAAAGCCATATTACACAACCAACATATTCACTATCATCATAATCTTTAACTCTTGCTAATTTCTCAAGCTTATTTTGAAAATAATCTTTTCCTATCATCTTTGCGAACAAATATACAGGATATTTTATTATCTTTCTAAACACCGACGTAGTAGTTTCAATAGCAAAATGTTCCCTTGTTGCCTGATAACATAAAGACGAAATTCTATCACCCTTCATTCCAAACTTAATTGCTTCTTCTTTAGTCTTGCCTAAACCATCATATGGATAAATGTCTATAAACACTCCCATTCCATATGGTTTTTCGTTTTCCATTTTTATAACATATCTGTCATCACTAATACGAGTAATCATGTAAGGATATTCAGGACACTCCTCACGATTAAACACTTTAAGATTCGGATATTCTTTTATATGGTCTTTTAAATAAAGCAACAATTTATCATAATCCGGACGTGGCATCATAATATCTACATCATCATCCCAAGGAATATAATCCTTATGGCGAATCGCACCAATTAATGTTCCATACACCAAAGAATATCTCAAATTTTGTTCTTCACAAATATCAGTAATTGCCTTTAAAATCTCAAGCGACACTTCTTGTGTCTCGCTCATTTTTATTTCTACCATAAAAATTTCTCCTTATTTTGATTTACAAAATATTCGTTTACATATCTTGCTAATTAATGCTCTGTTACATGTAAACATTAAAATAACAGCTATTACAACATTAATTATATCCAAATACAGATTTCTCTGAAATGTAAGATAGTTCATTCCAAGCAAAATAATTGTAAGACCAATTATTTCAATATAATTATATTTAATCTTCTTTATCTTATTCACATCAAACATTCTATATCCAAACAAAACCAGATAAGCTACTAACGTAGAAACAGACCCTGCTCTGATTCCAATGCGTTTAACTAACAACAAATTAACCACTACATTAATCGCAGCAGCCATCACAGTAGTCAAAGCAACTTTTTTTGTATTTTTATAGGCAACATATATTCCTCCCAAAAATGCACTCATACAATAAAAGAACATTCCTATTGTGAGAATTGGCATCTCATAGTACGCTTCATCATAATCACCTTTAATCAGCAATTCAAACATTATAGGTGTAGCAGCCACTAGTGCTCCCGTCACACTTATCACCATTTTAAACATAGTTCTGAACATTTCCGAATAATATTCACTTGAATCCTTATCCTTTGCTGCAATAGATGCATTCTCCTGCCATCCCATAACCATTACACTTTGTGCATCTGAAAGAAGATACGGAATCTTATTAGCCACTGCATACACCGCATTAGCTTCAACACCACATACTGAGGTGATTATTATTCTATCCGAAATTTTAAGCACCCAATTTGATAAATTATTTGGCACCATAGGCCATGAATATGATAACAATTTCTTAAGCATGTCTTTCGAGCAATCTTTAATATGTATATATGATAAAACATTAATCTTTTTAGCAATGTATATACACGCTATCAATTGTCCGAAAAGATATGAAAACAATATTCCATTAAGACCCAAATCCGCTACCTTTAATGTCAATACTACTAACGAAGCATTTGTTAATGATACAACAAATGCACTAACTGAATATATAGAGTTATTCCCTAATCCTCTGGCTACCTGCCCTAACAAAAGATACAATATATCTGTACAAAAATACATACATATCAACACTCTAGTAATAATTGAAACCTTATTGTATATAAAGAAAAATATTACAATAGTTATCAAAGTCGTAATCAATGTAAAAAAGAATATATTAGAAATAATCTTTCCTGATTCTTTCTTATCACCTCTGCAATCTATTAAAAACCTAAATGCAGCCGACTGAATCTGAAGTGTAATAATAGGTAATAACAACGAAACCAAAGTACATATAAGGTCATATGTTCCATATTCATCTTTAGTTAAAGTTGCCGTCACTATTGGTATTGTAATTAATGCAAAAAGCTTTGGTAAATATCTTCCAATCGCTAACACCACGGTATTCTTTGCAAATTCTTTTTCTCTACTCATCTTTCTATCCAGCCTTTTATTATTAACAAATTATTCTTGAATCGCTTTAATATCTCCACGTAATATTCTTTTTCTATAATATAAACTTATCGCGCATGAGATAAAATAAGGTATAAACATCTCTTCATCATACAGAGGATTTCCTGTAAAACAATATAATAAAAAGAAAATCTGATATCCTAATGAAAATCCCATAAAATAATAATCTTTTTCATCCTGCATCTTTATATCTCTTGCATAAATAAAATTTTTAAATGCACAATACAAACATTTTACCATCCATGAAATATATATAGTAAATCCAACTATTCCGGTTTCACATAATAGCTGGAGATATACATTATGACAATGTGCATAATATCCTTCCACTCTTGCACATAACCCGGCAAAATTCCCCCAACCAATTCCAAACAAAATATTTTGTTTAAAATATGTTATAGCAACATTCCACCATCTGGTTCTATTATTAGTTATATCATCAGATTCAAACATTTCTACAATTCGGTCAAAAACCACTCTTGCTGCAGGTACATATTTATATATAATAATACCTGCAAAAATAATTAACACTATGGCTCTTAAAATCTTCCACCATCTGGTTCCAATTTTTTTTCCACTATTTATAAAATATACAACTAACATAGATAGCAACGCAAATATTAAATGTCCTCTTTTACCGGTAAACAATAATGCCAAAATCATTACCCCAAATATTAAATAATCTTTTTTTGTTTTTTTATATAATAAAATTTTAGAATAAATAATTAACACTCCTACGGTTATCAACATTCCATTTATAGAATAATGCAATGTCAATCCTGCCATACAACCCGATTTATAAAATGCAACTAATGATTGACTATTACTTCCCGCTAATATTGGCGCAATATGATTAATATATAAACTTGGTAAAAATCTTGTTATAACCGTTACACCCGCATAAATACAATAAGCCATAAGAGCGCCTTTTAGATAAATATCTACCCAGTCAATTCGCATTTCTCCTACCCAACATAATACCAGTGCACAAATAAATGTCAGATATGGCACAAAATTTACTGTATATATATTAGGATTCTTGAGATAATACCCATTAATCAAGGTTATACCAATCATTAAAACTATCCACAAAAATATATTTCTGTTTATTCCCTTTAACATACTACAAATAAATAAAAAAACTATAAATATACCAACCATAAAATTTCTTGTTACGGTTCCCGGTATAAAATTAAAAAGTGATGCTATAGTTGAAAAGAAAATCAATCCCCACGCAATATAATAATGCAAAAATCCACCATAGCTACTACGAAAAACTATTTTAAAATCTTTCATATATTACCTCTCGTCTTTCTTACGAATCTTCTCTAAAAATCCATTAAAACTCTCTCTTACCTCATCTATTTCTTCAGTTCTATCGTAATCACTTAAACAAACCTCATTAACAAGTCTCTTAATTTCTCCATTCTTATACAACTCAGTATTAATATTTACATATCTGTCTTCTAACTTCATCTGGGATAAGACTCCTATAAGTTTATCCTTCTTTATCTCTGTACCAAATGCCAAAAACTTTTTACCCAGAATAATCGAAAAACATACTGCATGAAAATACGAAGCAAGTACTATATCTGCACATGCAAGAACATCAATCCATTCAAAAGGAGATATATTTGACAAATTTTTAATACTCTTAGAATACTCGAATACAGAAACAAGTCTATACTCATTTCCTAATTCCTTCGAAATTGCATTTTGAAGTTCATTATTTTCTGTCATTACAACAACAACCTTATCTTCCTTATTTATTCCGGCTTTCTTTCTCAAAACATTTCTTCCTCTTTCTTTAGAAACCGGGTAATTATATATAAAAGAAGGGTCCGGCATAATATCAATTTTTTTTTCCTTATCTAAAATATTATCGACCAAATCATATGTCTTATTATCTCTAACTGTAATATAATCAAAATCACTCAACATATCTTTCATTTGAACCAATGTGTCATCACTCAATTTAGAGATATCGTTTCTTGATGATGTAGCATATGCCAATTTCCTACAATCCATTTTTTCAGGCAACCAATAAGGGCTTGGAAAACCTCTAAACGAATTCACCTTCCATACTTCATCACTTCCTACAATTATAACATCATACTTTCCTTCAACAAACTTATTGAATTCTTCTATACTATCAGATTCACATGTTTCTTTTGAAAATGGTGCAATATCATAGACTTTTTTAAATTCATTGTTCATTTTCCTTTTAAAATTATAGGATTTAAAATGTTTTATCAATCTCGCAGGATTTCTGGTTGTTCTGTAATGCACAGTTTCTTTATTCATATAAAAATCGATAATTTCCGCATCGATGTCCCACTCTAAATTCAATCTTTTACATAAGCCATACGATTGCAAAAAAGCTCCATAATTTTTAGCCCTATGATAAGTTAAAATACCTACTTTTATTCTTGAACTGTTTTTTTGCACATTTATTTTTTTACCTGGAATTACAAAAGAAATCATACATTTTGCCAAACTCTTGAAATGTAATTCCCATTTTAATGATTTTAAATAATAATGTCTGGCCCCTTCCCTATCTCCTACTTTCCATAATTCCCCACCTAATTTTCTATAAAAATTAGCTTTTAACATATCATTCTGGCTAATAATATTTTCATATTTATTATATATTACTTTCAAACTATCAAATCTTGAAACATTACTCGAAATACTATTACTCTGAACTTCTGAAGAAAGCAATGGTTCTGATAAATAACCCATTTTTCCAATTGCTGATGCTCTTATACTAAAATCCCAATCTTGATATCTTCTAAACGACTCATCAAATCTAACCTTTTCAAATAGCTCCTTTGTCATTAACATGCACTGTGTAGAACATCTATTTTCCATTAATATCTGTGTCTGTGCATCAGCATTTTCATCAAACCCTAAATATGGATAATACGATTCTGTGTTCTGACCAATACGTTTCATTCCACAAAAAACAAAATCAAAATTTCCTTCTTCTAAATATTTAAGTTGTTTTTCAAGTTTTTCCGGAAACCATATATCATCACTATCTTGAAAAGCAATATACTTTCCTATAGCAGCATCTGCTCCCACATTTCTTGCCTTACATGCACCACTATTCTTATCAAGTCTGATACACTTTCTCACTCTGGCATCATCATATGCATCAACTATATCGGCTGTGTTGTCCTTTGAACAGTCATCAACTACTATAACTTCAATATTTTTATATGTCTGTGCTACAACACTATCTAAACATTCTTTTATAATATTCGCTCTATTATAAGCCGGTATTACTACTGATATCACTACATCGTTATTTTGTAAATCCATAGGTAGGCTCCTTTAACTTTATTATTTTTCATTATGCTCATTCAGTTCTATAAGTTCCAAAAAAGCTTTATACGACTGTAACAAACATTTTACTGAAAATATAGATTTTTTATATTGCTTTTTAAACGTTGCATCTGTCGAAACATCTTCGTGATGTTCTATCTTTAAGTTAGGATAATAAATCATTTTTTCGTTATTTCTTAATGCCTGATAATATAATATTTCGGCTTCCATATACATAAATGTTTTATCATAGAAACATTTATCTTTATATTTTTCAATAAACAATTTAGAAAACACATAACATGAGCCATGAAGTAACGGATTAACCCTTACTTCCTCAACATATTCAACATTACTTCTATCATCATCTTCTTCTGTTTTTCCACGTAACTCATTTAATTTCCATTTTAATGCAATTACAAATCTAAGTTTATCCTTAATCCAAAATTTACGATATAACTTTTTGAGTTCTTCTTTATTAGGTACTTTCCTCGTCTGAGGATTCTGATGATATTTTTTCTTTGTTGAATAAATATCCGGTCCCATAATATAGTAGTTGTATTCACTAAAACTCTTATCTATCTCTTCTATAAAATCCTGTTGTTTAATCTCCATGTCATTATTCATAACAACAATAAATTCAGGATTAAAATATTCCACTGCATACTTATAGCCTAAATTATTACCTTTTGCAAAGCCAAGATTTTCCTTACTTTCTATAACTACAACATCAGATGTATCTTTGTACTCCTTTTGTAAATCATTAAATGTTTTGTTAGGTGACGCATTATCAACTACTATAATTTTCTTTTCACCATTCACATTATTCAATATAGAATTTACACATAATTTAGTTTCATCTACAGCCATATAATGTAAAATAACAAAGCAAACCATTTTTATCTCTCCAATCCAATCGCTTTACATATAACATCTGATTTATAATCAAAGTCATCTTCTCTATTTATTTTAATACTATCTGTAAGCCCCAAAAGAGTACTACAGCTTTGATTATATTTATTAAGATAATCTTCTAATTCTTTACCCTTTAACTCATCTATAAAACATACATGTCTGTTTCTTTGCTCTATAGAATTAATGGTACTTTCTATCGAATTAGTATAATAACATCTGTACTCTTTACCCTTTTTTATATAGTCAACTAATTTTTCTACCGTTTTTATATCCACATCATAATTAACGCACATATTAATAATCTGCTGAACAATGCCCTCATCAAATATATATATCTTCTTTTTTTCATACAATTTCTTATACGTCCATATATCATATGCCATTTCCATAACATAATCATCTATGAAAACATTATTTTCATTATACTTAGCAGAAATACTCCTATATTCTCTTACAATATCAATTAATTCATCCCTGTATTTTAAATACTCTTTATTCTTTTTCACCAATGTTCTTAAAATTTTAAAATATACTTTATACCAGAAGGAAGTTCTACTCTTATCGGTAATATTTATCAACGATACATCTCCGTATTTTTTTTTAGCAAAATCATTTGCAAATGTTGTTTTTCCACTTCCCGGCATACCATAAAATTCAATTACCATTTCAAACTCTCTCTTCTACTTTTATACCTTTTCATATATTCTCTTGTAATATGTGTCTTCTAACAATTCATCTTCTTTTGTAAACTTATAAGATAATTTATGGATAGGTGTTTGATTACATATACTATCCCACATATTTTCATCATATTTTTCAAACATTCTTAATAATAATATATGTGGTGTCGCATTGCTAAATGGTACAACTTTATTCCATTCTTCTGCATAATTTTCTATTACTAACTGAAAGAAATAATGGAAAATAAAATAATCAATAAGCTTATTATTTTTTCTCCAATACTCATAAAGCAAAGCCAACGTTAAATCTATTAACTTATTCCCCGCCTTTGCTGTCATAAACCAATTAGAAATACTTGTACAATGTCCATCTAATCCCGGTTTCAAATCCTGAAACAAAAACAACTCTGAATCAAGCATATATTCAGGACATTTTCCTGTACACAACACTGTAGCATCTATCCATGTTCCACCATATCTATATAATAATTCCAAGCGTAATAAATCAGACTTATGTGCCGGTGGTATTATTCCTTTATCAATCTTTTCCTGTATATATTCAGGAAATTGTACATACTCAGAATAATTATCATTTGTAATCAATACTATCTCTCTGTCAGTAATATTCTTATGTAATGACTCATAGCATTTTTTAACAAGTAAAGGGGCACTCTCCATTCCCTGGAACCAACATACCCATACTCGTCTTTTTTCTTCTTTTTGCACAATCTCTTTACTTTGCTTCATATAATCCGTAATAAATTTCTTATATTTTTTTCTAAGTTTATTAAGAATTTTATTACTTACTGCGAGTCTTACAATTTCAAGTGATTTTTTCGAAAAACCAACTAACATTGTAATAATAACTGAAAAAAAGAGCACATGTGCCCTGCAATACTGTTTTAATATTTCTTTTCCGCCAACTTTATTAAATAGCTTAATAAATTTCTTCATTTCTGATTCCTCACTACTTTAATAGGGGCATAAAGCCCCTAATATAAATGGTTTTATCATAATCTATTTTACATGTCAAGTATCAGCATCTCTCAACTTATCTGCTCTCTTTTTGGCCACATCTGCTACTGTTGAAATAACTCTTGCCGGATTTCCTCCAACAACCATTCCCTCCGGAACATCCTTTGTTACAACACTACCTGCTGCAACTATAGCATTAGGTCCGATTTTAACATCATACATAATAATACTTTTTGCACCTATAAAGACGTTATCATAAATCTCTATTTCACCTTTATTGTATTTAAAACCTCCACTCGCTTTATCCTTCTCTGAAAGCAAATCATAATACTCAGGTACGTTATTAAACATTCTCTGCATAACATCGTGTGTACAAAAATACACATCTGTCGCAACATGTACATTATTGTGTATCTTCACCAAATGAGGTTCTGCCGGTAAGATGCGAGGAAACCAGTAATTATTCTCGCCATACGCTTTGAACATATTAGATTTTTTAACAATTTTAGCTTTTTTTAATCCGTCACTTGATATAGTAAGTCTAAACATCATCCAAAGTCTTTTTAATTTCTTTATATTCACAATCATTACACCTCTTACATCAACAAATATTAAGCGAGTTTCACTTGCATCAATCCACCATATCTTAATGGTATTAATATCATATCATTTGAAACATATGCTATATCCGGGTTGCCTTTACCTACTTCATATTTAGATACTAATATAGGATTATTTATATCGCTAACATCAAGGATGACAACATTTCCCTCGCCTGTATTTGATACGACCATATATTTACCGTTACTGCTTACTTTTCCTTCAAGACTCGCACCCTTAGCTTTTATTACATCTGAACTTTCATTAGTAAAGATATCAAAATACATATAACCACCACTTAATATTGCTACGCACTTATCTCCTATCGCACACATTCCACCTTTTTCTCTATAGAATACATTCTCTAATAATGTATTTTCAACCAATTCTTCATTTTCAGATGAATACCAACCAATTTTTTCACTTCCAAATATTCCTACATATTTGCCGGCCACTAATCCGGTACAGATATTTCTATAATACAATGAACCTTTATCAGTATAAGTTGTAGCAACCTGTCTTAATCTCTTCTTATTTTTTATATTTATTACAATATGTTCATAATTAGAAGCCTGAGCAATAATATAGTTATAATCTCCGGTCAACTCTATTTGAGATATAAAATAATTAGATTCTTCAAAATTATTTTCAGAATACTTGGTTACATTACTTCCATCCACCTTATACACTGCAACTCCTGCTGTACTTTCAGCAGTATATAAATATTCACCATATAACTTTATATCTCTACATGAATCTTTTGTACTTACTGTATTTACCAGATTCATTTCTTTATCTAACACCTGTATTCCATTCATCCCCGCCGCCACATAGATATATTCTCCATTAGATACACAAGACCATATCGAAGAATTCGTATTGTATATTTTTACATTTTCATCATTCATGGTAACATTAATATTTGCATTTGTGCCTTCTTTAAATAGTACAACCTTTTCTTCATCACTAATTCTTTTGGCAAATTCACAATCGACTCTATATACACCTTCGTCTGTCATTGAAATATAAAGCTCACCATCTCCAAGGAACACATGATTTGCGGCACCTCTTCCACTCTCAGTAACATTCCAAGAATATATTTTTTCTTCTTCAATATTATCTTTTATCGGAGTACTTAAAATGTATCTTTTGACTAATTTAGGCGCTGATAAATCTGATACATCATACACATAACATCCGTTATACATACTTGTAAGAAATGCGTAATTATCTGATACCTGAATATCCCATATATCACGTCCTGAAAAATTGTATCTTCCATCAATTTTAACTATCGATAATAATTCAGGGAATTCAGGTTCAGACACATCATATATCTCCATTCCATTACCTGTTCCTGCTCCAAAGTCGTTTTTATCTTCACTTACATTTGAAGAATTTAAACCTGTAGAAACATATAATATTCCTTTTTTTACAAAACATCCCTGTCCTGAACCGTCAAGATTAATCTTTGAAATACGTTTAACATTTCCCAAATCACTTATATCATATATGTCTATTCTCTTTTCTTTATATACTCCTACATACAGATACTGTCCCTCGACAAAACAATCCTGATATTCACTATCATCTGAAATCTTATTGACTAAATATGGTTTACGAAGGTCGGCAATATTGACAATCTCGACACCACAATATCTGCTACATAAAAAGGCATAATCCCCATACACATATACACCTGTGGTAGCTTCAAGTGTATCATAATGTGCTAATACACTCATCTGTGCCGGATTAGTAATATCTACTGTATACATTCCGTTTTGTCTTGCTGTTATAATCAATGCATTCTTAGTCTTATCAAATTGCATATCTCTTGTAGCACCAAGATGACTTATTTTTCCTATCTCCGAATATGAGCCATCTTCATTTTTTACAAATGAATAAAGATTACCATCCGCATTATCAATAGAAAACATATAATTATCCTTAACAAGACATTGAACAGAACTTCGTCCTGTCAAACTACTACTGGCACTAGCTATATCCTCCGTATTTTCATAACTACCATAATATCCAGTTTTTAACTTATCTATTGTATAGTTTTCAAAATAATTTATTAAATAAAATTTATCAATTACTGTCTTTACATAATCTGATGTAATATCAAATCTTATCTTATCAGCATTATTCAAACCAACCATTGGAATATAATATGTTGTAGGAGTCTTTGTTAAATATATAACATTAGTAAAATCTCCATATTCAACCTTTAGAGAAGCACTTTCACCTTTTGTATATGCTTCAAACTGGCATATTACAATATCATTTTCCGAACAATTTAATCCGCTTGTTTTTAAATACGCATATTCTGAGCTTAATAATACATTATTCTTAAACTCCGTAGGATTAATTATTACATGTCCCTCAGCTTTTCCTAATTCAATACTGGAGGCACTAATAAATTCCTCATTTTCTTCAGTTACACATTTATTATCATTTACTTCTATTTTTCTTTTATCATATTCTGCTTCTGCTTTTTTCCCAATTTCATCAGCACGTCTTTTATCCAGATTTTGAGTTACTGCTACTAACAGCATTAAAACAAATGTCAAAATCACTATGCAAATCCATTGTATATTTTTCATCTCTAATTTTTTCATATATATCCTTTTCCTATCGATATGACAAAGTATTCTATTATTTTATACTTGTAAACACTTTTTCATATTCATCTGCAATAAACTTCCAACTATATGCCTCTGTTATTCTGTTTTTTGCTTTTAATCCCAATTCAGCTATTTCTTCATCAGTCATCTTTTCAGCTTTATTTATCAACGAAGATAAATTTCCCTCATCTTTACTAAAGTATAATGCACTATCTCCTGCAACTTCTTTATTGAAACCTACATCCAATAGTAAGTTCAAATCTGTACTTCCAAGTGCTTCTAATAAAGAAGGATTTGTTCCACCCACTTCGTGCCCATGAAAATATGCATAAGCATTTTCTCTTATCTTTTTAAGCAATTCCTCATCATAAACTGTTCCAACAAATTTTATTCGAGAATCTTTATGAAACCCTGTCCTATTCTTCAATTCTTCCATAAATTTATCAGATACATTAGTTATTAAAGCAAAATCTTTTTTAGAATCTGATTTCATAAATTCTTTTATCATTACTTCATAATTATTTTCAGGAACAAATCTTCCGACAACCAAATAATATTCTTTAAACTTTAAACCTTTTTCTTTATACCATGATAACACTTTTTCATCATCAGCAGACAACACACTTTTCTTAATGTCTGCACCGTATGATACATAAGTTGTTTTAGGTCTGTATTTCTTATACTCTCTTCGTATATATTTTTCTATATTTTTACTGTCACAGATAACCAAATCTGCCTGTTTTATCATCATCTGTTCAGATATTTTCCAATACTTTCTTATAGGCTTACTCCATTTTTGTCTAAGCCATTCATGACCATCAGGATTAATACAAAGTCTTCCACCAAGCGATTTAATTTTCTTTTTAAAATATGGCATAAACGGTCCTATTCTACACGCTAATATATATATAACCGGATTCTTTATATTATGTTCCTTTATATATTTACAACACCAATTTAAACCTGCAACATCATAATATATAGCTTGTGCCGGTCCGATATTAGGAACATTAATTTTTTTACAATGCACATTATGGTAAGTGAACTCCGAATCTGATATATTCTTCATTCCATGTAAAATAGTCTCATCAATACATCCGTCACCATTTGCTTTGCATACTAAATAATATTTTAAATGTTTATTATTCTGATGATATTCAGTTAATTTATTTACAAAAGTTTCATATCCACCATATGCTCCAATTGATTTGGCACCAACTATGAAAATGTGTTTCATCTTATTTAATTCCTTTCATATTCTCAATATATAAGACATTACTTGTAACAAATTTTATGCATTTTTTTACGTATTTTACTATATCACGCATATAAGCGTTTGTCAAAGAATTAAAAATGAACCATACCTTTTTCAGATTAATTACTAAACTGTAAAGATATGGTTCATATATACTTAGTTTTTAATTCGTGCAAATTGACACTATCTTTTCTTTTACATTTTTCCACATAACACTTAACATAATAGGTATTACTAATCCGACAAACATATAAGCCATCCACCAATATCCATCACGATATAAAACCGGATGAGCTGCTACTAGGAATCGTGATTGACCTTTAATTACTACGCCAATATAACTAACTATTTTAAAACAAAGAAAATGAAAAATTACAATTGACATCGTATTTTGGCCCATACATACTAATGATCTTTTCAAGATATCTATTCTCTTTACCAAAAACGCTATTTCATACAAAAATTGCCAACCAACAAATGAAGCAAACATAAAAAATAACGGATTTTCGTAACTATTTATATTAAGAGAAACGCTGCCAAATCTATTAAGCACTAGCAATATTGCAAAACAAATTGTTAAAACTGCAATATGAAAATAACTTTCTCTTTCCTTAATATACACATTCTTTTTCTTTAATACATATCCTCCATAAAACAATATATAACAAGATAATACCTTTTCTATCCCCATAAAAGAGATTCCTTTTAAAGAACACAAATAACCTAAACACAAAAACAAAACTGAAAAGATAGCTTGTACACACAATACTTTATCCTTTTTTATTAGCTTTTTTATTATAAAATCAATAATACAATATAATACGGTTATCTCCATTAATGTAGCTACAAACCATAATGCTCCACCTATTCTGGTAATTCCTCGAAACATAAAAGATTTAATTATATTTTTTACAATATCAGTAACACTCCATGCATAAATTAAACTCATATGCTGTATAGATTCTTGTTCCAATATTAGTGGATTATCCGTATAAACATTAATATCTAGAAAAAAATTATGTAAGCATGAATAAATCGCCGTCCAAACAACATATGGCAACCACAACATCACAAACTTTCTTTTTATAAACCCAAATAGTGAGTTCTTATTATCTGAACTACTATCTTTATAACAATATCCTGATGCGATAAAAAAGATTGCCATATGAAACAAATAAACAAATTTTGTTATAGGCGAACCACAGTGACCGGCAACCATACAAAAGATTCCAATACCTTTAATTATATCTACCACGACATCTCTTTTCTTTCCTTCACCTTTTTTTTCTAAAATCATTTTATGTAAAATTCTCCTTTATGCAGATAGTTTAAAATATTCTTTTCTTAATAAAACTTTTATAAAAATAACACTTTTATCTATCAATGTCAAACCACAGAATTTCATTTATCACTATTTTATGGATTCTTAACCCAGGCACCATCAGAACCTACATAATATTTTCCATTATCTACCCACTCTGATACTGCCATACTTCCATCAGCTTTTACATAGTACTTTCCGGATATCCATCTTGATGTCTGCATTACTCCACTTGCGTCAAAATAGTAATACTTTGTTCCTACTTTTACCCAGCATGATACCTGCACTACTCCGTTCTTTAGATAATACCATTTATTATCTACTTTAAGCCATTTTGTTCCTGTTACCCATGCGCCTGTTTCATCTACATAGTATCTTCCATTTGCTACAAATTCTGAAGTTGCCATTGTACCATTTGATTTTACATAATATTTATTGCTTATCCATTTTGAAGACTGCATTACTCCGCTTGCATCAAAATAGTAATAATACGAACCTATTTTTAACCATTTTGACTTCTGAACTGAACCAGACTTAATGTAGTACCACTTGCTATCTACTTGCAACCATTTTGAACCGGTTACCCATACTCCGTTGGCATCTACATAGTATCTTCCATTATCTACAAACTCAGATACTGCCATTACTCCGTTTGATTTTACATAATATTTATTATTTATCCATTTTGAAGACTGCATTACTCCTTCTGTATCGAAATAGTAGTATTTATTTCCTACTTTTTTCCACTGTGACTTAGCCACTACTCCATCATTATCATAGTAATACCATTTTCCGTCTTCTTCTTGCCAGCCGGTAAGTTTTACTTTATTTGATTTGTATACAAAAGTTTCTGTTATATCTTCCTTTGTATAGTATTTTATTTCAGTAGTAGTATTTGTTGTTACAAGAGTATATCCTTCTATTTCCGATAGTTGAACCTCGTAACGTGTTCCGACTTCTCCAGTCATGCATTTTATCGATAATACATTTCCTTCTTCATCTACACATTTAACATATACTTTACCGTTTAACACTACTTTCTTTACAAATCCATTTTTATCATAATAACCATTTTCATAGAACTTTAAATCTGCCGTTTGATTAGTTCCATCATTAAAGATTATCATTACATCTCCTTCAGTGGCTGTTGTAGAAAATCCATATATACTTCCTTCTATCTTATCAATCTTTGTTCCCGGCCAAGTACCCATTAACTTCTCTGATGTACCATTCTTTTCTATCCACATATACGCATATATTGTGCTTCCCCATCCTGATGGTTTCTCAAAATATACTCCATTTTCTATTGCAGGAAAATCTTGTGAAATCTCTTCTACTGTTATTGCAACTTTTGCACTTAATCCATTAGATGTTGTTGCTGTAATCTCTGCACTTCCTTTTGCTACTGCCGTTACAACACCTGCTGATGTTACTGTCACTACCTTTTCATTAGATGATGACCATTTTACACTTTTATTTGTTGCGTTGGATGGTTCAACTGTCGCATTTAATGTATATGTATCTCCTTTAATTAAAGATAATTCCATTGGAAGAACTGACACCTTTGTTGGTTTTACCACGTTTGGATTAACCTTTACTGTTACTTTTACTTCTTTCGATAATCCGTTAGATGTTGTTGCTGTAATTGTTGCACTACCTTCTTTAACACCTGTGATTACTCCATTATCTACAGTTGCGACACTCTCATCACTCGACTTCCAGATAACTGTCATATCCGTTGCATCCATTGGTGTAATTGTAGGTGTTACCTTAGACTGTTCTTCCTCATATAATTCTACACTATCCTTATCAAGTGTTATATCTTCTACCGGTATATCTTCTGCTTCTTTAAGCTCTGCAATTGAACCATTCTTTATTCCATAACATCCTGGTTTTGTAATTACATAGTTTTTCTCGCCATTATTATCCCATGAACCATTTCCGTTATTGAAACATAACGTTACTGATGAAGCACTTCCCATATTTACAACATATCTGTATCCATATCCAACCTGTGCATCACTTACATTCATCTGCACTCCCGGAGAAGTAGTCCACGTTCCACTACCATCTTTGTAATGAACATTTACATCTTTAAAGCTTGAATTATCATAGTAAATTATTACATTCTTTTTATTTTCTTCCTCGATTACTAAATCTGATGTATTTCCCGATGATATTGACTTCAAATCATATGTTCTTTCGTTACCGTTTAATGGTATCTGTGATACGTTTGTCACATATCTCTTTACACCATCAGTAGCAATATATACATCTTTAACAACAAGTGCATGGTCATCATTTGTTGTATCTCCAAACGTTGCCTGCCAAGTATAGTTATCTAGTTTGTCTGCCGAAATATCCTCAAATAAATTATCCAAATCAAATGCCATCGTAGCATCAGTAGCTTTTTTTGTACCATCCCACGCATAATCGTCATCATCATATACCAAACTTGGGAAGTTCCATGTTGTATGAGTTCCATCTGCTTTGCTTATAGCAGTAAGTGACATTCTCATCTCTGTTCTCGAACCTGTATTCACTGTAAGATAGCAGATACATCCTGATGTATCTTTCTCTCTAAGTTTTAAAGTAGAAACTGTCTCAAACCAAATAAATGACATACGGTCACTGTTATTTACTTTCTTACATTTAAGTGTACCCGCTGCTATAGCATTATTAATTCTTGTCTCATCAGCTGATGTTATAACCTGCGAAACAGAATTCAGCGCATCATAAGCTACCCATATAAATCCACCATTTTGCCAATTTGGTCCCCATGAATTAACCATTTTAAATGCACCAAATTCTGCATTCTGCTTCTGACCATCATGATTGATATCTACCCATATATCATCATCATATCCAACAAAACTGATACCATGACCACCAAGTCCGGATATATCACATCTGTCAATAATAGCTTCACCTTTGTATTGTCCATCACCTACTTCTGCAATATTCCATTTACCTGATAACGTACCAATACCAACTATTAAGTCATTAGCTAAAAGCATTTTAATCTGTTTCAAGCTTGAATCATCAGGTCCGGTTATTATTGCATCTTCTTCACCAAATCTCTTATAATCATCAAATCCTGCAGTTCGATGCTTGATTGCGTCTTCCCACACTTCTTTTGTAGGAGAAAAACAATTTGTTCCATAATGGTCTAATGGCAATGTGCCAAAAGTTGGATATCCAATCTGCATGGCTATAAACTGATCACTCTCCAATGAGCGTCCATAAAATGCAAAACCAAATATCGGATTATGACTTGTTTCTGTAGTTGTTTTTATACCATGTTTCTTATTATACGCGTATGTAAAATTATGATAATAACTTGACCAGTAACCACAATTGCCATTAAAGCTTTGATCTCCTACTTCAGGAAAATACTCGTCAGCACTTATATCAACTGCTTTAGGAAGTTCATCATTAATTGTATATACCTTTTGTACATTACTTTCCGTATCTGAAAATTGAATTGTCGCTGTGTTTTCAGTTGCATAAGCTGTTACTTGCAAGTTCGAAAAGCCTGCAGCTAACATAGCAGTTGATAAAAAAAGTGCCAACCATTTTTTACTTCTTCTCATACTTTTCCTCCATTCTTATTTTCATTGTTATTTGTTTAAATTTTTCTTTTTACTCTGACTTTTATTATATATGTTTTATTATGTAATTTCAACTTATTAAACAATTTTTACATTGATACAAAAATATTTTTTTGCACTATTAATAATAAGAATAAAAAAGACTTTGATAAAACTGTTTTTACAATTTTACCAAAGTCTCTTTATCATTATATCTGACTACTTATAAAATTATGGATTTTTAACCCACTTTCCATTTTCATCTACATAATATCTACCATTATCTACCCATTCTGATACAGCCATGCTTCCGTCAGCTTTTACATAATAGGTATTACTAATCCATCTTGATGTCTGCATTACACCTTTAGCATCAAAGTAGTACCATTTAGTTCCTACTTTAACCCATCTTGATGTCTGTACTACTCCTGATGTTAAGTAATACCATTTTCCGGATACCTGTAACCATTTTGTACCTGTTACCCATGCACCGTTCTCGTCTACATAGTATTTTCCGCCATCTACAAATTCTGATGTTGCCATTACTCCATTAGATTTAACATAGTACTTATTGCTAACCCATCTTGAAGACTGCATTACGCCATTAGCATCAAAATAATAATATGATGTACCTATCTTAGTCCATTTTGATTTCTGAACAACTCCAGATTTTAAATAATACCATTTTCCGGATATCTGTAACCATTTTGTACCGGTTACCCATACACCATTTTCATCTACATAGTATCTTGCACCATCTACAAACTCAGATACTGCCATCACACCATTTGACTTAACATAGTACTTATTATTAATCCATTTATTTGCCTGCATTACTCCATTAGCATCAAAGTAATAATAATATGAACCTATCTTAGCCCATTTTGATTTCTGCATTACTCCATTAGCATCATAATAATACCATTTTCCGTCTACACTTTGCCAACCTTTTAAAACCACTGTATTTTTCTCATAAACATATGTTACAAATATATCTTTTGAGGTATACTTTCCATTTGCATTTGAAGGTGTAGTCTTTACTGTATATCCTTCAATTTCAATCGCATCTGCCTGATATGCTGCTCCAATTGCACCTGAAATTGAACTTGTTTCCAATACATTTCCGTCTTCGTCAACATATTCAATATTTACTCTACCTGTTTCTTCAACTTCATTTGCTTTATAAACAGAATTATTATCTACTGTTTCACCTTTTACAAGAACCATTGCTGAATATGCTGATACAGATACAGTATTATCTGAAACTGTAGCCAAAACATCTGTGCCTGCATTGTCTCCATCCACACAAATCTTCCAGGTTCCTGAACCAAATCCATGATTAGATAAATTAATTACTTTTAATGAACTTGTTGCATTAAAGATAACTACGATTTCATCTGCAACTTCCTTTGCAACACTGTTTTTTCCATTAAATCTAAATCCAACCACATTATCTGAAAAATAAATACTTTCAACATTTGCCTTAACTTCCGCTTTTGTAGTTAATCTTAATGCAGCATGATTCTTTCTAAATTCAATTAAACCTTTATAGTAATCTCTTACTTCCTGATAATCTTTTAAATCTAAATCTCCCCACTTAAGGCTATTAATATAATCTGGTGAATTATAGCTGTTATGAATAATATTTCCTTCATTATCAACCTTTGTTCTTAACATTTCTTCACCGGCATGAATTAAAGGAATACCTTCCGCCATCATATAGATAGCCGCTGCCAAGTTATTCATCTTAATACGGTTAGACTCTGATGTATCACTTCTTGTCGCATTAATCTTATCCTTCAATGTATAATTATCATGGCATGATGCATAGTTAATTACCTGTGTTGGATTCTGAATCCATGATGTGTTAGCCATAAAGCAATCTATAAGTGTACCTTCCTGATCACCTTCCGTAGCACCCTGAACATATCCCCATGTCACTTCATCATTCTTTCCCTTTAAGAAATCTCTGAATGTATCACTAAAATATGCAAAGTTTGGTGTTGCATAAGCATTCTGCTGTGTTGCCATTACTGTATCAGAAGGTTCTACTGCTGTACCCATTGTCCAACCTTCGCCATAAAATACCACATCAGGATGTGTTTTATGAACCTCATCTACAACCTGATTAATTGTTTCTGCATCCAAAAGACCAACCAAGTCAAATCTGAAACCATCAATATGATATTCGTCTGCCCAATATTTTACTGAATCAACAATATATTTTCTAACCATTGATCGTTCAGATGCTGTATCATTTCCACATCCCGAACCATTTGAATATGTACCATCTGCGTTTGTTCTTGAGAAATAATTAGGTACTATCTCATTAAATCCAAAATTTCCTGCATCATAAACATGGTTATAAACCACGTCCATAATTACATTGATGTTATTTTCATGTAATGTCTGAACCATTTCCTTCATTTCTTTTACTCTTGAGTTACCATCATATGGATTTGTAGAGTAAGAACCTTCAGGAACGTTATAGTTCATTGGGTCGTATCCCCAGTTAAATTGTTTAGCTGTATTAGCAGCTTTATCTTCTTCTGTCATTGTTTCATCTATTGAACCAAAATCATATACCGGTAATAAATGAATATGTGTTACACCCAAATCTTTGATGTGGTCTAAACCTGTTGGAATTCCGTCATTATTTGTTGTTCCTTTCTGAGTAAGACCTAAGAATTTACCTTTCCACTCATCTTTAATTCCTGATTCTTCGTTTATAGATAAATCTCTTACATGCAATTCATAAATAATTGAATCTGTATAACTCATACCCTTATTAGGACTAATATCATTTTCCCATCCTTCAGGGTCAGTAGAATCCAAATTAATTACCATTGCTCTCGCACTATTTACACCTGTTGTTCTTGCGTATGGGTCACATGATTCTTCAATCTGACCGTTTACATCTGTAAGATATGTATAATAAACGCCATGTAAATTACCTTTAACTTCAACAGTCCATACACCTTGTTCTCCCTTTGTCATAGAATATGTGCCAAGCTTAGCACTACCCTCTTCTTTATCTGAACCTGTTGCATAAAGCTGAACTTTTACATCATTTGCAGTAGGTGCCCAAACCTTAAATGTAGTTTTTGAAGCTGTCCATGTAGCACCTAAATCATTACCGGAATAAGTATATAAGCTTTCAAACTCATCTGTCTTATATACATTCGGCATATTAACGTTGTATTTATTGCCATCATATGTAAGCATATATGTTCCACATACTTTTTCAATAGATGTTAAATCTTCTGAAATTGTTAATGTATATGTTGAACCTGACTGTGCAACATTTGTAATCTTTATTGTTGAGCCATCTGATTTTGTAATCACAAATGCTGACGAAGGATTAACTACAGTGCCAGAGGCTTTTATAGTAATTTTATTAGTTCCACGATTATACTTAACTGAATTAAGTTTTGTCCCTAAAACTGCCTCTGATGTATCATTGCTATAACTTCCGTCTGTATTTACATAAGAGTGAACTGTACCTGAAAGTACGCTTGTAAGGTCGATAGTTCTTGTAGCTTCCTGTGCTACCCATTCACCTTTTCTGATGATATAGTTTAATGAATTAATATAAATTGCATCTTCTGCACTAATTGTATATGTAGCAACATATTCTCCACCTTCTAATTTTAATTCATTACCACTTCCACCAATCTGATCCGACCAAATCCACGCATTCCAATCTTTTTCCGCATTATCACTCCTGTCATAATGAATCTTAACTGTTATAGCCGCAGGCTCGTAAATATATACCTTAACTGTAGCAGTCTGGTTATCAGTTGTTTTTGCGGTTATTTCAAATTCAGTTTTAGAAAATCCTTCTGATAAAGTAAGAACATTACCATTAATGCTAACTCCATCAACAGACTCTGTATATGTAACCGGTTTTGTACTTTCACCCGAAGCAGTTATATATGTAAGTTCACCAGGTAACTGAACTGTAGTACTTCCCTTTTTCACACTAATGTTAGTTGCAAGAATACCCGGAACTACAAGAACACTATTTCCATTATTTCCAATAGTATTCCCATTAGTAGGGTCTGCTATCCAAGTACTTCCATTTACTACAAATTTGTACTCATACATGCCTGTAGGAAGTTCCATTGTACATGTAAAGTTTGAACCTGATTTTGTCATCTGATTAGCAGTTGTACTCCAACCATTCATCGTTCCAGCCACATATACTGTAGAAGCTGAACTATTTGAATAAGTAAATGTAACTTTATTACCACTTACAGTTGGTCCGCCTGAAGGAACCGAATATGATACAGTATTATCACTAATCCAAGCTTCAGTAGCACCCGCTTTAACAGTAAGGTTTGGTGTCTTGTAAGCATCATTACTAGTTCCATCACTAAACACAAGATTTAACACTGTTGCTGAACTCTTAGTAGTCTCAAATGTGTAATAGCCTAAGGCGTCTTTTTCAATTTGATCCCCCGGCCAGGTTGATGTAAGAAGTGGTGTCCAACTTGCACCATCCCCCGCATATACATACACTTGACCCCAGTTACTCGTGTTTCTAAAATGTACTTTAACAGTTATATCGTCTGCTGCATTCGCTGTAACCTGAAATGCGGATATCGGCAACATTGATACTACCATTAAAAGTGTTAGAAATACACTTAGAATTCTTTTATTTCTAAGCTTTTTTCCATAAGATTTGTTTTTCGAATCCATCCTTTTTCCTCCTTTTTTATTTTTATGAACTAAGGATTTTTAACCCATAATCCATTAGAATCTACATAATATTTCCCATTATCAACCCACTCTGATACTGCCATACTTCCATCAGCCTTTACATAATACTTTCCTGATATCCATTTTGATGTCTGCATTACTCCTTCCCCATCAAAATAGTAATACTTTGTTCCTACTTTTACCCATCTTGAAGTCTGTACTACTCCGGATTTTATGTAGTACCATTTGTTATCTTTCTTAAGCCACTTTGTTCCTGATATCCATACTCCGTTTTCATCTACGTAATATCTGCCACTATCTACAAACTCTGATGTCGCCATTACTCCATTTGATTTTACATAATACTTATTGTTTATCCACTTTGATGACTGCATTACTCCTTTTCCATCAAAGTAATAATAATATGAACCTACTTTTACCCATTTTGATTTTTGCACTACTCCTAACTTCAGATAATACCATTTATTATCTTTTTGTAACCATTTTGTGCCTGTTACCCATACTCCTTTTTCGTTTACATAGTACTTTCCACCATCTACAAACTCTGATGTCGCCATTACTCCATTTGATTTTACATAATATTTATTATTTATCCATTTTGATGACTGCATTACTCCTTCACTATCATAGTAATACCAGTTTCCGTCATTTTCCTGCCAACCTGTCTTTATCGCCTGATTTGCTTTATATACATAGGTTTCAGTTATATCTTCTTTTGTATAATTTTTTATTTCAGTAGTAGTATTTCCGGTTATGAGCGTATATCCTTCTATTTCCGGTAACTCTACTTTATATCGTGTTCCAACTTCTCCTATCATACATTTTATTGCTAAAACATTTCCATCCTCGTCCACACATTTTATGTATACTTTTCCTTTTGATACCACTTTTTTAACAAATCCATCTTCATCATAATAACCATTTTCATAGAACTTTAAGTCTGCTGTCTGGTTATTACCATCATTAAAAATTATCATTGTCTCTCCTTCAACAGCTGTTGAAGAAAATCCATATATGCTACCTTCAATCTTATCAATCTTTGTTCCCGGCCAAGTACCTAACAACTTATCTGATGTACCATTCTTTTCTATCCACATATATGCATATATTGTGCTTCCCCAACCTGACGGCTTTTCAAAATATACACCATTTTCTATTGCCGGAAATTCTTCCACAACCTCTTCTACTGTTATTTTAACTTTTGAACTCAATCCGTTAGATGTTGTTGCTGTTATCTCTGTACTTCCATTTCCTACCGCTGTTACAACACCAGCATCTGTTACTGTTGCTACATTTTCATTCGCTGATGACCATTTTACACTCTTGTTTGTTGCATTTTCCGGTATAACAGTTGCCGTTAATGTATATGTATCAGCTTTAATTAATGAAAGTTCAATAGGAAGAACTGACACACCTGTTGGCTTTACTACATTTGGATTAACTTTTACTGTAACCTTTACTTCCTTTGATAATCCGTTAGATGTTGTTGCTGTAATTGTTGCACTTCCTTCTTTATTACCTGTAATTACCCCATTACTTACTGTCGCAACTGATTCATCACTTGACTTCCAGATTACTGTTTTATCTGTTGCTTCTATTGGTGTAATTGTGGCTGTCACAATAGATTGTTCTTCTTCAAACATCTCTATATTTTCTTTATCAAGAATTAAACATTCTGCAGGTATATCTTCTACTTCTTCAAGTTCTACAATGGCACCGCTCTTTATTCCATAACATCCCGGTTTAGTAATTACATAGTTTTTCTCTCCATTATTATCCCACGAACCATCTCTGTCATTAAAACACATTGTAACCGATGAAGCACTTCCCATATTAATTACATATCTAAATCGATATCCGTCCTGTGTATCACTTACATTCATCTGCATCCCCGGTGCAGTAGTCCATGTTCCGCTTCCATCTTTGTAATGGATATTTACATCACTATAACCGGAATTGTTATAGTAGATAATTACATTTTTATTATTTTCTTCTGTAATAGAAGCATCTGTTCCACCACCAAGTGTCATCTTATATGTTTTAGATGTTCCGTTTAATGGAAGCTTTGATATACCTGTTGTATATTTTTTTACGCCTTCCACAGTAAAATATACATCTTTTACTGTAATTGAATATTCGTCTAAAGTATTGTCATCAAATATAACTTCCCAATCATAATCTTCCATGGTCTCTGGCGTAATATCAAATATTACATTATCTAAGTCAAACACCATTGTTGCATCTTTTGAAAATGCTGTTCCATCCCACGCAAGATTCTTACCTCCTGCCTCTCCTGCATAGTTAGGCATTACATATTCTGTAACCGTACCATCTTTTTTATTAGTAGCTGTAACTGACATTGTCATTTCTCTTCTTGAACCTGTATTAACAGTCATATATACAAGACATTCCGATGATATTCTATCTCTTACAACAGGGTTACTATATGTTTCAAACATAAAAAATGACTTACGTACACTATTATTTACTTTATTCGCTTTAATTGTTCCTGCATTAATTGCGTTATTAATTCTTGTCGCTTCTTCTGTTGTAAGAATCTGCGAGGTTTTGTTAAGTGAATCATATGCAACCCATACATAACCATCATTTCCCCAATCTTTTCCCCATGAATTTATCATCTTAAAAGCTCCCATCTCAGCTTCCTGAACTTTACCATCATAATTTATATCAATCCATATATTATCATCATATCCTACAAAAGCAATTATGTGTCCACCGGTTTTATTCAAATCACATCTGTCAATAGCAACTTCACCTTTATGTTCACCTGAGGCCACAACAGAAAAATTCCAGTTATATGCAAGAGAACCAAGCGCAGCCGGTTTACCTTCACTTAAGTTCTTCTTTAACATATATATACTTGAATCATCCGGTGATGTTACGACCTCATCTTCATCTCCAAAACATTTGTATGAAATATACTGTCCACCACGATTTCTCACTGCACTTTCCCATACTTCTTTTATAGGATATAATGATACTGTATTCTTTGTATCAATCGGAAGAACACCAACTGACGGATAACCAATTTGCATTAAAAGACCTTCTAATGAAGAATTTTTAGTCCCTGCTGCATAGTTATAGCAAAACATCGGATTAATCGTATTCTCAGGTGTAGTTTTTATACCTCTTGCTTTATTATTGGCATAAGTAAGGCATGCATATGATGTTCCATAATGCCAACAACTGCCTGATGAGCCCTGATCTCCTACTTCCGGAAAATATTCACTTTCACTTATATCTATACTTGACGGCAAGTTTGCTTTCTCTTCAGTATCACTTGTATTTAACACCTTATCTGCTTCAAAAAGTCCGATTGTATCTAATTGCTGATTATTTGCCTCTTTCTCTATACTCTCATTCAATGCCAGATAATCAAACTCTTTTGTATCAATCATTCCCTCTGTTAAGTCCTGATTATCCTCCAAAACTTTGCCTACATCATATGGTCTGTCCGACACCTGATACGATGCATATATATTGAAATTCAAACCTGATAATACAGAAAAACACATTGCCAAAGATGTTATTCCTGAAACTACTCTTTTCATATTCTTTTTCATAGAGTTCATTCTCCTTAAATTTATAAATTAATAAATATTTTGTACACTTTTCCCCATTATTATAATTCATATATCGACAATATTTGTAATATTATACCATAGTTTGTATTTTAGATTCAATAAATTATAGCATTTTCCACAAAATTTATGTAAATAAAATAAATATATTTAAAAAAAGACTTCCATAAGTTGGATACAAATTCCAACTTACGAAAGTCTTTAATATTAATTTTTATCTTTTGTATTAATTATAGATAAATAAGTATATTATGGATTTTTAACCCATTTTCCGTTTGCATCTACATAATACTTTCCACCATCTACCCACTCTGATACTGCCATTGCACCATTAGCTTTTACGTAGTAAGTACCATTAATCCATTTAGAAGTCTGCATTACGCCTGATGCATCAAAGTAATAATAGTATGAACCTACTTTTACCCATTTTGATTTCTGTACAATTCCTGATTTTATGTAATACCATTCGTCATTTACTTTTAACCATTGCGAACCTGTTACCCATGCACCATTTGCATCCACGTAGTAATTTCCTACAAATTCATTTACTGCCATCGCACCACTGGATTTTACATAATATTTATTATTAATCCATTTGTTTGCCTGCATTACTCCGTTTGCATTAAAGTAATAGTAATATGAACCTACTTTTAACCATTTCGATTTTTGAGCAACACCTTTTACGAGATAATAGTAGTCACTTCCTACCTTAACCCATTTTGTTCCTGTTATCCATACACCATTTTCGTCTACGTAGTAATTGCCTACAAACTCAGATGTTGCCATAACACCATTAGATTTTACATAGTATGTATTATTTATCCACTTATTTGCCTGCATTACACCACTCGCATTAAAGTAATAATAATACGAACCTACTTTTACCCATTTTGACTTCTGTACAATTCCTGATTTAATGTAGTAATATGTTCCATTAAGGTTTAGCCACTTAGAGCCTGTTACCCATACACCATTTTCATCCAGATAATAATTTCCTACAAATTCTGATACAGCCATTGAACCGTCAGCCTTTACATAGTATTTATTATCAATCCACTTAGATGTCTGCATTACACCACTGTTATCATAATAATACCACTTACCATTCTGCTGTACCCAACCTTGATTTTGTGTTTCGTCTCCGCCGTCGTCAATTTTAATTTTTTTGTATACATATGTTACTGTAATACTTGATGATGTATATGTTCCTGTCGCATTTGAAGGACTAGTCTTTAATGTATATCCATCAATTGTAATCGCCTCTGTAGTATATGCTGAACCTACTGTACCACTAAGTGTTTTACTTGAAAGAACATTTCCTGATTCATCAACATATTTTACAATTACTTTTCCACTATCAGTTGTGTCGACTACATATACCAAACCACTCTGATTATAATAACCATTATTAACAAATTCTAAATTTGCTGTCTGATTACTACCATCATTAAAGATAATCTTCATATCGCTAACATCTGACTTATATGAGAATCCGTAAAGATTATCTCCTAAGTTTTCAATCGCTGTTCCAGGCCATGCACCCATATATTTTTGACCTGTACTATCAGACCACATATATACATTAATTGTGTCGCCCCAACCTGAAGGTTTTTCAAAGTATACACCATTTTCTAAGGTTGGAACTTCTTTAGGTTCTACTGTTACCGTTGCTGTTGCCTTATATCCATTGAATGTTGTTGCGGTTATTGTTGCTGTTCCTTCTGCAACTGCTGTTACAACACCACTCTTATTTACTGTAGCAACTGATGTATCACTTGATGTCCATGTAAGTGATTTATCTGTTGTATTTTCAGGTGATACTGTTGCTGTAAGCTTACCTGTATTTCCTACTGTAATAGTTAATGTTGAAGGGCTTAAACTTACACCCATTGGCTTAATAATATTTGGATTAGTAGAAACTGTCACTTTAACAGTTGCTGTCTTACCATTTTTTGTAGTCGCCGTAATTGTTGCGGTTCCAGGAGCTATACCTGTAATATTTCCGCCTGCAACTGTAGCAACTGATGTATTACTTGATGTCCATTTTATTGTTTTATATGTTGCATCTGATGGTGTAATTGTAGCTGTTACTTTAATATTTTCTCCTTCTAATACAGATACTGAAGATTTATCTAATGAAATACCTGTTACTGCTACTTCTTCAATTTCGATTGGCTCGATATCCTGAATTGCACCACCATCTGTTAAGTAAAGACCATTTGTAATTACTCTACCAGGAGCAGGTGTCTTTGTTGTATTTAATACATACGCTTTTAAGTTACCTTTTCCTGAAACTGAAACTGAAAGTGTACCATTTGTTACTGTCTTAGTATCACCTGTTACTGCATCTACATATGTTCCATTTGGAATACCTGTAAATGTAGCATTTCCTGAGATAGATACACATACAAAGCTATCTGTATTAGCATCTGTATAACGTCTCTTGAATGCAAGATTTCCTGATACACCTTCTGTAGAGTACTGACCTTTTCTAAGTGCAGGAATTGCCTGACGAAGTCTGTTAAGTCTCTGAATGTGCTGAGATAACTGATGTTTAAGTGTTTCTCCAACAGCTCCGCTTACATTACCATATTCACCAAAATCAACTGCAGTAATTGTTCCTTCAATATTATCACCATAATATGCACGACCTGTTTCTGCAAGTGCGATGTTTGGACCTTTATCAATTACAGCACCTTTCTGGAATTCTGTTTCAGAACCATAGTAAATACATGGAATTCCTCTAAATGTGAACATTAAAGAAAGGTTTTCAGCCCATACACTCTGATCCTGATTAAATCTTTCTCCTTCAGGAGCACCATCAGGAGCATAGTCATGTGAATCTACATATGTTACATTCCATGTAGCATCATTATAGTATTTATCACCATTTTTAGCTACATTAAATGCATTTTCTGCTGTCTTAAATGACCAATGCATTGGGAAGTCAATAACATTTAATCCTGAGAACTCACTGTAATCAGGAGTGTGATATTCATTACCATTGAGGTGTGCATTAGTACTTGTTGGTTGGTTAGCGATTGTACTTGCATCCGCATTATCAAGTGTACATTGAATAGCAGAGTCATAGTTTACTTCCCAATCTGTATCACTCCATGGATAATCAACTGACTCTTTCCATGTATAGAAAGGTGTTGACATTGATGGAGACTGTCGGTACCAATAATTTCCATTATCTCTTGTACAAACTTCACCGAACATGAAGAAGTCTTTTCCATTTTTCTTTCCAGCCTCTTTAAAAGCCTGATTAAATACTTTGTTAAGTGTTAAACGACTGATATGTCTAACTGTATCCACACGGAAACCATCTACACCCATATCAATATATTTAGTATAAGCATCTACTAAATAATTATATACTAATGGATTCTCTGTATTTAAATCTACACAGTCACCTGCAATCTGTGCAATCTGACATGTATAATCATCCCAGTTAAAGTTTCCATAGTGATGATATAAATTATTAACATCATGATTTACACCATCAGTATTTTTCATAAGAGCAAGTCTTGCCTGATACTGAGCTGCCGGTAATAAATCAAAATAGTTTGAAGGAAGTTCTGTTCCTTCTGAAAGCTGCAAGCAATCCGGCGAACTTAAATCTCCTACCTTATCAAACATTGGCATTAAATTATCTTCACCAAAGTTACCTGTATGATTATAAACTACGTCCTGAATAATCTTCATATCTTTAGCATGAACTGCATCAATTAAATCCTGATATGTACAGTCATCTGATTCATATCTTTCATCAACTTCAGTAAAGTCTTTTGCATGGTAGCCATGATAATCATAACCACTACAGTTTTCTACAACCGGTGTAATCCAGATTGCAGTAAATCCTAATGCCTTGATATAATCAAGTTTCTCAATTAATCCCTTAAAATCACCTCTCCATGCCGGGTCATTCAAATTATACTGTGTTCCATCCCAGCACTGTACGTCATTACTCTCATCACCATTGTAATATCTTGTGACCATTACAAAGTAGATTGATTCATCTCTAAAGTCTGTTCTACTATTAGCAAAGATTACATTTCTGTCTTCACCTGAAAGAACTGAAGTTGCTGCTTCTGCTTCAACTTCTTTTGTAACATTAGAAAATGTCATCCCACCCATTGCTCCTACTACCATCGTAAATGTGGCAAGTGTGAGAGCTAAACATTTCTTTGCAGTACGCAAAACTCTGTTTTTCTTCATTTTTCCTTCTCCTTTTCTTTTTTGTTGATTAGCGTAATCAATAAATTTGTTTATGCTTAACACCCATTTGACTATAACATAAAAAGAGGCTGTTTGCAAATATTATTATTTAATATTATTAACAACCCCTTTTACATTTTTACCTATGTAGTTCTAATATTATTTATCCTGTACCCATTTTCCGTCAGAATCAAAATAATATTTTCCACCAATCCATTCGTTTACTGCCATTGAGCCATCTGCTTTTACATAGTAAACATTATTAATCCACTTATTCATCTGAACTACACCTTTTACTAAGTAGTACCATTTATCTCCTACCTTTTTCCATCCTGTTGTAGTTACCCAAACACCATTTGCGTCTACGTAGTATTTACCGTCACATACAAATTCATTTGCTGCCATAGCACCGTTAGATTTTACATAATACTTATTACTAATCCATTTATTTGCCTGCATTACTCCTGATGCATCGAAATAAAAGTAGTACGAACCTACTTTCACCCATTTAGCTTTCTGAGCAACACCTTTTACAAGATAGTAGTACTTACCGTCTGTCTGTACCCATTTTGTTCCTGTTACCCATGCACCGCTTGCATCTACATAGTAATTTCCTACAAATTCATTTGCTGCCATTGAGCCGTCAGCTTTTACATAATATTTGTTAGAAATCCATTTATTTGCCTGCATTACTCCTGATGCATTAAAGTAATAGTATTTTGTTCCTACTTTTACCCATTTGTTCTTCTGAGCAACACCTGATACAAGGTAATAATAATTATTATTTGACTGTACCCATTTTGTTCCTGTTACCCATGCGCCATTTGCATCCACATAATAACTTCCAACAAATTCTGATACCGCCATTGAACCATCTGCTTTTACATAATAATTACCAATCCACTTAGAAGACTGCATTACACCTGACGCATCGAAGTAATAGTATTTTGTTCCTACTTTTACCCATTTTGATTTCTGAACTGTACCCGATTTTAAGTAGTAGTATTTTCCACTTACCTGTAACCATTTGGAACCTGTTACCCATACACCATCTGAACCAATATAGTAATTACCATTTGATACAAATTCAGATTCAGCTCTTGAACCATCTGCTTTCACATAATATCTATTATCTATCCACTTAGATGTCTGCATTACACCAGCTTCATAATAATACCACTTACCATTAATCTCATTCCATCCATTTAAAATGTCATCAATTATCTCTTTTTCATATACATAAGTTACTGTTGTTGTTCCTGCAGTATATGTACCATTTGCATTAGATGGTGTTGTTTTTAATTTATATCCGTCAATTGTAATTGCTACTGTAGAATAAGATGCACCTACATCTCCTGACATTGACTTTGTAGATAGAACATTTCCATCTTCATCTACATATTGAATTGAAACTTTACCTTTTTCTGTTATCTCTTTTACCCATCCTGAGGTATCATAAAGCCCTAAGCCTTCGAATGTAAGGTCATCTGTCTGAGGCTGATTCAAACCTGCATTAAATATAATCATCGCATCTGATGTATCTACATTACATGAGAATCCATAGATATTGTCTTCTAAGTTTTGAATCTTTGTACCAGGCCATTCACCCGTTAACTTTTCGCTATTGCTCTTTTTCCACATATATACATATACGTCTGAGCCCCAACTTGATGGTTTTTCAAAATATACACCATTTTCTAAGGTAGTAAACGTTTTACCCTCAACTGTTACTGAAACTGTTGCTGTCAATCCATTACTTGTTTTTGCTGTAATTGTTGTCGAACCTTCTCCTACAGCGGTTACAAGACCTGTACTATCTACTGTTGCTACTGATGTATCAGCCGATGTCCATGTAACTGTCTTATTTGTTGCATTTGAAGGTGCAACTGTTGCTGTTACTTTGCTGGCATCTCCTTCTGTTAATGTAAGTGTTGTAGGACTTACTGTTACACCTGTTGGCTTAACTATATTAGGATTTTCTTTTACTGTTACTGAAACTGTTGCTGTCAATCCATTACTTGTCTTCGCTGTAATCGTTGCTGTACCTACTGAAACACCTGTAATTGTTCCACCTGAAACTGTTGCAACAGAATCATTACTTGATGTCCATGTTACTTTTTTGTTTGACGCATCTGTTGGTAAAACTGTTGCTGTTACTGTAGTTGTATTTCCTTCTAAAACAGAAACTGATGTAGGACTTACTGTTATGCTTGTTGGTTTAACAGTATTATCATCAACTCTTTCATTCTTAATTAAAGTTGCTGAACCACCATCTGTAAGGTAATCACCATTTGGAATTACTCTTCCCGGAGCCGGTGTTTTAGCTGTATCAAGAACATATACTTTCATATTCGCCTGTCCTGATACAGAAGCTGTAAGTGTTCCATTTGTTACATTCTGAACATCACCTGTTACTGCATCCACATATTTTCCATTCGGAATACCTGAGAATGTAGCACCACCTGAGATTGCTACTAAAGCAAAACTGTCTGTTGTAGCATCTGTATATCTTCTCTTGAATGCGATATTTCCGTTACATCCGTCTGTTGAATACTGACCTTTTCTAAGAGCAGGTATTGCCTGACGAATTCTGTTAAGTCTCATAATATGCTGTGAAAGTGTAGAATCAAGAGTATTCTCTACTTCACCACTTAGGTTATCAAATACTGTAAATCCTGTTGCTTCTACAGTTCCTTCTATATGGTCACCAAAGTATGCTCTACCTGTCTGTGATAATGGCGAGTTAGGACCTACGTCAATAGGTTTTCCTGCCTGGAACTCAATTTCACTACCATAGTAGAGACAAGGAATTCCTCTAAAAGTAAACATAAGTGAAAGATTTTCTGCCCACTTAGTTGTACCACCTGTATATCTCTGTGTCTGACACTGATCCGGAGCATAGTCATGCGAATCTACATATACAACGTTCCATGTTGAATCATTAAAATACTGGTCTTCACCTTTTGCTGTATTAAATGCACTGTTTGCATCATTGAAACTCCAATGCATCTGGAAGTCAATAACGTCCATTCCTGATTTCTGACTATAGTCAGGTGTATGATACTCATTTCCTTTAAGGAAAGCATTATCACTTGTTGGCTGACTACCACAATCCATATTAGCATTGTAATGAGCTTCTACTAATGCTTCGTTAGATGCAGTATCTGTACTCCATTTTGAAGTCCATGTTGAGGAATCTGCCCATGTATAGAAACATGTTGAGATAGGTGGTGCTCCACGATACCATACATCATGTCCCTTTGTACAAACCTCGCCAAACATGTAGAAATCATCTCCACCTGCTTTTTTAAATGCAGGAAGGAATACTGTGTTAAATGTAAGTCTTGAAATATGCTTAACTGTATCAATACGGAAACCGTCTACACCCATTTCGATATAATCTGTATAACAATCTACAAGATAATTGTAAACAGTTGGATTCTCCGTCTCTAAGTCGAAACAGTCATCTGCGATTGTCTTTCTCTGTGCTTCGTAGTTATCCCAGTCACCACCGCCACAGAAACCATTGTGATGATAAATATTATCAGGGTCACCTGTACCATTCATAACTACCTGATTTCTTGTAGAATATACATCACTTGTAATCTGAAGAAGATTTTCTTCACCCCAGTTACATGTATGATTCAAAACCACGTCCTGAATTATCTTCATTCCCTTTTCATGAACTGCATTAATTAAATCCTGATATGTAATACCATTAGATTCATATCTTGTATCAACTGCACTAAAATTATATGCATGATAACCATGGTAATCATATCCTGAATCATTCTCAACTACCGGTGTAATCCAAATAGCTGTAAAACCTAAAGCCTTGATATAATCAAGCTTTTCAATAAGTCCCGCAAAATCACCTCTCCATGATGGGTCACTATCAGGGTTCTGTGCTTTTGTATCCTCTGATGTTTTAGTGTTGTTACTTGAATCTCCGTCAAAGAATCTTGTAGTAATTACAAAATAAATTGTCTCATCTCGGAAATCCGTACGCGAATTAGCATAAATTACGCCTCTGTCTTCATTAGACAAAATTGAGCTTGAAGCCTGAACAGTTACTTCTGTTTCTTTTTGTGCGAATGTCATTCCGCTAAACGCACCTACAGCAACTGTAGTCATTGCCAAAACTGTAGCTAAAGTTTTTTTACCTAACATAAAAAACTTTTTTCTTGCTTTCATTTTTACATTCCTTTCATATTTATTTTTCTCATAAACAAATAATAAATATATAAATACAATTCCTTCATTCTAGAAAAAAACAGCACACTCTGATATGTACTGAACTTATTGCATCATATATTTATTTTAAGCTACTATTCTACTTAAGTTGTATTAATAGTATTTTATTTATGTTGTACAAACCAACAAAACTATGTCTCTATATTTAATCATATACATTAATAGCCTGTTGATTTGTACAACCTTTTATATTTTTTAGTTAATAATTCAATATATATTTAGTAACTTCTTATGGATTCTTTACCCATAGTCCATCAGCACCTACATAATATTTACCATTATCAACCCATTCTGATACTGCCATAGAGCCATCTGCTTTTACATAATAGTTTCCTATCCACTTAGATGACTGCATTACACCAGTTTCGTTAAAGTAATAGTATTTTGTTCCTACTTTTACCCATTTTGACTTCTGCACAACACCTTTTACAAGATAATAGTAGTCATCTCCTACCTTAGCCCACTGTGTACCTGTTACCCAAGCACCACTTGCATTCACATAGTAGTTGCCTACAAATTCTGATGTTGCCATTGAACCGTCAGCTTTTACATAATATTTGTTAGAAATCCATTTATTTGCCTGCATTACACCTGATGCATCGAAGTAATAGTATTTTGTTCCTACTTTTACCCATTTTGATTTCTGTGCAACACCTTTTACAAGATAATAGTAGTCATCTCCTACCTTAACCCATTTTGTTCCTGTTACCCAAACACCATTTGCATCTACATAGTAATTTCCTACAAACTCTGATGTTGCCATAACACCATTAGATTTTACATAGTATTTATTACTAATCCACTTATTTGCCTGCATTACACCTGATGCATCGAAGTAATAATAGTATGAACCTACTTTTGCCCATTTTGATTTCTGTACAACACCTTTTGCAAGATAATAATACTTACCATCAATCTGTAACCATTTAGAACCTGTTACCCAAACACCATTTTCATCTACGTAGTAATCTCCTACGAATTCTGATGTTGCCATAACACCATCAGATTTCAAATAGTAGTTACCAACCCACTTAGATGCCTGCATTACACCTGATGCATCAAAATAGTAATATTTAGTATTAATTAATTTCCAACCTGTTGCTTTCTTTCCATTGACATAATAATACCAATTGTTACTTACTTTTACCCAGCCATCATCATACCCTGAGTTTCCTTCAATATTGTAATACTTAGCACTTGTTTTACTGTTACCATCTGCATCTGTAACGATACACTTAATTAAGTATTTGCCACTTGTAGATGGTGTCCATGCTACTGATGTTTCACCACTTCCTGATTTTGTACCTACTAATGAACCATTTACATAGTATTTATATGTGTAAGGTGCTGTTCCACCTTCTGCAATACCATTTAATGTAAGAGCTGTTCCTGTAGCCTGTGGTGAAGACTTATCTGCACCAAAGTTAAGTTCTAACTCATCCGGAGTTGGAGGTACAATTTCACCTATTTTACCAACACCTGCAAATGCTGTTGTAATGTGATCTTCATCACTCTTTTCAAAACTGTTGAATTCCTGCGAACCTGCTGCATCATCTAAATCAGCCTGATCGTTCATAGATAAGTCATATGGTAAGCAGTCCATACCTGATTTACCCATTGTAGCTATAAGTAATACACCTAATCCATTACTTGCTACATCACTTGCACTTACGCCTAATGATTCAAATGGAATTGCCATTTCATAATGGAAGTCCATTGTTGAACTGCTATGTCCCTTTGTATTAAAGTCTACCCAAGCTGCATTTTCATTACACATATCTCCAACAACACGGTTATTGTATTCACCATAAGCTTTATCAATACCGTATACATTTTTGCTAAGAATTCCTAGACCATAATCGAATTCAATTCCTGTTTCTGCTCTTGCTGCAATTTCCACAGGATTAAGTCCTGTGCTATCTCCTTCATATAAGAATGGTCCGTTTGCACCATTTGTAGAAATAGCAATTAATCTGTTAAAGCTATTTTCGAATGTAATTCCTGAATCCCAAATTGTTCCAGTTGTTTGAAGCTGTCCTTTATTACCAATTGCAGTTTTAGAATCTTTTGTATCAATTGCAATAAAGAATGGTACGTTCATTGTCTGATAAAGTACACCCTGTGATAATGGATAATCATCATTTGGTGCAACTACGTCCTGAACATTTGTCATTTCCCACATGAGATAAAGGTTACTATCATCATACGCTCCATAAAGTGCATATAAATCAATTGGTACCTCGTACATTGAGTTTGGACGATATACACGTGGGTCATCATTAGCTGTACCCTGTGCAATTAACATTGAGCTATCCCAATCTGATAAGCTACCGTCAACTGTAATTGTCTTCTTAACACCAACACCATTTTCATTTGTTGAATAGTATGATGCTAATGACGACGCTTTAGCTGTTGCTAAACTAGCTGTTGAAACACTTGTTTCTTCATTAATTGTTCCATTGAACTGTTTATTATAAGTAAATGTAAAGCTCTTTGTTGTTCCGTCTGTTCCTTTAGCTGTTGCTTTAACTGTTACTGTTGAATCTGCCACTTTACCCTGTCCAAGTACAACACTTGCTGTGCTTGTAAATGTTTTAACAGGACCATCATCAACTGAATATGTACCACTTGTAGCATTTGCTAAAGTAAGTGTAATTGTCTGTGTTTCTGTTTTAAATGTTGATCCTGAAGCAAGAGAAGTTGTAACTTTAGGATCTGTGTCCGGTATTTCTTCATATACATATGTAACAGTAATTGTTCCAGCTGTATATTTACCTGTTGCATTAGACGGTGTCGTCTTAAGTGTATATCCATCAACAGTTGCTGCTGTTGTTGTATAAGACGAACCAATTGTTCCCTTTGTAGTCTTAGATGTAGCGATTTCATTATTTGACCCATCTACATACTTAACTACAACTGTACCTGTTGTTGGTGTTGGGCTATATTTTGACCAACTTCCATCTTTATAAAGATATGGGCATTCTTCTTCAAACAATAAACCTTTTTCCATATCTGCAGGATATCTGTTTACATCTGAGCTATAGAAAATTACTCTTGGTTTTTCAATACTTGAAGGAACCTCATACTTATAGTATCCTGTTTCTGAATCCAATGTCATTTCCTGACCTGGCCATACTCCGTTGTTAACTGTTTCTGTAGCAGAATCATATGCATAACATTTAACAGGTGTTGACCATCCTGAAGGAAGTTTAAGATATGCAATATTTCCCTCTGGTTCTATGTACTCTGTCTTTGTAAATGTATATGTCTTTGTTGTTGTCTTTGAACCATCTGTAGCTGTAAGTGTAATAGTTACACTATCACCAATTGACATATCTGAACCAATAGTAATTGATTTAGATGATGTATATGTTGTAGCTGAACCACTACCAATCTTATATGTACCACTTGTAGCATTAGATAATCCGATTGTTAATGACAATGTATCAGTAGAGAATTCTCCACCTTCTTTAGAAATAGTTGGTGTTGGTGTTAACACGATAGGCTCTGCATTATAAACAACTGCAACACCTGTGTTTCCAATCTGTCCAGAAATCTTTCCGCCTGATACAGTAAATGTACTACCTGATACCTGATCTTTGTATGTACCATCTGCTAATAAATGTGTAGTTGCTCCACTTACTGATTTAGAGCCTCCACCAATATTAACAAGTACTACACCACCAGTTGCTGTCTTAGAACCTCTCTCAACAAGAACTACTGAATTATCACAAGATGACATATATTCAGATGTTCCATTGAAGTAATTGTGGAATTTATTAACAGCTACTATTTCTGTATCTTTCCATGCTGTATTTGTACTCTTAGAACCCATTGCTGCACTTGTACTGCCCGGACGAATATAATAAAGTGCTGCAAAATCACGTGCTGCTATGATACACCATGCTCTGTTAATCTGATCCTGTGAAAATTTAGCTGACTCACCTGTAAAGTTATCATTTGCATATGTATCATGCGATTCAGACCAAAGAACAATATTATCTCCAAGCTGTCCATCATATGTTAATGCAGAATTAGCTGCTTTACCAATATTATTTTCTCTTACACCATATCTTGTTGAGTTACCTGCTCTGTTATCAGTTACCGCAAGATATTTTGTATAGTTAGAGATACTTGTTGCTGAATCATCAAGAATTTCTCCATAAAGGTATACATCTGACTTGTATGCTCGGATTGCACTTGTAACATTTGGCCAGAAGTCTGAAGCTCCACCCGGATCAGTTGGAAGTTCGATATGCTTAGCAGCATCAAATCTGAAACCATCTGCTCCAAGGTCAACACATTCTTTTAATAAAGAAATAATTGCGTTCTGAACCTTTGTATTTCCTGTATTAAGATCAGGCCAACCACCAAATCCATGTGTTAAACTTGTTGTATCTCCATTACGATGCTGATTACCATAATCAATATACGTAGAACCATTTAAATGCCAACATGAATCATCATCTCTGAATGTAGCATCGTTCTGACTGCAGATATCTCCTCTACAGTTTCCTTGAGAACCTGTATTGTTAGCCATATGGTTAGCTACAATATCTACGATAACTTTAATTCCATATTTCTCTGCTTCATCACACATAGCCTTAAATTCAGCTTTTGATCCAAACCATGGATGATTCTCAACCATACTAAGTGTTGTAGGCTGATATACCTTCCACCAATTTCCCTGTGTGTCATTACCTGCGTCTTTTGGCATCTGTACAGGCGATGTCTGTAAAGATGTGTATCCTGCTGCTGCAATATCAGCCATACTACTCTTAATATTAGAATATGACCAATTCCAGCAGTGAAGTATAAGGCCGTCACATGCTTTATCCAATAAACCATATTGGTTCATTGCAGCTTCAGCCTTAGTCTTTGATGTCATTAATGCCATATCTGTTAATGTCACAGAACAAAACATTAAAAACGCCAAAAACATACTGAGTACTTTTCTCAGTTTTTTGTTGAAATTCATTTTTTCTACCTCCTTTTATTTTATATAGCTTATAGTTGCTTCACACGCACCCTTTTACTTTTAATGGGCGAGAGTTAATTGTATTATATAGTATATTTTAATTAATTTCAACAATCATTTAATATTTTTTTAATATTTTATTATTTACTTTTTTGCCTATTTTTCTCCTTTTTATAATCTTAATAGCGATTTTGTGATATTTTAACAATTTCAGAATATGTTTTTGTGCATTATGCACAACCAAATTTCTTTCACTTTAAATATACTTATTATTACACTATATATTTTTTCTAATTGTACAAAAAAGATGCCTTTTGTAATCAGATTAACTTAATCACAAAAGGCATCTTTCTTTTCTAAAATCTCACAAGTATCTTCTCTTTACTCTATATCCATCTCATCATCATAATCACTATTCATGAATTCTCTTCCGGATACTCTTCTTCTCTCTCTTTCACTCTCAACCTGCTCAGAAAGCATATCTCTAACCTTATCTGAATTCTTAACTCTGAGTATATAAAACTGCGGTGTTGTTTTGTCCGCCGAATTAACTTTAATACTTCCAAGTCCAAAAATTCTTTGTCCTAATGGTTTTTCAAGTGTAGTATCCATTATCCTGTACAATCTTATTTCTTCTTCTTTTTTATTAAGAAACCCTGTACATATCTGTATTTTATCTTCATACAATTTATACTTAGTGAAAGTCCAAGGTAATCCAAAAATTATCCTCTTCCTATCCTGCCATATTATCTTTGATTCAGCCATAATAAATCTCTCCTTGATATTAAGTATTATAACATGCCGTTAATCATATCCATTACTTCTTTACCAAGTTCATCAGATAATTCATTTGCATCTTCTAATGAAGAACCTTTCACTCCGTAATAGAACTTAACCTTTGGCTCTGTTCCTGATGGTCTTACACAAATCCATGCATCATCTTCAAGGTCATAATACAATACATTGGAACTTGGAAGACCTGTAGGTTTAACCTCGCCGCTAGCCATGTCCTTAATTGTATCTAATTTGTAGTCTCTAGCTGATACTACTTTATATTTGCCTATTTTTTCAGGTGTATTATCTCTAAGTGTATTAAGTATCTCCTGAATCTTATCAAGCCCTTCAATACCCTTTAATGTAATAGATGTAATTCCATCTTTATAATAGCCATATTTATCATACATAGCTACCATTGCGTCCCAAAGTGTCATATTCTTAGTCTTATAATAAGCAGCTGCCTCACAAAGTGCCATTGTAGCAACAATAGCATCTTTATCTCTTGCATGTGTACCTATAAGACATCCATAGCTTTCTTCAAATCCAAACAAATATGAACCTTTACCTTTTTGTTCAAATCCAAGTATCTGCTGTCCGATATATTTAAATCCTGTAAGAACCTCAATAAGTTCTATTCCGTAATATTTTGCAATTGCATCAGCCATATTAGTTGAAACAATAGTTTTAATAAGCGCTCCATCACTTGGAAGCTCGCCATTTAACTCTTTAATCTGACTAATCTCATAATCTGCAAGAAGACATCCTGACATATTACCTGTAAGAGTAATATATTCTCCTGTCTTAGAATCTTTTACATACACACCAAGTCTGTCTGCATCAGGGTCAGTAGCTAACACAAGGTCAGCATCTTTTTCTTTAGCAAGCTTAAGTGCAAGTTCAAATGCTTCCTCTGCTTCAGGATTAGGATAACTTACTGTTGGGAATTCTCCATCAGGAAGCTCCTGTTCTTTTACAACATATACATTCTCAAAACCAAGTTCGTTAAGAATTCTTCTCGCTGGAATATTACCTGTTCCATGAAGAGGTGTATACACAATCTTAAGCTCACTCTTAACTTTATCAATTGCATCCTGACGCTTAACCTGTTTTTTAAGCTCTTCCATATATCTGTCATCAACTTCTGAACCTATAACAACATATAAGCCTTTAGCTTTTGCTTCATCCATATCCATTGTCTTAAGTGTAGCAAAATCTGTTACTGCCTTTACTTCTGCCATTATTCCTGTATCATGAGGTGGTGTAATCTGAGCACCATCTTCCCAGTATACCTTATATCCATTATATTCAGGCGGATTATGACTTGCTGTTATATTAATACCTGCTATACATCCTAATTCTCTCACAGCAAATGAAAGCTCAGGTGTTGGTCTTAATGATTCAAATCTATATGCTTTAATCCCGTTAGCTGCAAGACATAATGCTGCAACATCAGCAAATTCAGGTGACATTCTTCTTGAATCAAAAGCAATTACAACACCTTTCTCTGCTCCACCTACTTTTAATATATAGTTTGCAAGTCCCTGTGTAGCCTTACGAACAGTATAAATATTCATTCTGTTAATTCCTGCTCCTATAACACCTCTAAGACCTGCTGTCCCAAATTCCAATTCTTTATAGAATCTTTCTTTAATCTCTTTTTCATCCTCACTGATAGACTTAAGCTCCGCTTTTGTCTCCTCATCAAAACAAGGATTTGTAATCCATTCCTCGTAAAGTTTTTTGTAGCTCATCCTTTTACCTCCTGTAAATAAATGGATATTTTTTATAAATATTTTAAAATGCATTTAGCATTATACACACTTATTCAAATAAAGAACCTATCAATCCTGCATAATCAATCGTCTGTGCAGTCGTTGTTTCCTTTTCCTTTTTAGTCGTAACAACTTCTTTAGTCGTTGTTTCTGTTTCTTTATTCTCTGCTTCTTTCTCTTTATCTTTAGTAGTTGTTTCATCACCCGAACTCTCAGCTACAGACTCTTTAAGTTCAATCGTATACTCCTTAAAAATATCCTCAACCGTAATCATCTGTGCATAAGGTTCATAACCTTTCATAGTCACTACTACTTTATGTGTTCCAAAAGCAACATCTATTATCTTCGAATAATCTTTTTCTACTCCATCAATAGTAAGCTTTGCCCCACTCGGATTTATCTTAAATGATAACGTTCCAAGTCTTACAGCCTCATTTTGAAATTCTATAAGATTGACTCTTACCTCTTCATTACTATTAATAATAATATCCTTTGACCCCTGTGTTTTATCCTTTGTTACAGTCATTGTATATTGTCCTATCGGAACTGCTAATACCATATTTTCTGTAATCGATTCCACAATCTTATCACCAATTTCAACATAGCCTCCTAAGAAAAACTCTGTTGTATCCAGTCTTAAATAGCCGTGACCATTCGTTACAACAACAGACTCAACCTGCCTGTCATACCCTTTCAAAGTAATAACGTCTATATCTTCAAGGTTATCCGGTGTGATTATCTTTCCTGCATTAATAAATACTGTATTATCAGTATAAATGTACTTTTCACTTCCAACCCAGATTATCTTTTTTTCTTTATCTACTTTAAAATTAGTAACTCCCGGATAGTCAAAATTTTCTTTACATATGTTAACATATGTAATCTTACCATTTTCAGATGATACTTCAACCTCAACAATTTCTCCCGGACTTAATTGCTCTGCAGACATTATCTCACCATATCTGTTCGTAATATCTGTTCCACCGGTATACGAATACTTCACTCTGTTTGTAGAAGAAGTTCTCTGAAATATCATTGTCTTATCTTCAAGATTTATTTCTAAAACAACTGCCTTAAATACAGTATCAGAATACTCCTCAGACGTCTCATTTTCAGTCTTATCCTTATTAGGCATAACAGGAACATCCACTCCATTAGAAATCGAAGATTTATTACTGTTATCTTCTCCCGCACAGGAAATCAGAATAACAGCTATACATATAGTACATAACAGTATAGTAATTTGTTTCATCGTATACCTCATTCCTTAGCTTTTTTCAAAAAACAACAATAATCGATTCTATTATATAATAATAATCCAACAAAGTCAAAACGTTCTGTTTTTTTAGTTAAAATTTAACATACTTTTAACAAAATTCACTTGTTCTTCGTACTGTTTGGTAATATTTTTAAGCTTATTAATATCCTTATCCGGAATCCATGCTTTATTGTTATTATTATAGTGATTAAGAAGCTTCCAATATTTTTCAGGATATTTGAATTTAAGCATAAGATATTTTCTTTCTTCTTCACTAATTGGTCTTATCTTATCATATGCCTCTATCATTTTACTTCCCAAACAAATATTGAAACTATGTTTTTCCAAAACCTTTCTCATAAAATCATATAAATCCCTTATCTGAATACCACATTTTGTCTTTTCAAAATTTGTTATAATACAATTGTTTTTATCAAACATTACATTATGATAATTAAAAGCTCCATGTACCAATCTTCCACTTTCAACTGCCGATTTAATAAAATTCATAAATTTCTGTTCAGATGCCATCGTATTTACATTAATTCCATCTTCATAATATCTGTCAAATTCAGATAACACCAAAAGTTCAAATTCATTTTTATTTCTTTTCTTTCTTATAAAATTTCTTGTCCTTTTAAGTTCTTTATTATGTTTATCAAATTCTTTATAAATATTCTCTCCAATTTTTTTTAAATCAAAATGTTCATTTAAATAGATATTACTATATGAAATTTTATTCATTATATTATGCAATTTTGCAAGTTCTTTTACCGAATCAATTATCTGCACATCATTTTTAGAATCACAATCTCTTGCATCATACCATTTCCTAAGAATGTATTTTTTTCCAGTCTCATCTTCATTTATAATATTTCCATCAACATCTCTTAATATATTATCTACACTTATCCCGCCTGCATCAGAAATACTATTCAACAAATTTTCTTCAAATTCTAAATGTTTAACCGTGCCGTTATATTCTTTCAGAAGATAGTACTCACTACCTGTAAATATCATCATTGCACCTTTGCATCTTCCTATTGACACTACTTTTAAACTATATCTGTTTATGATTTCATTTTCTTTTTCAAACATACTCCACCTCCATATGCTTATCTTATGAGAAACATTGGATAAATATGTTTGTACGACATAATCAAAATTATATAAGCATCAAAATCTTATCTGTTTTTATAAATGTCTATTAGTTTTTCCTTTGTATTTAATGAACTGTCTTCAAGAACCTTATTAAGAAGCATATTCAGACCTTCCCCAACTTCTGCCCCTCTGCCTGCACCCAGTTCAATCAAATCTCTTCCATTTATAGCTAACATTTTAAGTGATATACATTCTTTCTTGTCCAAAATATCAAAATATTCATTCTTAACAAAAGTAATCAGCTTTTGAATTTCCAAATTTTCCTTGTGTATATACGAAATATATATCTCCATAAACTCAATATATTCCCTAAAAATATCTTCTCCTATCAGATAAATTAATTTTCTTACTCCTGCCCTATCATGCGGAAGCTCATTATTTGTCGCATCCACAATTCTCGAAACAATATTAATTGTTTTATTATCAAACTTAAGTCCCCTAAGAATATTTGCAACTGTAGATTTATCACAATGATTAAGAAGTGCAGACCACCGCAAATAATGATTAACAGGCATTTTTCTAATTAAATTTAAAGTTTCATCTAATTTCCCAAGGCTATTTATCTTATCAACCTCGTCTAAGATTACCTTTGTAATTCCTGTTTCATATGCTGTCTTTAACTTTTCAGGGTGATTCGACATTAATAACTTTTCTAATTCTACCTGTATTCTTTCTTTACTGATTTTATTAAGATTTTCTGCTAATTTTATTATTGCCTTTTTTGTATTTTCCTCTATATCAAAATCAAGCACTGCTGAAAATCTTACAGCTCTTAAAATTCTAAGAGCATCTTCATTAAATCTGTCCTCCGGATTACCTACACACTTAATAACCTTTCTCTCCAAATCGCCAATACCGTCAAATGCGTCTACAATACCTTTCTTATCTGAATACGCCATCGCATTGATTGTAAAATCCCTTCTTTTAAGGTCCTCTATAAGATTAGATGTAAACTCAACAGATTTCGGATGCCTTCCATCTTCGTATTCCCCATCAATTCGATAAGTTGTAACTTCATATCCTGTTCTCTCTATCAAAACAGTTACAGTTCCATGCTTAATGCCGGTATCAATAGTTTTGTTAAATATATTCTTTACATCTTCCGGCATAGCAGATGTGGTTATATCCCAATCGTTAGGCTCTTTTAAAAGAATTGCATCTCTTACACAACCACCAACAGCATAGGCTTCATATCCGTTTTTTTCTAATATATTAATAATAAGTTTTACATTCTTAGGTACATTTATTTTAAGCATTGTTGCCTCCATAAGTTCTAAATACTATTAGAAGTATAGCATAAATTTTCTCAATCGTCTTTATTATGTTTTTATCATATCCATTATTTCTATTACAACTATATAGAATACCGGTCCTAGCAGCACACCGATTATTCCGAATACTTTAAGTCCTGTGTATATTGATACTATTGTTGCCAGTGGTGATATTCCTACGCCTGCTCCCATAAGTTTTGGTTCTGTTATTTCTCTAAACACATAGCATAATATGAATGTAAAAACAATTATAAGTGCACTTAAATATTCTTCCATAAGCAGTTTAATTAAAGCATATGGAATAAGAACAGTTCCAACTCCAATTAACGGTAATGAATCTAATATACCAACAATTACTGCAAATAAAAATGAATATTCATTTTTTATTATATGAAATGCTATAAAGCATATCAAAAAAGTTACAAACATTATTATTAACTCCGTTTTGAGATAAGCCACACATACCTTCGTAACTTTTTTTACTATTTTTCTTGCATCTGTTAACAATGCCTGCTTATTATCATTATTCTTATCATTATTTTTTTCATTAACACTAACATCATTATACATATCCTTTTTATGCTTATTAATCATATAATAAGCCGCTAAAACAGAAGTGAATATGGCAATTCCTCCGTTAATAATAATTATTATTATATTTACTGATTTGTTCATAACTGTATATGCAATACCTGATTCTTTTGTTTTTTGTATTAATTCATCCCGACCTTTTTCTATATATAATTTCACATCTCTACTTTCTATTCCTGAATACTTTTCCACAGTCCTACAGCATTTGTCAGTAATATTTTCCACCTTTTCCACATAATAACCACTATTCGTAACAAGCTTCCTTACCTGTTTCGTAAGAATACCTATACCCAACACAAACACCGTAATCAAAACAGCAAGAATAACTATAAGCAAAAATATTGAGAATATTTTTCTATTAATCTTAAATCTATTTTCACAATAATCAACGATAGGCTTAAGTATTAGTTTTAAAATATATGCAATCAAAAATGGTAAAAAAATAAACAGCAGATACTTTGCACCTATGTATACTGCTGTTATTACTAATACCAACTTAAGAAGATATTTTCCCTTGTCATTGTTTGTTGTTTCCATTATATCCCTCACTTTATATTTTATGGAAATATTATGTTCAGTTTATAAAAATTTATACAACAATCCATACAAACCTTTTCCTGCAAATGAATAACATATTATCATTTTAAATTCAATTAAATTTTTACATCTTAAAGCGGTATCCTACACCCCAAATAGTCTCTATATATTGTGGCTTAGATGTTGAAAACTCAATCTTTTCCCTTATTTTTTTGATATGAACCGTAACTGTCGCAATTTCGCCTACAGATTCCATATCCCAAATCTTATTAAATAATTCTTCCTTAGAAAATACTCTGTTAGGATTCTGTGCAAGAAATGTGAGCAAGTCAAATTCCTTCGTAGTAAATATCTTTTCCTCATCATTAATAAATACTCTTCTTGCAGTTTTATCAATTTTTAATCCACGAATTTCTATTATCTCATTTTCACTTACTCCTGCTCCGATTAATCTTTCATATCTTGCCATGTGTGCTTTAACTCTTGCAACAAGTTCACTCGGACTAAACGGTTTTGTTATATAATCATCAGCACCAAGTCCCAATCCTCTTATCTTATCAATATCATCTTTTTTTGCAGATACAAGTAGTATAGGCGTATTCTTCTTATTTCTTACCTGACGACATATTTCAAATCCATCTATTTCCGGCAACATTATATCTAACAAAATCAAGTCATAGTCATTTTCCAAAGCATTATCAAGCCCATCTTTTCCTGAATTTTCAATAACTACCTCATATCCGTTAATCTCAAGATAATCTTTTTCTAATTCTGCTATACTTTCTTCATCTTCAATTATCAATATTTTGCTCATAATCCGCATTAACCTCCGGTTCATAATATTTTCTTAATATAAAATGCATTATAGTTCCAGTATTTTCTTTACTGTTTGCCCAGATTCTTCCACCATGTACTTCAATAATCTTTTTAACAATCGCAAGTCCTATGCCACTTCCACCCTGATTAGAATTTCTTGAGATATCTGTCCTATAAAATCTGTCAAAAATATATGGTAAATCTTTTTGGCTTATTCCCTTACCATTATCTTCAATCTCAACATGAATAAAATCTGCTTCATCATTAACCCTGATATTAACAGCCCCTTTTTTATTACCAATATATTTAACAGAATTACTAATTATATTATTAATAACTCTCTTTAACTGTTCAGGATCTGCAATAATCAATGTATCCTTATCTACATAATTAAAATAGTTTAGTGTTATATTTTTCGCTTCAAGCTCTACCACAATTTCTTCTACGCAATCCGAAAAATATTCGTCCACATTAACTTTATTGAAATTGTATGGTATCCTGTTCGTATCAATCTTAGAATACAATGTAAGTTCCCCTATAAGCTTATCCATATCATTAGCTTTATTATAAATAGTTCTTATATACTTATCCTTCTTTTCAGGAGTATCAGCAACTCCATCCATAATTCCTTCAACATATCCTTTAATTGCTGTTATTGGTGTTTTTAAATCATGCGAAATATTACTTATAAGTTCCTTACTTTCTTCTTCATTACGTATATTTTCTTCAGCTGATTCTTTTAATCTTTTTCTCATATATTCGAAATCTTCACATAAATCCCCAAATTCATCTTTACTTGTACGTTCTAATACAAAGTCCAAATCTCCTTCTGCAATTTTTTTAGTCGCATCAGTCAATCTGGTAACCGGTCTCATTACACTGCGTTGAATCCAAATTCCCAAAACAATACAAGTTAGAATAACGACTATAATAATCGAAATAAACATTTCCAAAACCATTTCTCTTACTTGCAGTATAACTTTCTCCATTGCAGTTACTATATAAACACAACCACTTTTATTATCAGAAAGTTCAAATCCAATTTCCTTTATAAGATATTTATAATCGCCATATATATACGAATTACCATCATAATATACTATATGTTCATTTTCCCCTCTATAACTTGGAAGAGTTTCCAAAAACTCTTTATTCTCTTTACTTGAACCGTCAAATTGCATCTGAGAATTTATTTCGACTAAAATAAAAGAATGTCTGTCCTGTAATTTTTGATTAACTTTTTTCAGATAATCCGTATCCTTAAATCTATCGGGCTCATTACCTGCAACCCTCATAAGCTCATCATAAAACTCATTCGTTAATTTATTATAAAACTTTGTCTGATTAACAATTGCATCAATTCCAACATCATCAATATCATACTGCCATTCAACTCTTTTAACCTGAAGCATAAAAACTGATATAAATAGCAATAACATTATCACAATTGGGCAAATTGCAATTATTGCAAAAGATATTTTAATTTTTGTCTTAAATTTCATAACTAAAATCCAATCCTTTACATTTTCATTCTATCATTTTATCACACTGACATAACTTATACTAATAAAGAATTAATTTTAATTATAAACTTTTAATAAAAATATATACTCAGACAAAAAAATACAGACAAAACTTTTATAAATTTCTGTCTGTATTTTTATAATTTTTTAAATCACTTTACTGTCATCAATATTATAAATATTTCTTAAGTTCTTCTGCCTTATCAGTCTTTTCCCATGGTAAATCTAAATCATTTCTACCAAAATGACCATATGCTGCTGTCTGTTTGTAAATAGGACGACGTAAATCAAGCATCTTAATAATTCCCGCAGGACGTAAATCAAAGTTTTCTCTGATAATTTCTACAATCTTTTCATCAGATAATTTACCTGTTCCAAATGTATCCACCATAACAGATGTTGGATGTGCAACACCGATTGCATATGAAAGCTGGATTTCACATTTATCTGCAAGTCCTGCTGCTACAATATTCTTTGCAACGTATCTTGCAGCGTAAGCTGCTGAACGGTCTACCTTTGTGCAATCCTTACCTGAGAATGCGCCACCACCATGACGAGCATATCCGCCATAAGTATCAACAATAATCTTTCTTCCTGTTACACCACTGTCACCATTTGGTCCACCGATAACAAATCTTCCTGTAGGATTGATAAAGAACTTTGTATTCTCATCAATTAACTCAGTTGGAAGAATCGGCTCAAATACATGTTTCTTAATATCTGCATGAATCTGCTCCTGAGTAACTTCTTCATCATGCTGTGTAGATAATACAACCGCATCAAGATGTACAGGCTTTCCATTTTCATCATATTCAACTGTTACCTGTGTCTTTCCATCTGCTCTTAAATAGTTAAGAGTTCCATTCTTACGAACCTCTGTAAGTCTTCTTGAAAGCTTATGAGCAAGTGCTATTGGATATGGCATTAATTCTTCTGTTTCATTAGAAGCGAAACCAAACATCATACCCTGATCTCCTGCACCGATTGCTTCAATCTGCTCATCTGTCATAGTGTTTTCTTTAGCTTCAAGTGCCTTATCAACACCCATAGCAATATCAGCTGACTGTTCATCTAAAGCAACAATTACACCACAAGTATTTGCATCAAATCCTTTTTTAGAATCATCATAACCAATTTCTCTAATCGTATCTCTTACAATTTTCTGAATATTGATTTCTGCTTTTGTTGTAATTTCGCCCATAACAAGTACTAAACCTGTTGTAATAGCTGTTTCACAAGCAACACGACTCATTGGGTCCTGCGCTAGTAATGCATCTAATACGGCGTCTGATATTTGGTCACAGATTTTATCAGGATGACCTTCTGTAACTGATTCTGAAGTAAATAATAATTTTTCCATTTGTATTTTCCTTTCTTTTTATACAATATAATTGATTATAACTCCCGCTTAACAACAACTTTTACCACTCTTTCGCTTGTCGGGCTTTTGCATCAAAAAAGCCCACTCCATAAACGGAGTGGACTAAATTTCAAAATCATTTCCGCTTATTGTTCGATTTCTCGCTTAGGAAAGCACCTTCCTCATATAGGGGGTTGCTGTGGCTTCATAGACCCTTGTATCTCCACCACTCTTAATAAGAGAATTTGTAACTGTTCAGAGCCACGCAGATTTGAATTAAAAAATATTCATGAATATAAGTATTCATAAATACTTTTTAATTCAAATCTATTTGGCGAATACGCCACAGCGAGGAAACACATAGTGTTTTCGAGCTTGGCTCTGAACAGTTACAAGAATATATATTAAATTTTATCACGACTTACAATAACAAAATTTATTTAATAAGTCAATATATTTTAACCAATTTTTAATTTAAAAGTCATAGCTTCTTTTTCAGAATTTACTTTTTCTATATTAGCGCCTAACGCTCTTAACTTCACTTCGAAGTTCTCATAACCTCTGTGAATATATTTTATGTCATCAATTGTTGTAAATCCTTTGGCTACAAGACCTGCTATTACAAGTGCTGCACCGGCTCTTAAATCCGGAGCACTAATCTGTGCACCCGTAAGCTGATTAACACCATCAATTATCGCTGTATTTCCTTCAACCTTAATATTTGCACCCATTCTTGCCAACTCTGCAACATATTTAAATCTGTTTTCAAAAATACTTTCAGTTACAATACTTGTTCCTGTAGCAATTGCTAATGTCACAACTATCTGTGGTTGCATATCTGTAGGATATCCCGGATATGGAAGAGTCTTAACCTGAGTATTATTAAGTTTCTCTACTCCAATTACTCTTACCGCATCATCATATTCTTCAATAGCACATCCTATCTCAAGAAGTTTAGCTGTAATAGCCTCCAAATGCTTAGGTATTACATTCTTAACCAAAACATTTCCATTTGTTGCGGCTGCTGCAAACATAAATGTTCCCGCCTCTATCTGATCCGGAATAACTGAATACTCTGTCTTATGAAGTTTCTCAACACCTCTAATCCTAATCACATCAGTTCCCGCACCTTTTATATTAGCACCCATACTGTTTAACATGTTAGCCACATCAACGATATGAGGTTCTTTCGCTGCATTTTCAATAATTGTCTTTCCTGTCGCCAATGTCGCTGCAAGCATCACATTAATCGTAGCTCCAACAGAAACCACATCCATATATATATGATTGCCTTCTAATTCATCTGCATTAGTTTTAATCATTCCATGCTCAATCAATACATCAGCACCTAATGCCTTAAATCCTTTAATATGTTGGTCAATAGGTCTTGTTCCTATTTCACAACCACCCGGAAGGGCAACCTCTGCCTTCTTAAATCTGCCAAGAAGCGCTCCAAGCAAATAATAAGAAGCTCTAATTTTCTTTATATGTTCATAATCCACTACTACCGAATTAATAGTTCCACCATTTATCTTAACACAATGTCTGTCAACTCGATTTACTACAGCACCAATTTCCTCAATAGCCTTCAACAATACGTTGATGTCTCTTACATCCGGAAGATTATCTATAGTAACTGTCTCATCAGTCATAATAGCTGCCGCAAGAATTGCCAACGCTGCATTCTTCGCACCGCTTATCTCAACTTCACCGTTAAGAGGAGTTCCTCCTTTTATAATATATTGTTCCATCTATATACATGCTCCTTAAATTCAACTTGGTTTTTTAGTCAATTAAACAGATTATAGCACAAAGATTATATTTGTAAATTATTTTTTTAAATATTATTATTTTTGTAACAATTTTCCATTTTTACTTATCCTATATGGAAGAAACTATTCTTTCTATCGTCTCTTCTACATCTAATCCGGCTTCATCAATTATTATATCTGCGTATTTTTCATATAAAACACATCTTTCTTCATAAATATCAAAAAGATTCTGACCTTTTTTTAACACCACTCCACGATTCTTAATATCACTAAGTCTTTTATTTATCTCCTCATATCCTAATCTAAGATATACAATAGTCCCTATCTCTTTATAGTGTTCCATCGCTTCCTTACCATATACAGCACTTCCACCTGTAGCAATTACAGCGTTCGCCACATTGATGGATGCATTTATTCTATTCTCTATCTCAATAAAACCTTCAACCCCTTCTTCACTAATTATATCTTTTAATAGCTTTTTAGTTTCCTGCTGAATAACTATATCAGCATCTATAAACTGATATCCAAGAATCTTCGCAAGTACAACTCCTACTGTACTTTTTCCAACTCCGGGCATACCGATTAATACTATATTATTCTTCATCTGTCATTCCTTCATCGTAGCTTTCTTCGTATCTTTCTTCGTATCTTATGTCATCATCAGTTTTTTTACGATTTTCAAAATATACAAATCTGTCAATCGCATCAAGGATATTAGCAAAATTTTCTCTTGGAGCAATATCAATATATCGCTTTAATATCTCCGTTTCAGCATCATTCCTGTAACGACCATAGAAAATATCATATAAATTATGTCCTCTTACATAAATACGAATATTTTCCATATTATTCTTTATATCCTGCTTATTATTAATTCTTATATTCAATGTTCTGCACATTCTCTTCATACTCGGAAGCTTATAAAGATAGTCCCTATATTTTTGCCATAAAATATTATAAAATTCTTCTTCGTTTTTTATAACACCAATTTTCGCCATTACTTTTGGATCTAAAAAATAATTCTCAAACGAATAATATTTTAATACCAATACATTCTTAGGTGTTACTCTTGGAAGCTTTTCTGTTTCTTCCTTTTGTCGCTGTGCATAATAACCGCAGAGCTGCTTCACAAGATATTTAGGATTTTTTCCATCGCTATCTCTTATCATCAAGAACTGGTCTTTCAAATATAGTTTATTAATATATTTAAGATTAGCATATGTCTTAATATTAGTACAACTGTTAGTAGTTATAATTGAAATTCTCTGCAACATTCCGTCTTCATCATATATCTCTGAATAATACTTTTCAAGAAGAAGAGGCAATCTGCTGCTATCCTGTTTACCTTCTACAATAAATACAAAGCTAACATTCATCAAGTCATTTGCAGTATATCCTAAATCATCCAAGATTACATCTATATCTGTATTTTCATTTACTGTTGTGTAAAATTCCTCATCTAAAACCACCTGTTTTATCTGTCTGCTTGAAAAATTAAATATCATATTAGGAGAGTGCGTAGCAAACATAACCTGATTTTTTTTCGATAATCGATACAAAATCTCACTAGCAGATTTTTGCAACTGGGGATGAAGATATATCTCAGGATCCTCTATCATAATTATGCATGGCATTGTGCTTTGTTCTGCAACATAAGCCTCAATAAGAGATAATAGATATATACTTTTCATACCGCCACTCATCGCACTTATATCGCTTGCCGTTCCTCTGTCTTTATTTCCAAGCATTGTTTTAATTTCAAATATTTTATCGTAATCACACTTTGCTATGAATTTTACATATTGAGAGTTTGCCCCATTCTTCGAGAAATATTTGTTAACCTGACTCGCAAATTTATCCAAATTATTGTTAAATAATTTATATTCCAACATCTTCGCAGTTTCATATGCTGTAAGCTCATCAACTGATTTGTAACGTATCTTGCCAATACATTCAAAACACTGATTACATATTCTTCCTCTGTCAAACATACATCTGTCTTCCGCAAGTGTTAATAAATCCTTATTTCCTTGCTGTCTTATAAGGTCTTTTTGATATTCTCCTATATTTCTCTGATTATCAATAAAATAAATTTTCGGAAAAACATCTTTTATGTACGGATTATTTTTCTTAACACCATCAGAATATCGACCACCTTTTTCTTTATTTACGATATAAGTAAACTTGAGTTTTCCATTTGAATATGTTGGCAGTTTATTACAAAAATCCTTATACCACACTTCATATTTTCTGTATTTTGAAATTATCCCCTGCTCTTTTAACATATGTAAATCATTTTCATCAATATCTAACGTAATTCCGATTTCAATATTTTTACCGCTTTCAACGAAATTCTCTGGTTTTATCTGATACAAGCCTGCAACTGCCCTGATTGCATCCAGCACCACTGTTTTACCTGTACTGTTTTTACCCACCAAAATACAAGCATTATCAATTTCCTCAATTTCCAAATGCCTTACCGATTTAAAATTATCAATAGTTAATGCACTTATTTTCATAGTTTCGACACACCCTTCCTTATAGAGTCAAAGCACTAACTCTTTCTTTTTTTCGATTTACCTGATACCTTCTTCTTTGATATTGAATATCCAAAGCTTCCCTGTTTTTCACCTAACGCAAAATACTCACCATGCGAATATACTGCCAAATCCGATTTATTTAAATTGAACTTTCCTGTTTTATCCATATACTTGTCATCTATATTCACTGACACAACATCAGCTATAAACATATGATGGCTTCCGAGTTCATCTATTTTTCTTACTTTACATTCAATATTCACAGGACTTTCCTCTATTCCCGGAGCCTTCACATTAACCGAATTTGACTGATGTAATTTTAAAAATTCAAATTTATCTACATCTCTTCCGGACTTCACTCCACAAAAATCTGCTGCATAAACCAAATCCTTTGTAACAAGGTTCACAACAAATTCTTTTGTTTCTTTTATCACATTATAAGAATATCTTTCAGGTCTTACGGATATAGATAACATCGCAGGATTTGTACAGATAGTTCCAGCCCACGCAACTGTGATTATATTTGAATTTCCGTCTTTATCTGCACAGCTAACCATTGCTACCGGTAATGGATATAGCATATTTCCCGGTTTCCAATATTGTCTTGCCATTATCTACCTCCATTAATACTTTCAAAAATTGCAGGAATAAATTGTTTCTTTCGCGAAACCACACCCTTAAGTACCGCACAATTATTTTCACTGGTTACATTAAATGCATCCTCTATTAATTCTTTAGCATCATTTCCCACAAAAATAACTTCCGTACTCTCTGTAATAATGTTTGTAAGCATAAAACAAATTATATTCATTCCATGCTCTTTATATGCTTTACCTAAATATGTAACTAATTTTTCTTTTATATTAACAAGCTCGTCTTCATCTAATGATGTAATCTGTCCAACACCTAAATTGATATCACCAAGAACAAATTTCTTATAATCATGATAAAATATCTCCTCAGGCGACTTATTCTTAAGATTACTTCCTGCTCTAAACATTTGTAATCCAAATTCCTTAATATTTATCTCTGCAATTTCAGATAATCTTTCTGCCGCCATTTTATCAACCATTGTACATGTTGGCGAACGAAACATCAGAGTATCAGATAAAATTGCCGCGCACAATAATCCGGCAATATCCTTAGGAATATCAACATTAGATTCCATAAAAAACTGATAAATAATAGTTGCTGTACAACCAAGTGGCTGATTTCTAAAATAAACCGGTGACATCGTCTCTAGTGCTCCGAGTCTGTGATGGTCAATTATCTCAAGCAACTGTGCATTCTCAAGGCCGTCTACAGCCTGACCTTTTTCATTATGGTCTACCAAAATAACTTTATTTTTATCCGCATTTAAAAGATTTCTTCTTGAAATCATACCAATATAGCGACCTTTTTTATCCTCAACCGGAAAATCTCTATATCGATATTTTGCCATTATACTTTTTATATCATCTGTGAATGCATCTGTTTTAAATGAAATAATATTCTCTCTACTCATGAAATAACTTATCGGCATACTTTGATTAATAAGACGTGCAACCGTATAAGTATCGTGCGGAGAACTTATTATTGTACATTCATGCTCCTGTGCCATCTTTTCGATAGTCATTGAAACCTTTGCACCGTCACACACAACTATACAGCCTGCATTCATCTGTATAGCACAAAGTTGTGATTCATATCTGTTTCCAAGAATAACTAAATCTCCTTCTTCTATATAATTCTCCATCAAATCAGGATTAGCTGCTGCAATCAATACTTTACCTTTTGTGTAATATGCATCAATATTTCCACAAATCATTGCTCCGTCCAGAGTATCAACAATATTCTTATAATTAGTATGTGCTGTAGAAAGTATCTTACTGTCTCGAACATCCATATAAGCTTCCGCTATATCTTCGGTTGTAATAACTCCTTCAAGTCTTCCATTCTTTGTTATTGGAAGTGTAACGACTTCCAACTCCTTCATAAGATTCCATGCTCTTTTTAATGAAATCTCTCTACTTACGCCTTCCGTTTCCCTAATCTCAATATCTTTAACTCGAGTTCCTATATCATTAATATATCCCGGAACTTTCTTTTTAAAATAATTCAGAACAAATTCAGTTTCTTCATTAATCTGTCCTGCTCTTTTTGCCACATAATCATTATCGTCAATCTGATTTTTATAATATGCATATGCAATAGCTGAACATATCGAATCAGTATCAGGATTCTTATGGCCTATTACATATATTTTATTATTTCGCATTGCCATAGCTTACTCCTTTTATTCAGGTCTGTTTATAGATGTCTCTATCTCAATAGTTTCTTTTGTTGTATCAGATAATGAACCGGATGCACACGAAAACAAATCTCCACCCAGTCCATAAATAATTCCCACCATAATTAATGTATATGCTACAGTTATTCCAACCATAATTATTGGTCCTTTATTAAATAATAACCAGTTTTTAAATTTTGAATTTTTCTTCATTTCTAATCTATTAAACCTCTCTGTTTTAAGTTATTTCTTATTTTTGTTTGTTTTTGATGATTTTTTCTCCATCGCTTCTGCATTTTTTACTAAGCGATTAAGACCAAATGGTTGTCTTTTACTATTCTTTCTTCTATTAAACAAATATGCTGTAAGTTCACCAAAAAGCCCAAACACTATAAAGGCAAATACAAACGGCAAACCTCTATAATCTCCAAAAAAGATGAATGTTGTCGGTAAATAAAAAATTGCAAGCCCTACAGGCACAATTATATGAAACCCAAACTTTTTGCAGTAAAAAAAGCCGGCACCAAATACAAATACCGGATACACACTGATATACGAAAGTTCTAAAACAGCATATCCAAATTTCCCTCCAAATCCCAAACCAAACGGCATAACATAAAATAGCAAAATTGCTATTGCTATTGTTATATATAAAAATTTCACAGCCTGTGCATATAATTTTTTCTCCTTTTCGCTAAGACTGTTATAATCAGAAAATAAATTCATTTTAATAAATCCTTTCAAATTTTATATACTTAACTTTTATTGTATCGTAATTCAGTTTATATAACAAGTAAAAAAAAATTAAACTCTAAGTTAACTTTATTTCCTTATTTTTGTTGTAATTTAGCTTTCAAATATTGTATAATTTTATCAAACATACGAAAGGAACTACTACTATGGAAATTAAAGAAATTGCAAAAATCAGTGCAGAAATAAAGAATAATATCAGCAAAGTAATTATTGGTAAATCAGAAACTATTGATTTTATTATTACTTCAATTATTGCAGGAGGTCACGTTCTTCTCGAAGACACTCCGGGTACAGGAAAAACACTTCTTGCTAAATCACTCGCAAAATCTATTGATGGTGATTTTTCAAGAATACAGTTCACACCTGATTTACTCCCTTCTGATATAACAGGATTAAATATCTATAATCAGGATACCCATTCTTTTGAATTTATAAAAGGTCCTGTATTTACAAACATTCTTTTAGCAGATGAGATTAACCGTGCAACTCCAAGAACTCAATCAAGTCTGTTAGAATGTATGGAAGAAAAACAGGTTACAGTTGATGGAACAACAAGGCTTCTTGATCGTCCGTTTTTAGTAATAGCAACACAGAATCCTATTGAAACAGCAGGAACTTTTACTCTTCCGGAAGCACAGCTTGACAGATTTATGATGCAGTTATCAATGGGATTTCCAACCTTTGATGAAGAACTCCTTATTATGGACAGGTTTATTGTTGATAATCCTATTAATGAGATTTCTCCTGTCTGCAGTAAAGATGATATATATATTATGGGTGAGGTTGCAAAGCAGGTATTTGTTCATGAAGCTGTTCGCAAATACATCGCAGATATTGTTATAGCTACCAGAACAGACTCATCCATTTCTGCCGGAGTAAGTCCTCGTGGAACTTTAGCACTTTTAAAAACATCTCAGATATATGCCGCAATAAACGGCAGAGATTACGTTATCCCTGAGGACGTAAAAGCTTTAGCAGTTCCGGTTCTTTCTCACAGAATTGTTTCTTATTCTAATTTAGCGAAGAACTCTAATAAATCTGCAATTATTGAATCAATTGTAGCTAAGATACCTGTACCTACAGAAGTGTTTAAATCATAAACCTACGGAGGATTACTAATGATTTTATTAGTCGCTTTTATATGTGTGCTACTACTTATGTGGCTGCAAAGACAACTTTATTCAAAACATTGGAATGATAACTTAGATGTTAAAATTAGTTATAAAAATGTTGACCTCGTCGTAGGCGAAGAAAATGAACTCGTAGAAGTAATTACCAACAACAAGTCATTACCACTTCCTGTTTTTCATGTTAAATTTGATACACCAAAAACTTTTATTTTCGAAAACGAAGATAATTCTTCTGTTACTGACTATTATTATCGTGATGATGTTTTTACGGTTTTAGGTCATCAGTCAGTTACCAGAAAATTAAAGTTTAAATGTACCAAAAGAGGTTGTTTTTACATGAATGACATAACTATCACTTCTAGTGATTTGTTTTTACAATTAATTCTTACTGACAAAAGAAAAAACAATGCCGTCATTCATGTTTATCCTAAAAAAATAGATACCGGGCTATTTGATATTCCATTTAAAACCATTACGGGTTCTTATGTAACAAATAAAACTTTAGTGGAAGATCCGTTTGAATTTCGTGGTATTAGAAACTACCAGCCTTTCGATAATATGAAAAGCATTAACTGGAAAGCATCAGCCAAAAATAATGAATTAATGGTAAATAACTTTTTTATGACCTCTTCACAAAACATTATAATTTTATTAAACATCGATACTCAGCTTTATTCTAAAAACGAAAAACTTATCGAGAAAATAATCAGCATTGCAAGTTCTCTTGCAGAACGTTTTGTAAATGCAGGAATACCCGTCGGATTAACAACAAATGGTAGAGATATTTATACAAACGAACAAATTCATCGTCATAGTGGTAGCGGCTCTAACCATATGTTAGTCCTTGATAAAGACCTCGCAAGGCTTGATCCTTATGCAGATTTATTTGATTTTGCTTCAATTATGACAAATGAACTTAAAAATGCAAAAGAGAATACATACTATATCATAATTTCAAACAATAGAAAACCTGAAATTATTACTCCTTACGAAGAATTACAGGATATTAGTGCTGACTGCTTTTTCATTGTGCCGGAACTTAAAAATGTAGAGGTTACTGAAAATATCTCTAACATGATAAAGTGGGATATTGAACTATAAATGTTTTTAATTAATTTACAATATTAAGAGAGGATTCCTATGAAAAATATATTTGAAAAAATTCGTATTTCCATATATTTAATTATGTGCATATTACTGACTTTTCTTATTTTTGCATATCTGAATGAAGTTTTTGTAGATTCAAGAGCTACTTGGTTGGCCGGCATCTTAACTGCTTCTTTTATTGTAATATGTAATTATTTATCAAGAAAGCACATCACTAACTTAATTATATTTGTTTTCATACATTTATTAATGATATGTTTTCCATTTATTTTACCGATAAATATTTTTGCAAGAGGTATACTTGCCACAATTGCATTTTCTTATCTCTTGATGGGGATTACCTATTGGAAAACAGAATTTAACGAAGAAAAAAACGCTCTCATTCAGACACCTTTAGGATTGATAATTGCTTTTCTTTTAGTATACATACATAGTTCATTTTATTTTTCAGAAAGTCTTACCATGTATGCTTACCTTTCAGGAATAGCTTATTTCATCTTATTTTATATCAGAGAGTATTTAGATAAATTTCGTTCCATGTCGCTTAATACAACGAATAACAAGAACGAAATACTGAATACATTCTCTACTAATTTTTCATTAGTTGTCTTTCTTAATGCAATTATTGTAATAGTAATATCTGCATCGTATATTTTTTATTCAGATAATCTTGTAAATAAATTAGGAAAGATTTTACAGAAATTCTTTAAATTTATTTTTTCTTTCTTTACAAAGAATGGTGACGGAGTTGTAGAAGTAGAGCCTGAAACAACTGCTCCACCGACTCAAGGACAGGAAATTGAAATTGATACAACACCTTATGTTGATGAAAAACGTGATTTTCCAATTATAGATTTGATATTTGAAATAGCTGTTTATATTATTTTTATCGCACTTTTCTGTACTATAATTTATCTCTTATATAAATTTATCAAACATTATCTTAATCGAAACAGAAAAACAGATGATATTATCGAAAAAGTTGAAAACGTTGATAAGAAAAATACTGTAAAGAAAAAAGTACAGAAAAAAAGATTATCTATCTTTACTCCTAATGATATTAAACTCAGAAAAATTTATACGAAGAAAATCAATAACATATTAGCCGTTAACCATGAAATTATCGTTAAAGATACTTTTACAACCAAAGAAATTTCTTCTTCTGTCTCTAAAGAACCTTCTGTAAGCAAAGAAAACATTAATATTCTTACAAATTTATATAGGAAAGCAAGATATTCTAATAAAGAGATTACTAAATCCGATATAGAGATAGCCGGCAAGCTGTAATATATGTCATCATAATTAAAGCGTGTGCAAACAATAATGCACACGCTTTATATATTTAATATAAAAATCTTATATCACACCAAGAATTCTTGCAATTACAACTGCAACAGTAAGAAGAGAAACCCAAAGATTAATATTCATAACCATCTTCATACTATTAGTCTTTTTAGCCTCTCTTTGATTAATTTCTTCCAGCATTTCCTGAATTTTAAACAGATTATCTTCATTACTTTTTTCAAGAACTGTTTTAACCATAGTTGGCATTGTTGCAACTCTGTCAACTTTTTTGGTAAGTTCATCTATCTTCGAATCATTCTTTTTAATCAAATCTTCAAGTTCCAATAGCTTATCTGTATAATCCTTTGCATTAAGCTTTTTAATCTTACCATCCAATGCTTCCATAACCTGAGCACTGTTTTTCTGATTAATAATTTTTTTAACATTTTCTAATTCTGCTAATACTGCTTTTTCATTTATTTCACTTACAATAGCTTCTACTCTATGTACTTCATTAATTACATCAGATATCTTAATTTCATCAAGCTTAGCATTCGCTTTTGTAACTTCATCCAGAACAGAATCCGAATTAATATTCTTAAGCGCCTTGTTTACTTTATCAATTTCCAATAAAATAACATCTGCATTGATTGCACCAAGTTTTTCATTAATATTCCCCAATTCAGTAAGAATATTATCAAAGTTTATTCCGCGCACAGATTCATTTATTTTCTTAACCTCTTCTACCACATCCGTAGAATTCATCTCACTCATAGACCGGTTAATCTTATCAATCCCTTGAAGCATTTCATCCGTATTAATACCTCCAACCATGGCATTAATTCTCTCTATAGCCTCAAGAATTTCGTCATTATTCATCTCCTGAATGGACTTTTCCACTCTGTCGATACTCTCAAGAAGAGCACTATCATCATACACTTCTATGGATTTATTCTCCTCAACCTCGCGCATCTGATTAAGTTCGCTCTCAATCTTTCTGCTAATACCTCTAAGAAACTTAGCATTTTCCATATTCTGTATCTTTAAATCTTCAATTCTTGAATTAATATTTAATAATATTCTTTTCTCATCAGATGCCGATACATTATTTGATAGTCCTGTACTTTCAGATTTTTTGATTACAGTATTTAACAATCCCATAACTTTTCCTCCTTAGCTTTGCTTGCTATAATCCACACATTCTAAATCTACTTTTACAACCTTCCATGCATTATCTATTAGATTCAAATACACATACGCAGTTGAATTTCCAGCGCCTTCATATTCTTCAACAATACCACTAAGTACTGTTGTACCCGTTACAGCCTTAAATGTATAATCATAATCCACCTTAACAGTTACCCTGTCCGGATATGTAAATGATACAACCTCCGGTGATAATGTTTTAATATCCAATTCTTTCATTTGTGCACCATCAGCTTTTGTTATCGCTGCAGCTAATGTATTAAATGATGATTTTGCAGACTCTTGCGCTTCCGGTGTCTGAGCATATAAAATAGCCAAATCTTCTGCATTCTTAGTCTTATCCATAGAATATTGATACATAAATTCTATTATCGAAGCCGAATATTCAAACAACTTCTGCTGTACATCCGGTTTAATTGCAAAATCATTTGTTGTAATAAGTATGGAGTCTGTTTCTTCTGTCACATACTGTGTCTTAGTAATCTCTCCTGTTGCATCCAGATGAACTGAAACTGTATGATCTCCTGAAAATATTCTATTCACAACATAATTATCCAAAGTTCCATCTTCTGATGTTGACTTCTTATACTTTTCAATATCAACACCATCCATCAATACTCGTGTACCTACAGGAACACTTATAGAATAATCATGTATCATAAATCTTTCCAGCGATACCTTCCATGTATCAAAAAACATATGCGTTTTTTCAATCTGTCTGTTAAGGGTAATTGTATAAGTGTTAGGCTTCTTATCCGCTCCAATATAATAAGTTACTACATAAGTTATATTATCACCAACTTCTACCGGTTTACTTAACTTATATCCCGTAATAGAACCATACACCTTTTCCCCTTCACATTTATTAATAAAATTTTCTCTGTTAATAAATTCAGATTCATTACAGTCTACCATGTCATACATTTTCTCATAATTATTTGTTACAAAATAAGAAAAATACTGTTCAGCATACCTCTGTGGAGAACCTGCTCTTTCACCAACTGCATAAAATATACCAATTCCCGCACATATCGCCAGAACAAAAATTATCTTGATTGCTTCTACTATAAAATTAAGTAGTTTTTTCTTAAAATCCTTTTTTAAACTCTCTTTAATACTTTCTATTGATATCTTCATTTATATACCTTCTGTCATTAATTCTTTTTAGAAATAATCCTTTAGTAATGATAACATATTCGTTTTATAATATCAATCATTCATAAATGACAATTATGTTAAAAAACGATGTACAAAGTTTCCTATTTGTGTGCAACTATAAACTTATTACCGGCATTTTTAAACATTTCTCCAGCCTCTTCCTGTCCCTGTTTATACGTTTCGCCCGTTATAGGATTAAACAATACTACATTATAAAAATCATATCCCACGATAACTACATAATCGCTCGAATTACTCATTGCTAAGACAGGCTCACCTTTACTTACATAATATAACATCTGTTCTAAAGTACACCCGGTCAAATCTCTCGTAGTTTTGTCAGCAATTTCATTACTAAGTATCTTAATCGCAGTATTTCCATTAGAAATGTCACCTGACACATCTTTATTTATTCCGTTATATGCAAGGATGGCAGATAAACAAACTGACAACTTAGAATTAACATCATCTGAAGCTAAATTATTCGTTGTTACTCCTGTTATATTATAATTTACAGGTCTGCTTACCCTCGCCCATATATAACTTCCATTTTCCGAAATAACAACACCTGCATTATCATATGCCATTACTATTGCTTCGGATATCTTTTCTGTAACATTTAACAATTTTCCATTACCATATACATAATATTTATCTTCATTAGGAATTAAATCTCTCATTGTCAACGAATTAGTTTCGCTAAATCTTATTTCTTTTGGATTAACCTTTTTTAACTTATTAGATGTTGTCACCTTTGTTACAAAATTAATAACCTGTTCTTTTTTCTTCTTTTCAGTTGTAATCGTGCCCAACGAAACAATATTTTTTTCCTCTTCTTCATTTCCAAATATCTGATATTCGTCTGTATCTACGAAATTCAATCCATCTTCTGATTTAATTACTCTGTTAAGATTTATCATATTCTCTTCAATACTAGCATTAACAAAATAATATCCATCTTTGCTGTATTCTTTTAGCGTTTCACCTTGGAAATTAATAATATTTAATTTATTCATAGCCATAGTTACATTTCCATTTATATCAGTAACCACATCATTAACACCTGCTATTCCAAAAGCAAAATCATCCTCTACAAACCCAATTATCTTTAACAACGAATTATCTTCTGCATTTATTTCCTTCTCTTCTTTTGTTTCAAGATTAAAAAGACTTATACTTTTACTTCCGTTCTTTCCATCAGATTTTTCCCATGCAATTACATTTCCGCTTTTATTCACTGCATAATTATCCTCGGTGAGATCTGAAATAACTTCAACATATTCACTTCCTGTAAGGTCAATTGAATACAAGCTGTCATTAAGCATAATATACATTATATTATCTTGATTTACATAACATAATTTTCCCATTGTTTCTTCAAGAATTCCAAATTGTCTTGTAAATGGTATAAAAACTTTTTCTTCAACTATATTTTTCTTTGCATTATAACTATATAAGCTTACACCAACCATTCCCTCATGTTTACCACGATTCATGTAGCCATACACAACAAACTCTGTATTTCCTTCATCATCGACAGAAATTACCTTTATATTGTTATAACTATTTTCATCACGCATATCTGCACCTTCAATATCTCTAAACGCATAAAGTGCAAACATTTGATTTTTTCTTATATCCATAAGCCACAGATTGTTCTGTTTTACAAATGCGATATATTTTGTGCTATCACTTGCTAAAAATTCACATTCACTGTTCGATGTAATACCAAGATTAATTCTTACCGCAGATACACTCTGAGTTGTGGGATTAAAAATCTGCTCCATAGTCCTGTCATAATCTAACAAATATATATCAGAACTAGTCCATTTTATTCTAAAAAATTCCGTCACATTATAGTACTCATATATTTCATACTCATTTAAAGCTTTTATCTTATAATTTAATTCATAGCATCCAATATCTCCTAATAATTCTTTGATTTTAACCACGCCTTCTGTCACTTTTTCCGGCGCCAAATCTCCCCATGTAATCTGATTAAAACTTGAATGTATTGATACATGTCCAAGATTTGTATTATCTTCTGAGGAATCCGGTTCTAAATATCCAATTATACTCTCTCTGGCTGAATCACTAAAAGTTGCATCAGAAAACACATCTGCAAATTCAATCTGCGACTTACAGTAATTTTCCGTAAGCTTAATCATTCTTGTATAATAATATATATTCTCATGTCTGTCAGTGCTTAATCTAACTGTGAGATTATACTCAGTGTTATCATCAAGCATATTATCAAAATTTAATTTTATATAAGAATATTCTTCCTCATTTGTAATATCATTTGTAGACACCAAAGTTTTTTCTATAAGTCTTTCTCCATCCAAAGACCTTACTTCAAACTCAGCCCCCATTATAACATTGTCATATACTTTTACCTTTACAGTCATAGACCTTGCTGAACTTATTGGAGTTATTGAGTCTCTCATATATCTGGTTTCCATTTGATTTGTATAACCAAATAATTCATTAATCTCTAAAGAATTATCCCCATTTTCACCCGAAGACGCAAGAAGAGTTACTGTAGGAAGTGTAGGCTTACCCATAACAATATTTTGGGATACTTTTTTATCTCTTCCGGTAAATAAATATGTACCAATTATTGCAACAAAAATTATAAATAAAACTAAAAATTTATTTATTATACTTTTCATACTACACTTTCCTTCCTTTCTTCTATATGATAAATATTTCTATTTGTTAAAAACTATATTTTTCACATCAACAATTCTACAATCTTATGTGTTACATTCAATTCTTTTATCAACTTATCAATTGCTTCTTTATCACCTTTTTCATTCGCTTTAACTGCTCGAATTAACAGATTTTTAGGAGTATGCTCCATATCAATAAATTCCAGAATTTCAGTCTTATAACCTTTAGTTTTAAGAACCTCTGCCCTTATTGCATCTGTAAATATTGCTGACATTCTGTCCTTTAATATTCCATATGATAAAACCGGATTAAGTAAATCATTCTTAATCTGCTTATTAAGCTCATGCTGACAACATGGTACGGATAATATTACCTTTGCATTCCATTTTACAGCCTTATACATTGCCAAATCTGTTGCTGTATCGCAAGCATGCAAGGTAACAACCATATCAACCTGATTTGCTCCTGTATAATCAGCAATATCTCCCATTTTAAAAGTCAATTTATCATAGCCATATTCATTACTTAAACGATTACATTTTTCAATAACATCTTTCTTCAAATCAAGACCTGTTATCTTCACATCAAGTCCACAAAGCTCATGGAGATAGTAATATATAGCAAATGTAAGATAGCTTTTTCCACATCCAAAATCTATAATTGATATCTCCCTGTCTTTTGGAAGTTCATCTTTTATATCTTTTATAAATTCTAAAAATCTGTTTATCTGCCTAAACTTGTCATATTTTTGAGTTATAATATTTCCCTGCTTATTCATAACACCAAGCTCTACCAAAAAAGGAACAACAACTCCCTCTTTTAATATATAGTTCTTGGTTCTGTTATGCTCCATATTAGAAGGCACAATCTTACCTACAGAATTATTCTTCTTAGAAATTGTAATCTTACCTTTTTTGCTTACCAAAATATTTAAATTAAAATTATTAGTAACAATTTCGCACTGTTTAAAGCTGTTAGTAATCATTTTATTTATATAAGCCGTTATAGCTTTAACATCATAATTACTATGAAATACCTGCGTTCCTACATATTCAGTTGCCTGATACATAAGTTCTCCATTAATCATCACTGGACGCACTTTTATCTTTACAATTCCATCTTTTACTCTTGGATTACTGATAATTATTCTTAAAACATTATTTTCAAAACAGTTATTAAGTTCTGTAAGTAAGTTTATGTTCTCTTCCATTGTTTATATCCTCGCAAATAAACTTTATTAGGTTTAACATAAAATGTCTTCTGCGTAAGCTCTTAAGATTTCTCCTACACTCCAAGCCTGCGCATATGTTCCTCTTGATTCATTCGGCTCATTTCCATCAAATATTTCAGCAATTGAACCTATACAACCATCTCTCAAATGGTCTTTTAATGGCTCAATTAGATGAAGTGCATACGCCTTAGCATCTTCACTTTTTCCTGCAACTTTTACATATGCCGTTACAAGTGCACCTAAAGGAAATGCCCAAGCTGTCCCCTGGTGATATGCTGCATCTCTGTCATGCAATTTACCCTTATAATATGGCTGATATTCAGGGTCATCACTGTTGAGTGTTCTAAGTCCGTAGGTTGCATATAATTCATTAATTACAGTCTCAACTACACACTTTTCCTTTTTCTCACTTAAAATCGAATATGGTAATGATACTGCATATATCTGATTACATCTGATTTTATCATCATTACCCTCATCATCTACTACATCATACAAACATTTTTTATCAGAATTCCAGAATTTTTCTACAAATGATGTCTTAGCTTTTTCAGCCATCTCAGCATACTCTTTCGATGTTTTTCCGTATTCTGTTACCTTTCCAAACATACCTGATAACATTTCCATAATCTTTAATGCGTTATACCATAATGCATTAATCTCTACCGGTTTTCCGTGTCTAGGAGTTACAACCCATGTTCCAACCCTTACATCCATCCATGTTACCTGGTCATATCCTCCTCCGGCATGAATCAATCCGTCTTCATCCATATAAATTGAAAAATCTGTCTTTGTACTGTAAAAATGTATAATTTCTTCTAATTTAGGATAGATTTCATTCTTGATAAATTCATAATCTTCATCATTTCCTGTATACTGTAAATATTTATATACTGAATAAAAATACCACATTGAAGCATCCGCAGTATTATATAATGGGTCTAATCCTTCATCCGGGAACATATTTGGAACAAGTCCTTTTTTTACATACATAGCAAATGACTTAAGAATATCTCTTGTATCCTCAAATCTCTTAGTTATAAGTGTAAGACCCTGTAATGCAATCATAGTATCTCTTCCCCAGTCAGTAAACCAAGGATATCCTGCCATAATTGTCTTTAATCCTGTAGACTCTCTTCTAACTATAAACTGGTCAGCTGCCTGCACTAATGATAAAGCAAAGTCATCTGTAAGTCCCGAATTTTCTTTAACTGCTTTAATTCTCTTTACACTTTCATCAATTGTTTTGAATGCATCTTTTTCAAATTTTTTCTCAATTGTGCATACTAAAGAAACCTTTTTGTGCTCATAAGGTTTTAATTTTACTTTTATTTTATATGGTGTATAACTGTTTACAATAGCCTCTCCACCTGTATTAATCTCTGTCTGCAAAACTGCATCCGTATCAAATTTCACATCATTTTTTTCGTATTTTCCATCACTTACATATAATTTAATTGCAAGCTTTTTATTCTTCTTTGGAACAAGCTTTAAGGTCTTCTTTGTTTCAAATTCCTCTGAAAACTTAAGACCTGCACACTCTACTCTTACATTATGATCTCTATATGTTAAAAATGGTGTTATATAAAATTCTGCTTCTTTAGAACCATTCATAATATCATAACCGATTGCAATTGTATTCTTTTCCCATTCAAATGCTAAAGTCTTAGTTACAAATGTTCCTTCCGCCTGATATACAAAATGTGGTAATTCATCATAAACAAATCTTTGAAGATACTTCTGACCTTCTTCGTTCCAACCACCTGGTCTTTGATTAGTTGCAAATGAATATTCTTTGTCTCCAATCTTTAACATCTCATCTGTTTTATTTAAAATTGCATATCTCTCTACCGGTGCATGAAGACTTGCTACAAGGTATGCATGATGCTTTCTTGCTCTCGCATTAATAATTGTTCCACCACAATATCCGCCAATTCCGTTAGTAATTACCCATTCACGTTCAACTCCCTCGTCAAATGTTTTCCAATAACCTTTTCCAAATTCCATAATCAAATTCCTTTCTTTATTAATCCTCGAATAACGGTGTTGAAAAATATCTTTCTGCTGTATCCGGCAACACTGTTACAACCGTCTTACCTTTTCCTAAAAGTTTTGCCATTTTTAGTGCTGCACATACATTAGTTCCACTTGAAATACCACACATTATACCTTCTTTTGAAGCAAGATCTTTTGCGGTATTAATAGCTTCCTCATCTGTAATAACACAAATATCATCATATATCTTCTGATTTAAAATCTCAGGTATCAAACCATCTCCAATTCCCATTTGTAAATGAGTACCTATATCTCCACCTGCTAAAATCGCTGCATTTTCAGGTTCAACCGCCCAAATTTTAATATCCGGATTCTGCGCTTTTAACACTTCACCTATACCTGTAATGGTTCCTCCTGTACCAATTCCGGAACAAAAACCATCAATTTTGCCTGCAACCTGTTCCAATATCTCCAATGCTGTATGATGTCTGTGTACCATAGGATTTGCAGGATTTTCAAACTGCTGTGGTACAAATACATTCTCATTTTCTTTTGCCATATCAAGTGCTGTTTTTAAACATTCATCAATACACTCTCCAATATTTCCTGCATCATGAATTAGAATCACTTCAGCACCATAATGCTTAACAAGCTTTCTTCTTTCTTCACTTACAGAATCCGGCATAATAATAATTGTTTTATACCCTTTAACCGCTCCAATTAATGCAAGTCCAATTCCCTGATTTCCACTTGTAGGCTCTACAATTATAGTATCTTTATTAATTTTTCCCGCTTTCTCCGCCTCACAAATCATATTATATGCAGTTCTTGTCTTAATTGAACCACCAACGTTTAAGCCTTCGAATTTAACAAGTACTTCTGCACTATCTTCATCATTCATTCTATTTAATCTTATAATAGGAGTATGCCCGATAGCATCTAATACATTATTATAAATCATAATCTCTTTCTAACCTTTCATTCATTTCTAAGCAATTCTAACACACTTTAAACTTCTAATCAATTGGTCTTAGACTTAACTTTTTTGCTTTCTCTTAAGTTCCTAAAAAATTCACTTATTATGGCGCTACATTCATCTTCAAGTATTCCTTTTTCTATTTCAACTTGATGATTAAACTTATCCACCTGTAGCAAATTCAAAACAGAACCGGCACAGCCAGCCTTGCTATTCATACAACCAATATATACCTTGTCAATTCTTGATTGAACAATAGCCCCGGAACACATCTGACAAGGTTCTAAAGTAACATACATTTCACATCCTTCAAGACGCCAATCTCCAAGCTTCTTGCTTGCTTTTCTAATAGCAATAAGTTCTGCATGTGATAATGTATTTTTATCTGTATTTCTCCTGTTATACCCTCTTGCAATTATTTTATCTTCATACACAATAACACAACCAATTGGAACTTCATCTATTTTTTCTGCTTTCTTCGCCTGTTTCAAAGCTTCTCTCATATACTTTTCTTTAATTCTATCCAATTCCATCATACAGATTTTCTCCTTATATATCCAATATATTGTAATTATCTAAAAAGCTTTTTAAATATACTATACTTATTACCCTGTTTTGTTTTATAATATAAATATACTTTTAAAACTTACGGAGTACACATATGAAATTTATTTACGAATCCAAAAGATTAATCTTAAAAATACTTACATCTGATAAAGCCGAAGATGTTCTTCAATTTTTATATAGAAACAGGTATCGATTTGAACCCTACGAAGCAGAGAAACCGAACTCCTACTATACGCTCGCTTATCAGCGTGATAATTTAAAAGGTGAATTTAATTCTTTTAAAAATCTTAAATATATACGTTTCTTTGTATTTAAGAAAGGAAATGATAACGATATAATCGGTACCATTTCCTTTAGCAACATTTTATCTTATCCTTTTTCATGCGCAACTATCGGTTATAAATTTGACAAAGATTATCTTCACTTAGGTTATGCAACAGAAGCTGTTGCCTGTGCAATTCTTGCAGTTTTTCGTGACCTTGACCTACATAGAATAGAGGCTTATGTTATGCCAAATAACACAAGCTCCATCAAATTACTTGAACGAATAGGTTTCGAGCAGGAAGGTCTTTGCCATCAGAATATATGTATTTGTGGCAAATATGAAGACCACTTACGTTTTTCACTTATCAAAAATTAAATATTAATATCTGCATTGTACATAGCAATATACTTGTCTATTATTTCTTTTGATATTGGAACTCGTTTATCCATAGTTTTCATAACATCATATATTCTAACCTTCATATACGTGTAATCATTGCTCAAATCATAAACTTCGTTATTATCAAAACCTAACACTATAGGTCTTAAAATATTCTCTTTATTCTCTTTGATTACAAGACCTTTTTCATTATTTGTAAGCTCTACACATACACCAGGTACAAGAATATTAATACTCTTTAGCAACGCTCCAACTGAACGCTCATCAAAATTATTCTTCTCATCCAATAAATATCTTATAGCAACTACATCTGATGCTGGTTCACCAACAATATTCATACTTGTCATTGTGTCAAACATATCTGCAACTCTAAGCATCTTAGTTCCATCTAAAAGTTTTACATCTTCTGCATTCGAATCAGTTAACTCTTTATAATTCTGAGCCACCATAATTCTTGTAAGCGAAGGAATATCAAAATTTTTCTGAACAAGATTAATTCCATCAAGTTCATATTTACCTATTGTTTTTAAATCTTCTTCATTAAGATTTGTTCCCTTTTTAAGAATTGACAAAGGCACCATAGTTCTTCCAATCTCATGAACAAGAGCTGCCATGACGATATTTAACTGTTCCATATACGACATATTAAGAGTAGACGACATAAGTGCACACAATATCGCAACACTTAAAGAATGCTTATATGCGTAATCTTCAGAACTTCTCAAGGTTTTATTGAAATTAATCTTGTGATCTATACCACCATACTGTTTTATTACAGAATCTGCAATTTTTTGTAATTGTTTCTCTCCACTTCCCATAACTAACATATCAAGCTCTTTCATTAGCTCAAATTGTGTCATAGTCTGGAATCTTTCAAATTCTCTTTCTTCTTCTGTTATCTCTGGTTCAGGTTCTGTCGGTTCCAATATATATACTCCTAAAAGGCCGAAATTCTTTATACTGTTCACACCTTGCTTGTTAAGCTTAGTATTAACATCATAGAGCATTACCCCCTCTTTGTTATATACCGGACGACCAAGTCTCATTCCTCTTTTCAAATCATTCATTACAATAAACTTCATATCTTCTTATCCTATAGCCCAAACTCTTTCGGCTTCCTTTCCTACATTTGTCTTAATGTATTTCTATCTGATTTTATAAGTTTATACACCAATATCCAAATTTCATAATTTCTTTTTGACCTTTACATTCAAATTCCGAAAAACCAAACATTTTTGCCATGGATTGCTCTTTATTATGAAACATTCCCGGTACACAAATCTTATAAATATTTCTATCTTCTATGTTATTTTTACATAACAAAATATATCTATAATTATAAAAGCTATGCAAAAGAAAGCTATTATTAGATAAATGCCAATATTTCTTTGGTAAATACGAAATATCTTTTGGTGAAATCTTTACACATTCACCTTCCATTTCTTCTACATTTATTTTAGAATAGCAACTGGCTAATTCATCAAAAAAATCATTTTCTTTTGTTTTATTTTCTGCTGCTATTAAAATTTCTTTTAATTCTTTCTCGCATTCTTCTTTATTTTCTATTTCATTATCTACAGTATATACTACTTCTTTGTTTACACTATTTTCTTCAGAATTCTCTTTTATAAACTCTATAATTTCAAACTCTTCAATATCATGTGATTTTTTTTGAGATTCTTCTATATTGGCTGATTCTTTTTGATTTTCATTCTCATCGGTAAAATCAGAAACCTCAATTGGTATATCGTCCCATTCTGATGCATATATTATATTTATAATATTTTTTTTATGTAAAAACGATTTACTGCAAATAAATATCCCTGAAATATCAGAAAAGCTAACATCCTTTAATTTTTCATTAACAAAATTTATCTGTGTTTTAAAATTACTACAACCATTTACAATCTTTATCTGTCCAATAAATATTTTTCTTATTTCACCATTTTTTCTGCTGAAAAAAAACACATCGAGCATATTGTCTTTGGTTTCGTTCAACAAAATGTCTGAAATTCTAACAGATATACTAACCTTACACATCCCATTTCTTGATTCAATCTTTGCAAACCCGGAATTTTTTGATTTAATTCCTTTTTCATATGAATAAATATATGAAATTAATCTTTTATATTCCCCCATCATTCCTCCTCATATACATTATTTAATAAACGTCGTCTTAATATATATATGAAGTTGTTTTTATTTTATTACTGTTTATTCAAAATATCTGACAATTCTCCAAACTGTTCAAGAGTCAATGCTTCACCTCTTATATTTTCAGATAATCCCATTTCATTTAACGCAGCTGCAACATGTTCTTTCGAAATACTCAGTTCAGAAGAATTATTAATACTGTTTACTAATGTTTTTCTTCTTTGTGAAAATGATGCTCTGATTATCTTAAATAAAAGACTTTCATTTTCTATAATAACCTTTGGTTGCTTGTGTAATTTCATTCTAATAACCGCTGAACTTACATTAGGTCTTGGCATAAAGCAATTAGGAGGAACATTAGCCACTATATCAGGTTCTGAATAATACTGTACCGCCAAAGATAATGCTCCATAATCCTTTGTCCCCGGTCCCGCCTGCATTCTCAGTGCAACTTCCTTCTGAACCATAACTGTGATACTATCAACATTTACCTTTTTTTCAAACAATCCCATAATTATTGGTGTCGTTATATAGTATGGGAGATTCGCTACTACTTTAATAGGTTTTCCTTCATTTTCTTCAAGAACCAACTTATTAATGTCTACCTTAAGTATATCTTCATTAATTACACAAACATTATCATATGAACCTAATGTGTCTTTAAGAATTGGAATTAAATTATTATCAATTTCAACTGCTACAACTTTTCTCGCATTCTCACATAAATACTGTGTCATTGTTCCTATTCCCGGACCAATCTCTAATACCATATCATCTTTAGTTATTTCAGCTTCTTTTATAATTCTTTCCAATACATGAGTATCAATCAAAAAATTCTGACCAAACTTTTTTTGAAATGAAAAATTATACTTCTGTAATATTTCAATCGTATTCTTAGGTATACCTAAAGTTGCCATTCAGTTCCTCCATAATATATTTTCTTAATCAACTAATTTATTCTAAGCCATATAACTTCATTGCATTGTTATAGGTTATTTCTTTAACTTCATCTTCGCTTATACCTTTAATCAATGCTAATTCTTTAACAACATATTCTAAATTGAGGGAGCTGTTTCTTTTTCCTCTATTAGGTACTGGTGATAAATACGGACAGTCTGTTTCTATAACAATCTTATCTATTGGTATTTCTTTTGCTACTTCCTTTAATTTTTTAGCATTATTAAAGGTTAACACTCCACCAATCCCAATATAATATCCCATATTTACAAATTCTTTAGCCATCTCTACTCCATAGGAATAGCAGTGAATTACACCGTGACTAATCTTTCCCTGATACTCCTTTAATATATCCATAGTCTCTTTCGCTGCATCCCTACTATGGATTATTATCGGAAGCTTTGTTTCTACTGCTAAATCAAGTTGTCTATAAAACCACTTTTTTTGTAAATCCCTATCAGGAGTAGGATAATAATAATCAAGTCCTATCTCGCCAATTGCTACTACTTTATCTAATTTAGAATATTCTTTTAATTCATCTATTTTTTCTTCTGTCAATTCTTCAGTTTCACTTGGATGAACACCTATCGACGCATATATATAATCATATTTTTTTGCCAATTCGACAGATGCCATCGAAGTATTCATTGAAGCACCAACATTAACAACTTTTCCTATTCCACTTTTTTCTAAAGACTCAAGCAACTCATCTCTATCTTCATCAAAAGCTTCATCATCATAATGAGCATGACTATCAAAAATCATCATTTCATCATTACCTTCTTTATCTTTCTAACAAATTTCTGAACCACAGATAATATCTTTATCAACAGTAAGAACCGAAAGATTTCCTTCATCATCTCCTGCTGCAAGAATCATACCTTCTGACACAAGTCCACAAAGCTTTGCAGGCTTGAGATTAGTAATAACTGCTACTTTCTTTCCTACCATCTCTTCCGGCGAATAATGAAGAGCTATACCTGATACAATCTGTCTTACTTCATTACCAATTCTAATCTGTGAAACTAAAAGCTTCTTAGCCTTCTTTACTTTTTCACAAGCTATAACTTCTCCAACTCTAAGCTGAACTTTATCAAAATCATCTATCTCTATTTCTTCCTTTGGCTCTACTTCAGGATACTTTGGTCCTTCTGCTGCTTCTTTCATAGCTTCAACCTTTTCCATAATTTCATTCACATCAAGTCTTGCAAATAAAATCTCTGGTGCATCTGTTACTTTAGTTCCTGATACATATTTACCAAATTCTTTAATATCACTAAGTTCTCTCTTTGTGGCATTAAGCTGTGTGAGAATCTTTGCTGACGTTTCAGGCATAAATGGTTCAAGAAGACTTGCACCTATTGTAATGCCCTCTACAAGATTAAAGAGAACTGTACTAAGTCTGTCAGTCTGACTTTCATCTTTAGCTAAAGCCCAAGGCATTGTTTCATCAATATATTTGTTACATCTCTTAAATAAGTTAAAAATCTCTGTAATTGCATCTGCAACACGAAGCTTATCCATCTTTTCCTGAACCTTTACAGGTGTCTCAAGTGCAACTCTCATTAAATCAGAATCACATTCCTGATTATTTACATTAGTGTTTTTAACCTCTCCACAAAAATATTTATTTGACATAGAGATTGTTCTATTAACAAGATTACCAAGTGTATTAGCCAAATCAGAGTTAAGTCTTTCAACCACAAGCTCCCATGTAATAACACCATCATTTTCAAACGGCATCTCATGAAGAACGAAATATCTTACTGCATCAACACCAAATAATTCTACTAAATCATCAGCATAAATAACATTCCCCTTAGATTTACTCATCTTACCATCACCCTGTAATAACCAAGGATGTCCAAAAATCTGTTTAGGTAATGGTATATCAAGCGCCATCAACATAATTGGCCAATAAATAGTATGGAATCTTAAAATATCTTTCCCGATAAGATGTAAATTAGCTGGCCAATACTTATTAAATAATTCATCATTGTTACCATCTACATCATATCCTAAACCTGTAATATAGTTAGATAACGCATCTATCCAAACATAAGTTACATGTTTTTCATCAAAAGATACAGGAATTCCCCACTTAAATGATGTTCTTGATACACATAAATCCTGAAGTCCTGCAAGAAGGAAGTTGTTCATCATCTCATTCTTTCTTGATTCAGGCTGAATAAATTCAGGATGAGTATTGATATGCTCAATCAATCTGTCTGTATACTTGGATAATTTCAAGAAATATGCTTCTTCCTTAGCCGGCTGACATTCTCTTCCACAGTCAGGACATTTACCATCTTCAAGCTGTGAAGATGTAAAGAATGACTCACATGGAGTACAGTACATTCCCTCATAAAATCCTTTATAAATATCACCCTGGTCATATAATTTCTTAAAAATCTTCTGAACTTGAGCTTCATGATAATCATCTGTTGTTCTGATAAACTTATCATAAGAAGTATTCATCAAATCCCAGATTCCTTTAATCTGTGTTGCAACATTATCAACAAACTCCTTCGGTGTTATACCTGCCTCTGCTGCTTTTAATTCAATCTTCTGACCATGTTCATCTGTTCCTGTCTGAAATCTTACATCATATCCTTCAGCTCTTTTATATCTTGCTATACTATCAGCCAAAACTATCTCATAAGTATTTCCTATATGTGGTTTTCCTGATGTATATGCTATTGCAGTTGTAATATAATATGGTTCATTTTTACAGTTTGTACACATTTAATCTGTCCTCCGTTTTTTAAGCGATTTCTCTATCAAATAATAATACATTTAAATCCCATTTTTTGCAAGATATTAATGAGTTCCAACAACCTTATTTTCTCCTGTAATATCTACCGTCGTACTCGTTTCCTCATACTCAACCTCTTTTAAATCAATTTGAATATTAGTACAAGCCCCATATTTAGAAATATCCAAATTAGCATCTTTCTGTAAATATTCTTCAAAATTACTTGAAATATTTATACTATTTTTAGAAGTAACTGCTACCAAAGCTGTTATTTCATTACTATCCGCCTCCTCTCCAACACTATATATATCCCCCTCATTCCATTCAAACCACACATTTTTTTCTCTCTTTTCACCATCTTTAACAATATCTTCTGAAAATTTTATATATATCTTTTCGCTCATATCTGAATAATCATTATACCCATATCCTTTGATATCTTTATGTTTCCCATTCATATCCACATCAACTTTAAACTCTCTTTCTCCTATTTGTATCTCTTTTGCTGAAATACATACAGGAGTATGTATAGAAATATTTTTTAAACCTGCACAACTATATTTTGTACTCTTATTAGTATAGTAATCATTATATGTCAAATAACCTGTTGAAATATTATCTGCTTGATTAATTTTAGAATGCGGAATTTTAATTCCTGAATAATATATACCTTTTATCGAGCTATAAACTGACCTTGCGGGTTCTTTTGTTTCTTTTTCCACAGGCTGATTATCCAGTATTATCATTCCATCAATAGAAAGACTATCATTCATAGCCTCACATTCACCTACAAAGCTTTCAACAACCGATTGCCTGTTTATGTCAGGTATAGTTGGCTTAATGCCATTTTTATTAAATTGCGTTATCTCTCCACCATCAACATAGTATACATCCTTATATACAGGTGAAATTATATGATTATAGTATTCGCTTGCATGATATTTCGTTATCTTAGGCCTGCAGCCCGTAACTTCTTTCTCTATAATATTATTTGCAAATGCATAATTCTTAATCGTAATCTTACTTAAATAATCAATATCCATCTCATCAATTATATAATATGTAGCCCGCCTATTGACATAATACCAACTTATTACATCTTTTACTTCCGTCTTAATAGTTCCATCATATGCCTTCCACTTAAGTGTATATCTTATAACCAGCTTAATCGGTATTCTTAAATTCACGTTTGCTTTAATAAAGGATATGTTATATGAAATATTTTCTGCATAACCATTAATATACAAATTCTTACCGGTAGGTACACCGTCCGAAATATTATATGTACTCTTATACTTTGTTCCCTCTCCTAAATCCAGTCTGTAAGTTGGTTTATGAGTTCTGTTAATCTTGCCTAACACACTATATTCATACCCAAATTTCTTCTCTGTCACTTGCTGTGGGAAATATACGTTTTTATCAAAATGTGTTTTTAAATTCTCCTTGCTTGCCCATGCTCTGGCATTAGAAATACCCTCATAATCATAATATACTTCACCATATGCTGTACCGTTAGTATTAAGCCCACCGCAACGTACTCCCCCTTCCACCACCGTCATAATCTCGTCAATATACACATAATCTCCATACTTATATAATAAATTCTTCCACTCAGATGACTTATTATAAATAGAATTCGCAATATTTTCCTTATTCCCATAGTAATAACAATAAACGTAGCCGTTGTCCTTAGGGTCATCTCTATATTCAACTTCTTCCTGAGCCGGTATTACCACATACTGTTGTCCATCCGCATCTTTTGGCATATCATATCTTTTAATAACCCAACCTATTGTCTGATATCTTATATTAGTTGTAGCTTTTTTATCATGAGTTGTCATAACAAGAGTTCCATCCTCTAAAAAAACCAATTTTTCCTCATAAAGATTACTATCAGTATAACAATATCCCTTAATATCATTTACTAATAGTAGACTTATGATTATGTATATCCCTAACATTACTTTAAATATTTTTTCTATTCCGATAATATGATTCATACTTCTCCCTCCATTTATGATTTATTAAATATTTTATTTATTGTTGCAACATTTATACTTTGTGATATAATAATATTCAACCCACCTACTTTTGTCAACAACAAATTGAATTTTTTTCAAATAAGCACTATACTATCATCATAAATATATATTATAAATAATTTTAGAAAGGCTTTAAATTATGAAGAAAAATCTATACCGCCTATTATCAACCTTACTATTAGTTATATTAATGGGTACTGCTTGTAAAAAAAACATAACTGATAATGACAACAATTCCATTTCTGATAACAATATTAACAATAATACTTCTAATCAGAATGTATCCGATGAAGATATAGAACTTGCAAGAAAAGAATTCAAGGAATTTACAGACAGAATATTTTATGAAACCTTAGAAGAAAGTGTTATGACTGTTCATTCTGTTTTAGATTATCCTAAAAAAATGGGAATAACGGAATATGAATATACACTTGGAGATTTTTCTAAAGAAACTAATGAAAAAAATATTAGTCAATTAAAAGATTACATCAACGAATTAAAATCTTTTGACTATGAACTTCTTGACAGTGAACAGCAACTTTTATATGACATTTTAATGGTGGATTTTGAAGATTCCATCGAATTAGAAAGTTATTATTTATTTGATTCAAATCTTTCTTCTTTAAATGGTGTACCTTCTTCTCTTCCATCATATTTAGGACAGTTTTCATTTAACACAGCACTTGATGTAACTGACTATTTAAAAATTTTGGAATTAATCCCTGATTATTATGTAAGTATGATGGAATATGAACAATATAAATTCGAACAGGGCATCTATACACCTGACTTTCAGTTAGATAATGTCATCGACCAATGTAATGAATTTATTGCCGATAAAGATGACCATTATCTTATTACTACTTTTAATGATAAAATTGCCTCCGTTTCAGAACTTACTGATGAAGAAAAACAAATTTATATTGCCAAAAATGAAGACCTTATTAAGAATCAATTACTACCTGCATACGAAAATTTAATTACAGGTATTTCTTCTTTAAAAGGAAAATGCACTATAGACGGGGGACTTTGCCAATATAAATCAGGAAAAGAATATTATGAAATCTTAGTAAAAACAAGTACTAACTCCGATAAAAGTGTGGAAGAAATAAAAACCATGATAAATAATCAGCTTGAAAAAGATTTGGAGGAATATTTATCTCTTTTTTATGAGGATGAAAATATTATTAATGAAATAGAAAATTATTCAATTGACACCTCTAGTCCGGATATAATTTTACAACATTTGATTAAAGCAACAAAAAAAGATTTTCCTGATAACAAGGAAACTAATTACAAGTTAATTGATGTTCCAAAGGCTTTGGAAAAACATCAAAGCCCGGCATATTACTACATTCCGGCTATGGATAATCCTAGTGATAATAAAATATTCATTAACAAGTATGAAGAATATGCTACGATGGATATGGTATCTTTACTTGCTCACGAGGGATTTCCCGGACATATGTATCAATGCACATATTTTAATAATTCCGAGCCCGATAAACTCCGTTCGCTTTTATTCTATTCAGGTTATTTAGAAGGATGGGGGTTGTATTCTGAATTATATAGTTATGAGCTCGCAGGAATGAATGACAATGTAGCTCTATTTAATCGTCTCAACTCCTGCATAGCATACGATATATACTGTCTTGCAGACATTGGAATTAATTATGAAGGTTGGAATTTAAATGATACTACTGAATTTATAGTAGATTTAGGTTACTCTAAAGAGGCTGCAAAAGAGGTATACGAGGCACTTATAGAAGATCCTTGTTCTTATCTGACATATTATGTTGGATATCTTGAGATTATGGAAATGAGAAATACCGCAGAAAAAAAACTTGGAGAAAAATTCACAAGAAAGTCTTTCCACAAATTTATTCTTGATATCGGTCCGGCACCTTTTGAAGTTATAAACGACAGATTTGATGACTGGCTCGAGAATCAGAAAAATAAACTCTAAAATATAAATTTATAGAATATAATTGTGGAAATTTCCATTAAATATATGGTATAATAGGTTATAGGAATGACAGTTTACGAAAACAACATTATTTTATGCAGATAGGAGGTTTTGTGGTGGAAGAACTTTTCAGTTTAGACGATTTAGAATCAGCATTAAGTGAACTTAACAGCATTTCTTCTGATTCTACAAATTCTTTTATTAACTCTAATATGTCTGAAGAGATGAGTGCATCTCAGAAAAGATACGAAGACTACATTAAGAAAAACGAAGGCAGATTATAAGAATATCCTCTATTCAAAATAGCACAAGAGTTTATCATTCGATAAGTTCTTGTGCTATTTATCTATGTATAATTTCATAACAATTCTTTATAAATTTCTCTCTTGCTTACCCCTCTATCCTTTGCTACCATTTTCATAGCCTCTTTCTTATCTATTCCTTTATCCAGATACATCTGCATATGGTCAACAATAGTCATTTCTTCCCATTGTTTTACCTCTTCTTCTCTTTTTTCTTTAAAAGATTTTCCATCAATTACAAGAACACATTCACCCTTTACCTCTTCATTTTCATACTTATATATCAATTCTTCCAATGTAGTTTTATTAGCTTCTTCATATTTTTTAGTAAGCTCTCTACACAAAGTTATCTTTCTATTACCTAAAGTTTTATTTAGTTCTTTTAACGTGGCGAGTAAATGATGTGGTGCTTCATATATAATCATAGTTCTTGTCTCTTCTTTTAGCTCCTCAAGAATAATTTGTCTTTCCTTTTTATCTCTTGGCAAAAAAGCTTCAAAAGCAAATCTTCTTGTCGGTAAACCGGACATCGTAAGAGCTGTTATACAGGCAGCAGGTCCCGGAACGGAACTAACTTCTATTCCATATTCAAAACATTTTTCAACCAATACTTCACCAGGGTCTGAAATTCCCGGTGTTCCTGCATCAGTAATCAAAGCAATATTCTTACCGTTTTTCATCATATCCACTAATACATCTGCTTTTTCAACCTTATTAAATTCATGATAACTGGTCATAGGTGTACTTATTTCAAAATGATTTAATAATTTAATACTATGCCTTGTATCCTCTGCCGCGATAATATCAACTTCTTTTAATATTCTGAGAACTCTAAATGTAATATCTTCCAAATTACCAATAGGCGTTGCACACAAAAATAATTTTCCTTGCATATCTATTTCCTCTTTTAAAATCCATATATGTCATGTATTTGTTGCGTATAAACTCCAGGGGTTTCATACACAATTATAGGTTTCTCTATTTTTACCATGCTTTTTCCTCCCCTTATAGCTTCTACCAGCACCATATTGGCATCTTTATCTATAAAAGGATGTACAAACTGAATTCTCTTAGGCTCCATCTTATATTTTTTTAAACATGTTATAATCTCTATAAGTCTATGTGGTCTATGCACCATATAAAATCTTCCGCCCGGCTTTAACATAAGTGTTGCTTCTTTTACAACATCTTCTAAAGTACATAAAATCTCATGACGAGCAATTGCCTTTGGTAATTCAGGATTTTTTATACCATGATTGTCATTCATATATGGTGGATTTGATGTAACAACATCAAAGGAAGCCTTTTTAAAAATATTTTCAGCTTCCTTTATATCACCATGTACAATATCTATCTTATCTGTTAAATTATTTAATCTGACACTTCTAATTGCCATATCAACACTTTCAGGCTGAATCTCAAGACCTGTAAAATGCTTCCCCTTAGTTTTTGCTTCCAGAAGAATTGGTATAATTCCTGTGCCGGTTCCCAAATCAAGAACTTCTTCTTCCTCTTCAACTTTAGCAAAAAAAGTTAATAATACAGCATCCATCCCAAAACAAAATTTATCTTTATGCTGAATTATCTTATATCCATTCCTCTCCAAATCATCGATTCTTTCTCCCTCTTTTAGCAAATAAGGTAATTCATTATTGTTTTGCAAATCAGTCATTTATCTTAGATTTTCCTTCCTTACGTTCAAGAGCTTCCAATGCCTTAAGTTCATCATCAATGTACATTGACTCATTTCTTTTCTTCTTTTTGAATTTCAAATCATCTACTTTATATTCTCTGATTTCCTTTTCATCATTAATATCAACTATTACTTTTACAAGCTGACGAAGAACACTTAAGCTGTGAACTTCTCCCTTTAAGCCGTCCGAAGTATTTACAATATCTCCCACTTCAGGCAATCTGCTATTTAAATACTCATAAGTTTCTTCTTCATTCTTAAGACAACACATAAGTCTTCCACATACCCCCGATATCTTAGTAGGATTAAGTGAAAGATTCTGGTCTTTAGCCATCTTAATTGATACCGGAATAAAGTCTGATAAGTATGTGCTACAACATAACGGTCTACCACATATGCTATATCCGCCAACAATTTTTGTTTCATCTCTTACACCGATTTGTCTTAACTCTATTCTTGTCTTAAATACAGCTGCAAGATCTTTTACTAATTCTCTAAAGTCAATTCTTCCATCTGCGGTAAAATAAAATAATACTTTATTATTATCAAATGTATATTCAGCATCAATCAACTTCATATCAAGATTATGCTTTTCAATTTTCTCAAGACAAATTTTATATGCTTCTTTTTCCTTAACACGATTTTCTACTTCTGTTTTGTCATCTTCTTCAGTAGCAATTCTTATTACACCTTTTAATGGTGTTGTAATCTCTTCTTCAGGTACTTCGCGCATCCCTAGAACTACTGCGCCATATTCAATACCTCTTACAGTTTCAACAATAACATGTTGACCTTTTTCAATCTCTAATTCTCCTGGAGAAAAATAATATATCTTACCTGTTTTCCTAAATCTTACTCCTATTATTTTAATCATTATAATATGTCTCCATTTCTGTTGCTAAATATTTTCCCTTATAGTTAAAAACATCATTTCAATTGTTATATCAAAATTAACATTTGCATTAAGTCTTATTTTGGCTTTTTCAATAGCCTTAAGAATTCTTTCTACTCCATTATATGATGAATTCTCTGCATGTCTTTTAATTGTCAAAATTTCATCTTTAAAAATTAATCTATTTGCATCCAGTGTAACTTTGTAAAATAAAACATCTCTAAACCACAACATCATTAGGTCCAGATAATCTTCTACCCTGAATTTATATTCAGATGCTCGCTTTACAGCTGACACAACCTCGTATGCCTGCATATCTTTAATATATTTTAAAAGAGATATAACCTCTGACAGCATATCTGAAAATTCAGAAGATACAGCAAATTCGATTGCCTTACCAAGATTTCCTCCTGACATATTTGCTGAAACTTCCGCCTGATAGTCCACAACTTCACATTTATTCATAAGATAATGCTTAACCTCATTTTTCTTTAAAGGCTGCATATCTAAATTTATACACCTTGAACGCACAGTTTGTAAAAATCCATCCACATTAGTTGTAAGCAACAAAATCACTGCATACTCAGGTGGTTCTTCAATCGTCTTTAAAATAGCATTCTGCGCCTGAATATTCATTAACTGTGCATCATCAACTATATAAACTTTATGAGAATAACTATAAGGTTTAATTGAAACGTCTCCAACCAAAGTTTCTCTGATATGATCTATTGATAAAGTTGTCGGCTTATCCGGTTTAATATATATAATATCCGGGTTATTATCTGATATTGCCTGTATACATGACCGACATTTCATACAAGGTCTTTCACCATCATTTTCACATAAAAGGGTCATTGCAAATGCTTTGGCAACAGTCTTCTTTCCCATACCTTTTTCACCATTAATAATATACGCGTGGGAGATTTTGTCACTATTTATCGCTTTTGTAAAATGCTCAACTATATGTGTGTTTCCGATAATATCACTTAATCCTGCCATATTGCAACTCCTTTCTAAGTTAGTTATTTCTATAAACTTTATTGCTTACGTAATTATGTCTAATAACAAGCCTCTTATTTCATCTACCAAATTCAAAATCTGTAAGTTATCTTTCTCATCAGCAATTAATGCTTCTGCTAACTTATCAAGATTCTCATCTACCAGTCTTACTATTCCATATACTCTATGTCGGCCTCTTCTGTCCAAAAAATTCTCTCTGGAAAATTCATGCGAACGATAAACTACTTCATTAATAAATTCTTTGATAAGTTGTCTGTATCTCTTCATGTCACGTACATCCGTATGCTTAGACAATTTCTTTCCCTGCTCGGAAATCTCACTCATCAAAGCACTTACTTTAGCCTGTAAATCAGCTTCGGCTATGTTGCTTGCAAGTATAAATTTGAAACTTCCGTCAGACTCACTAACCTGACTCTGTGGCACAATCTGACTTGCAGAACTTACTTCATTTACTCTCATATCCATGTTTATCGTTTCACCTCCAAGACCTTATCTGATTTTACCACAAATCAATCACTCATACAATTTCTTATTATATCCATTTTAATTCTGCCATAGCATTCTTCCAAATCAGCATTTTCATAACGCACCGAAATACAAGCTGCATTAATCTTTTCTTCCTCAAAGTCTATGCCATCTGCAAGAAATCTTCTGCACATCTCCGCATAATTTGGATTCTTTTGTTCTTTTTCTCTATTAATTGCCCTACTTAAGCGCTCGCCATCTTCAACATATACATATATCGGAATTACGGTGTCATTTCCATAATATTCCCTGACTTTTTTATATGATTCTAAAGTTCCGATTAACAAATAATTCTCTGTGTTTAAATCTACCTGTTCATCATCTACGGTAAAATAATACCACATCCCACAAACAGTATCATATCCTCTCACTTCTATAACCTTATTATCTTCTTCTAAGCTTTTGAGTCCTTCTTCATCCGTAAAAAAATATTCTCTCCCATTTACTTCGCCTTCTCGCATAGGTCTCGTTGTATAGCCAACCAAAGTTTTAAGTTTCAAATCCTTATCTGCTATAAGTCGGTTATAAATTGTATCTTTTCCTGATGAACTTTTTCCCATAACATAAAAAATCTTACCCATTGTTCTACCTATACAAAATGCATTTCCTTTCATCATATCATTTTTGAGAATAAAATCCTCTTACCAGATTAACTGCCCTAAATCCCTCTTTTACTACCTCTATATTTTTAAATTCTCTATCTTTAAGTCCATAAACGTTCAAACCGCTTTTTTTATATCTGCTTACAAGTGCAAGTATATCACCTGTAATTAATTCCCCAGGTGCCAACATTGGTACTCCCGGTGGGTACAAATATATATATTCTGCTGATACCTTTCCTTCCGATAAATTAAACGGAATATATTCTTTATCTGAATTTATTGCATCATACACACTTTGTATTGCTATTGCTTTGGGAACTATGTAGCTATAATTCAAATCATTTTTATCTTCTATTCCATAATTTTCTATTCTTATATCTCTATCTATCTCCGCAAGAGCCTTAAATAACCTTAGCAACCCTTCCTCTTCATCCATCACAGAAGTCATTGCTATTACATAATCCCCTGATGCCATCTCTAATTGCAAATGATAATCATTAAGCAGCTTTTCATACAACCATTTTCCACTATATCCTGTACCTTTAACAGAAAATACTAACTTAGAAAGGTCAAAATCATATACTCCATCTTTTCCTACTATATCCCTGCCAATCAACTTTATATGTGTAAGTTCATTAGCATGTTTGTGTACAACCAATAGTCTTTTTACATAAGGTTCAAATAAAAACATTCCATCTTTTTTTATCTTATTGATACACTCTGTAATCGAAGACATTAAAACATAAGACGGACTACTTGTCTGATAAATTTTAAGAAAATTTTCCACCCTATCTTTATTAACTCTATCACCCTTTATGTGTAAAAGTGCAGTCTGTGTTAAAGCCGGCAAAGTCTTATGAACACTTTGAATTACCATATCTGCTCCATTTGAGAGTGCATTCTTTGGTAAATTCATATGCATTCCAAAATGAGCGCCATGCGCTTCATCAACTATTAATATCATATTATTTCTATGAACAATCTCTGCAAGCTTATCAATATCCGACACAATTCCTTCATACGTTGGTGACGTAATAATAACAGCTTTCGCATCAGTATTTTCTATTATCGCTTTATTAACTGTTTCAGGTAAAATACCACCATTAATCCCAAATTCTTCAATATTTTCCGGATAAATGTATACGGGACGTAATTCATTTAAATAAATTGCATTGTATACTGACTTATGACAATTTCTTGCAACAATTACTTTATCTTTCTTTGATGTAACTCCACAAATAGCTGATAATAAACCACAAGTACTTCCATTTACAAGAAAATACGTTTTGTCAGATTCATAAAATGCTTTCGCTTCTTCTAAAGCCAGCCTTATTATACCTTGTGGCTCATGCAGGTTATCAAACCCATCAATCTCCGTTATGTCATATGTATAAGGGCTAATGTCATTTATATTTTTTCTTTTATGTCCCGGCATATGAAAAGGATAGTAATCCGAGTTTGCATATTCTATAAGATTTTCATATAATTCAGACATTTTTATTCCTTTCAAGTTAAAGTATTTTTACTTCTTCATTTCATCAAGAAAACTATCAAAATTAACAGCCTTACTAAAGTGGTATCCCTGATAATAATTACAGCCAACCTTCTTAAGCATTTCTATCTGTTCTTCTGATTCAACATATTCTGCAAGGACACTGAAGTTCAGAGAATGTGCCAGATACACTATTGAAGAAATAATATCCCTGCTTCTTTCATTAACCATCATTTCTTTTACAATTGAACCATCAAGTTTTACCAAATCAAATTGATTTTTCTGTAAATATTTAATTGATGTAGAACCCATTGAAAAATCATCAATAGCTATCAAAAATCCTATTTTCTTAACTTCTCCTAATGCTTTTTCAAAATCCACATCTGATTTTATGGCCATCTGCTCCGTAATTTCTATACACATTTCGCCATCTAATATTTCATAATCCTTCTTTAATTTTTTAAGAAACGATATAAAATCATCTTCCAATATGGTTGCTACAGTTACATTAACAGATATCTTACATTTTTTCTTAGTCTGTGCCTTGATAACCTTATAATCCTTTGCAGCCTCCATAAACAAATATCTTTCAAGCTGACTTAAAACTCCTATTTCTTCTGCAAGTTTAATTATTAAAGGCGGATAAATAAATCCATGTACAGGATGATTATACCTCAACAGTGTTTCAGCACCTATACAGTTATAATCATTATCGTACTGAAGTTGATAATGAAGCTTAATTTCTTTATGCTCAATTGCACTGTCAATATCTGCACCAAGGCATTTTGCAAGTCCGCCTATAGAGCCCGGTATTCTGATAAGCTCTACATCTTCTTTTTCCTCTTCAGCCTTTTTAAGAATATCTGTTAATTCCTTCATTCTTATAGCTTCGTTTCTATTCTTAGCGTTATCATATAATCTTATAAAAGGCAGGTAAATAAGTACACCAATTAATATAATCGCAACCTGCAATAATGAACCATATAATGAGCCTGTTGCCTGATAACCACTAAAAATTACAGGCACAGTGGTCTCAACCTCATTAGTTATAAGAGGTACCAGCCCTAAATCCATTGCAAAATATGCCATACAATAAGCTACTACAGGTACTACAATAAATGGTGCCAATAAATATAAATTAAATATAATCGGATAACCAAAAGTAAGTATCTCATTTATATTAAATATCATTGGAATTGTAGATATCTTTGCAAGGTTTCTATTAAGCTTTCTTTTACTAAAAATAAATATTGCAATTAAAAGACATAATGCAGTTCCACAACCACCTTGAAATACAAAAACATTTATAAATTCCTTTGTAATTATCTCGGTTGGTTCTAAACCACGTTCGTTAACAAGCCACATATTATGAACAAGTGCCGGCTCAAATATTTTTTCTGATACATCTTCAAGTGCAGTACTCCCAAATATTCCAAAAAACCAAAGTATTCCTGATATTACCACAAACATGAATCCACTAATAAAGTTTCTTTCTCGTCCTTCAAATATCATACTCACAATATGAACATAAAATTCTTGAAAACTATCTACATCAAATATCTCACAAATAAAATAATTAAACAAAGCAAATATGATTACTATTGCAGCACTCGGTATAAGCGCAATAATTGCATCATTAAATTCCAAATCAACACCATCTGCGTATAATCTGAATGGAAGTTTTACATTCTTTATTATCATTACAAACAAACGAGTTGCTACAACGGAACATATAATTGCTGTAAACATCCCCTTAACACCAAACACTTCAATATCAATATCATCAATCTTTACACCTGATAATATAAGAAATGTTGCAACTGCTGTCATTCCACCTGCAAGTGAATAATTGTGTGACATATTCTTAGTTCTTAAATAATATATAGATATTGAAAGTGTAATATATAACGATACAATCCCTAGCGTTGCATCGTGTAAAAAGGTAAACATAGACAAAAAGGCGCCAGAAAAAGTATTTTCTAAAAATTTCTGATAGCATTCTATCGGAAATGTCAAAAATACTCTCGCAAAAGCACCTATCATTAAAATCGGAATTGTCATGATAAGACCTCGCCTAATAGAGCTTAAGGTCAAACTACTATCCATCTTATTCAATAATTTGTTTAAAATATTTCTCAACTTTTTTTCCTCATACTATAAAGCAAATAATCTAATACATCTTCTTCACTTTAACATTCTTTTCTTTAAGAAATTTTACCACATCTTCATAGTTGCAGTCAATAAAAGCCGAATTATCTATCACTATAACTTGCTTATTAAATATAATAACAAGCTTATCTGACATATCCCCCACTATATCAAAATCCTTATACATCACTGCAAGCTCAGTTTTACTTGTTTCCTGTTCGATTCTGTCTTCATAAAATCGATATTCCATATCAATCTGATAATGTGAACCATGTAACTTAGCAAATCTCATAAAACTAACTTTACTTCCCAGCTTATATCCAAAGAAAGTCCAAAATAATATACCAACACCAAGTATAAAAAACATTACCGCAAATACCGCATTATATATAAATAACAAATATGCACCTGTCATCATAATTATTGCATATGCAATCGATACTGCTCTCAAAATTCTGTGCGATGCATTAAAACTCTCCGTCACTCCATCTTTATACATATCAAATGTAAGCTTTGTATTATTTCTAAAAATAGGTTCCATTAGGCTGTTCCTCTGTCAATTTATTTATATGTTTAATAATTATTTTGTAGCATAGACAGTTCCTTTTGCATTTCTCCCATATGTTAAACCTTCATACACTTTTTCACTACCCATTAAAGGCTTTGAAGTGTCCTGCTTGCTAACTTCTTCAAACGCAACTTTAAGTTTTGACAGTATACTTATTACGGTCGAAATATTAACATCTTTTCTCTTAACCTCTGATGCAATAAGACATTCATTTGCAAACATGTATATACTCATCAATTCTTTCGCTATCCCATATCTGAAATCTAACACAGATGACAACTGATTAAGAAATTGTCTTGCTTTTCTAACGTTAAAAACAAAATCATCAATATCACTATTATCAAATGATTCTTTTGCAGTGTCAAGATAGTTTATTATTATTTCATAGGTTATAACTACTATTTGTGTTCTATTGGATTGATTAATTCTCATTGAAAATTCATTTATCTGTTCTTTATTCACACCAATTCCTCTTTTCTAATTATTTATTTAGATTAGGGTGTCAAAACATATATTTTGACACCCTTTGTTATTCCAAATATTTTAAATAGCTACTGCAATAACTGTAATACTTTTTCCGGAAGCTGGTTCGCCTGAGCAACCATTGATATACCTGCCTGCTGCAATACATTATACTGTGTATAATTAGTCATCTCTTCTGCCATATCCACATCTAAAATTCTTGATAAAGCAGCAGTCATATTTTCTTCTGTACTATCAAGGTTAGATACTGAATCTTCTAATCTGTTCTGGAATGCACCTAACTCAGAACGAATCTTTGAAACTCGTTCAACAGCATCATTAACTAGTGTTATTCCTTTACGACATCCTTCTGCCGTACTTAAATCAAGATTATCAAGATTAAGAGAGCTTACCGTAACCTCAGGTATACAGATATCAATTGTCTGTCCTTTATTAGAACCAACCTGGATTGGCATCTCACCAATATCCCAAAGTTCAACCATAACTTCACCTGTATATGTAGATTCAGGATTAATTGTGAATTCCATTTCAAATCCACCTTCATCAGTTATCTTAACTTTGTTATCTGCCGACTGAAGTAATGCTGTATCACTAAATCCAATTCTATTTCCGCTATCGTCAGTTGCGAATGAAGCTGTTCCATCACCATTAAGAACAATTCCATATTCACCACTCTTAACTTCGTTAGCAACATATGTAGTAGCAACGGCATCTGTAAGCATCTTTTCGCCCGAACCATTATCAACCGTTTCGTAAGTTCTTCTTGCAACCTCACCATTGATAAGCTTTGTATTATTAAATGAAGTATCCTCAGATATTCTGTTAATCTCTGCTTTCAAAGCATTAATTTCACTATTGATATTCTTTCTGTCTTCATCTGTGTATGAATCGTTTGCACCCTGAACTGCAAGTTCTCCCATTCTCTGTAACATAGCCTGAATCTCTGCCAACGCACCTTCTGCAGTCTGAACAACTGAAATTCCGTCAGAAGCATTCTTACTTGCTCTGTTAAGATTATCAATCTGCGTTCTCATCTTTTCCGAAATAGCCATTCCTGCACTATCGTCTTTAGATGAATTTAATTTATATCCTGATGAAAGTCTTTCAAGAGATTTTTGTAATGTATTTTCTGATTTTGTTAAATATCTGTTAGCTATGATAGCTGACATATTAGTTCCTATTCTCATTGTTGTCATTCCTTTCAAAAAATAATTTGAAGTTGTAAATAATTCTACACTAGTTGTTCAAATCAACAAATCAAGACAGGCACGCTTTCGCTGCATTCGGCTAGTAACGGTACATAAGGTGCCAAAATACGGCACCTAAGTACCGACTGCCTCATAGCACCTGTCTATGGTTTTGTTAATCCGAACAACTTATCACAATTTTTACAAAATTAATATTCTATATTTTAATTCTTCGTCCTTGAGAATATTGTTTTTACATCCATGTAATTATTTATCGGCAAGTTTGTTTTATTCATTAAATGTTTTTATCATATATTTCATGTTCTAATTACAGAGTGTTAATTTCATTTATAGCTTTTTTTGCAAGTCTGAATAATACCATGTTGTTAATACTATTTTCGCTATCAGTAACATTCTCTTTACCAAAAACATATTCATTAAGTGTATCTGTAAGTTTGTCTGCCATTTCTGTATCAAGGTTATCCATTTCCACTATCTTAACTTTATTTTCGGATACTTTGATTTTTAAGTCAATTTGTTCATCTGAATATATTCTGATACCTACTAAGCCTTTATTATTCTCTGATTGTTTAAGTGTGAATTTTACAAGCGTTTCTTCTCCTTTTATTTCAACAGGAACATAGTAAGACTCATCACTAACTGCTTTTGCCATATATTTTACTGCTCCGTTTACGATACGAACATCTTCAATATTTATTTCAGATTTATTTAATAAAGCTTCTTTTACATCTGAATTTAACTTATCAATGTTTTCTTGTAACTTTTCAATATCTGCATCTGTAACTTCTTCACCATCTGTTACCTCTGATGCAAATGACGCTTTTATGTTATCAATATCCGAATTAACATCTTCATCATCACACACTTTTTTAATCTTTGTAAATACACTTTTAGTATTGTTCATTATGTAACTGATACTAAGAATATTATCCATATTCTTTAATGCACCATCTTCAAGAAGACATTTAAGTGTCTGTTCACTAACATAACGAAGACTTTCAATTTCTCTACTCTTAATAGCAAGCAATTCCTTATGATACTCATCACTTTCATTATGATTCTGTGAGTCATTTAAGAACTTTTCAAGCTGAGTAGTTATATTATTATCACCTAATGTAAGCTGTTTAGTTAATCCCATGCTGTCATCAATAACAAATTCTTTTCCGGTCTTTTTAAGACTTCTTGAAGCAGTTAAAAGATTACTTAAAGTAAGTTCTCCACCCTGCTTTTCTATCGCACCTATAGCACGTCTGTCACCTTTTTCAATCATATTAAGAAGTCTGTAAATCCCAATATAAGCTTCTCTGTCTTCATCAGATATTTCTTTATTCTTCTCTAACTTCCACAAATACTCGCTATATTTTTCAACTTCATCTTCGACTATCTCTGACTTTAATTCTTCTAATTTATCATTTAAATCAGAAATATTAGTATTTAAAGGATTGATTCCATTTGCGATAAGATATGCAGTCATCTTCGGTGTCATATTTTCAATAAGTCTTGTAACCTGCTTATCCATATCTTTTATATCACTAATACTTACTGCATTAATCTCAAGACTGTTATATGCAAGTATTCTTACAGCACGATTATTCTCTTCACTATCTTCAAGTCCCAAATCTTTTAGTATATTATCAATTCCCTTAAATGCTTTCTTAATGGAATCTCCAAGCGATTTATCAGGCTTTGTGCCTAAAAGGTCATATGCTTCATATGCTGTCTTTAATGCACTTTCATTTACCTTTCCTTCTTTTACAATATCTGTAACTGTAAATTCAATCTCACTTCTATAAACATTACCAAGTACATATGCGTTTGTACTTACAAATTCCTGTAAATATGATTTTGAATCTGAATATATCGACACTTCTTCTTTAGTCGCAGTATATGAAATGCTTTCAAATACCTTCCTTGCAACCTTATCTTCCATAGCTTTTAAATTATCAACTACTTCCATTAGTGAAGCAACATTTAATTCCATTCCTGCCTTTGCAAGCATAATTCCAGCTTCAACACTCATCTTAAGTCTTGCTTCTGCCAACGCTCTTTTGGTAGAAATGTATTTTTGCTGTTTATTTTCATTTGCATTAATTTCTTTTAAATAATCTCTATTGTTTGTTGTATCTGAAGCGGATTTTTTATTTCTAAGCTCCTGATTATCTTTAGACCTGTTTTCCTGAAGTCTTTTAAGATTTAAAAGTGTAACTTCTTTTCCATCAGATAATAATTCACTAACCTGGTCACTTGTTCCATTATTAATTATTGTCATAGCCTCAATGCTGTCACCTTCAACAGTTTTATAAAAGTTCATTGAAGAACTTTCAGCACTACCTAAAAATACTGTATCTTTAGCTAATTTATCAATCCATGCGTCTGTATTTATTGAAGGATTATTCAACTGCTCATTAATATCCCTAATCTGAGAAAGCTTATAAATATTTTCACTATTAAGTGGAATCTTAGACTCGACAAGCCATTTTGCATCTGCCATAACATCTGCATTTGCTTCAAATCCCATATTTTCCACAGTATTTTTAACCTGACCTTCCAGCTTAGACCAATCACTATTACTTAACGGTGCATAACTAGTCTGACTGGCAGATACACTATAAGTTGCCTTATATACATTTTCAATAGTTACAGGTTTATTATTAGTTAAAAGATATTCCTGTGCTTCTCTGTTTACATTCTTAATACTATCAATTTTATCAAGTGCTTTACTGATACTATCAACCAATTCTTCTTCCGGATAAATGTCTTTACTATTAAGTCTGCTGGCAACCTGATAAGCTCTTCCGGAAGTTCCATACATACTTTCCAAATCTTTTATGCTAATACTTCCACTTGCCTTATATCCGTCACAATGCATTGCAAGCTGTATCTCAATTCGTTCAGATACAGTCAGGATACTTGTTGGATCATCTTTATCTGGTATGATTCCAAGTTTTTCATACTCCGAAAAATTATCTGCATTAACTACTTCACCTAATTTGTTAAGCATTTCTTCATTAAGAACAAGATTTTCTTCTAAAATAGTCTTGCTTTCTCCACCTCTGTCATAAACATCAGCTGTGTTTTCCACACTTTTTATCTTTGTTTCCTCAAAGAAATAATCAGCCATGTTTACACGACCGGTCTTTTCAATCTTTTCACGACTATCTTTATCTATAACAGATGCTTTATATAAATCCGATATTTTTCCAATGTCTAAGCTCATAAAGTCCTCCATTCCGATTACGGGTAGATATACATAAAATTAAAATTTCACATTAATACTAGTATTAATATCGGTGGATTTAGAGGATTTGTTTAGATGAAAATTTACGATAAAATCAAACCCTTTATTACATTTTAGCTACAAATGCATATAAACATGCTCCTGTGTTTTTTTGTTAAAATTTGTATTTTATTCGTGTAATTTAATGTTATTTCTCACTAAAACCCCCTCGTTTTTTTACACGAACTTATGCTATAATACATAAAACATTACTTCTTAAATAAAATACTTAAGGAAGGAGTAGTTAAATTATGTATAGAAAAATTTTAAATTTTTTAGAATCTTGGAAAAAAAGTGAACATCGCAAACCTTTAATTTTACAAGGTGCAAGACAAGTTGGAAAAACATATTCTATTTTAGAATTTGGACGTACCCACTATGAAAATGTAGCATATTTTAACTTTGAAACAAATCCAAAATTGAACGAAACCTTTGATGAAAATATCAGCCCTGAATATTTAATACCAATTTTATCTCACATCGTAGGACAGACAATTATCAAAGAAAAAACACTAATCGTATTTGATGAGATACAACTTTGTGAAAGAGCTTTAACTTCACTTAAATATTTTTGCGAAGATGCTCCTGATTATCACATTATTGTTGCAGGAAGCTTACTTGGTGTTGCTGTTAACAGAGCTAAATTTTCCTTTCCTGTTGGAAAAGTAGATATGAAAACTCTGTATCCTATGGATATGGAAGAATTTATGTTGGCTCTTGGAAAAGATGATTTAGTTAAACAGATACGAAATTGTTTTAATACAAATACACCTTTACCTTCTGCTTTGCATGATATATCAATGCAAATTTATCGTCAATATCTTGTTATAGGTGGTATGCCTGAATGTGTAATGCAATTTGTTCAAACAAAAGATTATATTCTTGTACGACATACACAAGACACAATACTTGCAAGTTATCTGAATGATATGAGCAAATACAACAATCTTAATGAGATTAAGAAAACAAGATTAGCGTATGACAATATCACTGTTCAACTCTCCAAAAAGAATACTCGTTTTCAATATAAACTAATAAAAACAGGCGGGCGTGCTTCTGAATTTAAAAATGCTATTGAATGGCTCTGTTTATCAGGTATCGTGTCACAAGTATATAAAGTAGAACAAATTAAAAAGCCTCTAGAGAATTATCGCAACATTGATGCCTTTAAGATTTATGTTTCTGATTTGGGACTACTCTGTGCCAAAAAGGATTTATTAGCAAATGATATTCTCTATATGGTTGAAGACCTAAATGACTTTAAAGGTGGTATGGCAGAAAATTACGTCAACGTTCAACTTTCCATTAATGGTTATAATACCTACTATTGGGAGTCAGAACGTGGTGCTGAGATTGATTTTATTATTCAACGCGAAGGTAAATTAATTCCTATCGAAGTTAAATCAGCTGATAATACCAGAGCAAAAAGCTTAAAAGTATATATGGACACCCATAAACCTGATTATGCCATTAAACTCTCAGCTAAAAACTTTGGCTTTGAAGATAACAAAAAAATAGTTCCTCTTTATGCTACATTTTGTATATAAATGCTTTTTAGCTCTAAACAGTTACAAATCAATATTCTAACAATTAAACAAGAGGCTATGCATCGCATAGCCTCTCATTATATATCATTTCATCAACAATATCTATTTAGTTTTCTTTGCACTGCTCTTTTTTGTAGAATCAGCTTTCTTTGTAACCTTTCTTACAGGCTTCTTCACTGGCTGTTTTGGAACTTCCATAATAATCGATTCAAAACCTCTAAGCTTAACTGTTAACTTATAGTCAAAGTAATCAAGCTGTTCACCTTCAGGCATAGGCTCTGCTGTATATTCTACAACTTCATTGCCTTCTACATCTTCTGAGCTTAATATTACTTTATATTTTCCAGGATGCGGAACACCAATTTCATAGGTATCTCTGGCAACAGGTGTAAAGTTACATACAAATGTTAAACTGTCATTAAATGTTCCCGGAGCTTTTCTAATAAAGCTGAATACACTATTATCTGCATCATCACAATTAATCCATCTGAAGCACTCATACTCCTGTGATTCATAAGCATACATAACAGGTGTATTTTTATATAAATGTAATAACTTCTTATAATAATCCTTAATATCTCTATGCATTGGCTCATCAAGAAGATACCAATCAAGACCTCTTGCTTCTGACCATTCTTCACGCTGACCAAATTCCTGTCCCATGAACAGAAGCTTCTTACCAGGCTGTCCAAACATAAATGTATATGCTGTCTTTAAGTTTGCAGCCTTTGTTTCTAAATCTCCCGGCATTTTATAAAGCATAGAACACTTCATATGAACTACTTCATCATGAGAAAGAACTAAAACAAACTTCTCACTAAATGCATATGTCATATTAAATGTCATCTTATTATGATTAAATTTCTTAAAATATGGATCTAATTTAACATAATCAAGGAAATCATGCATCCAACCCATATTCCACTTGAATGTAAATCCAAGTCCGCCCTCTTCAGGAGTCTTTGTTAAATCAGGCCAAGCTGTAGATTCTTCTGCAATTAAGAATGCTCTTGGATCTCTCTTCTTCATAATGCTATTTAAATGTTTGAAGAATTCCATAGCTTCCAAGTTACCATTTCCGCCATACTTATTAGGAACCCATTCGCCATCGCGTCTGGCATAATCAAGATAAAGCATAGAAGCAACTGCATCAACTCTTAATGCATCAACGTGATATTTTTCAACCCAATACAACGCATTAGCAATAAGGAAGTTTATAACCTCTGTCTTGCCATAGTCAAATACTTTTGTTCCCCAGTCTTTCTGCTCTCCTTTTCTCCAGTCTGCATACTCATATGTAGGAGTACCATCAAACATTGCAAGACCGTGTTCATCTTTTGGAAAATGTGCAGGAACCCAGTCAAGAATAACACCTATTCCCAGCTGATGCATATAGTCAACAAAATACATAAAATCTTTTGGATCACCATGCCTTGAAGTTGGTGCATAATATCCTGTAACCTGATATCCCCATGAAGCATCCAAAGGATGTTCAGATATACCTATTAACTCAATATATGTATATCCCATATCCTTTACATACTCACCAAGCTCATGAGCAAGTTGTCTATATCCACAATAACCATCTACACTGTAAGAGTAATCTTTTCTCCATGAACCTAAATGAACTTCATAAATCGACATTGCAGTATCATTTATCTTATCCACATTCTTAGTCTTATCTTCAATCCATGCTGCATCATTCCACTCATATCCTTCAATATTAGCTACCTTTGATGCATTTCCCGGACGCATCTCTGATGAATTTGCATATGGGTCAGCCTTTAAATGTGTCGCTCCATCAGGACCTGTTATTGCATACTTGTAAATTTCCCCCTCAAATATTCCCGGAATGAACTTTTCCCAGATACCTGAGCTTCCAAGGCGTTCCATTATACCAAGGTATCCATTCCAATCATTAAAATTCCCCACAACACTAACCGCACGTGCGTTAGGAGCCCATACCGCAAAGTATGTTCCCCAAACTCCATCTATTTCCATTACATGAGCACCCATCTTCTCATAAATCTCATAATGAGAGCCTTGCCCAAAAAGATATCTGTCGGTTTCAGTTATGATGTTCATATGCTACACCTCTCTTTCTTAAATTCTATTATAATTAATCAAACAGCCTTTTAAGATAATATCTCTTTCGTCGTCTGTTAATTCTCCTAATTTTAAATCAAATTCTTTAAGCTCGTCTTTAACAACATAAGCTTTGATTACAGCATCTTTATTCTTAACTGCATCCTTTATTCCCGGAATAAAGATATAATCTCCATTTGCAAATGGTAAATTATCCTCTTCAAAAAGGAATGGCAACATACCCCAATTAATAAGATTAGAACGATATCTCTTAGTTGCATATTCCTTAGCAATATTAGCCCAACCACCAAGAACCTTCTGACATGATGCAGCCTGCTCTCTTGCCGAACCATCTCCCGGTTTAACCGCATATATTGTACTTCCAATACCAACATTGTCCTTATTGATATCATATGACTCTTTAATCTTTTCCATTATAGGCTTAAGCTCTGTAAGAACTTCTGCTGGACAGTTTCCTTCTTCTCTGGCTTTTTCTGCTGCCTGAACTTCTTTAGCCTTTCCTACATAAGCCGGATCTTTTCTTGATAAAGTAAACTCTGCAAGTCCTAATGGATTAGAACGATATGATGAAGTTTCTCCTGAAGGGATAAGCTCATCTGTTGTAGTTACAGGGTCATGAATCTCTGATACAACCTTTAATACAAGATTATCTGTTAAAGCTACCATCTTTGGCCAGTCCTTAATGTTTGGACCAAATTTAATCTCAACCTCAGGGTCCGCTTTTCCTTTACTGTCAAATACTCTGTTTTCATATATTGTCTTATCAAAGAAATATCTTGGATTAGTAAATCCTGCATCCACATCTGTTGCTGCTGTTAAATAACCTTTATTAGCCGCTGTTGCTGCAATAGAACGAGCATCCATAAGAGCAACTGATGAAATCTGACCGTTCTGTAACTTAGAACCTTCTCTGTTAGGGAAGTTTCTTGTAGAATGTCTGATACTAAATGCATTATTAGCCGGTGTATCTCCTGCACCGAAACATGGTCCACAGAATGCTGTCTTAACAATAGCACCTGTTGCCATAAGGTCTGCAAGTCTTCCGTTTCTTGCAAGTTCTACATAAATAGGTGTACTTGCAGGATATACGCTTAATGTAAACTCATCAGCACCGATACTCTTTCCTTTAAGAATATCTGCTGCCGCACAAATATTTTCAAAACCACCACCTGCACAGCCTGCGATAATTCCCTGCTCTACATAAAGTTTTCCATTTCTAACTTTATCCTTAAGTGTGAAATCAACCTGTCCATCAAGACTTACTAATGCTTTCTTTTCACAATCATCAAGAATATCTAAAAGATTAGCATTAAGTTCTTCAATTGTGTATGTATTACTTGGATGGAATGGCATAGCAATCATAGGTTTAACTTTATCAAGTTCAACATATACTACTCCATCATAATATGCCACATCACCAGGATTTAACTCTTTATATTCTTCACTTCTTCCGTGAATATCATAGAAATCCTTAATATTACCATCTGTTGCCCAGATAGATGAAAGACATGTTGTCTCTGTTGTCATTACATCAATACCAATTCTGAAATCAGCACTTAACTTAGATACACCCGGTCCAACGAATTCAAGAACTTTATTCTTAACATAACCATTGTTAAATACTGCTCCAATAATAGCAAGTGCAACGTCCTGAGGTCCAACACCCTTAACCGGTTCACCACTTAAATATACCGCAATAACGCCTGGCATATTAATGTCATATGTCTGTGAAAGTAACTGCTTAACTAATTCAGGTCCGCCTTCACCCATAGCCATTGTTCCGAGTGCACCATAACGTGTATGACTGTCTGAACCTAAAATCATCTTTCCACCACCTGCAAGCATCTCTCTTGCAAACTGATGAATAACTGCTTGATGAGGTGGAACATATACTCCACCATACTTCTTCGCACAAGTAAGACCAAACATATGGTCATCTTCATTAATTGTTCCTCCAACCGCACACAAACTGTTATGACAGTTTGTAAGTACATATGGAATAGGGAATTTTTCAAGACCTGATGCTCTTGCAGTCTGAATAATACCTACGAATGTAATATCATGTGAAGTAAGCTTGTCAAACTTAATCTGAAGCTTCTCCATATTTCCTGATGTATTATGTTTCTCTAAAATATCATAAGCGATTGTATTCTTTGCCGCTTCTTCTTTTGTTATATATTTATCGCCTAATTTTGCCTTAAGTATATCTTCTGAATGTTCAGAAACTTCAACAACTTCTGTCCCATTTAAAAGATACGCTCCGCCTTTACTCAAAGTTACCATGAGATTCCTCCTGTATGCATAGTTAGTTAACATCTATTATACTAATAATCAATTCAATATGCAAACTCTTTTTATTAGGAAAATATAACTAATTATCTAAAATACTTTAATATTTCTTCCTTTTGATGTAAAATGACAATGTATTAATATTTGTGACTGTTCAGAACAAGAAAATGCTAATCATTTTCGAGCTGTGTTCTGAATAATTACTAATACAAAAAAAGAAAGGGTGAATAATACATATGAATAAAAAAGTAATTAACGTACCAAATTACAATACTGAAAAGCAAAAAAAGCTTGCAATCGGTATAGTTGTTGCTATTATGGCAATTATCTTAATTGCAAACAGTTTTTATACTGTAAAAGAAAATGAACAGGCGGTACTCCTTACATTAGGTAATGCAAGAACCGTATCTGATTCAGGACTACATTTCAAAATTCCATTTATACAAAAAGTAAGAAAAGTAGATACAACTATCCAAGGATTAACAATGGGATATAATTCTGCTACCAACGAAACAATTGAAGATGAATCGCTTATGATTACCTCAGACTATAACTTTATTAACGTAGATTTCTTTATTGAGTATCAGGTTACGGATCCAATTGAAGCTTTATACGCTTCAGATAATCCAAAAGAAATACTTAAAAACATTGCTCAAAGTTCTATTAGAACAGTTATTGGTAATACTCCTGTTGATGATGTATTAACTACAGGTAAATCAGAAATTCAAGCTCAAATCAAAGAAATGATTATTGAAAGACTTGATGCAAATGCTATTGGTATTATGCTTGTAAATATAACAATGCAGGACGCCGAACCACCGACCGAAGAGGTTATGCAAGCCTTTAAAGCTGTCGAAACTGCAAAACAGGGTAAAGAAACTGCTTTAAATAATGCAAACAAATATAAGAACGAACAATTACCTGCTGCTGAAGCTAATGTTGATAAAATTTTACAACAGGCGGAAGCTAAAAAACAGGAAAGAATTAACGAAGCTAATGGTCAAGTTGCACGTTTCAACAAGCTTTATGAAGAATACATAAAATATCCTGAAGTAACAAAACAAAGAATGTTCTACGAAACCATGGAAGAAATTCTTCCTTCACTCAAGGTTGTAATTAACAGTAGTAATGGTAGTGTTCAAACAATTATGCCTCTTGATTCATTAATAGATATTAATAACTCAGGTTCTACTAATAACCAGACAGCTACTAATAATTCAGCAACTACAAACGAAGATACACAATAGGAGGAAACGAGATATGAAGAAAAAAACAATTATTCTTATAATTTTAGCCGTTTTAGTTATTGTGGGATTTAATTCATTTACAATCACGTATGATGACGAATATAAACTAATCAGACAGTTTGGAAAAATTGACAGAGTTGAATCTAAATCAGGAATAGCATTTAAAATACCTTTTATCGAGAATACGGATACTCTTCCAAGAAATATTCAGTTATATGACATTGCACCATCAGATGTTATTACAATGGATAAAAAGACAATGGTAACTGATATCTATGTTCTTTGGAAAATTACGGACCCTTTAAAATTCGCAAAAAGTCTTAGCTGTTCTCTTTCAAATGCAGAAAGTCGTATTAACACAGTTGTATATAACTCTATGAAAAGTGTAATTGGTAATATGACACAGGCAGATGTTATCACTGCTAGAGATGGTGAGCTTAGTAAAGCCATTTTTAAAGGTATAGGTAATTCAGTTTCACAATATGGTATTGAACTTGTAAGCATTGAGACAAAACATTTAGACTTGCCTAATGATAATAAAGCTGCTGTATATGAGCGAATGATTTCTGAAAGAAATCAGATTGCAGCAACTTATACAGCTGAAGGTGATTCAGAATCACAGATTATTAAAAATACAACAGATAAAGATGTTTCAATTATGATTTCCGAAGCAAATGCAAAAGCTGACCAACTTGTTGCAGAAGGAGAAGCTCAATACATGAATATATTATCAGGTGCATATTCTGACCCATCAAAAAGTGATTTCTATTCATTTGTTAGAGCTTTAGATGCTGCAAAGTCTTCAATAACAGGCAAGAACAAAACACTTATACTTGATGAAGATTCACCTATTGCAAAAATTTTTATGGGGCAATAAAATTATTTATGATAAATATATTTGAAAGGTATGGTATACATTTATGGGAAAAAAAGCTACTAAAGCTGCTGACAATATGTACTGTATTGCCAGATATGAAGCAGCAGAAAAAAACAATTCATTTTCAAGTCGTGAAAAGGCATCTGAGATTCTTAATATGGACAGAACACGACTTGCTAACATTGAACTTGGCAATATAACCCCTTATCCGGAAGAAGTTTTATGTATGGCACAAAAATATAATTCCCCTGAATTATGTAATTCTCATTGTGCTGAAAATTGTCCTATTGGAAAGCAGACGGTTTCAAAAGTTACTATTGATGATTTTGACAGACTTTCTTTAAAAGTTTTAGGCTCACTTAAAGATATAGATTCCCTTCGTACTTCTTTAATTGCCATTTCAGAAGATGGTGTTGTTGATTCCAATGAAATAAAAGATTTTGAAAAAATTCTTGATACCCTTGATAAAATATCAACAAATGCTAATGCGTTAAAGATATGGGCTGAAAAAAACATTAAAATCCAATAATTTTTTCTAACCAAATACATAATTATTATTAATTAATCTTTTATTTAAAAAATGGCTGTGAGCGTAAGCTCGCAGCCATTTTCTTTTATGGGACATTTTTTACAATCCTTATTTTTATGATTGACTTTTCAAATCCCTTTTTAATTAGTTTTCTGACTTTTTCTTTCCAGCCATTAATACCATTGCTACAAATCCTGAACAAAGTATTAAAATCATAAATATTGAATTTACATTATCTCCTGTTGATACAGGTGTACTTGGCGTTGTAGGCTGAACTGTTGTAGTTTCCTCTGGTGTTGTTGGTTCTTCCTGAGCAACAACTAAATCATACATAAGCATAATTACAACATTATTCTTATGTGTAACTTCTCCATTAATCTTTCCGTTAGCATCAGTTGATTTCTTACTAAATGTATAACCATCAAATTTCTTAAATGTATCTGTAACTTCAACATCTGCTTCCTTAACACCAGCTTTGTCATCTTTAGTTGCAGCACTTACAATTGTTCCTGTAAAAGCATAATTTGTAATACTTTCCTTAGACTTAATTACATAGAATTTTCCATCTACTTCAATTGTATCATCTGTCTTTTCTTCAACTTCTACATAATACTGTACTTCATATGTAGGTTTCAATACATAAATCTGATGAACTACTGTTGAATTATCATCTTTAATAGTATCTGATGAAGGATAATTTGGAATCTCAACTTCTACTAATTCATAGTTTTTGTATTCATCTGAATTTAAGTATTCATCTGATTTATCCGTTACATCGACTGTTCCTCCTGTCAATGCGCCGTCTATATCTTCTGTCTCCTTAAGTATGAATTTCTTTATTTCTCCATTTATCTCAATTTCAACAAAATTTTCTGTGGCATTAGGATCTTCTACCCAATATTTTTGTTTATATGTAACTTTGTCATAGAAAAGTTCTACTACATTTTCACCATCTTTTGATACTGTAGTTGATGAATTTCCACGTGTCTCAGTTGCATCACTATTAAACATATATTTATCATATGCCTTAAATGTATTTGCAACTTCGTTCTCGCCTTCTTTTACTCCGGCTGTTACTTTATCATCTTTTCCTACATACTGTACGATTGTTTCGTATGTTGCTTTAATTATTACTGTGTCTGATTCCTCTAACTTGTAGTATTTTTCTCCAACTTTTTCAGCACCCTCTGTACCTTCTGATACTTCTTTATAGTACTTAACTGTATATGTTGGTAAATCATATACCTGATATACTTTTGTATGTCCGCCATCATCAATATCTTCTACTATTGATGGTTTTACCGGTGTTGGCTCTAATAAATTATATCCTGTGTATGGTGGTAACCCTGATTTATCTGTTATTTCTGCTTCTGAGTCAATTGGTACATTAGGTACTACTACCTTCTCTACCTTGTACTTCTTTTCTCCTTCTTCTACTATCACATCTTCTGGTAATGGATTAACAATCTCTGTCATGTAAATCATTTCAAATGTTGTTGTCTTCTTATTATAGAATAATTCAATAACAAGTTCTTCTGTTCCTGATACTGTTCCTTTAATCTTATTATTTTCTACTGTATAAGCAACACTGAAATCATATTTATCAAATGACTTAAATGTTTCATCAACATTTGTTCCGTTTTCCTTAACACCGGCTTTTTCTTTTGAAGCTGCAACATATTCTACTTCTGTTCCTGTTAAAGCTTCTTTCTCGTATGTTTCTTCTGTTTTTAAGATATAATATTTAACATTTCCATCTACATCTATGCTAACATCATAATTTTCAGTTGCTTTTACTTCAACGTAGTATTTTACTGCATATGATGGTAATAAATCATAGAAAAGTTCTATTACGTTATCATTATCAACTTTTGAAACTGTTACTGCATTTTTACCATTTGCATTAGTTGATGTCTGGCTGAATTCATAGTTAGGATATGACTTAAGTGTATTTTCAACTTCTTTTTCGCCTTCTTTTACTACTGCTGTCTTTATGTCTTTTTCTACACCTGTAAGTTCTGTTCCTGCTTCTGCTTTGTTTACTACTGTATCTGCTGACTGTAATACATAAGATTTTTCAGCTACAGGTATTGCACCTTCTGTACCATTTGCTACCTGTTTATAGTACTTAACTGTATATGTTGGTAAATCATATACCTGATATACCACTGTATTTCCTGTATCATCAATATCCTCTACTACCCATGGTTTTGTATCTGTTGGGTCCAATAACTTATAGCCTTTGTACTCATTTGACTTATCTGTTATTACTGCCTTTGAATCAACCGGTACTTTTGATTTTACATTAGTTATTACCTTGTATGTCTTATCACCAATCTTCTCTGTCTTTGAACCATCATCAGGTATTTCTACTACTTCAATGTAATACTTCTCTGTATACTCTGTAAGGTTCTTATTAAAGAATAAGTTAATTGTAAGATTAGCTAACTTAGATACTATACCTTCTGTGTGTGGATTTTTGTCAGTATATTCTTTACTAAATGTAAATCCTATAAATTTCTTAAATGTTTCAAGGATAGCATTTCCGTCTTCTTTAACACCTGCTTTGTTATCTGAATCTGTATCGTATTCTACTTTTGTTCCGGAATAAGCATCATTTGTAAGTGATTCTTTGATGATGTAATATTTAGCATCTTCTCCTTCACCTAACTGAATATCATATTTCTCATCAGCATTTACTTCAATATAATAATTTACTTTGTATTCAGGAACTAAATCAAAGAAGAGTTCTACTACATTTTGGTCCTTCTTAACTGTTATAGAAGATTTACCATTTGCATCTGTTGATGACTGGCTGAACTCATATTTATCATATGATTTACTTGCAACTTCTTTATCGCCTTCTTTTACTGAAACTGTTGCATTATCTTTTTTAGCTGATTTTACTTCTGTTCCAGGTACAGCTTTATTTACTACTGTATCTGATGACTGCAATACATAGAATTTTCCATCTACAGGTATTGCACCTTCTGTATCCTCTGCTACTTCCTTATAATACTTAATTTCGTATGTTGGTAAATCGTATACCTGATATACTACTGAATTACCTGTATCACCAATATCTTCTACTACTGATGGTTTCTCATCTGTAGGAGGCAATAGTATATAGCCATTATAATCATTTGACTTATCTGTTATTTTTGCCTTTGTATGAATTGGTACATTTGGTACCACATTAGTTATTACTTTATAAGTCTTGTCACCAATTGTATCAATCTCTGAACCGTCATTCGGATTTTCTACTACTTCTATATAATACTTTTCTTTATAGGATGTAAGTTTCTTATTGTAGAATAATTCAATAACAAGTTCATTTGTCCCTGATACTGTTCCTGCACACTTATTATTTTCTAATGTATAATCATCACTAAAATCAAATTTTTCAAATGACTTAAATGATTCCTTAACATTTGTTCCATTTTCCCTAGCACCTGCTTTTTTATCTGTAGGTACAGTATCATCTACAGCATAATCTATAATTGTTCCTGATAAGGCTTCTTTCTTGTATGTTTCTTCTGTTTTTACGATGTAATATTTAACCTTTCCATCATAATTTACGCTAACATCATAATTTTCAGTTGCTTTTACTTCAACATAGTATTTTACTGTATAGGTTGGTATTTCATCATAGAAAAGTTCTATAAGATTTTCTATGTCTCTATATACCAATGTATTTAATTTTGAATTAGCATCTGATGTAGCAAGGCTAAATTCATAGCCTTCAAATCCTTTAGCAGAGCCTTCAACAATGACACTCGATTCAGAATCTTCAACTATACCTGCTTTACCTGTACCACTTATTGGTGCACCTGTTACCCAAGCACCTTCTTCTACTACGTTTTCAAAAGTTACGTCCTCTAACTTATAATATTTATCAGTACCATTTACTTTAACTATTTTTGCACCTTGTGTACCTTCCGGCACCTGTGTATAGTATTTAACTGTATATTTAGGTTTTAATCTGTATATCTGATAAACAATATTTTCATTTTCATCAGCAACAGATACTTTCTCAGAAGGAAATGTTGCACTTGAAGGCATCAAATCATAACCTTTGGTATTGTAATAGTCTGATTCATTATGAATTGTAATTGTTGAACCTATTTCAATATTATCTCCTTCATAACTCTTCTCACTATCAAATTTATATTTGATTGGTTTACCTGAATAATTAATAATTAAATCGTATTCAGATTCACCAACTGTTTGGTCTTCTAATTCTATGTAATATTCCGCCTTATATCCTGTTGTAGTTGGTAAATTCTTATCAAATAATATTTGAATTGTAAGTGTTGATGAACTTACTTCTCCATAATACTTATTATTTGATTCTGTTGCTCCACTATTGTATGTATATCCGTCAAATGCCTTAAATGTTCCATCTGCTTCAACACCTTCGGCTTTTACACCTGTACCTACAGAATTAACTGCTACTTCAACATTTGTACCATCTAAAGCTGTCTTTGTCTCAGTTTCAGTTGTCTTACGGTTATACCATTTATCATCTGCATATATAGCTGTTGCATCTTTATCAGCTTCATCTACTTCCACATAATATTCTACAGTATAATCATATTTAGGAATCTTGGTATAGAACTGATAAACAATAGTTGTTCCGTCTTCTGCAGTATTACTGATAGTAGAATAGTATCCATTTGCTTCCTGAGTAATTTCATCTACTAAATTATACTCTTTAAAAGCTTCGTCACTTGACAAATTATGAATTTTTGCTTCGCTTCCTGCTTTTACATTATTTACAACATTTGTTTTTTCAGTTTTTGGTACAAATTTTGTCATTGTACCATTTATGTCTAACTCAACAACATCCAAAGATGTAGCGTCGTCATCCTGTACATAATACATCTCTGTATATTTAGTAATAATTCTCTTATAATAGTATTTAAATACAAGTGAATTATCCGCTCTTACATTATCTGTAATACTTCCGGCACCTGTAGTTGTTTCATAATCCGGTTTATAATACTGATAACTCTTTTTTGTATTATTTATTTGAGTTGAGTTTTTAGTTGCTACAAAATAATTTTCTGTAGTATCGTCACACTCTGTATCTATAGTTGTACCTATTTTTTCAAAGTTTTCAACTTTTTCTTGTAATACAAAATATTTATTATTTACTTCTTCTGCACCTGGTGTATTTGCATCAACTTCTACATAATACTCACAAGTAAATTTTGCAGAGTTCAAATCATAAAACTGATATAACACTGTACTTCCATCAGGAGCTACTGTTGCAGTCTTTGGATATGATGGATTTGAAGAATAATCTACTAATGTATAGTTCTGATAAGCATCATCAGTTGATTTATCTGCTATAGTTACAGATGAACCTAATTCAATACCTGAATTTACCAATTCCTCTTTACAAACATACTTCTTACCATTTTCTTCAATATAATTTGATGTTGCATCAGGTGATTCTATGTAGTATTTACTTTTATATGAAGTTGTAATACCATCTGCCATGTATTCGTTTGTAAATGCAAAACTATGTATTGTATGGTTAGCTTTTGATGAACCTACTGCAGAAGTAAATCCCATATATACAGTTTTACCATCAAAATTACTCATATCAATAGCCTTTGTTATTGTTGCTGTCGACGGTCTTACTGCTGTCTTAAAATTACCATTTGCATATCTTACATACATAGTAGAACCGTCATAATCAACCCATACTGTAAATAATCTGTTATTTACGTTCTTATCAGCAAAACGTGTTGAGCATGTGTTTGTTGAATCTTCTTGTATAGAAGATTTCTTAGGAGATGCATTATAAATTGAAGAAAATGCACTTTCATTTTTAATATTATCCTTTCCCATTGTAGAGCCATCAAAGTAAGCAAGATTTTCAAACTTATAATATGTTCCTTCTCCTGAAGAATACGCTGTCCTCTCTGTTGGGTCTAGACCATTTATATATGCAATAGCCTCATGTTTTTTCACCTCACCATTAAGTGTTATTCCAATATGGTCAAATCTTTCAGCAAATTTATAGTTTCTATATGGTACATAATCTATATCATCCTCATAAGAATCATTTCCGTAAGGATTATTTGCATCTGAATATTCTTTAGAACCATTTAACTGCCATTTCTTATGAAAATATAACTGATTATCAAATTCCCAGTTTTTATAAGCAGTTCCTGTTACTGCATTCATATCACAATATGCACCATTGAAAAACGAGTCAACTTCTATTGCAACACTGTTATCTATACCTTGATAACCTATACCACTTCCTGCTTGTGTATTATGTGTTGAATTAGTTGTCATTACAAATGCAATTCCGTCACCACCAACTTCTCTTGCATATTCAGGACCACCAGTCTTATCTGTATTAACTACTGCATCCGGCATGGAGAATGTAAACTTCATTGAAAAAGCCGAATCAGAACTAAATTGGATACCATTCTTCAAGAACGCTTCACCACTTCTGTAATCCTGATAACTTGAACCTGATTCATTTCCCTCAGTATCTCCTACCTTTACACCGTTTATAAGTCTTATAATCGGTTCCTGTTCCGAAGAATGATTATTATTTACAATCTTCGGACCATTAGTATTATTTGAAATATCATAAGTCGAACTACCATTTAATGCCTGCCCTGCAAACTTCCATGAATTGTTATTAAATTCATTACCTGTTCCATAACCTTCAGCAAAGATTACTTTCTCTGTTTCACCTGCATGTACAGTTTCTTTACCTGTTCCAAAACCCAAGTCGCCTATGCCTGAAACAGTCATTACCATAGCAAGAAGCAGTGCAAGCTTTTTCTTACCTTTTGTAATATTTTTAAATAAAATATCTTTCATTTCTTCCTCCTTTTTTATAATATCTATTGTTCCAAAATCTATGTAAAATGATAATTTTTAAAATCGGAAGCTATAGTGCCCCGATTTTAAAATTAACATACTCTATATTTTAACCTATTTTATAAATTATTTCCACATTATATTTTTACAAATTTATTAACTAAAACTTTTACAAAAACTTAGTTTTTCCATCATTTTTTATATTTTATGCTTTAACTTCATTCACTAACTCTTCACCACTAAACAACGCTCTGGCATTTTCCATTGTCACATTTGCGATTGCTTCCATAGCTTCTTTTGTAAAATATCCCTGGTGAGAAGTTACTACTACATTAGGAAATGTTACTAGTCTTGCAAGTATCTCATCCGTCATTACTTCATTCGATTTATCTTCATAGAACACTTCATCTTCTTCTTCATAAACATCAAGACCAACTCCACCTAATCTTCCCGGAATCTTAAGAGCCTCCAATAAATCTTCTGTTTTAATAAGCTGTCCTCTTGATGTATTAATAATATATACTCCTGTTTTCATTTTATTAATACTTTCTTCGTTAACAATATATTTTGTATCTTCTGTTAAAGGACAATGAAGAGAAATAACATCACTTTCTTTAAATAATTCATCAAGAGATACATATTCTACATCTAAGTCAGGATTCTGATATACATCATATGCAAGTACTCGCATTCCAAATCCCTTCATAATCTGAATCATAGCCTGCCCAATCTTTCCTGTACCAATTATTCCCGCTGTCTTTTTGTAAAGATCTTCACCCATAAGACCGTTTATATTCATATTGAATTCTCTTGTACGAACATAAGCTCTATGTGTTTTTCTATTTACACTCATCAAAAGTGCTACTGCAAATTCTGCTACTGCCTGTGGTGAATAACTTGGAACTCTAAGTACCTTAATCTTTCCTTCTGCTGCTTTTAAATCAACATTATTATATCCTGCACAACGCATAAGAATTCCCTTTACATTCATTTCAGCTAAACGCTCTATAACCTCTTTGTCTATATCATCATTTACAAATGCACATACCGCATCATATCCATGTGCCAGTCCTACAGAATCACTGTTAAGTCTTATAGAACTAAATTTAATCTTGTAATTCATCTTTTCTGCCAAAGGCTCAAACCAAACCTTATCATATGGTTTTGCGTTATAAAATAATATCTTCATAGTCTTAATTTTCCTTTCCTGTTTAGTTTTTTTTAATAGTTCATATGTTCTTATATGTTTTAGACAAACTATTATCTAACACTTGAATTTTAACCCTTTTATAATCTTTATTCAATATGAAAACCAATAAATCTTATAAATATTTTATACTTTTATAATGGTTTGTTTATTTGACTTTTATACCTAATTAAGTTATAATTTTAATAAGATTTTTGTTCGGAATTTTTTTATTTAGTCCAATTAATATTAGGTACGTTTTATTAATTTTATATTCAAAATTAGGTATATTTAACTCTATAGACAATGTTTTTAAACAACTTTATAAACATTGTTATTAAAGTTGAATGTAATATAACTTGTAATTATTCTCACCAAGAAAGGAATTGCATTAATTTGCATGGTATAATTTTATGAATACAAATTTAGAAAATCATTTCGCTAATTGGGGCACTTTAGAATATGAAAATGAGGATGTATTAAGCAAGCTTGATAAGTTTCAACAGGTTATGTGTTGGTATAGAAGTGCCATACGCGAGGTTCAGACAAAACTTGAAGTATTGAATGATGAATTTCAATCTACAACTTCAAGAAATCCAATTGATAACATAAAATCACGAATCAAGACACCAAAAAGTATTTATGAAAAATTGGTTCGTCGTGATTTGCCTATTAATCTGTGCAGTATTATGGATAATCTTCATGACGTTGCAGGTGTCAGAGTTATTTGTCCTTTTATTGATGATATTTATACTGTTGCAGATATGCTCATTGCACAAGACGATATAAAACTTCTTACAAGAAAAGATTACATTAAAAATCCAAAACCAAATGGTTATAGAAGTCTTCATTTAGTGGTTGAAGTACCAATTTTCCTAACCGGTGGAAAAAGACTTATGAAGGTTGAAGTTCAGATTCGTACAATTGCTATGAATTTTTGGGCAAGTCTTGAACATCAGATTCACTATAAGAAGATTCAGGAAGATGTTGAAGATGTTATTGATATGCTCACTAACTGTGCTAACGTTATTTACGAAACAGATATGAAGATGCTCGCAATTAGAAAAGACCTTGAAGAAGAGGGAAAATTAGAGATGGGATAGCAAGTCTACCCCATCTTTTTTTATTAATCTATTTTATCTTCAATCCAAGTTTTAACATCTTCGAACATTTCATATTTTATTCTTTCATTTACAAGCTCATGCCTGCAATCTTTATACAATTTTTTTGATACATCTTCAATTCCAAAATATTTATAAATATCATATAATTCACATAAATACTTACCATAATTTCCGCATGGGTCTTCACTACCTGATATCATAAATACATTTAAATTTTTTGGTATTTTTTTTAGATTCCTTTCATCCTGTATAAATTGTAAAGTAGATATTAATGTCTCAAACCCATTCATCGTAAATCTAAATTTACATTTGTCGTCATTAATAAATTTATCCACTTCGTTATCATCTGTACATATCCAATCATATTTAGTTTTTGGTTTCTTTATCCTGCTTAAGAATTTACCAAAAATAAGATTATTAAAAAATTCACTTCTATGCCTTTCACCTTTTATGGTAGCAATTAATTTGCATATTAGTTTTCCGGGAATTAACAAATTCTTATCAACATAAACAATTCCGGTTAATAAAAGTCCATCTATCTCTTTTCCATACTGCATTGCATATCTTTGTGACAACATTGAACCCATGCTATGTCCTAAAAGATAATACGGTATATTTGGATAATGCTTCTTTACTGTTTTGGTAATCTGATACATATCCATTACTGCAAGATTACTTGAACTATATTTTTCTCTTTGCTTCTTTGTTCCGCCAATTACAGGTATTGCAAAATATCCATAGTCATCAGGTGTAATAACTGAATTACCATGTCCCATATGGTCATTACCAACTACCATTATTCCATTACCTGCAAGATAGTTAGCAAACTCATCATACCTTCCCATATGTTCATTCATTCCATGTGAAAGTTGCAATATTGCCTTAATTTCTCCTTTCGGAATCCACATTTTGACATAAATATCACTGTATTTATTATTTGATAAAAAAGAATACTCTTTTTCTATTACTTCATTCATAAATTTTTTCTCCTATACTTTTAAATAAACAGTTTAATGTAAACATATTCTTGAAACTGAATCTTTCCAACCACTATATAATTCATCTCTTTTTGTTTCACACATATTTGCTGTAAATAACTTTCCAATCTGCAAATTATTCTTTATTTCTTCCAAATCCTTATAATATCCGACTGAAAGTCCTGCAAGATATGCTACTCCTAAACCAGTTGTTTCTATTACCTTTGGTCGCAAAATTTCCACATTCAAAATATCCGATTGAAATTGCATAAGAAAATCATTTGCACTTGCTCCACCATCTACTCGCAAAGACTTTAAACTAATACCTGAATCTTCTTCCATTGCTTTAATAACATCCGTTACCTGATATGCAAGAGATTCAACGGTTGCTCTAACAAAATGTGCTTTTTTAGTTCCTCTTGATAACCCAAAAACTGCACCTCTTGCATATGCATCCCAATATGGTGCCCCCAGACCCGTAAATGCCGGAACAACATAAACACCATTTGTGTCTTCTACGGAATTTGAAATATCATTAGTTTCACTTGCCGACTCTATTAATTTCATCTCATCTCTCAGCCATTTTATTGCAGCTCCTGCAACAAATACACTTCCTTCTAAAGCATATGTAACTTTACCATTCAATCCTATCGCAATAGTTGTTAAAAGTCCGTTTTTAGATTCAACAATTTTATCTCCTGTATTAAGTAACAAAAAACAACCTGTTCCATATGTATTTTTAGCTTCACCTTCGTTAAAACAGCATTGTCCAAAAAGTGCAGCCTGCTGGTCTCCCGCCACTCCTGATATGGTAATATCTCCTGCAATTACCTGCTCATCTATCCTTCCATATATTTCACTGGAACTTTTAACTTTAGGAAGCATTGACTTTGGGATATTAAATAAATCAGTTAATTCATCATCCCACTCTAAAGTATGTATATTAAATAGCATTGTTCTTGAAGCATTAGTATAATCTGTGGCATGGATCTTACCTTTAGTGAGCTTATAAATAAGCCATGTATCAACTGTTCCAAAAAGCAATTTTCCTTCATTTGCCCTTTGCCTTGCATTTGGCACATTATCAAGTATCCATGCAATCTTTGTTGCTGAAAAATATGCATCAGGAATAAGACCTGTCTTTTCCTTTATTTTACTAAAATTTTCCGTATTTTTTAGTTTTTCTATATAATCAGCAGTTCTTCGACATTGCCACACAATAGCATTATATATAGGTTCTCCTGTATCTTTATCCCATACTATAGTTGTCTCTCTCTGATTAGTAATTCCAACTGATGCAATTTGACTTCCATCAATACCCTTTGATGCCATTGCTTCTACCATAACACTTAACTGAGATGACCAGATTTCATTTGGATTGTGTTCTACCCATCCGCTCCTTGGAAAAATCTGCTCAAATTCCTTTTGTGAAGTCGCAATAATATTTCCTTTATTATCAAAGATAATACATCTTGAACTCGTTGTCCCCTGGTCAAGCGCCATTATATATTTCTTTTCACCCATATAAAAACCTTCCATATCAAATTTTTTTATATTCTATTTTATATTTTATTTATTATTTTTATATAATTATGTTTATATAATTTTATGTATATTAATCCTTATTTTTTTATACTTTTACACTATTTTTTCTTTTTTAAATTCTTATATTCGCCCTTTATCATTACGTACATATCTCTGCCAATTTCCTGACCCAGCTTATTTACAAGCATTTTATATAAGTCCTGTTTATTTGATGTTTTTTCAATAACATCAACAAGCATTGGCACATATTCGTTTCCATATTTTTCTGAAACCATACCCTCTACATCATTTTTTATATTAATCTTAACTGATGTAGCGACCTTTTTTTTATGAGTGCCCTTCTTTTTAAATACATTCTTATCTTTTAAAAAGCTGCTACCTGCTTTTTTTCTCTTCTTATCCTTCTTGTTATCTTCATTTTTTGATTCTTCTTTAGATATTATTATCGATTCCTGTACCTCTTTAATCTCTTCATTTTTTAATGAATTATTTTCAGAAACTTCCTCAATAATTTCTCCAACAGCTTCATCAACAAAAGGTTCGTTTGATAAATATCCGTCAACACTTGTCTTAATGAAAATATCTGCATTACAAATATCCTGATTTTCATTCCAAAACTCTATCGCAAATAAAAATCCTTTATCTTTGCTTATAATCACTATATTATTATATTTATTTTCCATAACTAAATATCCAAGATATGTAGCTAATTGAAAATCCAATGAATTTCTTCCACCTTTTGAAATCATAAATGTTTCTACTTCAGCCGAACTTAAACTTAATAATTTATGCGCTTCAAAAGTAATTGCATCAGCATTTTTACTATAAAAAATAACTACTTTATCTTCAGGATTTAGTTTATCAACTCCCTTAATACCTGCTGAACGTACATTTTCAAAGTCAACTAAATATACTGTCATTTTATTCTCCATTCCGAAGCGTTTAGCGTAGGAAAGGCTCAAAGAAATTCGCATAGGCGATTTCTTTGTAGCATCATAGGCGATTTGTGACGCTTCGGCACAAATCGTTGTGTGAAAAATAAGGTCATCAGACTTATTTTTCACACTAATCTCCATTTCCGAAGCAATTTTATTGCAAAATATACAACATATTTATATAAACATAATTATTAGTATATTATACCAAATAGGAAACAGGTTTACAAGAAAAGTACTTACCCTTATAAACCTGTTTATATCTGATTTTTTATAAAATAATATAATTTTAATATTTTATAAAAAAATTGCTTGACTTTTTAATATTGTTGAGTTATTATAATTTTTGCGTTAAGAAATATGCGCGATTAGCTCAGTTGGTAGAGCACCTGACTCTTAATCAGGGTGTCCAGGGTTCGAGCCCCTGATCGCGCACTATAGAAGTACCGATTTTGAAGACGAATGAGCTTTGGGATTGGTATTTTTTTGCTTATATATCTACATTAAAACACTCTTTTCCCGGATAAACCGATGCATTTCCAAGTTCCTCTTCTATTCTTAACAACTGGTTATACTTAGCAACTCTCTCCGAGCGGCTTGGTGCTCCCGTCTTTATCTGACACATATTTAATGCCACAGCCAAATCTGCAATTGTAGTATCCTCTGTTTCTCCTGAACGATGTGAAGCAATCGCTGTATAACCTGCCTTATGTGCCATTTTAATTGCTTCTAATGTTTCTGAAACCGAACCAATCTGATTTAACTTTATTAAAATTGAATTACCACATTTATTTTCTATCCCTTTTTTTAATCTTTCAGTATTAGTTACAAATAAATCATCTCCTACAAGCTGAACTCTGTCACCTAACTCTCTAGTCAATTTTATAAAACCTTCCCAATCTTCTTCATCCAAAGCATCTTCTATTGATATAATCGGATATTTTTTTACCAGTTCTTTCCAATGGTCAATAAGTTCTTCTGATGTATATTTTACACCTGATTTTGGCATAATATACTCACCCTTTTTACTTCCTTTCCACTCAGAAGCAGCAGCATCAAGAGCAATCATAAAATCTTTTCCCGGCTCGTATCCAGCCTTTTTTATTCCTGCCATAATATATCCGATAGCTTCTTCTTCATTATCAAGATTAGGTGCAAATCCACCTTCATCTCCAACAGAAGTTGCAAGTCCTTTTTCCTTTAAAATTGAAGCAAGGCAGTGAAATGTTTCTGCACACCATCTAAGTCCTTCTTTAAATGATGTAGCTCCAACAGGCATAATCATAAATTCCTGAATATCTATATTATTAGTTGCATGTGCTCCACCATTTAAAATATTCATCATTGGAACCGGCATTCTATTTCCTGATACCCCACCTAGATACTTATATAAAGGAATTCCAAGTGTCTTTGCACCTGCCCTTGCAACAGCAATTGAAACAGCTAAAATTGCATTTGCACCTAATTTTGATTTGTCAGGTGTACCATCTGTCATAATCATCATTTTATCCACTTCATAAAGATTTTGGACATTCATTCCTTTTATTGCACTGCAAATTATAGTATTAATATTTTCTACTGCCTGATTAACACCCTTTCCCTGATATCTTTCCTCATATACATCTCTAAGCTCTAATGCTTCAAATTCTCCGGTTGAAGCTCCACTTGGAGCTGTACCTCTTGCTCTTATACCATTTTCAAGAATCACTTCCGCTTCAACTGTTGGATTTCCTCTTGAGTCTAAAATTTCCCTTCCTATAACTTTTTTAATTTTCATACAATTCAAAACTTACTCCTCCTAAAAAATTAATCAGATTTTCTACTATAAAATATTTCCCTTACAACCTAAAAATATACTTTTTTTATCAAATACTTTTAAAATAATATTTATACAATAGTTGTTTATTTTTTAGAACAGTGTTAAACTAAATATAATTCATATAGAAAGGTAACAAAAATGAACCAAAATAAATTCGAAAAAAATAAAAAATACTTAACAATCAGTTTATATGTAATAATTACCCTTGCTATTTCAATATTTTTAATAAAGGCTATTTGGAATTGGTCAGAAACTTTAAGTTTAATCAATAATCTCATTGGAATGCTTTCACCATTTTTGATAGGTATATTTATTGCATATCTTATGAACCCTCTTGTAAACGTAATTGATAACTCTTTTTTTAAAAAACTTCTTAAATTAAAAAAAGATTCTTTAAGAAAAGGACTTTCAATATTAATTTCTTATATAATAGTTATTGGAGTAATAAGCTTTTGTATTTCTGTTATAGTTCCTGAAGTATATCTCAGCTTAAAGAATCTGTATGAAAATCTTCAGGGAAGCTATGATAAGCTTATTGCATTCATTGACAAAATTAATAAAAAATATCCTGAGATTGATATTTCCTTTATATCTGATTTATTAAAAAATAACAGCTCAGATATAATAAATGTAATAAAGAATTCTTTAGATACAGTTCTTCCTTTATTATACAATACTTCTGTGACTGTTATTAAAAGTGCAATTAATATGCTCATCGCAATAATTGTTTCATGCTATCTGTTAATTGATAAAAACAAATTTTTGTTAAATATAAAGAAATTAATATATGTAATTTTTAATAAGAAAAATTCCGAACGAATAATTTCAACATTTAAAGAATGTAATAAAATATTCGGAAATTTTGTAATTGGTAAAACAATTGATTCAACGATAATTGGTTTTTTATGTTATTTCATTATGAAAATACTAAATCTTGAATATACAATGTTAATAAGTGTTATCGTTGGTGTAACTAATATGATTCCTTATTTTGGTCCATTTATAGGTGCTATTCCGGGAGCTATAATTTTATTAACAATCAGCTGGGAACATTCACTTATATTCGGTATAATGGTATTTTTACTTCAACAATTTGATGGTTTATATTTAGGACCTAAAATTCTTGGTGAAAGTACGGGAATACGCCCTGTATGGATAATTTTTTCAATTACTGTAGGTGGTTGGTTCTTTGGACCTGTTGGAATGTTTTTAGGTGTACCAACAACGGCAGTTATTTTACACCTTACAACTAAAGCAATTGACAAAAAATTAAAAGACAAAAATATTAATATTTAATACTATTAAAATAAAAAGGAGCAGAATCTCAAAAGATAACTACTCCTTTTTATTTGATTTTTTATATCATTAATAATTTCTTTTACTATTATTTAATATAAGCTTCCATCTCTTTTTTAGTCATTCGCCAAGTTGACCATCCATCCATTGTAAATGCACCTATTTTTTTATAGAATTCTATCGAAGGTTTATTCCAGTCCAAACAAACCCACTCAAATCTTTGACACCCTTCTTTTAATGCATTATTTACAAGAACTCTAAAAATTTCTTTGCCAAATCCTCTTCCTCTGTATCTTTCCTGTAAAAATATTTCTTCAAGATACATATTAGTTCTTCCACAAAAAGTAGAAAAAGTATAGAAATATAAACAAAATCCAATAGGTTTATTCTCAAATTCTACCAACAGACATTTACAAGCGTGTTGTTCAAATAAAGCATTATACAATCCTTCTTTAGTAGCGACAACACAATCTTCCATTTTTTCATATCGGCTCATTTCTTTTATAAATTCAAGAAGTATCCCTTCTTCACCTTCTTTAATTTTTCTAATTACAAGACCTTCAATTTTACTTTCATTCTCTACTTTCAACTTTATTCTCTCCAACTTTTCCTCTTATACTAATATATTAATTCAATATTTAAATAATACATTAATTATTACTTTATTTAAAAAATTTTTGAATTTTTTGATCTACTGCTGACTTAGTTGTAGCTCCTTCAAGTCTGCTCTTTATTTCTCCATCTTTAATAAATAATAAAACAGGTACTGAAAGTACTCTATTTTGAATAGCAGCATCAGGATTTTCTTCAATATTTAATTTACATACAATAATATCGCCCTTATTTTCACTCTCAACTTGTTTAACAATTGGTGCCATTAGCTTACAAGGTCCACACCATTCTGCATAAAAATCCACAATAACAGGCTTGTCCGAATTAGCAATAAGTTCATTTAATTCAACTGTATTTATTTCTCTAACCATATTCTTCTCCATTCTTAATTCATCTAATTTAAAAGTTTATAAATTTCATCAAAAGATTTTTTAATTTTACAACATATTTCATTAATAATCTTTTTATTCATAATAAAATTTCTTTTTTTTCTTCTTCTACCCATCTAAATCACAACATATTTATCTCTTAATAAATTATATTCTTCTGGATGCTATTAATTTACATATTTTATTACCTATACTTACAAATTTTTCTTCATATTCTGTCATAACATTACCTTCAAATATCTTAGCATCCTTATCTCCATGTAAATCAAATGTATGATTATCTATTTTAAAATTTGTCTCAGGTATTTCTTCTAACGAAAAATCAAATAGTGGTCTGTTATCTGTCTTAAATTCAACAATACCATCTTTTTTTAAAATCTTATCATACCTTTCAAAGAATTGTCTTGAAGTCAATCTTCTTTTGGCATGTCTGTCTTTTGGCCATGGGTCAGAAAAGTTTAAATATATTCTGTCTACTTCCCCAACTCCAAAAGCTTCTTCTATTTCAACAGCATCCATCCTAATAAATAAAAGATTATCAATATCCAACTCTCTTCTTTTTTCTATTGCTCTTATCAAAACACTTGAATATTTCTCGATTCCAATATAGTTAACATCAGGGTTATTTTTTGCAAGCTCTGTTATAAACTTTCCTTTACCCATTCCTATTTCAATACGTATAGGATTATTATTTTCGAACAATTCATTCCATTTCCCTGCATATTCTTTAAAATCGTTTATAGTAAATTCACTATCAGCTATTGCCTCTCTTGAACCTTTAACATTTCTAAGTCGCATTTTTTTCAATTATTCCTTTCTCTTATTAGATAAATCCTTTTAAATAATAACCTAAAAATCCATAAAAATAAAGATTTATTTATATATTCCGAAAAATCGACAATTTTCAACAAAAAATCGCTTAAATATTGAATATATAATTATTTGTTTATTGCAAGATTACATTTTTTGGAGTATAATGACGTTTATTAAATTGGAAGGTCATTTTATTTAGATAAATGAATGCATATAAGAATTTTACATATAGATTAACATCATTTTTACTTATTTTAACTGTAATCTTTTCTTTATGTAGTGTTAAGAATGAAGTTATAGTTAATGCTGATGAAACTTGGCCGGCTTATCCTAATATTTTTGCAGAGGCCGGTATATTAATGGAAGCTTCAACGGGTACAATCTTGTACGATAAGAACAGTAAGGAACAGATGTATCCTGCAAGTATAACTAAGATTTTAACTACAATGATTGCTCTTGAAGAAGGTAATATGTCTGATATGGTTGAATATTCACATTACGATGTTTATTCGCTTGAACTTGGAGCAGCTCATATTTCAAGACAAGAAGATGAACTTCTTTCATTAAAGGATACTCTTTATGCTGTAATGCTTGCTTCTGCTAATGAATGCGCTAATGCGGCAGGTGCTTATATTGCAAGAAAAACTGATAAATACACTCAAAGAATATCCGAACTTGAATCTTCGGGTCAGAATTATGATGAAGGAAAGGTAGCCATTGAAGTATTTGCTGAAATAATGAATGAACGAGCAAAAAAAGCCGGCGCTATTTCTTCAAATTTTTGTAATCCTCATGGATTATTTAATGAAAATCATTACACAACATGTTACGATATGGCAATGATTACAAGAGATGCCATCAAACTTGATGAGTTTTTAAAGATTGAAGCAGATACATCTTATGTAGTTCCTGCTACAAATAAGAATACTGAAACTCATCCAATTGCTAACAGACATAAGATGTTATTTCCTCTTAATGCTGTTTATTATGAAGGTATCTTAGGTGGAAAAACAGGATATGTCGACCAATCAGGTAATACATTAGTTACATTTGCTAAAAGAAATGGTATGACACTTATTAGTGTTGTAATGAAATCAAATAGTTCTAATGTATATAACGATACAAAAATTTTATTAGATTATGGTTTTAATAATTTTAATCTTAGCAATATTTCTGAAACAGAAACAAAATTTACTTTTAATAACTCAAATAATAACTCAAACTTAAATACTGTTTTTGATTCAGATTCAACTTTAATAAAATTAAGTGATGAAGGTAATATTGTACTTCCTAACAATGTTACAATTGAAGACTGTACTTCAGAACTTATCTTTAATGACGAACAAAGTCAGCAGTATAATAATTTATTTGCACATATAGATTATTATTTTAATAATATAAAAGTTGGTGGGACAGATTTATTACTTGATTCCTCCGAATCAGATTTTACATTTGGTCCTTCTAAAATACCAGCTGCTGAAGACACTAAAGACAAGGATAAATATATTGATATTAATATTTGGATTCTTTTAGCGGTTGTTGTCATTCTGATTATTATTGCAGGTATAATTTACTATTCACGTTTTATACCTAATATAAGACGTACAAGAAGACGTAGACGTAGACGAAATAATAATAGTTTTCGTTATAAAAAAAGAAATCGTTTCAGAAGAAGATAATAATATTATATGTTTATTAATTTAAAAGAAAGGTTAAGGTAAAAAGAATGGGTTGGGTATCACCAATTAAAGACGACGAAACACTAGAAAAATTTAAGCATGCATTAAGAAAGGTTGATGACAAATACTACATTATGTTCGAGATCGGTATAGGTAGCGGTCTTTTATTACAAGATATTCTTTTATTGAAGAACAAAGATGTGTATAAGAAAAAATCTCTTGAAGTTTCAATTGGTATTCATAAAGTAAAAAGAACTTATGAAATTCCAAAAGATGTTCAGGATGTTATTAATTCCTACGTAGAAGGAAAGGATCCTGAAGCATTCTTAATCTTAGGACATGCCAGCTCTCCTGAAGCTCTTTCAAGAGAACAGGCTTACAGAGTATTTAAGAGCGTTGGTAAAACAGTTGGTTTATCTTCTATAGGCGCTCAGACAATGAGAAAAACTTTTGCATGGCGTTATTATAAAGAAACTGGAGATATTAACTATTTACAGCAATTATTTAATCATGCTTCGCCAGCAATCACTTATAGATATATAGGTGAAAAACCAAATATTCAGCTTGTATTAAGAAAAATGACTCCTGAAGAAAATGCAAGAAGCAGATACTTCCTTTATTTAGATGATTCAGGTAGAAATCGTTTAAACGCTGCTATTAAAGAATTATCAGAGATGAGAGATAAGTTTAATGATCCTTGTAATACTGATGCATTCTATGGTTGTGTTGATTGTTTCTTAGAAGAACTTGATACACTTATTGAAACATATAAGCAATCATTACCGGAATATTTCTAATTAACTACCATATATAGTTTATAGTTTAAACAAAAAAAGAAAGCTCAATTGAACTTTCTTTTTTTGTTTTTGAATTATTTTTTCTTAATTCTTTTTTTTCTTCTTTTTTCTCTTAAAATTTCTTTTCTTAAAACTACCTTATCATATTGCTCTTCATTAATAAAAAATACTTTTCTAATAGCAAAATACTTTCCATCTATTCTCTTTTTTATATTTAATGTACCTTCGATAAGACCATGATTTTCACATTTAGCAACACACAAATATTTTGAAGTATCTGAAAACCATTTTATTTTCTTTCTACATTTTTTCATACATTCAGGACATCTAGTTGTATGAATTGTTTGAGATAATAACAATTCATCTTTATTATCATATGCAATTGATAAGTATTCCAAATGTGTTCCAAGATTTATATCTTTAGATTTTTTCTCACTTTCCGGTACATTAATATAATCTAATGATATATATTTTTCGAAATTTTCTTTAGTAAGCTTTTTTAAAATCTTACTTGTATAAATAGCATCTGCCAATGCCCTATGAAATAATTCTTTACTATTAATACAAAAATAAGTTGATACCATTTCTAAAGATCTTTGTTCAAAATCATTAAATTCTATACCAAATATTTTTTGAACATCTATATATTTAAAAGGATATTTCCATGGTATCTCACAGTGATGATAAATCATATTACTCTGTAGCTCATATAAATCCTGGGAGCCAAAAGTACAAAAAATATAATCTTTACCACACCAATTAAGAAATTCACCAATTACTTTTGAAAAACCTTTTTCTTTGATAAAATCTTCTTCATTAATTCCTGTTATATCCTTTATAATGGGATTCATTTTTTTATAAACTTTTGGTTTTACTAGAGAACTAAACCTATCTATTTCTGACAGATTTTCATCTAGTTTTACTGCTCCAATTTCTACTATTTCGAACTGTAGTTCTTTTGTTTCATTATTATTTTTTGCCTGATTCCATTCTAAATCTAAAACTATATAATTCACTTTTTATACCTAATTCTATTATTATTTAACAAAATCCTTATTATGTATTAAACGCCGAAAACCTTATTTTTAAGACTTTCGGCGGTATTTTTGGCGTCGTTAAGAGGATTTGAACCTCCGACCTACCGCTTAGGAGGCGGTTGCTCTATCCAGCTGAGCTATAACGACATTAAATATTTATTTATAACATTAAGAGTTTATCATAGATTAATATATACGTCAAGAAAGGTTTATATTTAAAAAACTATATTTCCTTGCAACCATATATTCCCTTTGAATCTTCTTCCTACTTTTGGTTCCCCAACCAAATCACTCTCATTTATCCCCACGTTAATAATAACATCATTACATTCTAATGTAAGATTGTAAACTTTTTCAGATGTAATTCTATTTATACATATTTCAATTTTTTTAATTTTTCCAATCACTTCATATCTGTCACATTCCATTCCAAATGGCATAAGACATGTATCTACTATACTATATACATCTTCATTTTCTAATCGCTTAGAAATTTTCGTATAGGTATTCATTTCGTCAAAAGTAAGACTTTCAATAGCATCTTCATCACCCTGTCTGGCTTCTTTAATCATATCACTTTTATCTTTTTTTATCTTATCATATGCTTCTTTATATTCTACATATTCTTTTGTTGGTAATATTATTTTACCTGATAATGATAGACCAGCCATACCTACCTTCGTAGAAACTTTTTCTGGTAATTTCTTATTTACATAATCTAATGCATTTTGTAAATAGAAAATTATAGTAACACCTGTTTCTCTCATATCACAGCCTGCTGAAAAAGAGTATGATGACACATTTCTTTCTATTACAATATCATCATAATGAAAAAAATGATTTGGTTTTATAAATGGAAATGTATATTCTACCTCAAATTCATCTTCATTAATAAATTCTCCATGAATTGCCAGTCCTATTGATTTATCAAATAAAACAAATATCTCGATTAATCTTCCTAAACTATTCTCCAGTTCATTTTTTTTATAATCATCAACTGCTTTTTTTATAATATTTCTTATTACAGTTTTTGAGTATTCTTTACCAAACCCAATTGCTTTATAATAATTATGCATTCATTCATTTTCCTTTTATTATAAATTCTATTATTAAATCATATAATTATCACTATTAACAGCTTTATCGACAGCTTCTTTTTCCTCTTCTCCTAACTGTATATATGATTCACCTTTTATAATTTCTTTAATATAAGTATAACAACCCTCTCTACTATGCATTGCATTTATAACAAATCCTGTATTTTCTTTATCTAACATTGATAATGCAAAACTCAATTTTCCACCCATTTCATTAAATGCGTCATACTTTACAATTCCAACTTTTTGAACAGCTATTAAAAGATTTTCATTAATTAATTCAATATTTTCTTTGTTTTTCTTATCTTCCTTTAATAAAGTATCTACCTGTTCAAATCTTTTATACACAACGTCTTCTAAAGATTTTCCATCTTTTCCACTCATGAATTTCTCATATTTTTCACTTAATATTTTTACTTTTTTATTTACCAGACATATGTATATTATTAATCCTATACAGATTACTAATAAACTTATAATATAATATCCAGGGTCTATACTGTCTAATCCTATTGTGTTTAATAATTTACTATCCATTTTATTCCTTTCAAAAAATGCCATTTTAAATATTGATTATTATTTTCTTGTATTTAAAAATAAATCATAAATTCTTTCCAATTCTGCATTAGAATAATACTCTATTTCTATTTTACCTTTTCCATTAGCTTTATGATTCACCTTTACCTTTGTGCCTACTATCTCTTTTATTTTATTTTCTATATCTTCATATACGAATTTATTTTCAATTTCAGGTACAATTTTTTTCTGTTTAGGCGAAATAATACTTTTTACAAGTTTTTCTGTTTCTCTAACACTTAGTCTCTCATCCATTATCTTAGTGGCTATTTGAAGCTGAAGTTTTTCATCTTCAATAACTACCAAAGCTCTTGCATGTCCGCTTGATATAATATTCTCAATAATCATCTGCTGTACTTCATCTGTTAATTTTAACAATCTCATTGAATTAGTTATTGCTGTTCTACTCTTTGAAACTCTTTCTGCTAGCTGATCCTGTTTTAAATTAAACTCAGTTAATAATCTTTTATATGCCTGTGCTTCTTCAATTGGATTTAAATCCTCTCTTTGAATATTTTCAATAAGAGCAATCTCAACAACCTCTTGTTCACTATAATCCTTTACAATTACAGGAACTTCTTTTAGTCCGGCTAATTTAGCTGCTCTCCATCTTCTCTCACCGGCTATAATTTCAAAAAAATCATCTTTCTTTTGAACTACTAATGGTTGGATAATTCCAAATTGTTTAATTGATTCTGATAATTCTGATAATGCATCTTCATCAAAATTTTTTCTTGGTTGAGTTCTATTCGGTTCAACTTTATTAATTTTAACTTGTAAAATACCATTTTCTACTATATCTGAAATTTTATTACTTTTTGTTATAGTCTTTACTTCACTAACAGGAATAAGTTTATCTAATCCTTTTCCTAATCCTTTTTTTGGTGCCATAATATTTCTTTACACTAAAAAGTGTTTCCTCCAATTCTATTCATAATTACTATTTTTTCTTTTTTAAGAACTTCTTCTTTTTATCTTTTTTTATATCTTTAATATATTCTTGATTATCAAACGAATTTACATCAAATTCAATTCCTTCGTCATTACAAATAACTTCTTGTGCTAATAGTCTGTAACTCTCTGCTCCAACTGATTTCGAATCATATATATTAATTGGTAAACCATGACTAGGAGCTTCTGCTAATCTAATATTTCTTGGAATTATTGTCTTATATACATTTTCCTTTAAAGATGCTTTTACATTTTCAACCACTTCCAATGATAAATTAGTTCTAGCATCATACATTGTAAATACAACACCTTCCATCTCTAACTCAGGATTTAATCTTTCTTTTACCAGATTAATTGTATGTATTAATTGTGATAAACCTTCCAAAGCATAGTATTCACATTGAATAGTTACTAAAACAGTATCTGCAGTCGTCATTGCATTTACAGTTAATATATTCAAAGAAGGAGGACAATCAATTATAATAAAATCATAATTTTCTTTTATTTTATCTACATACTTTTTTAAAATATACTCTCTTTTTTCTACACCTATTAAATCAATTTCTGCTGCAGATAGATTTACGTTAGAAGGTAATATATCTAAATTTTCTATTACATTTTTTATAATACACTCTTCTAATTCACATTCATCTACAAATAATTCATATAGAGTATTTTCTAAATTATTTTTATCTACTCCAAAACCACTAGTTGCATTTCCCTGTGGGTCGATATCAATCATCAATACCTTCTTTTCTGCTTCTGCAAGGCATGAAGCCAGATTAATTGATGTTGTTGTTTTACCAACACCACCTTTTTGGTTAGCTATTGCAATTATTCTACTCATACTAAATCATGCATATTTGTAAATATTTTGCATGGCTCCTTTTTTTATTCTTTTGTAATTATAGCACGAAACCATATAATAATCTATGAGAAATAAAAAAAATGTTTCACGTGAAACATTTTTTTATAAAACTATAGTAACAACTGTCCCCATACCTTCTTCAGATTTTATATTCAATGCCGCATTAATATATTCTGCTCTTTTTTTCATTAAATAAATTCCATACATGTTATTACTAATTAATACATTATCTTCTTGTTTTAAAAATCCATTTCCATTATCTGATATCTTAATACTAACACTAGTTGTCTTAATATCTTCGATAACAAAATTTATTTGATGCATATCATTATTATCTTTAATATTATCTTCCTTATTATATTCATTTACAAAATTATCTACTACGACAATAATATTAATTATATTACCCTTGGAATGAACTATAGAATTCATAATTGATTCTTTAATTATTCTAATTAAATTAATTATTGTCTTATATGACACATTAATCTTTTCCCCAGTATAATTAAACTCAAATTTAAAGTCCGTATATTTTTTACATTCATTTATTATTTCTTTAATTTCATCATAGATTGAGTAATCATTTTTATTTTCTAAGAAATGTTTCACGTGAAACATTTTTGAACTGATTTTTTTATTTATGTTTTCTATTTCTTCTTTAAGCTTTATTAATTCCATCTTAGCTCTATTATAATCAATATCAATTAAATTTTGACAAAGACTAATCTTATTATCTAATAATTCTATATCATTTTTAATATTTCTATTAATAAAATTATTTTGCTGGTTTATTTGATATTCCAATAACTTTGTAACTTCATCTGAATATTTTTCATTATTCTTAGAAATTTCTTTTTCCAATATATATTTACTATTTTCATCATTAGTAATTATTTTTTTCTGTACATCTAAAATATCCTTATAAACACTTTCAACCTTTTCTTTTTTTTCTAACAATCTTTTCTGATTATCAATTATAGAATCAACTTCTAATAACATTTCATTTTTTTTTAAATTCAATTTTTCTATTTCAATAAGGTTATAATTTCTTTCAGATGAATTTGGAGAAAAAACTTCATAAGTAGTATCTATATTTTTAGTTAGATTATTAATAGAATTTTCTATTTCCTCAACATTGTATTTATATCTAAGGATTGTTTCATTAAGTTTATTAAGCTTTGATTCTATTTCATCTTTTTCTTTTTTTACATAATTAATTATATTATCCATATTAATCCTCATTTCTTAGTGAAGTCATAATGGATTCTTCGATGGAATCCCTGATTTTCTAGGATATTGCTTTGATAATTTTTTTTCTTTTCTTATTATCACAAAATTTCTTTCATATTCTGTATTATTATAATCTTTTACAATCATTTTATTTATATCAGTTATTTTTGATGAGAGAATTTTAATTGCTTTTTTAGCAATATCAACTTCATCTTCTGTATTTGAAGCTTTATAAGAAATAAAACAACCACCTACTTTTACAAATGGCAAACAATATTCTGATAAAGTTGAAAGATTTGCAACAGCTCTTGACACAGAAAAATCATACATTTCTCTATATTTTTTATCACTACCAAAATCTTCTGCTCTACCATGTAAACATTCAACATTTTTTAAATTTAATTTTTCTACAACACTTTGTAAAAACTTTATTCTTTTATTTAGAGAATCTAATAAAGTTAATTTAATATTAGGATATAAAATTTTTAAAGGTATGCCTGGAAAACCTGCTCCTGTTCCAACATCTATAATCGATACATAAGAACCTGATAATTTTTCATCTAATTCTTTTATATTCTTAATTAAGACACTATCAATAAAATGCTTGAAAACTACATCATCAAATTCTGTAATAGCTGTTAAATTCATAACTTTATTAGTTTCCACCAGCATTTCAAAATAATCATAAAATTGCTTAGCCTGTAATTCACTAATCTCTATTCCAAAATCACCAAACTGCTCAATAATCTTATTTATCATATATATTTTTAATATTATTCCTTTCTAATAATATATATTAAATTTTGAAAAACAACATTGACTAACCATTTTTTCATTACGAATTGCGAATTCGGGCGTAACAAAATATTTGTACGTAGAATACGAACAAAATTGTATAAATTGTCCGGACAATGAAATAAAAGTATGAAAAAATGATTAGTTTAATTATTTATTATTTTTATACTGCTCTAAATAAATATGAAGCACAGATATATCCGCCGGACTTACTCCAGATATACGCGAAGCCTGTCCAATAGATATTGGTTTACATAATTTAAGTTTTTGTCTTGCTTCATTTCTAAGACTTGGGACATCATCATAATCAATTTCCTCAGGAATACGCTTATTTTCAAGTTTTTTATACTGTTCAACTTGTTTTAATTGTCTTGAAATATAGCCTTCATACTTAATATTTATGTTAACTTGCTCAATTACATCATAAGGTAATTCTACTCTATCGGAATCAAATTCCTTTAACATTTCATAATTCAATTCAGGTCTTCTAATAAGCTCCGCAAGATTAGTTCCTGTTTTAAGTGGTGTACTTCCATTAGCTTCAAGAAAAGCCTGAACCTTACTGTTTGCACCAATATTTATATTAGATAATCTTTCGATTTCTTCCTTAATCATTTTTTCCTTATTACAAACTTTTTCATATATTTCATCACTTACAAGACCAACCTTATGTCCAATTTTTGAAAGTCTTATATCAGCATTATCCTGTCTCAAAAGCAATCTATACTCTGCTCTTGAAGTCATCATTCTGTAAGGTTCATGATTTTCTTTAGTAACAAGATCATCAACTAATACACCAATATAAGCCTCTGAACGATCAATTACTATCTGTTCTTTATCCAACACATACATGGATGCATTAATTCCTGCAAGTAATCCCTGTGCTGCTGCCTCTTCATATCCGGAACTTCCATTAAACTGACCACCACTAAATAAACCTTTTATCTTTTTAAACTCTAAAGTTGGTTTTAATTGCATTGGATTAATACAGTCATATTCTATTGCATACGCATTTCTAACGATTTTAACATTTTCAAGACCTTTCACAGTCTTATACATAGCATATTGAACATCTTCAGGTAATGAGCTTGACATTCCACCAAGATACATTTCATTTGTATACAATCCTTCCGGTTCAATAAATACCTGATGTCTGTCTTTATCTGCAAATTTAACCACTTTATCTTCAATTGAAGGGCAATATCTTGGTCCTGTACCTTCTATTGCACCTGAAAATAATGGTGAACGATGTAAATTATCTTTAATTATCTTATGTGTTTCATCATTAGTATAAGTAAGCCAACAAGATACCTGATCTTTTTGAATAGAATCAGGGTCAGTTGAAAATGAAAAAGGTACAACTCTTTCATCACCTTTTTGTTCTTCCATCTGTGAAAAATCAATTGAACGTTTATCAACTCTTGCAGGTGTACCTGTCTTAAATCTAAATATCTCTATACCATTTGATTTTAAGGAATCGGTTAAATAATTAGCAGCTTGTAATCCATTAGGACCTGTATAATTACTAACCTCTCCATAAATGCATCTTGCCTTTAAATATGTTCCGGTACACAAAACAACAGCTTTAGCCCTATATGTTGCACCTGAAAATGTCTTAATTCCCTTTATTATACCATCTTCTACTATTATTTCAGAAACTTCGGCTTGTCTAATTGTAAGATTAGGAGTATTCTCAAGAGTATTTCTCATTTCTCTAGTATAATCCTGTTTATCAGCCTGTGCTCTTAATGAATGAACAGCAGGACCTTTTGATGCATTTAACATTTTAGACTGAATAAATGTTTTATCAATATTTTTACCCATCTCTCCGCCTAAAGCATCTATTTCTCTAACTAAATGTCCTTTAGAACTTCCTCCTATATTTGGATTACAAGGCATAAGAGCAATACTATCTACACTAACAGTAAACATTATTGTATTAAGTCCAAGTCTTGCACCGGCCAAAGCAGCTTCACAACCGGCATGACCTGCACCAACAATGACTAAATCATATTCTTCAAGTATATTTGACATTTCTATCTCCATTCTGTAACTGTTCAGAGCTAAGTTGATTTGAACAATTACTTCAATCTAATAAAATCATAAAATATTATAAACAAACATTATTATTTGCCCATACAGAATTTGCTAAAGATTTCATTTACCAAATCATCTTCAACAGATTCTCCTATAATTCTTCCAAGCACTTCGTACGAATTCATTAAATCAATAGAATAAAAATCTTCCGGCATTTCATCTTCAATGCTCTTAATTACTAATTTTAAACTATCAATTGCTTCAGCTAATGCCTCTTTGTGTCTGAGATTTGTTATATAAATTTCATCATTAAATGAAAGCTTTCCATTATAAAACATATCTTTAACTGTTTCTATAAATTTATCTATTCCTATATTATTCTTAGCAGAAATTTCAATAGGTTGTGTATCAATTATTTTCTTAATATCTTCAATTTTTACTATACACTCTAAATCAGTTTTATTCAATAAAACAATACATTTTTTATCAGAAATAATTTTAATAATTTCTTTATCATTATCATCAAGTGGTACTGATGCATCCACAACATAGATTACTAAATCACAATCTTTGGCCATTGTTTTAGAACGTTCAACACCTATTTTTTCAACGACATCTTCTGTTTCTCTTATTCCTGCAGTATCAATAATATTTAATTGAAGTTCAGATAAATTAACTGATTCTTCTAAAGTATCTCTCGTTGTACCTGCTATATCTGTTACAATCGCTCTTTCTTCACCTAGTAAAGTGTTCATAAGAGAAGATTTACCGGCATTTGGCTTACCTAAAATAACTGTTTTAATTCCTTCAGAAATAATTTTTCCATCATCAAAAGAATTTAACAATTTTTCTAACACTATAAGAATATCTTTAACATCTACTTTAAGTTCTTGACCATAATTATCAACACTTAAATGTTCAGGGTCATCTAAAGCTGCTTCAATAAAAGCAATATGATGAATAATTTTTTCTCTTTCTTTTTTTATTATTTCACTCATCTTTCCTTTTAACTGAGAAATAGAAGCATCTAAAGCCATACTACTTTTTGCATTAATTAAGTCAGCTACTGCTTCTGCCTGTGATAAATCTATTCTTCCATTTAAAAATGCTCTTTTAGTAAATTCCCCCGGTTCTGCACATCTTACCTCATTTTTTAATATAAGCTCAAATATTTTCTTAACTACTAATACACCACCATGACAATCAATTTCAACAACATCTTCACGAGTGTAAGTATTTGGAGCTTTCATAATAATAACTAAAACTTCATCAAGTATTTTTTCTCCATCAACAATATTACCATAATGAACTGTATGAGAAGAAACATTATTAATATCTTTATTTTTATTATAAGGAATAAAAATTTTATTAATAACTTCTAAAGCCTTTTCACCGGTAATTCTAACAATTCCAATACCTGAATTACTCATACCTGTAGAAATAGCTGCAATAGTATCATTTTTAAACATAAAACCATACCTTTCATTTTTTAATCAAAGAACTTCAAGCCATATTTTTAACCTTTTTACTACAACAAAAGGCTGTCGCTAAACAATGCAACAGCCTTAATAAAGCTATTTATTTTTTTAATAAAACAATAATATGTCTGTAAGGTTCTTCACCTTCACTTTTTGTAGTAACATATTTATCATCCTGAAGTGCTGAATGAATAATTCTTCTTTCATAAGGATTCATTGGTTCAAGTGAAACTGCTCTTTTTGTTCTCTTAACCTTGTAAGCAATATTTTTTGCAAGTTCTTCGAGCGTAGCTTTTCTTCTATTTCTATAATTTTCTGTATCAACCTTAACTCTTAAATATTCCTTACTTTCCTTATTTACAACAAGACTTACAAGATACTGTAAAGAGTCAATTGTCTGACCTCTCTTACCAATTAAAAGTCCCATTTCTTCTCCAGAAAGATTAATATCTATATTTCTATCAGTTTCAGAATATTTAATATCTATCTGAGCTTCAATGTTCATTGCTTTAAATACTTTTAAAAGAAATTCTCTAGCAACATCTTCAATACTTAATTTAACTTTTGCTTCAATTTTAGCTGGTTTTCTACCTATTCCAAGAATACCGCTACTTCCCTGTTCTAAAACGTGATAATCCAATTTATCGCTTGTAGTACCTAATTTAATTAAAGCCTCAGTTACAGCTTCATCCACTGTTTTTCCTGTAAATTCTACGTATTCCATAACTACACCCTACTTTCTGTTTTTATCATTATATTCTTTAACCATGTTAGCTTTTGCAGCCATACTGCCCTGTTTATACTTTACAGGCGCACTATTACTATTTTTATTAATATTTACCTTATTCTTAATATTTTTAGTATTTGTAGAAGCCTGTGTTGTAACTGTATTAGGATTAATACCCAATTTTTCTTTCTTTTTATTCAATTTTTCTACATTACTGTTTATAATATCCTGAACATCAATATTTTTAAAATATGCATTAAGGAAAAGTGAGGTAAAAATCTGAATTACTCCTGATAACGCCCAATAAAAACCAAGACCTGAAGGTGTTGAAATAGCAATACCTGCCGACATAACAGGTAACATTATATTCATAACCTTCATTGAATTACCCATTGGATTATCTTCCATCTGCTCTTTATTAGCTCTCATTGAAATCTGAACACTTATTACCTGAGTAAGAAAACATAAAATTGGTATAATATATGCTATACCACCAATATCACCTGGAGCCTGACTTAAATTAATAGGTCCAAATTCATTAATTTTCATAATCTTATTTTCAGCTGATTTAATAATACTTGCAGTATTATCTCCATCTATATAAGAAGAAATATTTTTATTTTTTATTGCATCAACAAATTCTTCATATTCCTCTTTATCTTTTTTTACATTAGATAAAATCTTTTCCCACTCTTCATCTGTAACCTTATCTGCTAAAATAATAGCTAATTCATCAGCATTTTCATAACATTTAATAAGGTCTTCCCATTGAGTTGAAGAATACTTAGATAAATTATCAATTAATTTCTTTTCATTGATTTTATCAAATGATTCTATCATTTTATCAATATATGCAAATTCATCTTTAGATTTTTTTTCTAATACATATTTATCATAAGCATTATCCATAAACTTATAATAATCATAATCTTCTACAATTACATCAGTTACCGGTGTATAATAATCATATACTGGTTCAACATATGCAGGAATTCCACCTATTATATAAAATAATGAAAATAAAATAGGCATCTGAATTAACATTGGAAGACAACTACCGGTTGGAGATGTACCATATTTTTCATATACTGCCTGAGTTTCCTGATTCATTTTCATCATTGAATCCTGATCACGCTTATCTCTATATTTCTTCTGTATAGCCTGAATTTCAGGAGTCATAAGACCTGAAACCTTTGCATATTTTTGTTGTTTAATTGTAATTGGAATTAATACAAGTTTAACTAATAATGTAAAGACAATTATACATAAACCAATACTTTCTATACCTATGTTACTAAATAACTTATAAATCCATTCCATTACCTGACCAAGTAACTGTGCACACCATCCTATAATAGGTACACTATTCTGTGTCATAATAATATTTAACATAAATCCTCCTTTTATGGAACAGGATCCGATCCGCCTTTAGAAAACGGATTGCATCTTAATATTCTTTTTAAAGCCAAATACGTACCTTTAAATGGACCATATTTTTCAATTGCTTCCATCGCATATTGTGAACAAGTAGGAATATATCTGCAATGTCCATATGTTTTAAGTGGTGACAAATATATTCTATAAAAATTAATTCCCGAAATTAAAAATTTTTTTAATAATATCTTAAAAAAATTATACATTGTTCTAAAAATATCTCTCATCCTATTCAAAGTTACACCATCTCTTTTAAAATTCTGTGTAATTTACATAAATGTAAATATGAATCCTGAATTTCATTAAATCCAAGTCCTACTGAAGGAATGCGTACCACTACTACTATCTCATAACATCCCTTTAACTTATCTTCATTTAATCTGAAAGCTTCTCTAACTAATCTGGTTAATCTATGCCTTACAACACTATTACCTACTTTTTTACTAACTGATATTCCAATTCTACTCACTTTTTTGTCATTTTTTAAAATATACATGACAAGTTGTCTATTTGCATAAGATTTACCATTCTTATATACATTTTGAAAATCAATATTCTTCTTAATAGAATTAAAGTTCTTCATATATTTCCTTTCAAATAAAAGATATTATAACTATTTAGAACTAAATATGCCTGATTCTAAACAGTTACAAAATATTATATATAAAAAGAAGAAAAGACCACATAATTGCGGTCTAAGCTGATAATTTCTTTCTTCCTTTTAATCTTCTTGCTGCTAAAACCTTTCTTCCGCTTGCAGTACTCATTCTCTTTCTAAAACCATGAACTTTTGATCTTGATCTCTTTTTTGGCTGAAATGTCATCTTCATTCGAAATACACCTCCTCTTCCTATTATAAATATAAAATTGGAAAATATCGTTACAATTATATTGTAAGAAACAATTATAGTCAAGCTTTTTTTTATTTTGTAAATTAAAAAAATTTTTTTATCCACAATTTTATCCACTTTACATAAAATAATATATAATTTACATAATTTATCCACAAAATGTGTATAACTTGTGGATAAATCACCTTATATTTTTCTTAAATACCTATTTTTTGCCATTTTTCCACTATGGATAATGTTGATATAAGTTATTAACCAATTCACATTAATATTTACTGTAAACCAATTTCTAATATACTCATAAAAATTATCAACATTTCTTAATAACATTTACTTTTTTTATCAACATCTATTTTATGGTAAATATAAAGTATTTTTTTAAGTTATCCACTTTATCCACATTTTTATCCACATTTTTAAAAAATTTAATTTCTTCTTATTATAATGTATTTTTATATTTTAAAACTATCATTGAAAAATTATGCAATTTGTTATAAAATAAAACTACATATGCGACAATGAGTAAGTAGGCACTTTTATAGAGAAAGGCAAGATAAATATGTTAGAAATTATACAAAAAAAATGGAATGATATCTTAGATTATATAAAACATGAATATGATATAGCTGATGTTGCTTTTGTAACATGGTTAGTACCTTTAAAAGTACATTCTGTAGAAGATGGAGTAATAACTATAGTTACCGAAGAAAGTTTTGGTGTTAATTACATTAATAAAAAGTTTTATAAATATTTTAAAGTAACAATAGCTGAAATGATTGGAGAAGAATTTGAAATAAAAATAGTTGCTCCTGAAGATATTGATGATAATAATAATATAAAAGAAAATAATGAAGTTAAATTAACTCTTAATAATTCTCTTAAAATGAGAATTGCTGAAGCTAATTTAAATCCTAAATATACCTTTGATACCTTCGTAGTTGGTGGAAGTAATAATTTTGCTCATGCATACGCTTTAAAAGTTGCTGAAGCACCTGGTGAGATTTGTAATCCATTATTCTTATACGGAGGAGTTGGTCTTGGTAAAACTCACCTTATGCATTCAATTGCTCATTACATACTTGAACATAATCCTAATTCAAAAGTTCTATATGTAACAAGTGAAACATTTACAAATGAACTTATCAATGTTATTCGTAATGAAAATCAGAATGCCGTAATGGAATTCAGAAATAAATATAGAAATATTGATGTATTACTTATTGATGATATCCAATTTATTATAGGTAAAGAGAGATGTCAGGAGGAATTTTTCCATACCTTCAATACTTTATACGAAGCCAATAAACAGATTATTATTTCATCAGACAAGCCACCAAAAGAAATGACTACATTAGAAGAAAGACTTCGCTCAAGATTTGAATTTGGTCTTCCTGTAGATATTTCTTCGCCTGAATATGAAACCCGTATGGCTATCCTTAGAAAAAAGGCTGAAATTGAAGACTATGAGATTAAAGATGAAATACTTCAATATATTGCAACAAATATTGTTTCTAATATAAGAGAACTTGAAGGAGCATTAAACAGAGTAATAGCTTATTCTAAAATATCACCACTTACTATGGATTTAGAATTAGCTAAGCAGATATTAAAGGATTCTATATCTCCTAATGCAAATGTAGAGGTTACAGCTCCGCTTATTATACAGATAGTAGCAGAGCACTGCGATATTCCTCAAAGTGACCTTGCTTCTAAAAAGAAAATGAAAGATATTGTTTTAGCAAGACAGATTGCTATGTACTTATGTAGAACACTCACTGAAGAATCATTAAGTGCAATAGGAAATCTTCTTGGTAAAAAAGACCATACAACCGTAATGCACGGATTTGAAAAAATAAGTGCTGAAATACTTGTAAATGAACAACTTAGAAATACTATTGAAACTATTAAGAAAAAAATATTGCCTAATTAATTTATGTTTATAAATATGTTCATAACTTGTTGAAAAGATGTTAATTTGCTGTTGACAAGTTATTTATCAACATTATCCACAATATACACAATGTTAATAAATAACCACTTGTCCATAATCTTTTAACACTCGGTTAACATATTTATCCATATTAACAAATGCATATTTTTCAAGGGTTTTAGATACTTTTCAACAAATCCACAACCCTTATTATTACTACTACTAAATTTAACTATATTTATATATACAGGCATCCACGCCCGGAAGGAGATATTCACAATGAAGTTAGTTTTTAAAAAATCTGATTTAACAAATGCAGTAAGTATTGTTATGAAGGCAGTACCTTCAAAAACTACAATGTCTATATTAGAATGTATCTTGATAGATGCTACAACTAATAATATAAAATTTTCCGCAAATGATATGGAACTTGGAATCGAAACAATTGCTAAAGGTGATGTAATTGAAAAAGGTAAGATTGCTATTGAAGCTAAGATTTTTTCTGAGATAGTTAGAAAATTACCTGATAATGAAATTACTATTACAACAGACAATAACTATCAGATGGTTATAACTTGTGAAAAATCAAAATTTAATATACCGGGAAAATCAGGAGAAGATTTTTCTTATCTTCCTGTTGTCGAAAAAGATAAATTTATATATCTTTCTCAATTTACATTAAAAGAAACTATAAGACAGACAATTTTTTCTATTTCGGATAATGAAAATAACAAGATTATGACAGGTGAATTATTTGAAGTTAAAGGAAATGAATTTAAAGTTGTATCTTTAGACGGACATAGAATTTCTATTCGTAAAGTTGAGTTAAATGATTATTATGATGATATAAGTGTTATAGTTCCAGGTAAAACTTTAAATGAGATTTGTAAAATTTTATCAGGTGGTATAGAAGATGAAGTAAGAATTTTCTTCACTTCTAATCACATTGTATTTGAATTTGATGATACTGTTGTTGTTTCAAGATTAATTGAAGGAGAATATTTTAAAATTAATCAGATGTTATCTTCTGATTATGAAACAAAGATTTCTATTAACAAGAAAGAATTTTTAGATTCAATTGACAGAGCAACACTTTTAGTTAGAGATAGCGATAAGAAACCAATAATTATAACAATAGAAGATGGAAATCTTGAATTACAGATTAATTCAAGCATGGGTTCTATGGATGAAAATATTTTCATTACAAAAGAAGGTAAAGATATAATGATTGGATTTAATCCAAAGTTTTTAATTGATGCTTTGAGAGTAATTGATGATGAAAATATTACAATTTATCTATTAAACTCTAAAGCTCCATGTTTTATTAAGAATGATAATGAATCATATATATATTTAATTTTACCGGTTAATTTTAATGTAGGATCAAGAAATTAACTATTAATTGAAAGACGAAAGGTTTGGATAGATTAATGCAGGTAATAAATTTAAAAGAAGATTATATAAAACTTGGACAGGCACTTAAGGCTGCCGGATTAGTAAGTTCAGGTGTAGAAGCAAAAATAGTTATAAGTAATGAAGAAGTAAAAGTTAATGGAATAGTTGAAACGAGGAGAGGTAAAAAACTTATAGATGGTGATATAGTAAGCTTTGATGGTGAGGAAATAAAAATAGTAGGCTAGAGGATTAATATGATAATAGAATCACTTGAACTTAAAAATTATAGAAATTATGATTCTCTTGAGATTAAATTTGATGAAGGTAAGAATATTTTGTATGGAGATAATGCTCAGGGAAAAACAAATATTTTAGAAGCATTATATTTATGTAGTACGTCAAAATCACATAGAGGCTCTAAAGATAGAGAGATAATTCAATTTGATAAAGATGAATCTCATATAAAATTAATGCTCAGAAAGAATGATGTACCATACAGAATAGATATGCATCTTAAAAAATCTAAATCAAAAGGGATTGCAATTAATGGGATACCTATAAAAAAATCAAGTGAGCTATTGGGAATTAATAATATAATTTTATTTTCACCGGAAGATTTGGCAATTATAAAAAACGGACCTTCTGAGAGAAGAAAATTTATTGATATGGAATTATGTCAGATAGATAAAATATATCTTAATGACTTATTGAAATATAATAAAATTATAAATCAAAGAAATTGTTTATTGAAGGAGCTTAACTTTAATTATAACAAATCTTTGTATGAAACTTTAGATATTTGGGACATAAAGCTTTCAGAATATGGTAATAAAATCATTAAAAGAAGGGAAGAATTTATAAATCAGATTAATGAGATCATTATTAATATTCATCATAGGTTATCAGGTGGTAAGGAATCATTATATGTCAAATATGAACCAAATGTTATATCAGAAAAATTATCTGATGAAATAATAAAAAATAGGGATAAAGATATTAAGTTAAAGACAACTACTGTAGGACCTCACAGAGATGATTTAGGATTTTTTATAGAAGAAATGGATATTAGAAAATTCGGTAGTCAGGGACAACAAAGAACAGCAGCTTTATCCTTAAAATTATCTGAGATAGAGTTCGTAAAAAAAGTAATAAATGATACCCCAATATTGCTTTTAGATGATGTTATGTCGGAGCTTGACAGTAATAGGCAGAATTATTTATTAGACAGTATAGAAGATGTACAGACGATAATTACATGTACCGGACTTGATGAGTTAATTGAGAATAGGGTAAATGTAAATAAAATATATAAAATTGTGAGCGGGACAGCTAATTTATATGAGTTAAATAAATAGTCCCAAAATCCATTAAATGAAAGGAATAAAAATAATGAGTGATAGTACTAATGTAAATAGTCAATATGGTGCAGATCAGATACAGATACTTGAAGGTCTTGAAGCTGTAAGAAAGAGGCCGGGAATGTATATTGGTAGTACATCAAGTAAAGGACTTCATCATCTTGTATATGAAATTGTTGATAATTCTGTTGATGAGGCATTAGCAGGATATTGTTCAGAAATAGATGTTCAGATTAATGAAGATAATTCAATAACTGTAAAGGATAATGGTCGTGGTATACCTGTAGGAATTAATCAAAAAACAGGAATGCCTGCAGTAGAAGTTGTATTTACAAAATTACATGCAGGAGGAAAATTCGGTGGTGGAGGATACAAAGTATCAGGTGGTCTTCATGGAGTTGGTGCTTCTGTAGTTAATGCTTTAAGTACATGGCTTGAAGTAACAGTTTACAGAGAAGGAAAGATTCACAGACAAAAATATGAAAGAGGAAAATCTTTAGGTCCTTTAGAAGTTATTGGTGAATGTGAAGAAGAAAAGACAGGAACCGAAGTAACATTCCTTCCTGATGCAGAGATATTTGAAGAAACAGTTTACAGTTATGATGTTCTTAAACACAGACTAAGAGAAATGGCATTTCTTACAAAGAATTTAAAAATTGTTTTAACTGATGTAAGAGAAGAAGAAAAGAAAGAAAAAGTATTCCATTATGAAGGTGGAATAAAGGAATTTGTAACATACCTTAATAAAGGGAAACAGCCTTTATACGAAGATATTATTTATTGCGAAGGCAAGATTTCTAACGTAGAAGTAGAGGTTGCACTTCAACATAATGATTCATATACAGAAAATGTATATGGTTTTGTTAATAATATTAATACCCCTGATGGTGGTACTCATGTTGAAGGATTTAAACGTTCAATAACTAAGACATTTAATGAATATGCAAGAACTAACAAGTTATTAAAAGAAAACGAAGAAAATCTTTCAGGTGAAGATATAAGAGAAGGTCTTACAGTAATAGTAAGTGTAAAAATAGAAGACCCACAGTTTGAAGGTCAGACTAAACAAAAGCTTGGTAATAGTGAAGCGAGAAATGCAGTAGATTCAGTTGTTTCAGAAAAATTAAAATATTTTCTTGAACAAAATCCTTCTATTGCAAAAATAATTTGTGAAAAATCAATTCTTGCACAAAGAGCAAGAGCAGCAGCAAGAAAAGCGAGAGATTTAGCAAGAAGAAAAACTGCTTTAGAAGGAGCAAGTTTACCTGGAAAATTAGCAGATTGTTCAGATAAGAATCCTGAAAATTGTGAGATATACATAGTAGAGGGAGATTCAGCGGGTGGTTCAGCAAAAACAGCACGTTCAAGAGCAACACAGGCTATCCTTCCACTTAGAGGAAAGATTTTAAATGTAGAAAAAGCAAGACTTGACAGAATTTTAGGAAATGCTGAAATTAAAGCTATGATAACAGCATTTGGTACAGGTATATACGATGATTTTGATATTTCAAAATTAAGATATCATAAGATTATTATTATGACTGATGCCGATGTAGATGGAGCTCATATTGCAACATTACTACTTACATTCTTATATAGATTTATGCCTGAGCTTATTAAGCAGGGATATGTATATCTTGCGCAGCCACCTTTATATAAACTAGAGAAGAATAAAAAGGTATGGTATGCGTATAGTGATGAAGAATTAAATAAAATTCTTTTAGAGGTTGGTAGAGATCAGAATAATAAAATTCAGCGTTATAAAGGTCTTGGTGAGATGGATGCAGACCAGTTGTGGGAAACTACAATGGATCCTGAAAGAAGAATTTTAAAGAAAGTCATGATAGATGAAGATTCTAAGTCAGAAATAGATTTAACATTTACAACTCTTATGGGAGATCAGGTTGAACCAAGAAGAGAATTTATAGAGGCTAATGCTAAGTTTGTTTCAAATCTTGACATATAGTTAAATTTTATAAAGTAAAACCAAACAATTCATTAAAATGAAAGGTAGCAGATAATAATGGACGAAAAAGTGTTTGATAAAATCCATGAAGTCGATTTAAAAGAGACAATGGAAAAGTCTTACATAGATTATGCTATGAGTGTTATTGCAGCCAGAGCATTACCAGATGTAAGAGATGGATTAAAGCCGGTTCAAAGAAGAGTTTTATACTCTATGATAGAATTAAATAATGGTCCTGACAAACCACACAGAAAATGTGCGCGTATTGTCGGTGATACAATGGGTAAGTATCATCCTCATGGTGACAGCTCCATATATGGTGCTTTGGTAAATCTTGCTCAGGAATGGTCTACAAGATATCCTTTGGTAGATGGACATGGTAACTTTGGTTCTGTCGATGGTGACGGAGCTGCGGCTATGCGTTATACAGAAGCAAGACTTAGTAAGATTTCGATGGAATTACTTGCAGATATTAATAAAGATACAGTAGATTTTGTACCAAACTTTGATGAAACAGAAAAAGAACCTGTTGTTCTTCCTGCAAGAGTGCCAAACTTATTAATTAATGGTACAAGTGGTATCGCAGTAGGTATGGCTACAAATATTCCGCCACATAATCTACAGGAAGTAGTAAATGGTGTTGTAAAATTAATTGATAACAGAGTAGAAGAAGATAGAGATACATCTATTGAAGAAATTATGGAAGTAATTAAAGGGCCTGATTTTCCTACAGGTGGAACTATTCTTGGTAAAAGAGGAATAGAAGAGGCATATAGAACAGGTAGAGGAAAAATCAAGGTTCGTGCCGTTACTAATATTGAACCAATGGAAAATGGTAAGAACAGAATTGTTGTTACAGAATTACCATATATGGTTAATAAAGCAAAGTTAATTGAAAAAATTGCAGAACTTGTAAAAGATAAAAAAGTTGATGGAATTACAGATTTAAGAGATGAATCTGATAAATCAGGTATGAGAATTGCAATTGAATTAAGAAGAGATGTTAATCCTAATATTATTCTTAATCATTTATATAAGCATACTCAGTTACAAGATACATTTGGTGTAATAATGCTTGCATTAGTAAATAATGAACCAAAGGTTCTTAATATTCATCAAATGCTTAGCTATTATCTTAAACATCAGGAAGATGTAGTTACTAGAAGAACAAAATATGAATTAAATAAAGCAGAAGAAAGAGCTCATATTTTAAAAGGTTTGATGATTGCACTTGATAATATAGATGAAGTAATTGCAATTATCAGAGGTTCTCGTACAACTCAGATTGCTAAAGAATCATTAATGGAGAGATTTTTACTTTCAGATGCACAGGCACAGGCTATTGTTGATATGCGACTTAAAGCATTGACAGGCTTGGAGAGAGAAAAACTTGAAAATGAATTAAAAGAATTAGAAGCAAAAATAGAGTATTTACAATCAATTCTTGCTGATGAAAAGAAATTATTAGGAGTAATTAAAACAGAAATATTAGCTGTTACAGAGAAATATAGCGATGAAAGAAGAACATCAATAGGCTATGATGATAATATTACCGATGAAGATTTAATACCTAATGAAAATACAATTATTGCCAGAACAAATCTTGGATATATTAAGAGAATGACTGTTGATAATTTCAAGAGTCAGCATAGAGGTGGTAAAGGTATAAAGGGTATGCAGACAATCGAAGATGATTATATAGTAGATTTACTTATGACAAATACGCATAATTATATAATGTTCTTTACAAATATGGGTAGATGTTATCGATTGAAAGCATATGAAATTCCTGAATCAGGAAGAACAGCAAGAGGTGTAGCTATAATTAATCTTGTACAGTTACAACCTGGAGAAAAAATTTCTGCTGTAATTGCAGTAAAAGATTATGACGAAAATAAATTTTTATTTATGGGAACAAAACGTGGTATTGTCAAGAAAACACCTTTATCAGATTTTGGACATATGAGAAAAAGTGGTCTTCAGGCTATAAATATAAAAGAAGATGATGAATTAATTGAAGTTAAAACTTCTAATAACAGTAAAGATATTTTCTTAGTTACAAAATACGGTATGTGTATTAGATTTAATGAAAAAGATGTAAGAAAAACAGGAAGAACTTCAATGGGTGTAATTGGTATGAATCTTGAACAAGGCGATGAGGTTGTAGGAATGCAGATGAATACTCAGGGAGATTCATTACTAATTGTTTCTGAAAATGGAATGGGTAAGAGAACTGATATATCTGAATTTAAACTTCAAAAACGTGGCGGAAAAGGTTTAAGATGCTATAAGATTACTGAAAAAACAGGATATGTTGTAGGTGTTAAAGCAGTAAACGATGAACATGAAATTATGATGATTACAAATGAAGGTATTATAATTCAGTTCCCAGTGAATACCATTTCAAGTATTGGTAGAAATACATCAGGTGTAAAACTTATGAATATAGATGATAAGGATAAGGTTAAAGTTGCAAAGATTGCAAAAGTAAGAGAGAATCCTAAAACATCTGAAGATGTAACAGTTGAACTTGTTGAAAAGGAAGATTCTGAAAATATTGTAGAAGACAATATACAGACAGAAGTAGAATCAGAAGAAACAACTTAATAAAAATAAAAGGACTGTTATAATTTAACAGTCCTTTATCATTAAATAAAAAGTTAGAATATTTAGAAAGGTAAATATCGAATAAAAATTCGATATACACAAATAAAAATATATGCGAGAAATAAATGTGGAAAAAATTATTCAAAATATAAAAGAAATGTGTATAGAAGCAAATCATTTTCTTTCAGATGATATGAAAGATTGTCTGTATAATGCAATTAAGACAGAAGAAAGTGAATTAGGAAAGAAAGTGTTATCGTCACTTGAGGAAAATCTTCAGATTGCAGGCAATGATATGATTCCTATCTGTCAGGATACTGGAATGGCAGTTATTTTTATAAAAATAGGTCAAGAAGTTCATTTTATAGGAGGAAGTCTTGAATCAGCTATAAATGAAGGTGTTAGAAGAGGGTATATTGACGGATTTTTAAGAAAGTCAGTTGTAAAAGATCCAATAATCAGAGAAAATACAAAAGACAATACTCCGGCTATAATTCATTATGAAATAGTTGAAGGAGATGAAGTTACAATTACTTTAGCTCCAAAAGGTTTTGGCAGTGAAAATATGAGTCGTGTATTTATGTTAAAACCAGCTGATGGTATAGAAGGAGTAAAAAATGCTGTTTTGACAGCAGTAAAAGATGCAGGTCCAAATGCGTGTCCACCAATGGTTGTTGGTGTAGGAATTGGTGGTGATTTTGAAAAATGTGCAATTCTTGCAAAAAAGGCATTAACAAGAAATGTATATGAACATTCAAACATACCATATGTGAAAGATTTGGAAATAGAATTACTAGAAAAAATAAACAGTATAGGAATAGGGCCTGGTGGACTTGGAGGAACTAATACTGCATTTGCAGTTAATATTGAAACTTATCCAACTCATATTGCAGGATTACCTGTAGGAATAAACATATGTTGTCACGTAAACAGACATGTTACAAGAAGAATATAGTAAAGATAATTTTATCCTAAATATTTAAAGAAAGGAAAATTATAAATATTAAATATGAAAATAACAGCACCATTGATTAAAGAAGAAATAAATAATTTAAAAGCAGGAGAGTATGTATATATTACAGGAACTATATATACAGCAAGGGATGCAGCACATAAAAGAATGTATGAAGCTATAAAAAATGGAGAAAAATTACCAATAAATTTAGAAAATAATATCATTTATTACATGGGACCATCTCCTGCAAGAGAAGGAAATGTTATAGGTTCAGCAGGACCAACTACATCAAGCAGAATGGATAAATATACTCCAGATATGCTTGATTTAGGATTAAAAGGAATGATAGGTAAAGGTAAAAGAAGTGAAGAAGTAAAAGATGCAATTGTACGAAATAATGCTACATATTTTGCAGCAGTGGGTGGTGCAGGAGCTCTTTTATCGAAATGTATTAAAAAAAGTGAAGTTATAGCATATGACGATTTAGGAACAGAAGCTATAAGAAAACTTGAAGTTGTAGATTTTCCGGCAATAGTTGTTATTGATTCGAGTGGGAATAATTTATATGAAATGGTTTTAGATAGTAATAAGTAATAAAAAAAGTTAGCTTTGAAAAAATATTTAGAGCTAACTTTTTGAATATATATAGTAAAAAAAAGAATTATAATTATAAGCTATAGGTTCATTAGAAGGAAAAAAATATATCATTCTAATAACATAGAAAATTATCATTAAAATACCAATAACTACAAAAACTTTTTCTAAGTTTTTATAAGATATATTAATGAAGTATCTTCCAATAATAAAATAAAATGCATAAATTAAAACTATTAATGCAAAAGGATGAAAAATTAATGATTCAAAAAATTTTCCTTTTAAAAGCATAAAAAAAGAGCGAGTAATTCCACAGGCAGGGCAGGGAAATCCCGTTATATAGTTAATTGGACATAATCTTAATTTAAAAATATAGCAAATAAAAATATATAGAGAAATAATAATACCGGGAATTATTATTTTTTTAAAATCATTTAAAAATAGGTATTTATTAAATTTTAGATAACGTTTATTATTTTTCATTGTTATTTTGACCTTTACATATTGATACATAATAAAAAAAATCTTAAAAATATAATGTATTTATCGTGTACTTGGGAGTATATTAGATATATTATCATAGATATTATTGCATAAATAAAGAAAATAATAAAGAAATATTAAAAAAAAATAAAAAAATAATTGACAACAAGAAAATTTGTGAGTAGTATATAGGAAAAAATAAAATCTAGGAGGAAGAAAAAATGTTACAGAATCGTAGTGTTGCTACAGTAATTATTTTATCTCTTGTTACATGTGGAATTTATGCTTTATATTGGACATATGTAACAATCAACGCATTAGATCAGGAAGGACAGTCAAGTAATATGCCTGCAATCGTACAGTTTTTATTATTGTTCTTCTATGTTGGTTATATTTTATTTGCAATTAATGCAAATAATAACCTTAATGCAATCCGTGCTAAAAAAGGATATCCTGCAAAAGATCAGATGGTACTTTACTTAATTCTTTCAGTAGTATGCCCAATCGCTCTTGTTGCATTAGTACAGAACGATATTAATGAATTAGCTTAATTACATAATAATAAGAAAATCACTAAATTAAAATAATTAAGAATTTAAGAAAGATAGACATAAAGTGTTTATCTTTCTTTTTTTAAAAATAGGAAAGATATTAAAACATACCCATTAAACAAAAACTCTTGGTGCAGAAAAGCATATCGTAATTATATTAAAAAAATGTTGACAAAGAAAAATGATTCTTGTATAATGACATATGCGTCACATAGACGTTTGAAAAAATTGAATAAGAAATTGAAGAAATTCAGATTAAGGAGAAATACTCAAGAGGCTGAAGAGGCGCCCCTGCTAAGGGTGTAGGTCGTTCGCGCGGCGCGAGGGTTCAAATCCCTCTTTCTCCGTTACTCGATGAAAAAATATTTAAAAAAGTTGTTGACAAGTTTTTAAAAATATGATAAAGTAATCGAGCTGTCGCAAGAAGCGACAAATAAAACTTAGATAGTTTTAAATATGAACATTGATAACTGAACAGCAAACAAACCATCCCTGAAATATTCTTTTAAGAAAATTTCAAGCGGACATCGTTTAGAACGATGAACCAAAAACAGTAAAAAATGGCTAACGTCATTTTGACTGGAATCAAACGAAACTAGCGGAGTTTACGAAGTAAACTCTTATAGCTCGCGAAGTGAGATAT
>JAFQCK010000091.1 GCA_017416465.1 Lachnospiraceae bacterium | reverse complement strand
GTTATATTATAACATATAACGGAGAGAAGATGGTTGTCGTTAGCCATCTTTTTTCTCTTTTTAGGGAAAAATTTAGCTGAGGCTGTGACTTTTGATGTCACAGCCTCAGCTGTTATGGACTATCTATTTTCCGACAGCCCCATAAAACCATTTCTAAAATTAAATTTCCTTCGTAATCCCTTTTAAAAACTCCCTTTCTTCCTCTTCAAGATACCCCGATATCTTCTCATACACTTCTCTATGATAATCATTTAAAATCTCTTTTTCCTTCTCATCAAGTAAATTCATATCAATAGCCTCTAAATCAAATGGTACTAAGGTAAGATTTTCAAACTCATAAAAATTTCCAAACAAATTTTTACATTTATCTTTACAAAGAATAAGATTCTCAAGACGGATACCAAATTTTCCCGCAAGATATATACCCGGTTCATTTGACGTAATCATTCCCGGAACAATCTCTTTACTGATATTCTTTCTACAACCTAGTCTGTATCTTATATTATTAGGTCCTTCATGTACATTCATAAGATAACCTACTCCATGTCCTGTTCCATGATTATAATTAAGTCCTTCTTCCCACAAAGGTTTTCTTGCAAGGATATCAAGATTAGCTCCGGTTGTACCTTCAAGAAATACTGCCTTAGAAAGTGCCAAATGACCTTTTAAAACCAATGTATAACATCTTTTTTCTTCATCAGTTAATTCACCACATGAAATTGTTCTTGTAATATCTGTTGAACCTTCAAGATAATGTCCACCTGTATCTATCAACACAAATGATTTATTATCTAAAACAGTATTACTCGACTCATTTGCAGAATAATGGACAATTGCACCATTCTTACCATATGCCACAATAGCTTCAAAGCTTTCTTCAATAAATCCTTCCATCTTAGCTCGTTCTTCATAAAGCTTTTTCGCAATATCAATCTCTGATAGATTAGCTTTATCAAATCCATTTTTTTTCTGTTTATCAAACCAATATAAAAACTTTGCAAACGCTACTCCATCTTTTATATGGGCATTTTTTTCATTAATTATCTCAATATCATTTTTAATAGCCTTTAAATTTGTTGTAGGATTTATTACATCAACAATTTCGTACTTAGATATTTTTTCATAAACCCTATAATTAATCTTATCTGAATCTGCAATAACCCTTGCATTATCCATTTTTCCTAAAATAATATCAATATCTTCATAGAACATATCATAAGGTTTTATTACAACACGCTGATTTTTAAGATAATTGTAAATATTTTTTAGTTTTATATCATCTTTACTTTCTGTACCACAATAAAAATAAGCTTCATTATCAGTTATAATCATATAAGATAAAACTAACGGACTATATTCAATATCATTACCACGAATATTTAATAACCAGCAAATATCATCTAAAGATGTAAGAACAAATACATTACATTTTTTCTTTAACATCTCTTCTCTTACTTTATCCATTTTTACCAAACTACTGATTCCTGAATATTTTTCTTCAAGAACAAAAGCTTCCTTACTCGGTAAACTTATGTCATTACCACGAATTTCATTTGCTAAATCATATTTTCCATTAATTAATATTTCGATATCCTTTTTATCAAAATATTTTTTAAGTTCAAGAACAAACGAGGTATTAACACATCTTCCATCAAATCCAATAACACTTTTATCAGATAATTTTATAGCCAAATATTCTTTTATAGAAGGAACTCCCTGTTCTCCCATTTTGTATAATTCAATTCCTGTTCCATTAAGTTCTTCCTCAGCCTGCAAGAAATATCTTCCATCCGTATATAATACAGCTTCATCCTGCAATACTATCAAAGTACCTGCTGAACCTGTAAAACCTGAAAAATATTCTCGATTTTTAAAATATTCACTGACAAATTCCGAACCATGAAAATCATCACTCGGAATATAGTAAGCATCAATTCCATTAGACTTCATAGCATTTCTCAACTTGTTCATTCTTTCAATAATATGATTTTTCATAATAACATCAAATTCCTTCACCAATATTGTAACTAATAACTATTATCATTATTTTGATTATCATCATTATTAGTATTATCATTTTCAAATTCATTAAAACCTGAATTGTTATAATTCGAACCAAATATTAATGTTGGCACAACTTCATTTTCCTTTTCAGTATAGTAAGCAGAGACTTCATCAGGGTCATCAAATTCAACATATTCACCTGATATCTTCTGTCCTAATTTTAATCTATATACAGAAGCTGAACCATCATTTACCCTAAATACTCCAAATCCATCCTCATCTATAACTACCGGCTCTGTAACATTTTTTAATGCATCAACAAACTGTAGACCCGCAAAATGTTTTCCCACATACATTTTCTTTTCTCCACCAAGTTCTACTGTCATAATGACTGCTAATCCTGAGTTTTTAATCTCCATACAACCTTCTCTTGTCCAACCAATTATCTTTGAATCATCAAAATAATCATGTTGTTTACCATAAGCAAAATTTTGACGAAGCTTCATTAGTACCGGTAAATATTTCCCCGATTGAATTTTATTATGTGGAATTCCATAATAATCACCATAAAATACACATGGATATCCTTCTTCTCTAAGAAGAATTATTGAATATGCATGCGGTTTAAACCATTCAAGAATAAATGATTCTAAAGCTTGTCCGGGTTGTGTATCATGATTGTCAACAAATGTTACCGACAAATCCGGTCTTGAACTGAGAAGAGTATTCCTAAGAATATATCTCATATCATAATATCCATTACTTTTAGAAGCATGATACATATTAAAATGCAAAGGAACATCAAAAAGCGACAAAGTACCTTCTGTTTTTTCAATATATTTTTCTAATATGTGTAACTCAGCATTCCAATACTCTCCAACCGCAAATATTTCTTTTCCTGATTCTTCTCTAAGCTTAGTTAACCAATTTCTAAAGAAATTAAAATCAATATGTTTTACGGCATCAATTCTAAAACCGTTAACACCGGTAAACTTGTAATACCATTTTCCCCATCTGTCAAGTTCGTCGACTACCTCTTCATCACTCATATCAAGGTCGACACCCATAAGATAGTCATAATTACCAAACTCATTATCTACATCACTATCCCACTCTTTTCCTATAAATCGATATATTCCATTCTCTCTGCTTTCTGCATCAAAATCTGTTCCATGAAAATTAGTCCAATCCCATTTAAAATCAGAATATTTACCATTTCTTCCCGGAAATGTAAACTTAGTCCATACAGTAATCTTTCGTTTACCCTGAATCTCCTGATTTCTGTTATATTCATTATGTCCATAAGCAAAAATTCTCTCTTTTTCATCCGCTCCCATCTTATGACCGAGAACAATATCCGCAAGAACCTCAATTCCTGAGTCTTGTAATGATTTGATTGCATTTAAATATTCATCCTTTGTACCATATTTTGTTGAAACAGTACCTTTCTGATTAAATTCACCCAAATCATATAAATCATATACAGCATATCCAACATCATTTACACCTCTTGCACCTTTATATGCCGGCGGAAGCCATACACTTGTTATTCCAGCTGATTTTAATTTAGGCGCATTAAGAGCAGTATGTATCCAATGCGAACGGTCTGATGGAAGATACCATTCAAAATACTGCATCATAGTTTTATTATTTTTTAATTTCTTATTTTTTTTCATACCAAATCACCTTTCATAATTTAAGTTAATTAAAATACAAAATAACATTTTCTAAAATAATCTTACCGATACTTCACCAGATGAAATTGTTTTAATAATTCCTTCTTTATTTTCAACAACTAAAGAAGCTGATGCATCTATATCAATAACCTTCCATTTTTCTTTATTTTCATCTCCCAATATGTATACCTCTTTATTAATTAAAATAGATTTATTTTTATATTCTTTCATAAATGCTTTATCATTTGCATTATAATATTTATACATCTTTGTAAGAATTTCTGCAATAAGCTTGTTTTTCAAGTTTTCGACAAATAATTCTTTATTTTCCAAATTCTTATCAGAAATAAGACTTCCTGCAATTTCTTTGAGTTCACTTGGAAAATCGTCATCAGGGTTTGAAATATTAATTCCAATTCCTATTACTACATAATCATTTTTAAGTCCATCTTTACTTATTGCACCCTCAGCTAATATTCCACAAACCTTCTTATCATTAAGATAAATATCATTTACCCATTTTATTCCGGTACATACATTAAGCACCTTATCTATAGCTTCTGATACAACCACTGCAGTCATTGGTGTTAAAAATAATGTTTGACTTGGTAAAAAATCGGGCTTAAGTAAAACACTCATATATATTCCCGAATTACAAGGAGAATAAAAATTTCTGTTCATTCTTCCTTTTCCGTTAGTCTGCTCATTTGCAATTAAAACTGTCCATTCTTTTGCATCAGCTTTAGCCATGTCTTTAAGCACAGTATTTGTAGAAGATATTTTTTCATACTTAATAATATTAAAAACCTCTCTTAAATCAGCACTTATATGTTTCTCAATTCCTACTTCATCATTATCTATTACATTGTTTTTCATATAATTTTTCAAACTATTTTCCATATTAATCCTTTTTTTATTACTAATAATTATTATATATTAATTTATTATTCGACTTGTTGGTAACTAATTTTACAATATTATATCATTAAATAAAAGCATTTTAGTTGCTTTTTTTAATAGTATCTGATAAAGTTATTATACATAATTTTATGCATGAAAGGAAATAGAATAATGAGTGATTTAGAAAACCAGAACTTAGATGAAGAAGAAGCAATTGTAACTTTAGAATTAGATGACGGAGAGACTCTCGACTGTGCAGTTCTTACAATCTTCCCTGTTGGAGATAATGATTACATCGCATTACTTCCACTTGATGGACAGGCTGCTGAAGATGGAGAAATTTATCTTTACAGATATTCAGAAACACCTGATGGTGAACCTGAACTTGGAAACATTGAAGATGATGACGAATATGATGCAGTTTCAGACGCATTCGATGAATTATTAGATTCTCAGGAATATGACGAACTCGTTAGCGAAGAGGATATCGAAGAATAATCTTTTATACCTAATTAAGCTTATTTAAAATCAAAAACAGATGTTATTATAAGACAAGTCTTTAATAACATCTGTTTCTATTTTAATTTCATTATATGTCTTTGTACAAATATTCTTTTTCTTAAAACTATTTATAGATATCTATAGCAAAATTAATATCTCTTTTACCAACCAAGAAGCCAGTTATATAAATTCTCATATCTTCTTGCTGACACATTCCAAGAGAAATCTGCTGCCATAGCTCTATCTATCAACTTATTCCATTCACGCTTGTTTGTATAATACACATACTTAGCATAACGAATAGTATCAAGCATCTCGTGTGCATTGTAATTTGAAAATGAGAAACCTGTACCTGTACTTTCATACTGATTATAAGGCTGTACTGTATCTTTAAGTCCACCTGTTTCTCTTACAATTGGAATAGTTCCATATCTTAAACTCATAAGCTGACTAAGTCCGCATGGCTCAAATAACGATGGCATAAGGAAAGCATCACAAGCTGCATAAATCTTATGCGACATATCTTCTGAATAGTAGATATTAGCTGAAACTCTGTTACCATATTTCCAATCATAATATCTGAACATGTTCTCATATTTTTCTTCACCTGTACCAAGTATTACAAACTGTACATCATCTGTACAAATCTCATCCATTACATGAGCAATCAAATCAAGACCCTTCTGGTCTGTAAGTCTTGAAACAAGACCAATCATAAACTTACCATCATTAACTTCAAGACCTAACTGTTGCTGTAAATCACGTTTATTCTTAACCTTCTCTTTTCTGAAATTAATCGCATTATATCTAAATGGAATTCTATAATCTGTTTCCGGATTATATTCATCATAATCAATTCCGTTAACAATACCACATAAATGATTTCTTCTAGCCTGCATGAGACCTTCAAGACCTTCTCCATAAAATTCAGTCTTAATCTCTTCAGCATATGTATCACTAACAGTAGTAACGAAATCAGCGTAAACTATACCACCCTTAAGCATATTACCGTCTTCTTCTACTTTTAATTTATCAATACTAAAGTAGTAGTCCGAAAGCCCCGAAAACTTCTGGATAGTTTTGATATCATAAACTCCCTGGAACTTAAGATTGTGAATTGTCATGATAGACTTCATATTAGCATAAAATTCGCCACCTCTGAAACTGTCTTTCATATATACAGGGACGAGACCTGTCTGCCAGTCATGACAATGTACAATGTCAGGTTTAAATCCAATTACAGGCAATACTGATAACGCAGCTCTTGAGAAAAATGCAAACTTTTCAAGGTCTTGCTTAATATCTCCATATGGTTTTGCACCACCAAAATACTCTTCATTATCAATAAAATAGAACGTAACACCATCATGGACAAGCTTGAATACACCAACATATTTCTTATGATAACCTATATCCATCCAAAAATATGATATAAATTCAAGTCTCTCAGTAAAATGCCAAGGCATACTTAAGTACTTTGGTAAAATAACCCTTACATCAAAATATCTCTTATCAAAGCACTTTGGAAGAGAACCCACAACGTCTGCAAGACCACCTGTTTTAATAAATGGCACTGCTTCAGATGCTACAAACAAAATATTCTTCATAACTTTTTTAACCTCCAATATATATTTTTTGCATATCTGTTAAAACTCAAAATAAATATGTTTTTTTCTAAAAAACAAATGAGTTACAATTTCTACATACTAGATAATTATAACTCATTTCACACTTCTTTTAAAGTATTAATTTATATATTTAACATTTATATTCCAATCTGATTTTATCAGAAATCAGTGCAATAAATTCTGAATTAGTCGGTTTTCCTTTACCTTTGTTAACAGTGAAACCAAAAATTTTATCAATGGTTTCTATCTCTCCTCTGGACCAAGCCACTTCAATAGCATGTCTTATCGCCCTTTCAACCCTACTTGAAGTTGTATTATTCTTTTTAGCAATTGCAGGATACAAAACCTTCGTTACACAATTAAGCATCTCCATATCATTAATAGACATAATTATCGCATCACGTAAAAATGTATAACCTTTAATATGAGCCGGAACACCTATATCATGAATAATACTGGTGACATCTGCTTCTAAATTTCTTTCTATGTATTCTTTCTGATTTTCAAAAGCATTAATCTTCCTTGGTTCAATACTTTTTCTCTTCACAGTATTCTTAACATTCTTAACACGGTTAAGTACCACTTCATTATCAAATGGTTTCATTATATAATAATGTGCACCTAATTCAAATGCATCATCTGTAATCGTTTCTCTTCCGATAGCTGAAAGAACAATAAATATTGGTTTTTCATCCATCTCCTGATTATTAATCTTATCCATAACAGCAAGTCCGTCATATTTCGGCATAATTATATCAATCAAAGCTACATCAGGTTTTTTATTAATAATTTCATTAATTGCTTCTTCACCATTCTTCGCTTTTCCGACAACCTCAATATCGTCATCACCATTTAAAACATCTTCAAGTAATTGCAAAATTCTTTCATTATCGTCAGCAATTACAACCTTAATTTTGTCCATTCCCTAATTTCCTCCCTAATATACAAAATTTATACGTCCATAATTATATATTTCGATTAGCAATAATGCAACATTTTTTTGCAAATTATAACTGATTTTCTATCGACAAAATTCGACAAATCACTTTATTTACAGCAAACTAAATTTCATACTATTGAAATTTATAGCCCACACCCCACACTGTCATAATCCTTGTAGGATTTTTAGAATCTTCCTCAAGTTTTTCGCGAAGCCACTTAATATGTACAGTAAGTGTCTGTGGTTCACTATTACTGTCAAATCCCCATATTTTATTAAACAATTCATCCTTAGAAATTGCTTTTCCTTTATTTTCCATGAGATACAATAATAAATCATACTCTTTAGCCCTAAGTATTATTTCATTACCTGATAAATATACTGTTCTTCCTACTTTGTCAAGTCTTATATTACCATCGATAATTTCATTGGTAGAATAACGCCTTGCAAATATTCCATTGACCTTTGCAATCAGAATATCAATATCATAAGGCTTTTCTATATAATCATCCGCTCCAAGCAATAAACCGTTAAGCTTATCATCCTTCTCTGATTTTGCACTTACAATTATTATTGGTGTATTAGATTCTTCTCTTATCTTTTTACATACCGAAAGTCCATCCATTCCCGGAAGCATTACATCAAGTATTACAAGTTTTGCCCCTTCACTTTCATATATTTCAATTCCCTCTTCTCCTGAAATTGCAAGATAAGTATCATACCCTTCCCCCACCAAAAAATCTGCTAATAATCCACCAATCTCTTCATTATCTTCTACTATAATAATATCAGCCAAAATAATCCTCCATTCCACAAGAAACAGTTTAAATACATAAAAGAATCTGCTTAGCAGATTCTTTTACACAAATCATAAAGCATCTCTTTAGATGCTTTATGATTTGCGTTGTTACCACCCCATTTCAGACAACCAGTTATTCACCCTTCTCTGTCTGTCCTTTACAGTTTCATGCATATCTTTTATAACTGTTTCATCTTTTTCTTTACTTTTTACAGTTAAATTTCCAAGATTTAATTCTCCCTTTATATTACCATCAACTATATATAAAATTCTACTACATTTTGCAGCAACTTTCATATCATGAGTTACAAGCATTATTGTCTTTCCCTCATTATTTAACTTATTAAATTCTTTCATTACCTCATCTGATGAATCTCTGTTTAATGCTCCTGTAGGCTCATCTGCAAATATCACCTTTGGATTGTTAATTAAACTTCTGCAAATACATGCTCTCTGAAGCTGACCGCCTGAAACCTCTGTTATGTCATTATCCGCAATATCGCTAATTCCAAGTTTTCTCATAAGCTCATTACAACGTTCATTTATTTCAAGTCTTTCTTTTTTACCTTTTGATAATTCATATGCAGGTAAAATAATATTATCCATTATTGATAAATTCTTAAGCATATTACACTGCTGAAATACAAACCCCATTTTTTCTAATCTTACATTAGCTAACTCTTTTTCGTTCATATCAGTAATTACCTTATTATCTAGCATAACCTCACCTGCAGTTGGTCTGTCCATACCTGATACACTGTATAAAAGAGTTGATTTTCCCGAACCTGATGGTCCCATAATAGCGACCATCTCTCCCTTTTCAATTGAAAACGTAACATTTTTTAATACGTTATTCTGTCTTTTATTTGTTATATATGTTTTACATAAATCTGTTACCTTTAATGCGTTTGCCATTTTTAATTCTTCCTTTCTATATCAAAACCAAATTCTATTATATTTATTCAACGTTATTAACATCTTTTACATCAATTTTTCTTACACTTTGCATTGAAATAATACATGCAATTACTGAAGCTACAAATATCATAACCGGATAAATCACATATACTTCCATAGGATTAATTACAAACTCGATTTTGCTTGCTCCCATCATCTTAAAGACCTGACCTGATGTAAGCTCTGTAATGAATGTAGATGTTAAAGTTCCTACAACTATACCGGTTAAAAGTACTAAAACAATTCTCTTTGTCTGCCATTTTATTACTTTACCATTACTATAACCAATTGATTTTAACATTCCAATCTGTCCTCGTTCTCTTATTAAGAACATTTTCTGCATGAGAACAATTATTAACATATTTACTATTGATACCATTATAAGAATAAGTGTTTTTAATGGTTCCAATGTATCTGCTATACCACCGATTACCGAATCAACATATTCATTAAGTAAAAATATATCTGCATTACCATATATGTCATTTATTTTTTTCTTTATATCTTTAACTTCATCTTTATCAGGATTTCCATAAAGGTCAACCTGTAAACAAAATGCTCCGGCAATTGAGCCATTATCAAGTTCAGTACTTTCTGTAAATCTTATCCCCTCACCTAAATTATTCAACGACTGATATAGTGCAGTTACAACAAAAGGCTTCTCTTCATTAAATAATGTAATATAAACTGTATCACCAATTTTTGCTCCTATTTCTTCTGCTACAACATGAGTTATTGCAACTTCATTATCATACTTTGGTGCTGTTCCTTCATCATACATATACCAGTCAGTTGAAGAACCTATACCTTGAAGTGCTAATGACTTATATGATTTATCATTACAACGTATATTGAATTTATATGTTGCTTCCATAAATACGCTATCCGTCTTTATACCATTATCATTAAGCTTCTTTTCATTTATTTCTACATACTCATCAAAATATTCTTTACTTCCCTTTGATAAAAGCTCATCAATAATAAATTCATCAATTACTATATCACAGTCTGCCATCCCCATCCATGAAGCTATTTTGTCAGAACGAAGTGTATTTACTGTATTAACCGGAATGACCAACAACCATATTCCTATAATCGCTGCAATCATTAACACTATATATTTTTTAATTTCACTTAACACATCATTTATTGCCAAAAAAGAAGTTGTTCTCATCCTTTTATTCTTTAATTTAAATACACCCTTTTTATTAAATCTTTCTCCGTTATTTCCACTTCTTATAGCATCAAGTGGTGTAAGATTTTTAATTTTTGCAGTACTTACATATGTGAAGAATGTAACCGTAAGTATAACCACTACACTTAATATTAACTGTAATACAAAACTGTTATCATCTTTTTTTATAACAATTGATTCCGACATCTGGCTTAATAACAAATCCCCAAACGGAATACTTAAGAAGAATCCGATAATTGCTCCTACAACAGAAATAACAAAATATTTTATTATATATATTCTTCTGATAGCACTGTCTTTAATTCCAATAGCTTTCAATATACCTATAGATTTATACTCTTCATTTATTGTAAATAACATTGTAAATCGTAACATTACAGCTGAAATTATAATAAGACATACACTTACAACCAAGATAATAATTGATATTAACAAATTCATAATATATGTTGTTTTGATGAGGCTTTTTTCAGCCGGAAACAACATCTTTAAATCCTTCTTATTAATTACATCTTTAAATGCTTTTGTATCATTAAGTTCAATCGAATAGATATTTGCTTTTACAAATCCGGCTTCACCATACATCTTCAAAAAATCATTTTCACTTACGATAAATCTGAATGTTCCCATCATATCACCACCTGTAAGAACATCCTTAACATAACCCTTTATGGTAAATTCTTTTGAATATCCGTTATCTGAATATAATCTTACTTTATCTCCCACCTTAAAATCATTATCTGAAAATACTTTTTTATGAAGATAAATTTCACCATCATTCATTTTAGTAATTTCATTATCATTTGAATCAAAATATTTTAATTGTTCACTTTTATAGCTGTTAATAAGTGTTGCACCTGTAAAATCAATTCCACTTCCATCTTTCATTTCGATATTTCTCTTTGATATCATGCAAGAATCTTCAACTTTAAATCCATCAACACTCTTTTCATTATTTAAAAATTCTTCGATGTTTTTATTATTTCTTACATCATCTTCCGTATTATTTTGAGAAATAATAATATAATCTGCAAGTCCCGACATCTCCATATAATCATCAAGAGCATTCATAACTTTTAACATATTTGTAACACCACTAGCAACAAATATCGTTGCTAACATTACAAACAATAATAAAATCAAATTAATAGATTTCTTTTTGAATAAGTCTTTTTTTAGAATTTTAAGATTCATAACTTCACTGTTTCCTCTCTGTTTTTGTTGTGATTACACTATACAATTTAAATTATTAAAAAATCCTTAAATCATAAAAAAAGATGAACAGACAATTTTTCCATTCATCTTTTCATTAAATCTTAAATTATTAACCAACTAACCATTTATATTTTTCAACACTATATAATGGAATTAACGGCAAAAGTATTGGTGTCTTCTTAACATAAGCTTGATATTCAGGGTCATTTCCATAATTTTTATTCTGTCTGATTTCTAATCTTCTTGCACCACCAAACATTATATATACAATACATACGTACCCAAATATTGCACAAATCCACTGCCATATACCATCTAACACATTTACACCTGATACAAATACTCCTGTCCAAAAAAGAACTTCTCCTAAATAGTTTGGACAACGGACTATCTTATATAAACCACTATCGCAGAATCTTGAAGGATTTTTCGCTTTTGCCTTTGACTTTTGCAAATCTGCCATTGACTCTAATAAAATCCCAAGAGCCATTATAACAACACCGACAATTGACACAACATCCGTTTTTCCACCATTATGTAATCTAAAAAACACTGGAGAAACCTGTAATACATATAACAATGCGCAACTAATCCAAATACTGAACTTGGCAACCATTTTCATAGTTGAACCGTCTTTAATCTCTTTTTTCATCGTATTACGGTATGATGCACTTTTAATCTCTCTGATTAATAAATATCCACCAAGTCTTATTCCATAGATAATAAATAATACACAAGCAATAATCGTTCCAATACTAAGATTATCCCAATAAATAAACGGCATTGCTATACCAAATGCTGCAATTGAAAATCCATATCCCAAAGAAATAAAATAAACATACTTATAAAATCCTATAGAACTTACAAATAGTGCAATGATAATTAGTAATAAAAAACTAATAGTAAATGTTTCTGTAAAACCCATATAAACACCTCTTTATTTCTTAACAATTTTAGTTAGCCGGCAAAAATCTACAATATCAGCTCCTTACCTAATATAACACATTTTAAAAACTTTTTAAATACACATATTCTATCCTAATATTAATTTTAAATAAAAATTTTCTATGTTATAATATTTCCATAATATATTCGGAAAGGAAATAAAAAATGAAACCAAAAGTATATTTTTCAAAAACAATTACACCTGAAAAAGTTTTAGAGCTATATAAATTAATTAATAAATCTCTTTCAGGCAAAGTAGGCATCAAAGTTCATTCAGGCGAAACAGGTAATCAGAACTTTCTCCGTCCTGAATTCTGGCAACCTCTTATTGAATATGTAAACGGAACTGTAATCGAATGTAACACTGCTTATGAAGGTACACGAAATACTACCGAAAAACATATCAAGACTATGGAAGAACATGGTTGGAGCAGTCGTTTCTCCGTAGATATTCTTGATAGTGAAGGACCTGATATGGTTCTTTCTATTCCAAATGGTAAACGAATCAAAGAAAATTATGTAGGCAAAAATCTTACTAACTATGATTCACTACTTGTGCTTTCACATTTTAAAGGACATCCAATGGGTGGATATGGTGGAGCGATTAAACAATTATCTATAGGGATTGCATCTTCTTTTGGTAAAGCATATATACATGGCGCAGGTGTTCCGGAAGAAATATGGACATCCGACCATGACTCATTCTTAGAAAGCATGGCCGATGCTGCTGCATCTGTTGTAGAGTATTTTAAAGATAATATTGTATACATCAATGTAATGAAAAATATGTCTGTAGACTGTGATTGCTGTGCTGTTGCTGAAGACCCTTGCATGAAAGATATTGGAATATTAATTTCCCTCGACCCAATTGCTATTGACCAGGCATGTATTGATTTAGTTTATGCTGCAACTGATGATCCTGGTCAATCACATTTATTAGAAAGAATAGAAAGTAGAAATGGTATTCACACAATTGAAGCATCTGCCGAATTAGGATTTGGTAGTAGAGCTTATGAATTAATTGAAGTATAATCTACTCTTAAATTTACTTATCATTTAATTTTTTATCTTTTTACAATTTAGGAGAATAATTTTAGATATGAATAATAATATTGACTTAATAATAAGAGAAATAGACAAACTTGTTAATAATAAAAATAATGATATAATCAAAGTAGCGATTGACGGCTATTGTACTTCAGGTAAAACTACACTTTCAGAATTTCTTAACCAAAGATATCATTGCAATATATTTCATATGGACGATTTTTTTCTACGTCCAGAGCAACGAACATATGACAGATTAAATGAAATTGGTGGAAATATTGATTACGAACGTTTTAATACTGAAATTCTTATACCACTTAATACAGGAAAAGATTTTTCATACAAACCGTATGATTGTCATAATGACTCTTTTAAAAAGCCAGTGCGTGTTCTATCAAAAAGACTAAATATTATTGAAGGCAGTTATTGTATGCACCCTTATTTTGCATATAACTATGACCTTAAAATATTTTTAAATATTTCTCCGGAAACCCAAAAAAGCAGAATATTAAAACGGGATGAAAAATTACATCAGAATTTTTTTAACAAATGGATACCTATGGAAAATCGCTATTTTAAAGAATATAATATAGCAGAAAATTGTAATATATTAATTAATAACTTACAACTCACTTTGTAAGCTACATTTTGTTTAACAAATAAAAATAAAGAAAGGAAATAACTATGTCTAATTCAACAATAATAAAAACTACAGATAAACCTTGTGTTTCTATCAAAACACAGACATTAGCTACTTTATTAGCAATTATATCAGCAGTGGTTCTTCCACAAATTTTTCATATACTTGGTACTGTTTCAGGGCTTGGAACAATTCCCGGAGATGTATTTTTACCTATGCACCTTCCAATAATTCTCGTAGGGTTTTTGGCAGGTCCATATGCCGGTGCAATTTCAGGATTTTTGTCGCCACTTGTTAGTTTTACATTATCCGGTATGCCAAATATTATTATTTTACCATTTATGATGATTGAACTTTTTGCTTATGGGTTGTCTGCAGGATTAATAAAAAATACTAAAATTCCAACTATTGCAAAAGTATTTATTTCACAAATTAGTGGTCGTGTAATGTTTGTACTTTCAATTCTTACATCAATATATCTTTTAGGTAATGAAACCATTAGCTTAGTAAATGTTTTGAACAGTCTTCGTGGTGGAATATTTGGAATAATTATTCAATTATTAGTATTCCCATTAATAATTTATAGAATAGAAAATAAAAAATAATTCTTATAAAAAGCAAACGAGAGATTTTATGTAAATATAAAACATAATTATCTCTCGTTTATTTTTTATTAAATTAATTTTATCTAAGATAATTCTTTAGCCAGAGCTTTTATCTGTATAATACTATCATCATTAAGAGCAGACATTATCTTAACATTATTTTCAGCAAATTCTATATTTTTGCTCTTTTCAAACATTTCCTTCATAACCTTATTTGCCATTGGAGCCCAACTACCATTTTCAATAAAAGCAACCTTTCTGTTACTATAATTTCTTTCAAGTAAGTTATTTATAAATTCACGCATAAAAGGAAAAATATCCGCATTATAGGTTGTTGTTGCTAAAACAATTTTACTATATCTGAATGCATCCTCTACCGCCTCAGCCATATCACATCTTGCCAAATCATTCACCACAACTTTTTGACATCCATACTCCTTTAATATATCCGCAAGCATTAAAACTGCTTTTTTTGTATTACCATATACAGAAGTATAAGCAATCATAACTCCTTCTTCTTCCGGCTGATAACTTGACCAGATATTATATAAATCTAAATAATATTCAAGATTTTCATTCAAAACAGGTCCATGAAGCGGACAGATAATCTGAATGTCTAATGCAGACGCTTTTTTTAGCAGATTCTGAACCTGAACGCCAAATTTTCCAACAATTCCGATATAATAACGTCTTGCCTCACAAGCCCAATCTTCTTCTGCATCTAATGCACCAAACTTTCCAAATGCATCCGCTGAAAACAAAACTTTATCAGTACTGTCATAAGTTACAATTACTTCCGGCCAATGAACCATAGGAGCTGATACAAAATTAAGTAGATGTCTTCCAAGTGAAAGAGAATCCCCTTCTTTAACTATTATCTGATTTTCTTTAAAATCTGTACCAAAGAAGTTTTGCATCATTTTAAATGCCTGAACTGATGAAACTATCTTTACATCATTATATTTCTCCACAAAACTCATAATACTTGCAGAATGATCAGGCTCCATATGTTGAACAATAAGATAGTCAGGTTTTCTGTCTTCAAGTACATTCTGAATGTTATCTAACCATTCATTTGTGAAACCGATATCTACACTATCCATAATTGCAATTTTTTCATCAAAAATAACATAAGAATTATAGGCCATTCCATTAGGTACTATATACTGTCCTTCAAATAAATCTATTCTATGGTCATTAACTCCAACATATTTTATGTCACTTGTAATATTCATTTTAATCTCCACTTCTACATCTCATAAAAATCAATATTTTCTTGAAGTTCAGGTGTAATCTCTCCTCCTGCCTTTACATATTTATCATATAAGCCTTGATAACGTTGTAATTTTTTAGCAGTTTCATTTTCAAATCTCTGAATAGAATTCTGATATATTGGATTAGATTTCAAATCATTTCTAACCTTTTTATTAAACGGACAATATCTTACAACAATATCTCTTGCTACTTTATTAAGCCTAAAACTTCCTTTTGATTCGAACTTCATCCAATTAATATAATCTTTAACAAAGACTTCTCTATAATTATTTTTAGACCTTACAAGCTGACTCTTAACTTTCTCTTTTGCCTCAGTCGATAAGTCATTATTTTTACGATAGAATTGAATATATGTACAATATTCTGCCGTAAGTGATCTTTCTCTAACGTCATTCCAGCGAATTCCTTCCACTTTTCTACACATTTCCCAATGATATCTGCCTATTGTTTCAAGCATCAAATCATCTACATCTACTGCAGTAAATATAGGGAACATAAATCTTGCCGGAGTATCTGTCTTAACTCCAGCTGTTTCCTGCCACATCATAGCCTTGGTTCCTGCATTAGGCATAAGAATGATATCCGGAAGAATTTCTGTCATAATCATTTCACAGTTAATTCCCCTTGCAGAATCAGAGAATAGAACCTCTCGATAAAATACCGAATAATCAAGCTTTCTAATCTCGTTCATTGCATTCTCAAGTTTTTCTGCAGTAACAAGCATCTTATCAATGGAATTAATGAGGTCATACTCTCCAAGTACAGGACAAAAGGTTGTAACTTTACCATAAGTTGTCCTATTTACAGATGAGAACATATTTCTTATTTCAAACTCAACCTTTTTCTCAGGATTATTTAAAAGCTCAATAGCTTCTTCCTGTGTTATATTACCACTCTTTCGTTCTTCTGTAAGATATGCCTGATAATTTAAATCAAACTCATTCTTTGAAGGTTCTTTTTCACCTCTATAAATACATTTAAGCCATTCATAAATTGTATAAATATTTTCTGAACGACAAATATCTAAATGAGCTGTCAAATCATACAACTCTCTAACATTTTCCTCGCCGGTAAAATTAACATCCATAAATCCAAAATTAAAAAACATATCCAAAATCTGGTCAGGACTTTCTTCTTCTTTTATTGAACGCATAAAAGCTCTATAGTAAACATCATAGAAAATAACTGAAATCTGTTTACGAAGAGAATATGCCAAACTATCTGTTGAAAGCATATCCGGAAGATTTCTGTAACTTTCAATTTTGTTACATATAGATTCTATCTCATCATCCTTATAACCTGCATATGCAAGAATATGTACAAGACAATCTTCCGATACAACATCTATTTCTTTCCTTACTTTTTCAACTCTTCCGGTATCTTCATCAATATCAGGAATCCCTATAGTAAAATCATAATTATTAAATTCACTGTACCTTCTGGTAATCAACTTAGAATTGTATATATTCATTTTTTCAGCAAATTCAACTATCGAACCAACTTTAGCGTTAAGTTCAGATATATCAAATTTCTTATTATATGCATTTATTGTCAAATCAAAGAATAAATCAAAAATATCATTTTCACTTTCAGCAATTAGAACATCTTTATTATATGACAAATAATATTCCATCTCAGCAATACCTAAAGTTACTCTTCGCATCTGTGCTGATGCTTCCATAATTACACCAACGGTAAGACTATCATCTTTCTCCATTAATGTAAGATACTCCTGTAGGAATTTTTTCACAAGACTAATACTATTATTTACCTCCCAGCTTTCAGCTTTATGCTGCATCTCCAGTGGTTTAAAATATTCCATCTTTGTGAAATTACTTTCATCTATTCTATACTTGTTAGATAATGTTTTATATTCATCATAAATAGTTTCAACATATCTTTGAAATTGTTGTGTCCTATCATAAAGACTTGCATAAAGACAAAGCATTTGATGTCTTTGTTCTAATGCTGCACGAAGAAATATACTTCTTATCTTTTCATTGCCGGAAAAAATTCTTCTTAAATCATCCTGTGTTTCACAAGTAAGTGCTGCCAAAACAGTATCTTCACCGGCAATATAATCACATACAAATATATCTCTTTCCAAAATACCTATGATAGCATTTCTTCCAAGTTTGACTTCTGAAAATCCAAACTTTTGAATAACACTACCCTCTTGAATAAGATACCATTGTTTAACTTTTTCTTTTTTTCTTGCAATAACCTGGTCTTTTTTTACTTTTACTATCTCCATTTTTAACTCTTCTACCTTCTATTTATATTTTCTTATTACTGTTATTCAAAACCAAAATAGCTAAAATACAATATCCTTACAATCTTGTATCTTAATTATTATCTAAGCATTTTGCACCCATACTCCATCTGCACCAACATAATACTTACCACCATCTACCCATTCAGATACTGCCATTTTGCCATCCTCTTTTACATAATATTTATTATTAACCCATCTTGATGTTTGCATTATTCCATTTGCATCAAAATAATACCAATCTCCTTCGATACTAACCCATTTTGATTTTTGAACCATTCCTGACACTAAGTAATACCACTTTCCATCTATCTGTAACCATTCAGTTGAATTTAACCAAATTCCATTTTCATCTACATAATATTTACCATTATCAACAAATTCAGATACTGCCATTATTCCATTAGCTTTAACGTAGTATTTATTATTTATCCATTTTGATGATTGCATAACTCCCTTCGAGTCAAAATAATACCATTTATTTAAAATTTTTAACCATTTAGATTTCTGAACTACACCTGACTTTATGTAATACCATTCCTCACCAATCTGCAACCACTTAGTTGAATTTAACCAAATTCCATTTTCATCTACATAATATTTACCATTATCAACAAATTCAGATACTGCCATTACACCATTATCTTTAACATAATATTTGTTATTTATCCATTTTGATGATTGCATAACTCCATCTGCATTAAAATAATACCATTTATTATTTATTCTTTTCCAACTAGTTACTTTTTTTCCATTCGAATCATAGAAATACCAATTATCATTCTCTAATATCCAACCAGATTTATTTTCAACTTTTTCAATCAAAATATCAATAACATATGCATCCCATGATGAATCATATTCAAGTTTTTTGGTTTCTACCTCGACTCCATTTATATATACATTTATATTAGATGCATCCGAATCAAAATCATAACGTGATAGTGCCTCAACCCAATACTCCATATAATAATTATATTCATTTTTTATTATATGCCCATAATCAAGCTGATTAAGAACACCTGTTGAATTTTCATATAATATTTCACAACACTCTTCATCGATATAATACTTATTTTGATATTGCTCAGGTATAGAATATACTGAATCAAAAAACTGCTGTTGCGCCGTAGAAGCACTTTCTCCAACCGAAAAACTTGTCCATTTCGAATAATCAAGATTAATGTATATATTATTAATAATATTATTAGTTACAAACTTAACTCTGACAACAAATTCATCGTCTTCAGTATAACATACCTTTGCATTATAATCTCCATTTATATAATAGAAACCTGTATACTCACCAGTTTCTTCAGAAACAGGAAGATAATATCCTGCTTTAGCTTTCACACGAAAAGTAAGATAATATGTAGAATCTTCTTTAAATACATCCCCAGCTTTGAACGAATTATCATATAAACAACTCCACTCTACTTGAGTTATATCATATGTATTACTGCTATTATAAATTGATGTTGGTGATTTTTCTCCAACCACTACTGAATCCAAATCAATTTCAATTAAAGTAATTGCAGTTTCTCCATTTGCTGCAAACAATTCTAATGGTGTAATCTGCATAACCATTAAAAGCACAAATATAAAGCTCAATAATTTTTTCATCTTTTTTTCCATAAACTCACTCCTAATACATTAATTTTTCTGCTAAATATTATACCATAAATAACAAAGTATTCCTACAAAAATTACTATATTTTTTCTTATATTTCTTTATCTTTTATATAAACATATACACTAAATTTACCATTTTTTTATTCATATACAAAAATAGACTTATTTTTTTTGTATATAAGCCTAATCTCTTGGATAATACTTACCTGCGGACATAAGATTTTTTGTTTCACCTAATGCCTCTTCCAACATAGCAGGAAAATTTTCAGCTTCTATATCCCAATGCTCCCTAAAATAAACTACAGCTTTCCATAAAATGCGTCATTCCAATACCTGAAAATCTATCATGAAGGAATGTGCTAAAAGGTTTCAATTTATCATTTTCATAATACTCTCTTAGCAATGCAAAAATATCTACTTGTCGCTCCAATAAGACCATTAACATCTCATATTCTTCTATGCTAAAATTGAAGAAATATTTGACCTTATCTGTACACTTTTCATCCATAATTTCCTTATGGATTGCATTATAATAATTTGGAACAGCATTGATATTGTCCATAGTAACTGAAATAATATACGCAGTTTCAACTCCCACAAACTCCGGCTTATCATCAATAACTGCCGCCAAGCTTTTATCAGCTTGTAAAACTGGGTTCACAAACAATTTCCTATTATTTGCTTCCACACTTTCATTTTTAGTCATGCAATTTAATAATACAGAAAATCCCTTTGCTTCCACTACTAATAAATCATTCTCTTTTCGTATAAACGCATCTGAAGATTTCAAAGAAAGCATTACGCAGTGTAATGTCGCTTAATGAAACAAATTTCCCATTTATATCTTTTACAAATGGAGCTGCATAGAATTCACTAAAATCCCATTCCCTATCTTCACTCTCCTCTGCCCATTGCTTATAATCGCCTAACGATTTTGACAAAGCTGCTATAACCTTATTTGCACTACCGTATATTTCACTTTCTCCATAGCTTGTTTCTATCCTTTTCCATATTGGTTTATACGTCAATCCATTTATTCCAGAATAGTATTCTTCTAAATACTTTCAATCAAATCCGGCTTATCTTCCTTGAATATATCTGAATACGTCAATAATATCTGTGCACCTGTCACCTCAGCTGTATACATAACATTCCTTCTTTCTATATTATTGCGATATAATATTTTAATCTTACGTATCCTTCCTCAATATCCCCAAATACTCCTCATACGCAAACACTCTATTTCTCGCAGCATTGGTTGTTTCCTGCAAAATCCCAAGTTCTACAAGTTTCTTCACCGCTGTAGCTACGGTATTATAGCCAACCTCTAATTCCTTTGCAGTTCTCTTAATATCAATAATCGGATACTGCTCGATATAATC
>JAFQCK010000090.1 GCA_017416465.1 Lachnospiraceae bacterium | reverse complement strand
AGTTTATGACATCAATTGTATTAGGGCTACCGAAGGTGCAAATATGTGGGAGGATGTGGAACTGATGACTAAAATTAGATACTTTTCACAATCATCTTGTGTAATCAACAAGCCATTTTACCACTATAACAGGATGAATGAGAGTTCAATAACGTCTGCATTAAAGATGTTATCACGTGTAGAAGGACAAGTTGAGCGAGTTAAACAAATAGAGCGATTCTTTATTGAACAAGGTGCGGCAAAGAAATACAAGCATTTTATCTCATTGCTGAAATTTGTAGCTAAGTATGATTTATTTGGTCAATACAAGTGGAAGTGGATGAGAACATTTAATGAGGCAAAATGGTCGCTACATAAATTAGGTAATGTCTTCCCAAGACGAGAAATATTGAAATTCTATTTGGTGTCGTTTTTCGGATATATAGTAATCCCAATTTGTAAGTTATGCAGAAAATAAAATACTCTTTTGTCCTGCCAGCCTATAAAGCACGATTTTTTCGTGAGGCGTTAGATAGCATATTGGCTCAAACATATAGGGATTTTGAGTTAATCATCGTGAATGACGCTTCGCCAGAGGATTTGGATTCAATCGTAAAGAGTTACGATGATCCACGCATCCGTTATTATGTTAATGAGCAGAATATTGGCGGCAAGAATCTTGTCGCGCAGTGGAATCATTGCTTGGAATATGCCGAGGGCGATTATATAATCCTCGCTTCGGATGATGATGTATATTTCCCTCAATATTTAGAGAAAATGGATGCCCTTGTTCAAAAATATCCCGACGTGAATGTCTTTAGACCGAGAATACAGTATATTGATGAAAATGGAAATGTGTGGAAAGAATCTGGAGTGTGTGAAGAAAAAGTTTCAGCTATTGGATATTTAGAGGGGTTTTTGAACGGATCTATTGATAGTGGAATACCATTCTATGTGTTTAATAAGGTCGTATTACAAAAAAATGGAGGATTTGTGAATTTCCCATTAGCGTGGGGCGCTGATAATGCAACGGTAATGTTAATGTCTCGAAATGGTATGTGTATATCAAATGAATACTTATTTGCATTTCGGATGTCAGGAGATAACATATCTATGGTAAATATTTATGATGTAATCAAAACGAAATTGTATAGTGAAATACAATCTTATAAATTTACTATTGAATATATTAATAATTTAACTAATAAAAAGGAGACGGTAAAGATTTTAAAGCGTCATCTTGATCGATTGCACCGATCGCTTACTGCTGCAGAACTAAATTCAATGACCTTTGTCGATGCAATTAAAATAACTCCTGAATTATTTAGATTACCGTGGGCAACTCCTTACTTCATATTTAAAAGGGTTCTAAAGAAATTTTTACAATTATTGCCGCTTGTTATATAATTGGATTTGGAAACGATATTGGGAAAGAAGTTATTACATCTAAATACAACAACAGAGATTAAAAATATATGAAAAAACTATTAACTTTCAAAAATTTATTTTTGTATTATTTAAAGCTCGCAAAGGTTTTTGGAGTAGTTCCTGCGTTTCATGTTGTGTGGATGCAATTCTTTTTTGGTATTAGATATAAGCATAATTATATTTTAAAGTATCTTGAGAAGAATTATTCTAGTATCATAGAAAAATACAAGTCCATAGAGCAAGATGATAGTGTTATACAAAATGATAGCACTATTTGGGTCTGTTGGTTCCAAGGAGAAGAAAGAATGCCTAGAACAATCAAACATTGTTATGAATCAATAAAGAAGTATTCTGGGGGTAAGAGTGTACAACTTATTACATTACAAAATTATCGTGAGTTTATTTCACTTCCTAATCATGTAGTTGAAAAAGTTGAAAATGGAACAATATCTTTAACTCATTTTAGCGATATTATAAGATGTAATTTATTGGCTGATTATGGCGGAATATATGTTGATGCAGGACTCCTATTGACAGCAAATTTGCAAATACCGCAATTGCCATTTTACTCGATAAAGAAGCGTAAGCCTGAAGGAGATGATTCATTTGTTTCTGATTATCGTTGGGTTGCAGGATTTATGGCAGGAGTTAAAAGAAATGTACTTCATTTATTTATGAAGGATTTCCTTAATGCATATCATTGCGATAAGAATATGTTATTAGATTATTTCCTTGTTGATTATATTATAGCAATGGCATATAATAATTTCTCTGATGTGAAGAAAATGATAGATGATGTGCCATACAATAATGAAGATATATATTATATTCAAAATCATTTATGTGAGCCATTAAATAAAGGTGAATTGGACAGAGTATTAGCGAATACAAGTGTATTTAGGATTGGATATAAGGGTATTCCTCAAGAGATAAATGATGATTCGCTATATGCGTATCTCTTTAAATAGTAAACAAATGATAAATAGTAAACATATGATCTCTGTAATAGTTCCCGTATATAATACCGAAAAATATTTGGATAGATGTATCCAAAGTATTTTGGCGCAGACCTATTCAAATATAGAACTTTTGCTTATTGATGATGGCTCAACAGACTCTTCGGGGGCGATATGCGATAGATATGCGGGACAAGATTCTCGCGTGAGAGTGTTTCATAAGGCGAATGGTGGTGTAAGCTCAGCGCGAAACATGGGTTTGGATAATGCGCGAGGAGAATGGATTATTTTTTGTGACTCCGACGATTGGATTGATGCTGAGATGTATATGGAGATGTACGAAGCTGCGATACGGAGTAATGTCGATATGGTATGCTGTGGATTGTTGGTGGAACATAATAACAAAAAAGACCTACTTTCATATAATGACGATCATGAAGATCATAAGTTAATGTATGATTGCTTGGCTCCAATAATCGTGACATATTTTGCTCCGTGTAATAAATTGGTGTCAAGAAGAGTTTATGACATCAATTGTATTAGGGCTACCGAAGGTGCAAATATGTGGGAGGATGTGGAACTGATGACTAAAATTAGATACTTTTCACAATCATCTTGTGTAATCAACAAGCCATT
>JAFQCK010000089.1 GCA_017416465.1 Lachnospiraceae bacterium | reverse complement strand
TATATATATGCATTCTTATATGAATTATTAACTATTAAATAACATATAATTAGTTATTGATAAGCTTATCTTCTTCGTTGTTCCAACTGTAAAGTTTTCTGATTTCTTCTCCTACTTTTTCTGAAGAATGCTCAGCAGCTAACTTTCTCATAGCCTTGAAGTGAACCTGACGTCCTGCATCTGACATATCTAATAAGAATTCTTTTGCAAATGAACCGTCCTGGATATCTGCTAATACTTTCTTCATAGCTTTCTTTGTTTCTTCTGTAATAATCTTTGGTCCTGTAATATAATCACCATATTCAGCTGTGTTAGAGATTGAATATCTCATTCCTGCAAAACCTGACTGATAAATAAGGTCAACGATTAATTTCATCTCGTGGATACACTCGAAATATGCATTTCTTGGGTCATATCCAGCTTCAACTAATGTCTCAAAACCAGCCTGCATTAATGCACAAACACCACCACAAAGTACTGCCTGCTCACCGAAAAGGTCTGTCTCTGTCTCTGTTCTGAATGTTGTCTCAAGAACACCTGCTCTAGCTCCACCGATAGCTGCTGCATAAGCTAATGCTTTATCAAGAGCCTTTCCTGTAGCATCCTGTTCTACAGCTACTAAACAAGGAACACCCTTACCAGCCTGATACTCTGAACGTACTGTATGTCCAGGTCCCTTTGGTGCAATCATAGTAACATCTACATCAGCCGGAGCTTTGATACATCCATAATGTACGTTGAAACCATGAGCGAACATTAACATATTACCTGCTTCAAGGTTTGGCTCGATATCGTTCTTGTACATATCTGCCTGCTTCTCATCATTGATAAGAATCATGATAACATCAGCTTTCTTAGCTGCTTCTGCTGCTGTATATACTTCAAATCCCTGAGCTACTGCTTTATCCCATGACTTGCTTCCTTCATATAAACCGATGATTACGTTGCATCCTGACTCTTTTGCATTAAGAGCATGAGCATGTCCCTGACTACCATAACCGATAACAGCTATTGTCTTTCCTTCTAACATTGATAAGTTACAATCTTCCTGATAATAAATCTTTGCCATTTTCCTTAGCCTCCATTATAAATAAAAATATATATTGTTAATACCATCTAAAAACCACGTTTTAAATGACCATTAATCACGAAATAAATTTCATTAGAATTAATTTATTAATAAGCTATGTAAATTACATCAGTAATCCTAATCACATATCTTATTCAAATTCTCCTGCAAGCATATCATATGTTCCTCTTGTTAAGCCTGTGATACCTGTTCTAACAAGTTCCTTAATCTCAAATCCATTAAGTAAGTCTATGAATGCATTCAACTTCTGCTGATTACCTGTAAGCTCAATCATAAGTGAATCCGGAGCCACGTCAACAATCTTTGCTCTAAAGATATCTGCAACAGCAAGCACCTGCTGTCTCTGTGTAGCATCTACTGCAACCTTGCAAAGAATCAACTCTCTACAAACACTTGCTCCATCTTTTAACTCAATAATCTCTCTTACATCAACAAGCTTAGATAACTGTTTCTGTATCTGTTCAAGAACTTCATCTTCTCCACTTACAACAAGTGTCATTCTTGAAATTCCAGGATTAACAGTCTCACTAACTGTTAAACTGTCAATATTATATCCTCTTCTTGCGAAAAGTCCTGATACTCTGCTTAACACACCGGATGTATTATCTACCAGTATGGATAAAACCATTTTCTTCAAAAAAAGCACCTCTTTCCTTTGCAATTTAAATTTGCAAACATTCTAATTAATCATAGCACAATAACGCATTTTGTCAAGTAAATCTACATATAAGTTATTTCAAATAACAATTCAGTTACTCTTCAAACTCGCCCATAACAAAAGATGCACTCTCTGTTGTTCGTATATCAACCACTTTTCCTTTAAAACATTTAAGTTTATCCCTTGCCGGTATATTATTAGACATTGCAAGTGCCGGAACGATAGTGTAATAATAAATTATGCCTTGCAAGGTTGAAAGCTTTGATTCTTCAACCTCTATTTCATCACCAACATTGAGAAGTCCCGGTCTTTCCATCTTAAATTCTATTTGTCTCATATGCATTTCCTCTTTTAACCAATTAAAACCGTCTAAATACTACTTTAACTATATCAATTAACAAATATAAAATCTTAAATAAAACATATTTTAAGAGGCTGTTGTAAAATTGTTCACACATCTTTTACAACAACCTCTCTATTAAGTATGTATTATCTTACCATCCATTCGCCTAACTGTCTTACTGATGAATCATCCTGTTCTTCTAATTCGTCAATTATAAATATCTGGTCAGGTCTTTTTGTAAAATTATTAATAGCTTCTTTTGCCTCAGCTATACTGGCATAACGACCAAGCATTCCTGTTCCGTCTGATTTTTCCTTATCATAAACACCAAGTTCAAAATATCTCTTCATTACAAAAACCTCCATAAAAATAATATAGATACATTCTACTACAAAATCCTAAAAAAGTTAACAAAAATTTTTAGTTCTTATAATTTTTTAATATTTTTTACCGAACTAAAATTTTCTATATTTTTTTATAACATCTAGATTGCAAGAAACTCTTTTAATCCTTCAAAACTTCTCTTTGCATCTTCAATTCCTATATTATATAATTCATCAAGTTTTTCCTTGCTCTTTTCAAGCCTTCCAATCTTAACCGGCTTTTCAGGTCTTATAACATATATATTCCCTACTTTTCTCTGATTCTCAATATATTCTAAAGTACGGTTGTATACAATGTGTCTTTGTTCAATAGCTTTAATGAGATTTGGATATTTTTTATATTTTAATTTAATAATCGGAAGCATTTCATTTGCTTTTTTACGATATTCAATATCTCTTGTAAGAATAACGACATTTTTATTATTACCATCTTTAACTGACTGTCTTACCGGAATTGAATCAGAAACTCCTCCATCAAGATATAGCTTTCCACCTAAGTTTACCATTTGAGCCATCAAAGGTAATGAGCATGAAGCCCTAATAACATCAATATCCTTTTTCATATCATTAATTTTAATATATTCCGGCTTTCCTGTTTCACAATTGGTAACTACTGCATAAAAAACTCCGTCATATTTATTATAAGTTTCAAAATCAAATGGATTTAATTCAAGCGGAACCTTGTGATAGCACATTTCAGTTCCAAAATAATTTCCTGTAGTGATTAAGTTATACACACTTGCGTAATCTCTATTATCAAGATAATCTGTATCAAGTTGATAAGTTCTTCCCTTTTGCTTAGAAATATAGTTACATGCATTAACCGTTCCGGCAGAAACACCATAACAGGAGTTAATTTCAATATTATTTTCTATAAAGAAATCCAACACTCCCGCTGTATAAATTCCTCTCATGCCTCCGCCTTCTAATATAAGTCCATACTTATCCATCATTTTCCTTCTTTCTTATATACAAATACATTTATACATAACTTTCATTTTCAATAATTTCCCCATCCAAAATAGCCTTAACAAGTTTTTTGCCTTCATACACAAGTTTTAAATCAAAAAAAGGATGATTTTCACTTATAAGCTTTAGGAAAATCCTATCACCTTCCCAAAAATACAAGTTATTAAGCTCGCTTTTTTTTATAAATTTAAGCTCTCCTTCATCACACTCAATCATTTCACCGATAAAGGCATCGGCAGTATATAAAAACATATACTCGCCTTCTGCCTCATCAGATAAAAATGTAACAATTCCTCTTAATTTCCAACTTGTAAGGGTCAAACCTGTCTCTTCTTTCACTTCTCTTAAAAGACATTCTAAAGGTGTCTCTTCATCTTCAAAATGACCACCAACACCAATCCACATATCGTGACTTAAATCATTTTTCTTTTTATTTCTGTGAAGCATCAGATATGAGTCATCTTTTTCGATATAACATAATGTCGTAAGTTTCATATATTCCTCTATTTTTTAGTTCTGACTTTTATGAAATCGCTTTATAAAAATGCTGATAATCTATCGGTGAATTCCATTCTCCGCCCCATTTCCAGCCTCGATTTATAAATGCGTTATAACACACATCACCTTTAACGATTTTATGCTCAAAATCCTTAGTTCTGTCAGCATATTCAGTTCCATTTACCGGCAACACATCTCTATCGCCAAATCCTCTTCTCACATAAGGATTGTAGAGCGGATTAATATCAATGGCAATTCCATAACTGTGGTCTGAAATTGTATCCTGTCCGTCAATAAGCCTGAAATTAAATGCTGAAGTATTATTATCTTCCATTGAAGCATCGTCATTCGCATCATACTCATCTATAAGTCTGATTTTCTCAATCTGATACTTTGCATCAAATAACTCTTTAAAAATTGCCAAAATATCATCTGCAACCTGTACATTTACTATCAGCTTACCTTCACAAACCTCATTATTAAAATCTACATACTTAACTGTTACATAACGTAAATCACTATAATCTATATATTCATTTTCTTTATAGGATTTACCTGTAATATATGCTTTTAACTCATCACTAATCGGCTCGTAATAAAAGCCTTCGCAAAGCGTTGTTCTTACTGTGCTAACAATTTCAGAACCTATATTTGGATTATTTACATTCTGATTATCAGAAGTAGTTGTATCTTTTGTTTCAGAAATCTCATTATCCACTTCAGTTTCCTTACCTTTTCCATCATTTTTAAAGAAATTATTCCCTATTAATTGGTAAAATATTGCTATTGTCAAAATAATTATCAAAGAAATAATTACAACTAAAATGATATTTTTGAATTTTTCCAAACCAATCCTCATTTCTATATGACGTCTTATTTATTTTCCTCTACTTCAATTTTTCTGATTTCTTTTGTTCTTATTTCTTTACAAATAAAGTCAACGAACTCTGAAAGTTCTTTCTGACCTTCATCTCCAAGATAACGGCTTCTAACTGATACCTTTCCTTCTTCTTCTTCCTTCTGACCTACTACAAGCATATAAGGAACTCTTTCAAGTCTTGATTCTCTAATCTTGAAACCAATCTTTTCTGAACGGTTGTCAACACTGCATCTGATTCCGTTATTCTTAAGTTCTTCGCCTACCTTATTAGCATAGTCTGCATATTTTTCTGAAATAGGAAGTACTCTTACCTGTTCAGGACAAAGCCATGTTGGGAATAATCCTGCATATTTTTCAATTAACCAAGCAAGTGTTCTTTCATAACAACCCATAGATGTTCTGTGAATAATATAAGGTCTTACCTTATCACCATTCTGGTCAACATAATACATATCAAACTGTTCAGCAAGTAAAGCATCCCACTGAATTGTAATCATTGTATCTTCTTTACCATAAACATTCTTAGCATTAATATCTACCTTAGGACCATAGAAAGCTGCTTCTCCAACATCTTCTGTGAAATTAACACCTAATTCCTGTAAAATTCCACGGATGTGTCCTTCTGTTTCTTCCCAAACTTCAGGTTCTCCAATGTATTTTTCTTTATTTTCAGGGTCCCATTTTGATAAATGGTAGGTTACATCTTCTTCAACACCAAGTACTTCAAGACAATGTTTTGCTAAAGCAAGACATCCCTTAAATTCTTCAACCATCTGGTCAGGTCTTACAACAAGATGACCTTCTGAAATTGTAAACTGACGAACTCTTGTAAGTCCATGCATCTCACCTGAATCTTCATTTCTAAAGAGTGTAGATGTTTCACCATATCTGATTGGTAAATCTCTGTAACTCTTCTGACTTGATTTATATACATAATACTGGAATGGACATGTCATTGGTCTTAAAGCAAATACTTCTTTGTCTTTTTCTTCGTCTCCAAGAACGAACATACCCTCTTTATAGTGGTCCCAATGTCCTGAAATCTTATATAAATCTGATTTTGCCATAAGTGGTGTCTTTGTTCTTACATATCCACGTTTTTCTTCTTCATCTTCAATCCATCTCTGAAGAGTTCTAAGCATAATCTCTCCCTTTGGCATAATAAGTGGAAGTCCCTGACCGATAACATCAACAGTTGTAAATAATTCCATTTCTCTACCAAGCTTGTTATGGTCACGTTTCTTAATATCTTCAAGATATGCTAAATATTCTTCCAAATCAGCTTTCTTTGTATAAGCTGTTCCGTAAATTCTTGTAAGCATCTTGTTATCAGAATTACCTCTCCAATATGCACCTGAAGATGAAATAAGCTTGAACGCTTTAATTACACCTGTCTTCATAAGATGAGGACCTGCACAAAGGTCTGTAAATTCTCCCTGTTTATAGAATGAAATAACTGCATCTTCCGGTAAATCTCTAATAAGCTCTACTTTATATGGCTCATTTCTTTCTTCCATAAATTTAATAGCTTCTTCTCTTGGAAGTTCAAATTTCTCTAAAGTTGCATTTTCTTTAATAACTTTTTTCATCTCTGCTTCGATTTTGTCTAAATCCTCTCTTGTAAAAGGTTCACATTCAAAATCATAGTAGAAACCTGTATCAATTGATGGTCCGATAGCGAGCTTTGCTTCAGGATAAAGTCTTTTAACTGCCTCTGCAAGTACGTGAGATGCTGTATGTCTGTATGCAGCTTTACCTTTTTCATCATTGAATGTAAGAATGTTAAGTTCACAATCTTCACTCACAACTGTTCTTAAGTCTACAACCTCTCCATTAATCTCTCCTGCACATGCTGCTCTTGCAAGACCTTCACTGATATCATTTGCAATATCAATAACTGACATTTCATTTGAATACTCTTTTACAGAGCCATCTTTTAAAGTAATCTTCATAGTTTATACCCGTGCATTTCGTAAGTCTGCTTACGAAACTGCCAAATAAAAAGGTTGAAAGAAGGGGCAGATTGCACTTTTCCTTTCTTTTCTTTATTTCTTTCATTTATTTCTTTCAACCATTATACCTTTCCAGTATATTTGTTTACATTTAATACTCATTATCTAATAATGCCTATTTTATTAACTTTCATCAGTATTTTAATTCTAATGATATATTGTCAGTATATAATCATCAGAAATACCAATTTAATAATAAAAATATATATTTAGTTGGTATTTATACTTTTTGAAATACCAATTAAACTTCTGTTTTTTTGATTTAGTTGGTATGAATTTCTTGTATTATACCAACTAAACTCCTATTTTTTAGGTTTAGTTGGTGCTTACTATTCATAATGTACCAACTAATTGCTGATTTTTTATATCTAGTTGGGATTTCCTATTCATGATATACCAACTAATTGCTAATTTTTTATATCTAGTTGGGATTTCCTATTCATGGTGTACCAACTAATTGCTCTTTTTCTTTATTTAGTTGGTATTATCTTCCAAAAGATACCTACTAAACCAATAGAGCAACTTATTCCTACACAATTTCATAAAACACAAAATCCCTTATGACATTAAGTCATAAGGGACGATATATCGCGGTTCCACCCTGATTGTATAGAACTATTCTATAAAAAAATCTATAAAACTATTCCATACCACTCATTAGATTGTAACGTAATCAACGGCCCGGATTGGGGGCACTCAGAGGTAGTCTTCGGTAATGCTTGGATAAGATGCTCACAGCATATCACATCTCTCTCTGAATCCTCTGCAATACTTACTCGTCTCGTCATCGTGTTATTATTTTTAGTTTAGTTAAGTATAAACATTTTGATTAGGTTTGTCAATAAGTCATAAGAGTAATTTTTCATTACGATTTTTTTATTACTATTCTGTATATAACAATTATTTATCTCCATAATGAGTTCTGCATTGTGCTATACGAATAGTATCATCTACTATCTTCCACATTTAGTCGGGTTCTTCCGCTTCCTCTTACTCCAACTATTCCTCAAGTTTCCACATTTAGTCGGATATCTCTTGCCCGAACCATCCTACTATTCCTCATTTTACATAATTTAGTATGAAACTTTATGTTTGTAAATAATATCAAAAAAAAGATTGTTGCAGTTCATTCTTACAACAATCTCATTTCATAAAATCTTAAACTAAATGAAAAAATACTTATATCCTATTCTCCCCTAACCACAACATCATATCTTCTAAAATACACATTCCCCACAAAAACAGCTATAGCATACAATACCACGCACCTTATAATTCCCTCTTTCAAAACAATATCACTCATACATGTAAGCTTACTATGTGATAGCATTCCATAATTAGATATAAGCCACTTATTCGTTATTATCGTTGAAAGAAATACTATACTCTGAGAACATATAAATCCAACAATTGGCGAAAAAATCAATGCAATTGTCATCTGCATCATATTAAGTGTAATTGACACAAGCAGTGGCATAAATATTAAAGTCAGTATAACTTCTGTTTTACTTCCTGTTACCGAATAAATTTCACAAAGGTTATTAATGACTTCCTGAGTAAAATCATATTTCATTTCTGCTTCATTTGCTAATGCATTTACAAATGTTACTCCGTACATAACAAGATACAAAAAGATTATCATAGTTCCATTCCATATGCACTTGCTTATCCACCATTTTCTTCTTGTATTTGCTCTCACTAACATCTGTACGCCTTCTTTATCAATATCTGTCATTGCATAATAGCCAACTATATAAGATATCATAATCTGTGGCAACAACCATAGTACAGGTATCTGATATGTTTCTAAAGCACCTTCAAATATGTACTTAGGTCCTCCGATTATTACACAGAAATAATCCGTAACCGTTGCTTTTATTCCATATGTACTTTCGATATCTCCAATATTTGTACAGGCTATAATATTTATTAATGTAATCATTACAAAAAATACAATAATTTTACTTAAGTTATTTCTAAAGCCTGTAATTAAATCATACCTTATTATTCCTTTTTTCAATTATCTCACCATTTTCCATTTCATATATTTCGTCTGCAAGCATTTCCATCTCTTCAGCATCATGACACGCAATAATTATGATTTTATTTTCACTTCTTAAGGTATCTAAGATAGTTCTTACAAGTAATACACCCTCTCTATCAATTGCATTAATCGGTTCATCTAAAATTACAATATCAGGATTTTCCATTATGGCACAAGCTATTCCAAGCTTTTGCTTCATTCCTAACGAATATTTTCTATACTTTCTTGTATCGTTCGGGTCAAGTCCTACACGTTCTAAAGAATCTGCAATCTGCTCGTCAGTCGCAACTCCCTTAATTGATGCAATCATCTTTAGATTATCAAATCCTGTTGCTCCGTTAATAAATGAAGGATTTTCAATTAAAATACCCATACTTCTTGGAAATGTAATATTTTTCCATAGTATTTCGTCATTAATAATAATCTCTCCAGCGGTTGGTTTGATAAGACCTGCTATAGCTCTCATAAGCATAGTTTTTCCACAACCATTTTTGCCTTTTAAACCATAAACCTTTCCACCTTCCATTCTTAAATTAATGTTATGTAATATAACTTTTTTGCCCATTACTTTTTCTAAGTTTTTTAATTCTATATACATTAATTATACCTCTTTTTTATAAAACTAATTTTCATCTAATTTTACCAACACATCATAAATATAGTTATACGAATTTTCTATATGTTCGGTATCAAATGTATCATAATGAAAATACGCATTATCCATTTTATCTTTATCAACAAGATAACCTACTTTAAAACTCACAGTTTCTTCTCTTCTCATTGGGTAAAGAAAGCAATTTTCATCTGTATCTAAATCATAAAATCCTAAATCATAATATACCGGTCTTGCTTCCTCATATATCCCCTCCTCATTCATTTCTTCGTCAATAACCTTTAAACAATCTTCATTATCAGATAAATAAATTAGCGTCGGTACTATATCCGACTCAACTACCCAGTTACTTGAAGATGTAAGCTCTATATCAACAGTTACAAGCACCTGATTATTCTTAAGAGCTTCAGTAACTTCATATAAATCAAAGAAATATTTTTCTTCTAAACCAAGTACATTATCTTCTATTTTCACATTATCAGCTTTGCCTGATAGGCTTTCTGATTTTAATTCAAAACTCTCTCCCTTTGAATACACAATTTCTTTGTTATAGATACCTTTTCCTTGTAACTCAACTGGAAGTTCATGGTCTCTATCATAAAAGTCGACTTCTTTGGTAACTAAACCTCTTTCATTTGCTTCCGCAGTTGTATATCCATAACAACCATTTTTAGCAACTTTATTATCAGGGTCATAATCCTTTACTTCGGGAAATAAACATCTACACCACTCAAATTTCATTTTTAAATCCTTAAGATATCCCGGGTCATACTCTGGAAGTTCATCAACTATGTCCATAATGTTTACATATTCTGTTGTAGTTTCTTCTTCATTAATATTTTCATCTTTATTTGAATTATAATTTTCTGCGACATACTTTACTCTCATTGCCATTACAACAAAACAAATGATAAATACAGCAATTACACTTGTAACATACACTCTTTTCTTCATCAATTAATCAACTCAACCTTTCTTAAGTATTCACTACCTTCATAGTCAGGCATTTCAAAATATACCTTTGCATTATATACATTATTCCACACACTTTTTGCATGATTGCACTTAGCTATTGAAAATACTTGATATCCCCAACTACTTTCGCCAACTTCTAACTCCTCTTCCCGAATATATTCCTCCGGCTGTATATAATCCTGCATATCAGGTTCCACTCCTACACCCCAATATTTTGAAGTTACCATATATGAAGTTGTTCTTCTTTCTTTACCATCAGACTGTGCTATCCTCTTATATTGTTTTTTAACTAAAATAAATACTTTTTCACTTTTACCATAATCAAGTTGTTTTATATAATCTCCATATTCATCCATTAATTCTTCCAAAGTATATATTTTCGCACTAAACTTGTATTCCAGACCACCATATTCAACCGTATCTCCCTTTTCATAAATTACAACTTCACCTCTATTAAATTCACTTCTCGCATTACAATATGCAAAAATATATACAATTACTATTATAATAAGCAAAAATATAACTACTTTTGACTTGATTTTCTTTTTTCTCATCAGCAACTCCTCCACACTTATAAAACATCTTTTCTTATTTCAATATTATAAAATCCAAAATAAGTTATACTCATAATAATTACTGAAAAAATAACACAATATCCCGGATTAGTTGTTTGAAATAATGTCAGAAAATAAAGAGGAACCCAATTAAATAATTTTTCATTATGTAAGTTAGGTATATAATACATCAATAAAATCAACATAAATGGAGTAAGCTGAATTGTAAAAAAATTGTCACTTATAGTTGAAATCAACAACGATATAGTTGCTACTGCACCTCCAAATATAAACCAAACAAATACATAGATTAAAGCTGATAAATATGGTTTATCAATAACAAAAACATGCCACTCTGTAAACGCAAAAACATCTATTGTTTCAGGATACGGAAAGTCCACAGGTACCCAAAGTTTTGCCATAAAAAAATCCACTATAACCGGAAGCATTGCACACACTCCCCCTGATATAAACACAGCCAAATATTTTGACTTAAGATATTTTCTCTTATCAATCCTTGTACAAATACTTTTTACAATACCTGATTTCTTATCCCAATAATAAGAAGCTCCATATGGAAGACTTACAAATAAACCAATAAAATAAATAAGATACAATGTTCCCATTTCCAATGTTTGAATCAACCAATAAGAGTAAAAATTAAATTTAATAAATTCATCATACACATTAGTATGTCCCCACTCTTCCATCATTTTTTTAGAATCCATTATTCTGTCATACACAAGATATTTATTATAAAATACACAACTTATAGCAAGTAACGAAGCAATAACAAACCATTTATTATTAAATGCACGTTTTATTTCTAATTTAAATATGTTCATAATTTACACTTAACCTTTCAACCTTTTATATAAACAAGCCGGAATTATTCCGGCTTGCCATTAAAATTTAATAATCCGCTCTCCATTTCCCACTATGATATCCCGAAGCATTTGTTTGGAATCTAAGTTGAACCATACAATCCCCATAATCTTCATGTGCTGTGTTTAAAATATCAACATATGTTACCGAACTAGGTGTAAGCGTATAATTATAATGTGAACTATTATAATATGTCACATTGGTATAATTACTCTCATCTAATCCCCAATGAGCCCATGCTGTTGCATATAAAATACTTGAAGGTCCTGAAGTATAATTTGCAAAAATAGAGCTAGTTGTCAATTTAGACAATTTACCTGTTTTAATAGTAGAACCTGACGTTGATGATGTTGCACCCCAAGAAACATTTTCTGTCGCTTGTGCAACCATCGGTAAAGTTGCTACAACTGTTCCACACAACACCAAAGTTCCTACTGCTTTTCCAATTAGTTTCTTCATTTTCATAATGCATCTTCTCCTTATATAAATATGTAGTAGTTTTTATAGTCCCTCTCCAAAGACTATATGCTATAATGCTTGAGATGTTAATTTTTTCGTTTTTAATAGATGTCATATGACAATATATTCATAACAGTTCTTTCAACATCTCATTGCGCCTTGCATATCCTCATCATAAATCTTTTCAATATATTTTATCAATTTTATTTTATGTTTTATTATTTTAATTTTACCAATACATCATATATATTATTATATGAATTATTTATATCCGCACTTGCAGCCGCTCTATAATACATATACGCATTATCCATCTTATCCCTATCCACAATATACCCTACTTTAAAACTTACACTTTCTCCTCTCCTCATAGGGTAAAGAAAACAATTCTCCTCTGTATCCAAGTCATAGAATCCCAAATCATAATAATCCGGTCTTGCATATCCCTCTACTCCATCATCAATTTCCTTTAAATACTCTCCATTGTCGGACAAATATATCAATTTAGGTACGACATCTGACTCTGTTACCCAGTTTGTTGAAGATTTAAGTTCTATATCTGCAGTTACGAACACTTTATTATTCTTAAGCTTTTCATTAACTGAATTGACATCAAAAAAATATTTCTCATCATACTCTGATATATCTTCTTGGACCTTGATATTTTCAACCTTACCTAATAAGCCTTCTTCCTTCAATTCAAACTCACTCCCACTTTGATATACTACTTCTTTATTAAATATTCCTTGTCCCTGTAATTCTATCGGAAGTTCATGCTCTTTATCGTAATAATATACTTCTTTAGAAATTAATCCTTCTTCATCCGCTTCCGCAGTTGTATATCCATAACAACCATTCTTTGCTACTTTATTATTTATATCATAATCCTTTACTTCCGGAAATTCACACCACTCAAACTTCATTTTTAAATCTTTAATACTTCCCGAGTCATACTCAGGAAGTTCATCAACTATATCCATAATATTTATGTATTCAGTTGTAGTTTCTTCCTTATTCGCAGTTTCATTATTATTTTTTTCAGAATAGTATTTATCAGCAACATACTTTACTCTCATAGCCATTACAACAAAACATATCATAAATACTGATATCAGACTTATTACATATACTCGTTTCTTCATCAATTATTACCTCACTTCTACTATATTTTAATTATTAATCTTACAAATATTAAAGACGAATTCACAAGTAAATAGTAGACTTTCATTTTATAATCAACTATTATTTTTTAACAATATAATATTTTATAAAAATTCTAACATATAATTTTAATTTGATAAATAAAACCGACCAAATTTTTACATTTTTTTTACATTTTTTATTCTTGACATTTCAACTTAACCAAAACTTCATATATATAATTGTACGAATTCTCTATATTACTGATATCATATATATCATAATGTAAATATGCATTATCTAATTTATCTCCATCTACAAGATATCCCACTTTAAAACTTATACTTTCCCCTTTTCTCATAGGATAAAGAAAACAATTTTCTTCTGTATTCAAATCATAAAATCCTAAGTCATAGTATATTGGTCTTACTTTTTCACTTATTCCTTGTTTTGCTTCTTGCGTTTTTTCATCATCAATAACCTTTAAATATTCACCTTCGTCAGATAAATATATTAATGAAGGTACAATATCTGATTCCGTAACCCAATTACTTGTTGACCTAAGTTCTATATCAGCCGTTATAAAAACTTTATTATTATTTATAGCTTCATTAACTAAATTTATATCAAAAAAGTATTCCTTATCATATCCTAGGATGTCATTATGTAATTGAATATTCTTTATTTCACCATTTAAGCATTCAGATTTTAATTCAAATGTTTCTCCTTCTGAATATACAATTTCATTATTATATTTCCCTTTGCCTTGTAATTCTGTTAAAAGTTCGTGTTCTTTATCATAAAAATATACTTCCTTATACACCAAACCTCTATGATTTCCTTCAGCAGTTGTACGCCCATAACAACCATTTTTAGCAACTTTATTATTTACATAATAATGTTCAACTTCCGGAAGTTCACTCCATTCAAATTTTTTCATTAAATCTTCAATACTTCCCGGGTCATACTCCGGAAGTTTATCAACTATATCCATAATATTTATGTATTCAGTTGTAGTTTCCTCCTTATTCGCAGTTTCCTTATTATTTTTTTCAGAATTGTATTTATCAGCGACATACTTCACTCTCATAGCCATTACTACAAAACATATCATAAATACTGATATCAGACTTATTATATACAATCTTTTTTTCATCAATCACTACCTCAACCTTTTCACTTTTACTCTTTAACCTTCACAAGTACATCATCTATTGCATTATAATGATTCGGAATATTATTACCTGTATAGCTATACCATAGATAACATTTATCTAAAAATTCAACCGGAACAATATACCCTACTTTCACTGTATATTCCTCCCCCTTAAACATTGGAACTGATGTACATACAGCATCTTTCTGTGTTTCAAAATCATAAAACCATGGTGAAAAAGAAGCACATCCATTATTACCACCTAATGCTACCATCTTAGACTCAGAATAATAACCACACATATCCTCTAACCACATATGTTCTAACCTGTTATCATATTCATTAAGAAATACTATTTCAGGTTTTAAGTCTGTTTCCTGCACCCATTCAGAGTATGAATTATATGTTATATCAACGGTTAGATAACATACATCCATTGTTTTTCTTTCTTCAATAAGATTGTTATTTTCATCGCCACGCTTTTTGATTATCACCATTTGCTCTAATCTGTTATTTTCATCAATATATTCTGTTATCCTTTGATAATCCGGTAAAAAATATTTAAGCTCTTCATCGCTGATTTCATAGCTGATATCTATATTAGTAACCTTTCCTTTAAGATGTTTTGATTTGAAATTATATTCTTCATCAATATGTTTAACAATGTCTTTACTAAAAATATTACTTCCCTTTTGATTTGCCTCCAACGGATGTTTATTATCATAATCAATCAAGTCATATGTAAACTCTTCTATATATTTCACTTCATTCTCTGTAAGTCCATATGCATATGGCTTAGCCACCTTATTATTACTGTCATAATATTCTTCCTCAGGTTCAATATAAAACTCATAAGTTTTATTCAAATCTATCATTCCATCTTTATATACGATATTAATTTCCTTATCATTTTTTTTATCTGTTTTAGAAAATGTTTTACCAATAACTTCTTCTGCCTTACCTGTAAAAGTAACAACAGTTAAAAAAACTGCTACCATAAATGGTGTTACATACAAAACTTTCTTTAAAATTTTCTTAATCATACTTAGCTTCACTCCTTAATATTATTGATTTTTATAATAGTTTAAAAAACCACCTTACCAACTTGTTATTGTATGCGAATATTACAACCAGCTGTTAAAAAAATTTTAGCACACAACTTTTATTAAATATATAAATTGACCCAAACTTTTACATTTTTTTTACATTTTTTATAACAGTTCAGTCATAACTTTATTAAAATCAAATCATACTTGTATGAATTTGCTTTTAATAAATGTTATGAACTTAACGCCCGAAAATGAACAAAGTTAGCTGCGTAGTAGCGAAAAGCACTTTTAGTGCGACTTTGCGAATTTAGGGTGTACTGAAGTGTTACTATTACTATTTGCATAAAAAAACCGATTCACACCACCTCTATTGTGGCATAAACCGGTTTTATTCTTTAATTCATATAAGTTATCTAATTAATCTTACACTCTTAATCATCTATATAATAGCAAATCTTTAAATAATGCAAGTGCCTCCCTAATCATATAATTAGGAAGTAATCTGTTATCGGACCCACCTGCAATTCCCGATACATTCTCAAATCCAACATATCCTGCAAGGTGCATCGCTCTGTATACATGGAAGTTATTTGTTACAACCGCAATAGAAGCTTCCTTATCTCCTATTATCTCCAGCGAAAACTTAAGGTTTTCATATGTATTTGTTGATTTATCTTCCATTATAATTCTATCTTCACTAATTCCTTTAGCTATCAGATATCTTTTCATTGCCAAAGCTTCCGAGATATCCTCTCCTGTACCCTGTCCTCCTGAACATATTACTAATGTATCAGGATTTTCAATAAGGTAATCATATGACGCATCCAATCTTTTAGCAAGCGATTTGGTAACTCTCTCACCTCTAACCTGTGCTCCAAGAACTATTACATATGAAAGATTTTCTTTACCCTTGCTATCCATCTTAGAGATAATAAGACCTTCCATTGTAATAAAAATAACTACGCACATCATAAATATCACTATGCATGCAATTATTAAAACTCGTGGTATATGCGAAATCCAATTATATTTCTTATTAAAAATTATTAAAGCTATTGCAAGAACCAAACATACTGCAAGAACTAGCCAAAACCATAAAAATGTTGAACCTACTCCTGCGTATGTGGCTGCAAATACATAATAACCAAGACTGAGAATAGTAAGTATTCCCAAAATAATTATTAAAATGTTCACATTAATCTCCATTCCGAAATAATAATTTATTTCAATCCCAAAAATCTTTCTTCAAATTCTGAAATCTTCATAGGTTTACCATAATAATATCCCTGAATCATATTGATATTCATTTCCTTCAATATATCAAGCTGCTCCTTTTCTTCAACACCCTCAACGCATACTGCAACATTAAGTGTTTCAGATAGCTCCGCAATCAGCTTAACAAAAGTTTTTGCATATTCGTCTGTTGTAATATCTTTTATAAATGTTCTGTCAACCTTTATTACATCCAAATCAAGCTGCTTTATGTAATTTAATGAAGAGTAACCTGTTCCGAAATCATCTAAGGCTATCTTAATTCCCATAGACTTAATTCCCCTTATTACTTCTTTCATTCTGTTCATATCATTAATAGCAAGACTTTCCGTAACCTCTAACACAAGATTAGAGGTATTAATTCCACTGTCTTCTACAACCTCTCTAATAACATCCACTATGTCATTAGCTAATAATTGAACAACCGAGAGATTAACATTTATTCTTGCATTTAACCCTTTATCACTCCATTTTTTATTTAACTTACATGCTTTTTTAAGAACATATTTTCCAATCGGTGTAATTAGCCCTAGATGCTCTGCAACCTCAATGAATTGTCCCGGCATTAAGAAGCCTAAATGATTACTGTTCCATCTGATTAACGCCTCTCCACCAACACATTTTTCTGTCTTAGTATCCATTATAGGTTGTATATACACTTCGAATTCTTTACAGCCAAGCGCTACTGCCAAACGCATATTTTTTTCCAAATCAAGTTTTAGATATGAGTCATTATCTTCACCTTTGTTATAATATCTGTAACCGTTCTTCCCTGATTTCTTAGCAGCATACATAGCAATATCTGCTTTTTTTATTAATTCATTAACATCATCACCATTTTCAGGAAATGCAACAATTCCCATACTCATTGTACAATAATATTCACTATCATTTAATAACCAGGGATTTGAAAACATATTTTGAATTGAATTAATTATTTCCTGTCTTTTATCATAGAACTTAGGTTTAATTATTATGATAAATTCATCTCCACCCACTCTGTAACAAGAGTCTTCTATTCCCTCTATTTGCTGAAGTGTAATGGATATTCTTTTTAATAAGACATCTCCATATTGATGACCAAGTCCATCATTAATATGCTTAAAATCATCCAAATCAAGGAATAACAAAAGACCTTTTTCATTATTATTTCCGGCATTTTTAATAGCCTTTTCCAAATCCTCCTCACATCTCATTCTGTTATATAAGCCTGTAAGAAAATCATTGTTAGCCTGAAATTCAATCTTTTGCTGATTTTTCTTCTTATCTGTAATATCTGTGATATTACATAGCATAACTTTCTTTCCGTCAATCCAAGTTATAGTATTATAATGAATATCATACCATTTGTCTTTATCTTCATCATAAGTTTCTATGTAGAGATTATCTTTTTGCATCTGAATACAATTTTCACAATCTTTATTCATACAACCGAAGTTATAATCGCTACATTGCTTACCTTCGAAATCTATTTCCATAGACTTTTTTAAAACATCATTTGCAAATAATATTTCTTTTGTTTCTTTGTCAATTACAAATATACTACTTCCAAGATTATTTAATATTTCTTTTAAAGCAACATATGAACTAAAAAGTGTTTTCTTAGCTACATTCTTATATACATAATTTTGTAGCATTTTTGATATACCAAACAAAAATCTTATTGTCTCTGAATCCCAATTATTTTCATCTGATATATCCGTAAATAATGCATATAACTGCATTTCTTTAGAAGTTACTAATGGAATAAAAACAAATCTTTTTAAACCATGTTTTTTTGCAAGTTCCTCAATCACAATGTTCTGACAATCCTTCTCACTAATAAGTATAGATTGTCCATCATAGTCTGATAAAATATCATTTGATAAATTTTTCAAAATATCTTCTATATTTTTTAGATTCTTATCATATACTGAAGCAATTATTTCCGCTTCATTTGTATTTTCACCTATTCTTATAAATGAAACCACATTAATATCTAAATACTCATATATTTTCTTAGAAACACTATATAAAACGGTTTCAATATCATCTTCATCTTCTTCAAGAATCTGTAATACATTCGCAATTGTATCTTTTTTTGCAAGTTTTTCTTTTATCTTATCTTCATGCTTTTTAATCTCATAAAGCTCATTCATTGTACGATTATTGTCATACATTGCCGTAATAAAAAGTTCCGAAAAAAGACTCAGAAGTTTTACCCCCCTATTAATTCCATTAAAGGTAACTTTCATATATTTCCCTTTTGTAGGATATAGCTTTACATCTGCGTTTATTTTCTCATCTTTATATTCTTCCTGTCTGTATACAACAATAATTCCCCACGAACCATGATATCTTTCATATTCATAATTTGGAACTGCTACTATCTTTACATTAGCATAATCAGTATCTTCCCATACTACATCCATTAACTGTCCTGATTTTGCGGCAGCAGATGAAATCATTTTTTCCAATTCTTTTTTTCCAAATGTATCATATAGTTCTTTAAGTTCGTCTTTTCTTCCTGAAATCTTTGTTAATCTTCGTCCATATTCATTAAAGCATGTGACAAATATCCTTTGGGCTTCACTAAAAATTTCCTGATATGACTGCAATTCTCTTGCATTAATTACCTTCTCCATGAGATTATTATCCATGATTCATTGAAATTCCTTTCACAAATTATCTGTTTATTGCTAAACTTTATAAAATCACTAAATCCCCAAAACCATAGTTGCTATTCTAAAATACACAAGTAATGAAATCGCATCAACAATGGTTGTGATAAACGGACTCGCCATAACCGCCGGGTCAAAGCCTATCCTTTTTGCTAAAATAGGAAGCGTACAACCAATAAATTTAGCTATAAAAACTGTAATCACTAAAGTAGCACATACAACTAATGCAACCTCTAATTTTAATCCATCGAATATCATTAATTTTGCAAAATTACATATTCCAAGTGTTAGTCCACATAAAACTGCTACTCTTATTTCTTTCCATATTACTCTAAAAGTATCTCTATATTCTACTTCTTCAAGTGACAATGCACGAATAATTGTAACTGATGACTGACCACCTGAATTACCGCCTGTATCCATAAGCATAGGAATATATGCGGTAAGAATAGGTAATGCACCTAAAGCCGATTCAAATGATGTAATAATCCAACCTGTAAATGTTGCTGAAACCATCAATAACAACAGCCATGGTATTCTAGCCTTCCATGTTTCAAATACATTTGTTTTAAAATATGATTTATCTGATGGAATAATAGCAGCCATCTTTTTAATATCTTCGGTTGCCTCATCCTGCATAACATCGATAGCGTCATCAAACGTTACAATACCGACAAGTCTATTCTCATCATCTACAACCGGAATTGCAAGTAAATCATATTTGTTAAATTTATTTGCAACATCTTCCTTATCTTCTAAAGTATGAACTGAAATATAATTAGTATCCATCAAGTCTTTAATTGCATCATCTTCATCTGCAAGAAGTAATGTCTTGATAGATATTGCACCATGTAAAAATCTGCTTTCATCTGTAACGTAACAAGTGTATATAGTCTCTTTATCTACACCTGTTCTTCTAATTCTCTTAATAGCTTCTTCAACAGTCATATTTATTCTTAAGCTAACATACTCGATTGTCATAATACTTCCTGCACTATCATCAGGATACTTAAGAATTTCATTAATCATATTTCTTGTTTCGTTGTCTGAGTTTTGAAGAATTCTTTTTACCACATTTGCCGGCATTTCTTCAACAATATCAACCGTATCGTCAAGATATAATTCATCAAGGACTTCTCTTAATTCGTTATCACTAAATCCTCGAATAAGTAACTCCTGTGCATCTGCTTCCATTTCAACAAATACTTCTGCTGCCAACACCTTTGGCAAAAGTCTGAATAACAATGGAATCTTATTCTCAGGCATTTCTTCAAAAACAGACGAAATATCAGCAGCATTCATTGTAAGAATAATATCTTTTAATTCCTGATATTTCTTCTCTTCCAATAAATGCTCGATTTTCTCTTCTAATTCGATTTCTCTTTCTTCCATAATTAATCCTTTCACATAAATTAATATTTAAATTATGGAAGTATTCCGTCTTTAACCATCGGTACAGATTTAAATTCCAAATTGTAACTGTTCAAAGCCAAGCTACTTTAAACAAATATACTTATCAAGCTCGCTTGATTAAAGATATTTGAACCTTAAATCTGTACCGATGGGCAATTCCCTCGGGGAACACTTCCGCTACTCGTACCACTATCCATAAAGATTATCTCCTTTCAAGTTACTTTTATACTAAAAATAGTGTGATTTTATGCATCAAATGTCAATCTGATTTTGGGCATAAAACAACACTATAATCTTAACTTTTTTTATTTTTTTTGTCAATAAAGTATTAACGCATTAAAGCAAAATTATGCAAGCATGATTTGTTTGTAATATAGGTTATGGCTGAACTGTTACATCATAATACACTTCTTCTAAAAACAATGCATTTCCCGGAACAAGATAACCTGCACACTCTCTGTTCTTAGCTTCAATAATCTGAATTATGCTTTCAGGTGTCCTTTTTTTTAGACCAATCTCTATCAAAGTCCCCGTCATAATTCTTACCATATTGTATAAAAATCCATTACCAAAATAATCTATTCTGACTATTCCATTTTCTTTTGTAATCTTTATATCATATACATTTCTGACTGTTGACTTTTTCATTTTCTTATTTGCACAAAAGCTTTTAAAATCGTGTTCACCAATAAGTAATGCTGCTGCCTTTTTCATTAATTCCATATCAAGCTTTTCTGTAAGTCTGTATAGATATTTTCTCTCAAAAACATTAGCAATATCTCCATTATCTATTCTATAAGAATAATGTTTTCCTGTAGCATTAAGTCTTGCATGAAACCTCTCGGAAGCTTCTGATAATTTAATTATTCTTATGTCCAATGGCATATATGAATTCAGTTCATTTCTCACATTATCAAATGTATCTTTATTGATAATATTTTTATCTATGTTACTTTTTAAAAATACTCTTTCATAACACTCATCTGATATATGAAAATTAGCAACCTGACCCAATGCATTAACCAACGCATCTGTTCTTCCTGAACCTGATATCTCTATAGTTTCTTCAAAATATCTGCTAAATATATCTTCTATTTTTTGTTGAATTGTATTATTAGTATTGCCCTGCTTTTGCCAACCATTATATTTAGCTCCATCATATGCAATAATAATTTTTAAATTCTTCATACTTTTTTCACACTAATCCTTTCATGCCAAAACAATTTATTTGCGTAGGCATTTCAATACAAACAAATATAATTTATGGTTTACACAACCCACATGGGTTAAATCCCTGTTTTATAACATCTTCTCTTACACCATAATAAGTAAGCTTATTACTTTTATGAATATCTTCAACTCCACTACAACTTTCTAAATGAAATTTATTGGTATTTGTATTAATTATGTATTTTTCTTTCCCATCACTACTCTGGTTGTTTTTAATATTTTCTTCGTACTTTTCATCAATTTCACTTTTTCCATTAGCATAATCAATCTTAATTCCCGGCTGAACATTATATACAAAAACATTAAAACATATTCCCTCACCACCATCTTCAACAGACCAACCTTCCAACTCTACTCCCGTAGTCAAAAGATTATCTCCAATATACACCGGTGTTACTCTGTAAAGTACATGATTACCTGTCATATCCACATAATCATCTACCATATTTTCAAAAGGAAGCATACCTTCTGTATTCATATATCTTGTACCTGTTATAAGATTTAAAGCGTTTGCATTTTCTCCTGCCAATTGAAATCCAATCAAATGACATCTGTTATAAAGATATTTTCCATCCACACTGTCATATTTAACTGTCTGCCAACCTGACGGCTTTATCATTCCAATTTCACCACGCTCATTTTTAGGCATTAATTCCCTGCAAATATTAGCGTATGCAACACCGCATCTGCCAAACCTGTCTAATTCACTATACATTTCAAATGGCTTGATTGTATAATCCTCCTCCGTAAAAAATGGTATGTTTCCATTAATAATTACATATGGACTTCCATTATAATCCGGTATTTCATCCATAGAAAAAGAAATGATTCCGTTATTAGAATCACCTCTACCGGAATCATTACTAAAATCATATCCTAAAAATGAAAATCCTAATATAGTAAGTATTAAAAAAGCAGTAAGAATTATTTTATTAATTGTATACTTTATTTTATTACTAAATTTAATCATTAAAATCTCCATTAATTAATCTGACCAATTTAAACTGTAGCTTTTAACAAATAATGCTTTTAACCAAACCTTTATGCCGGCAATGAGCCATTCTCCTTGTACAAATCCATCTTGCTTTGAACATAGTTTTTAATTTCCATACCTGCATTATCAAGTATGTCAAAAACATCATTAATTCTTATCTCATAATAAAGAATATTTCCTAAAATTTCTTCATTATATACTAACTGTATACTTAGATAATAATCATCTTTTTCATATACAATATCTGAACTACTAGGAATATACTCTTCCTGTCCTAAAGGTGAACGAAGTGTCTGCAAAAGCTGACTCATTTTAAACTTTATTCCTGCATCTTCAAAAAGTAGTTCCTCTGAACGTTCACTATCAATAAATATCTTATTATTTACATCCTGTTTCTTCTTGCTTATTCCTAATATTTTAATCTCTGAAATAAGTTTTGGTAAAACTTTCTTCCCATGTTCCCTATCATAAAATGATATATATTTTTTCTCAACGCACATAATATACCTCTTACTATAACTTTAATTCGAGTACAATTATACTATTAAATTAAAAATATATCCACATATTTTTTTAATTAGTCCCACACCATTCGCAAGCTGCGAGTGCTGCTACAGAACCATCTGAAGCCGCAGTTGTAAGCTGCCTGATTTTTTTAGTTCTGCAATCTCCTGCCGTAAATATTCCTTCCAGATTCGTTTTACATGTTTCATCCGCTATTACATAACCTTTTTCGTCAAGATTTATTATCTCTGAAAAAATCGTGTTATCAGGAGCCTGACCGATTGCAATAAAAATACCATTAACATCTATCCTCCTTATCTCGTTAGAGATAACATTTTTAACTGTAATACCTTCAACTATATCACTTCCTTCAATAGCTGATACAGTACTGTTGAGGATAAATTCCACATTACTCTTTTCTTTTAAAATATTAACTAGTTTTTCCTCACCCCTAAACTCTTCTCTTCTATGAATTAAATATACTTTATTACAGTATTCTGCCAAAAATCCTGCATCCTCTAATGCTGTATTTCCTCCGCCTACTACCGCAACATCTTTTCCTCTAAAAAATGCCCCATCACAGGTTGCGCAATATGATACTCCGGCTCCTGTAAACTTTTCTTCGTTTTCAACACCTAATTTACGATTTTTTGCACCTGTTGCAATAATTATACTCTTGCAATCATATGAGTTTTCTTCAGTAATAACCTTTTTTATCTTATTATTATCTTCAATTTTTATAACTTTTTCATATTGTATCTCTACACCAAGTTCAATAGCCTGTTCATAAAGATTAGTGGCAAATTCGAATCCCGAAATATTCTTTATTCCCGGATAATTTGCAATATGAGGTGTATTAATTATCTGACCACCATAATACTTTTCTTCCAATATAAGTACTTTTTTTCCCGCACGAACTCCATATATTCCGGCTGAAAGACCTGCAGTTCCTGCACCAATTATTACAATATCATATATCATGTTTATCATTCCAATCTAATTTAGTTATACTTCAAGCAGCTTTAACAATTCACTTTTAGGCTTTATTCCTGAATCTGAATACACAACTTCTCCATCTTTTATCACTACCAAAGTTGGTATTGCCATAACATTAAATTTCTCTGCTAATTCCGGCTCTTCATCTACATTAACCTTACATATCTTAGCATGGTCAACCTCTTCTGCTAAACCTTCTATAACAGGTGCTAACATCTGGCATGGTCCACACCATGCAGCCCAAAAATCTATTAATACAGGTTTATCACTTTTTAAAACTTCATTTTCAAAATTTTCAGATGTAACTACAATTGCTTTTCCCATTTTCCTCAATCCTTTCCTTAATAAACAAATAAATATATTCTATAACTCTTGTAAAAACTAATATTAATTTTTACTATTTATATATTTTACCACAACTATTATAATTTATTTATATATAAAATTACAATATGTTTTGAAAGAAAAGTCTTTTCATTTAAAACATATTGTACTATATTTACATTATTCTCTACCTTTTAGAGCCTCAACCATATCTATTTCTTTATTTTTTCTTGCAACAAAGATTCCTACTATTATAGATACTCCAAATGTAAGTAACATACTTACTGAATATGACAACCAACCCAATGTAAGTTTTAATTCATATTCTGTTCCAAGTAAAGTAAGAAGCAAATGTAATACACCTACGCCTGCCGGCAAACCAATCAATACACCTACTACTGTAAGCCACATATTCTGACTGATTAATATCTTTCCGATATGCTTATCTCTAAAACCAACAACTTTTAATGTTGCTAACTCTCTTGAACGTTCAACATAACTCATTACTCCCAGATTATATAATACAACAGTTCCAAGTATTACTGCTCCCAAAATCAAAATTATAACCATAATGTTTAAAATTTCAGTAAAATTGTCGTATGAATCAATAATATCTTTTTTCGTCTGTTTACCTTCTATATATGTCTTATCTTCAATATCATCAGATTCTACATCTGTATATAATGCTCCAATCTGATATGGAATACCTAATTTATCAGCATATTCTTTTGTTATTGTAATGTTCTTTGTCATTGTAGAACGAATAATCCCCTTAACCTTTACTGTATACGTTTCCTTCTCTCCGTATGGTGAAAATGTAATTGTATCACCAATCTTATACTTATCTGCAAGTCTTATACAGATATATGCACCATCATCTTTAATCTGAACCTTGTTATCATCCTCATCAAAGAAATTAATTTTATCATCATTTATATCATAAATATCAAGAGCTATTGCTTCATCATCAAGCTTAATACTAACTGATGACTGCCAGTCTGCATTCAAATTCTCTGCAAATTTCATAATCTCTTTATTGTCTGCTGTTTCTACAATATTTACCTTTGTTTTGTAATTATTGATATCTTTATCAATCAAATCAATAAATGCGTCCATTGTATCTTTCATTCCAAGTCCGCCAACCATCAAAAGCATACAACCTACAATACCAAAAAGTGTCATAAACGTACGTGCCTTATGTCTTACAATATCTCTCATATTCCATTTTGTACTAAACGAAAGTTTCTGCCAAATCTTAGTATTTTCTACAATGATTGGTTTCACTTTCTTTGGTACATATGGTCTGAGTGCATCTGCTGCCGTACCCTTAAGCATCTTTTTAACTGACAAAAAGCTAATAAATGTCAAGAAAACGATTGTTAATCCAATTACAATATAACAGAACCATGGAATATATAGATTCCAATGTGGTAAATCAAAATATGTAGCCATCATTCCGTTAGGACTTAATATTATCCTTGCAATTAAAAATCCTAATGCAACACCTAATGCAGAACCAATCAAACCTATTACTAATCCATAAGATGTATAATGTCTAAGTATTCTTCTGTCTCTAAAACCTAATGCCTTTAATGTTCCTATCTGAATTTTTTCATTTGCTGCAATCCTATGCATAGTTGTTACCATCGTAAGAATTGCTATAGCTAAAAATAATACCGGTAAAACAGCTCCCATAGTACGTTCTTCTTCAATTTCACTTAATGCAGCTGCGTAACATACATGGTCTTCTTTTGGAACTACTAAAGTCGTTGTTCCTATATTTTCTTTTATTTTTTCTTCCAACTCACTTTTTGAAAGTTCTGAAATAATATTTATCTGTGGATAATATTCTATTCCTAATACATTCTCATAAAGTGAAGGTGTCGTATATGCAAATCCGAATTTTTTTAAGTCCGGCATTAACTGATTTTCATCAGCTACACACACCATATACTCTGAACTCTTTACCAATCCTTTTATTTCTCCGCTTATTTCAACACCTCGGTAAACAATTTTCAGCTCATCTCCGACATTAACATCATTTTCCTTGGCATATTTATCCGAAATCCAAAAACCTTCTTTATTTTCATCATATTCTTCGCCTTTTGTTACAAGCATTGTAGAAACCTCATAGTCTTCTGCCACAAATAAATTCAAAGAATTTTTACTGTCTTTTACACCAACATTTACAGCCAATACTCTACTTGCTGCCTCTATTCCTTCAATGCTTTTTATTTTTTCAATATCTTCCGCTCCAAAACCAAATTCATTATATATCCTATAATCTGCATATTCTGTATCTTCAAAAAATTCATTAGTATTTTTTTCTATACTAATCCATTCCATATTGAAGCCTGCAAATACCCCAACTCCAATTGCTGTCATTATTATCATTGAAATAAATTGAGCCTTATATTTCCATGCTGTTCTAAATAATTTTCTCAAAAGCATCTATTTTTCCTCCTTGTAAAAAAACACTTCAAATCATTACCATTAAATTATGTACTCCACATATATTTTTACCAATCAATTTCATCTACACTAAGAGGATTTTCCTGCTCTTCATAGGATTTGATTTTTCCACTTTTAACTTTGATTACTACGTCTGCCATCTTTGCGATATTCTGATTGTGTGTAACTATTACAATTGTTTTTCCATAATTTCTTGCCATAGATAATAATAATTTCAGAACCAAAATACCTGTTTCGGAATCAAGCGCTCCGGTTGGCTCATCACAAAGTAAAATTTTTGGATTCTTAGCTATTGCTCTTGCAATTGAAACTCTTTGCTGTTCACCACCTGAGAGCTCAGATGGGAAATTTTTAAGATGGTCTGCTAAACCAACCTCTCCTAAAATCTTCTTAGCATCTAAAGGATTTTTTGTAATTTCTTCAATAAGCGAAACATTTTCATATACTGTAAGTGTTGGAATAAGATTATAAAACTGGAATACAAAGCCAACTGTCTCTGCTCTGTAATCTGCAAGCTCATTATTAGTAAGTGTTGATATATCCCTACCATCTACTGTAATCTTTCCGCTTGTAGGACTATCAAGACCACCAAGCATATTGAGAAGTGTACTTTTTCCGGCTCCACTAGGTCCTAAAATAACAACGAACTTTCCTTCTTCTAATGTTAAATTTACACCGTTTAGCGCTTTTAATTCGTGCTCTCCTGATTTATATATTCTTGTTACATTTTCAAATTCAACTATTTTTGTGTTTTTTTCTTTCATGACTCATTTTCCTTTCTTTTAACTACAAAAAAACCAAGTACAGCTTAGCTATACTTGGTTGATATTCTAAAAAAATACAGACTCCATGTATAGCTTAAAAGTTATACATGAGTCTCGCAATTTAAAACAAGCCAGGTCAATCTTATTAATGACCAGGATGTTGACTTGTCACGTTTTAATCTAACTATCAAACGCTTGCTACTCCCTCATGGGTTTCGTAAATATTAACATTCATTTTCAAAATTGTCAAACTATTTTTTGAAAATCTTTGAAAAAAATCCTCTTTTCTCATAAGTTTCTTTCGTAATTCCTTTATAATCATAGCCTTCTTCTGCTACAATTTCACTTAATTTACTCTCATCAATATCATTCTCTGTAATAATTACAGTTTCATTCTTAGTATGAGACGATGTAACCTCTTCTACATCAAAGTTCTTACGAATAGCTTCATTCATATGATTCTCACAGTTAGGACATTTCATCCCTTCAATGTTTAAAGTAATTTTTAACATAATAATCCTTTCATAGCACAAATACTTGCTTATATTTTGTAGTTAGTATTCACTAACCAAAATTCTAGTCCAAAATCAAATATTTGTCAACATCTTTTTCTTATTACAATTATTATTTGTAACAGTTCAGCCATAAAATGAGCAAAGTTAGCTACAAAGTAGCGAAAAAAGCACATAAGTGTCACTTTGCGAATTTTTAGTGCTGACTATTACTATCATTTAACAAGTTCCTTTTGCAATTTTTACAAATTCATCCGGAGTAATTGTATTTATTTTTCCTTCTTTATATTCTTCACCGTTACGAGAAATAATAAAATCAAATTTACATCTTTTTGCAACCTGAGTTATAAGTGCATATTCATAATTTTCCACCTGAGAGTTTAAAGCATTCTTACAATCAGATTCTGTAACTTCTAAAACATGAGCAAGAGTATATAACTTGCCTAACATCTGTTTTGCTGTATCATTATTATCTAAATTCTTCTCCAACAAATGATATATGTATGTTACAGAGCTCGCTGTAATATACATTTCTACAATATGATTTGCAGAAAGTGTAAAAATATCATTTGCACTTTTATTGTATGGCTCTCTTGACAATAAAGCATCTATTACTACGTTTGTATCGATTAGTATTTTCATAATTGTACACACCTTTCCTTTTGAGATATATGATAATATTATATACTATCTTTTTAAATTTTTCATCACCTATAAATACTTCTTAATAAATTCTTCCAACGCTTCTTGTCCGTCCACGCAAAAACCCTTGATTTCACTACAAAATCAAGGGTTCTATAAACTTAATCACATACGCACAAGCGTATATCTAGATTTCGCTTCGCTTCATCTCGATATCCGTGCGTCTCACCATAGATACAAAGAAAGAGCCGATTGCGAGTAAACTCGTATCGACTCTTTCTTAATATCTATTGCGCTTGTGCTAAACGCTTAGTTGCCTGCCATCTGCTTTGCGGAATTTGGTGTAGAATGTTTGATTTTACTGTATTTTCGAAGATATGTGTGTTGGCTCTGCCCCAAGATTATGTTGGGGCAGAAAATATATCTGTTTTGAACTTTTGGATTCTAACTATTGTTTTTGTTTTGGGGCAGAACGACGAGATGTTGGGGCTGATATATCACTTATTATATTGTACAATTACTTAATATCATACGGAACTCCTATCGCATTTTCATAATTAAAGTTATTCTCAAATACTGTTCCAACAACTTCAATTCCTGACATATCACAATCTTTAAAATCACATTTTTTCACATTCGATCTTGACATTTTTGCTTCAACTAATACAGAATTACTAAATATGCATTCTTCAATCTCACTATATGATATGTCAGCTATTTCCAAGCTTTGATTTGAAAAATCAACATTATGTAAAATTGATTTATTAAAATGTGAATTATTAAATCTACAATTCACAAAATACACATTTTCTATAGTTGCCCTATAAAACACAGCCCCTGAAAAATCAACATTTTTTATCGTTACATCTGATATCTTTGCATAGCTAAAGTCAGATTTTCTATAGTTTGCCCCATCCACAATAACATTCTTCATATTATGAGCAGTTTTAGATAATATTGTAATAATATTTTCTCTTACATTGCCATTAACATTATCTAACATTTTTTCTAAAACAATTACTAATTCTTTTTTCTTATATTTGCTACTGTCCAAAATATCATTTATAAACAATGCAATTTCGCTAGAAATAAAAGACCTATCCAATATTCCATTTATTAGCGCATAATCCTTTTCTTTAACGTCATACAATTTTTCAACTATAGTACATGCTACAAAATACTCCATGAACGAATTATGAATAAACTTAAAATATCCATCACCATCAGAATTCAAAAAAGAACAACTTTGGATATCATGGCTAAAATAATCAATTTCATCAACCCTATTCAAATCTGAAAAATAATTTTTTATTTCCGATGGAAATTCCTTAAAATGTATGCTATATTCATTGTCTAAAAACATTTTATATGCTAAATGCTTACAAAAATACAACTTATCTTGCTTTCTAATCAATGTTTTACCTTTAGAATCTTCCCTTTCCAACCATACTTCTGTGTATCTTTTATACAAATCAGCCGCATTTACCTTTACACTTGATATATTCCCCTCCTGCATAAGTTCAGATATTAATTGGGGTAATGTACTAATAATTATATTAAGCAAAAAAGGTCTTTTTATTAAATCGGTCAAATCATGTATTTCCTGTATTTTAGATTTTATTTGTTCTGTAGTAATTTCATATTTTCCAAGTTCTTCTTTGAAAGAATCAATATACGTTTTAACCTGTTCTGGATTTAACTCCTTTATATATGTTTCTTCAAACTCTGCATTGTTAAAATCATTAGGTTCAAATTGCAAATGGGCATTTTCTATAAGATTCTTATATTCCTTTTTTTCTTGAAAATAATTCGGTCTACTAGTTACAATTATTTTTGTATTTCCAATAGCCAATTTGCATATCTCACTAAATACAGAAAACTTAACATCAAAGGCAACTCTCTTTGCAACTTCATCAAATCCATCAAATAAAAGTACAAACTTTTTATGTTTTAATAAAAACTTAAACGTTTCCATACTTCCATTTGTCAAGCAACACTCATTAGTAAAAAAACCTAAAAATAAATTTTCAAAATCTATTGCTTTAGCATATTTTTTCAATTCAATAAATAATGGTATATACTCACCACCCCCATTAACATATTGGCAAGCAAGTTTATATTCCAAATCTAACAAAAAAGAAGTTTTCCCACAACCATAATCGCCTAAAATTAAAAATGCATTTAATGAAGAACTAGACAAAAAATCATCTATACTATATTCTAATAAATCTTCTGTATTTTCATCATAGATATCTATAAAATGTTTTCGTATATCATTCTTTTCATATTTTTCAATTTTTTTGTTCAAATACATTGTAAAATCCATTATTTCAGAAATTATTTTTTCTTCTGTAACAATTTCCACGTTACTCTTACTTAACATTTCCTTATGTATTGAAGATATGTTGCTATTTGTAACTACATGTATTGTGTTGTATTCAATACATTTCCCGATTTTTTGTACATTTTCTAGCACGGTGGCAATTTCCGTTTTGTCAACATTCTTCTTGTTTGTGTAAATAGTAAATACTATTGCTCTTGCCTGCAAAATACCTAATTTCAATGTTGCAATAAAATATCCATCCTCCACAGTAATAGTGTATTTTTGAATCCTATATAATTCTATGATTTTATCCATATACTTTAAATTTAAACACTCATCACAATACGGCTCTCCTTGTTCATTTATTATATTTTGACATTTTCCTTTTCTTTTTCCATATCCCCCGCAAAATTTATCATTTTCTTCTAAAACAGGAATACTATTTTTATTTATTTCATTTTTAATATCTTCCAATTTAGATACAATTGTATTCGTACTTTCATCCATTTTTTTTGACAATTTATCACTTTGCTTATGCTCCTCTATTTTCATTACAGTTAATAAAGTTTTCTCGCCAACGCTTAACATTTCTAAAAGCATATCATTAATCTTGTCAAGGTATTCAGATAACACTCCCTCTACTGATGTACTCTGTAAATACTTTAATTCCTTGTTTTCTTCAAAAAATCTTTTGATAAATTCCTTTTTATCATCTTCATTAAAAAGACACACTTGTTTATCTACATAATACTGTTCTTTAAATACTTTCTCTATTACACAATTTTTCTCAAATTCTTCCTTTATATTTGCTTCAATTTTATCTAATATATTTTTCTCAATCTTACTCTTTTTTCTTTGACACTTTTTTTCATTCTTTTTTTCATTCAGTTCATTTCCAAAAACCGAAGACAAAATACCTGTAATAAAAGCTCCTATCTCTTCTGTCATTTTTTATTTCCTCCTACCGTTTTTATATTTTAAAACAATTAAAAATCGTTTATTCTTGATTCATAATTGTGCACTCCACCAAAAAAAGATTAAAAAATTTTATTTACTATTTCTTTTATTCTCTCATCCTCTATACCAACACTATAAAAAATATTTATATATATCAATACTCTTGCTAACTCAAATAACACACAATGTATTGGTTCTATCTCTAATGGTTCACCATGAGCTATGGAATTCCTCATACCTGCGAACAATTCTCCTGCCTTACTTTCCGAATCTAACTCAACCTTATTATGTTTTGTCAATCTATTTTTTATTTCTTCGATAATATAGGTATATTCTTTCAAAGCATTACTATATTTTTCTTGCAAACTAAAATCTATTCTTTCCAATTCATCAATTATTTTTTTATAATATTTGCTATAATCTCTTTGTCTTGTTTTTGAAAATTCACTAATCAATTTTTTGTAATCATAATCAACTTCTCTTAAGAAGATAGCTTTAAAATCTTGAAATGATAATTCTCCGCTTTGTATTTTTTCATAAAGATATTCCATTTTTTCCAATGATTCTCCAAAAGTATCATGCACTTTAGCAAACTTTTCATTTACTGTTTTTTTATTCACATGAGTTCTTGTATACTCGCTTTCAAAACTCAAAGCACAAGACAAATACTTCTCATATGTTACTACTCTATGCTTTGATGAATCTTCCGGAATATAAAAACTATCATATATATTCCGTTTTCTTCTCGTTGTAACACTCATAAACAATTTTCCAAATTCTTCCTTACATTGTTGTAATGTGATAGAATTTCTTTCTGTATTGTCATATGTATTGCTATCATCTTTATCAAATATAATAACATTTGCAAGATCTTTAAAAGCATCTTCATCTTTTCTTTGTAAGACTATTTTATCAAACTTAATATTCCGTCTAAAATTCAAAAAAACAAAGAAATCATATACCATCAAATAGATATCCGGAAATTCTTTAATATTAATAATCTTCGGAAATTTTAATGAAATCTTTGGTACAGTTTTTCTAATATATTCGTCATCATATTCCGAATCCGAAACTATATCATATTCTATTGAAAGCTGTATATCTCTCCTATTCCATTTTATCTGAGTAGAATAATTTGAATTACTAATCCATTGCTGTTCTATACTCATAATATGATTTATTATATCTTTTTTTTTATTAACATTAAACGCCTTATTTAATCCTGCAAATACATTTATTGGCTTTCCATAAAAACATATCTTATCAAAAGTTGTAATATCACTAATATATCCTGTATTTCCGCATGAATATGCATATGCTCCATAAGCCAATGCCGTCTTATTATATCGACTTTTTATAAATACTATTTCCCTATTTCCAGTTGTTACCCCTTTTATAATCTCCTTTTCACATACCATTGTCGGAAATAATGCCGAAAACTGATCATCATAGATTAATACCACTTTACCCTCTTTCATACTAAAAGCCACCTTTTTCTTATCAATCCTCAAATGTCCTGTAAAATCCATTTTATAGTCCTCCTCTCTTAACTTTGAATTTTTTTGTTTAATATTAGTTCCCTTCATATCTACGAATAAGCTCTTCGCTATCATATACCCCTGCATTATTACATTCATAAAAGGTTTTAACTAATTTGTCCCAATGTTTTCTTTCTTTAATATCTCCAATCAAAGAACATAGTTTATCATAATCAACCAATTTAAAATAATCCAATTTTCTATTTTTTATTAATTCAGCAGCCACTTCTTTAGAAGCTTTAGAATACCTTTTCGCAGTTGATATATATATACCCTTTCGCTTATCTTCTATAAAAAGTGTCCCTACAAATTCTCTAACTCCTTTAATTAATTCTACATGATTTGGATTTTCACGACGTTTTACCTGCACAAGAATAGGTTCATCCGACTCTAACACAATTAAATCTTTACCGCCATCTCCTGTTTTTCCTACATGACATACTTCGCAATCATATGCTCCTCTTAATATCTCTTGTGCTAATTGCTCTAACTTATAGGGATTTATATCATAAAGTCTCTCTGGTTTTTTCTTCAATTCTTCCATCAAAACTTCAATAGGAAGCATCTTATCGTTAATATTAAAACTTTTAGTAATACCATAATATCGTTCATCAATAAAAAACGAACGAACTTCATCCACTAAATCAGCATCATCTGAAAAATGATATTTATATGTCCACCATTTACAATTTTGGCACTCAAGAACTAATCCTCTTTCATATAAATCTCCACCTCTTGGCTCTGAACGAACCCCCAAAAAACTTTTTTCAGCATAGTTTTGCAAAAAGGGCATACCTTATCATTATAAAAAAATCTTTGAACATCATTTGGTTCTCTATCTATATGCAGTTTTCCTTCCCCTTTACCTATACAAGAATATTCATGCATATCATAATAATAATCGTAATATCCAATAATGTTATTTTCTTCCATAGTATTCCTACCTTATATATCACTGTAAACAAGAGCCACCACATGGTGACTCTCATTAACATTATTTCTTACCCACTAAACAAATTTATGCATAGCAATTCGTCACTCACACCAATTCACATTCCTTAAGTATCTTCTCTATCGCTTCCCACACAGCAAGTGCAGGATTTTCTTTGTAATACTTATATCCCTTATATTCAAGCAATTTGTATCCATTATCTTGATTTCTCTTCATAATCGTTTTTGCTCGTTCAATGGCATCAATTACATTTGATAGTTCCAATTTCTTAAGACAACACTTAAATTTGTCTTCTTCTTTGAACTCATCCATACTTTCAAAACTTTCACCAAATGCCCGATTAATCGCCGTAATATAATTTTTTCTATGAGCATAAGCACCATTACAATTCGTCATATGTAGAATTACCCATAAATCAAATGTCAGATTGCTATATCCTGATTTATAAGTAATCTGCTTTCCGGCGTTCTGAGCCTTTTTCATATTATCCATGGCATCCTTGAATCTCTGGACATACATCTCTTCATCACCTTCATAATCAAAAAAATGATAAATTTCTGTTTTATTCAATACATTGAGCTTTTTCGCATATTTGTATGGATTCTTATTTACCGTACATTCAAATGAAACCTTATATCTTGACTCTTCATTGGCATTTATCAGGTCTTGTAACCACTTCAAATACCAATATTCTGTTTCGCCTTCTACACTAAAATAGTACTTCTTTGTCGTTTTCTTATTTGCCATAATCCACCTCTTTTTCGTCCATCATTAGTTCTTCAAAAATCGGTGTAAAATCAATATCCTTAATCGCACCATACTGGCTTACGAAATATCGGCTCATATAATCCTCATGTTTACGCACACCTCTGTCTCCTGTAGTTCCAAAATCTGATAATGCATACAAGCTACTATAATGCGTGTCGTCATCTCGCTCTACAAACTTAATTTCATCTCGTCTAAAAAGATTTGAATTAAGGAAAATCGGATTATGTGTATTAAAAATAAGCTGTGCACCATTCACATTAATATCATCATTATGAAAAATATTAATTATGCTCATAAGAGCCATTGGATGAATAGAAGCATCAAATTCATCTACCACCAATGTACCGCCTGTCTTCATTGCTTTTATAACCAAAGGAAACATATTTACAAATCGTATTGTACCATAGGATTCAAATATTTCCGCCGCAATTGCTGCTCTTCTTTTATTTTTAATATCTTTAAATATAGAATATAACTTTCCTTCAGGCTCATCATCACTTATCACATATCCAACCGCATTCGAATTAATACCAAACAGCTTCGCTGCTTTATCTGTAGTCTTCTCCACATAAACTGTCTTTTTCTGCGGTTCAGTAAAGCGCTTTATCAACTGCATAGAATCAGCTCGGTATATTACCATAAACTTGTTTGTAAACCAATCTGTAATCAACTTTGCAAATTTCTGTGACAAAATAAGCTTAAATCCATTTGTCAAAAACAACTCTTCTCTATTCAGGCTGTTTCTTGCAATCTCAAGAGCACTCTCTGTATTCAATTCTGTTACTTCTGATAAATAATCTTTGAGAACTACAAGATTTCCAAACTCAAGTTCACCATTTCTGCTGTATACCATTTCATCATTTACAGTAAGCTTTTCAAATGTAATCTTTCTTGGGTATTCTTCATCCAAGAACAATCCCAAATCCATAGCTAAATCATACTGGATACGAAAATCATTTTCATAAAAATCTATAGCGAACTCAACTGGTTCAGACTCGGTTAATTTGTTATTCGGTATCAATTCCAATGCTCCTGATGCAGGATTTGGCGACATCTTTTCTTCTGCATTTCTAATATTGCCACGCAGAACAATCGCACGAAGCACATCCATCGCCCCTATAATATTTGTCTTTCCTGCAGCATTTGGACCATAAACAACAGAGGAACAAAGTCCCTTGATACTTTTTTTCTTTATTTTTATATCTAATAAACTATAATCCAATCCTGACTGCTTCGGTGCCTTTGTCATAGAAAACACAGCCTCTTCCACAAATGACTTATAGTTTTTTGTTCTAAATTCAAGCAACATCTTTCTTTCCTCCATTCTGCATTATTTTTACAAAATCTAATTGTATTATATTCTTACATTTCAGCATTGTCAACTTTATCAATATTATTTTGCATATTTTTTTCAAAATCATTCCATACAAAACAATTAAGTTCTAAAACTATATTTGCTTGATTTTATTTAAAATTTTATCAAACACTTCTTTGACAGGTTTAACCCTGCCTTCATCTGCATCAATTAATGATTTCTCCAATTTTTCTGATAAAAAATGATTATATTTTTCTTTTAATAACTCATCATCATACGCTTCCAGTTCTTCAAGCAAAAAATCATGAAATCCGTACTTACTATCTATTTCTTCGATAAATACCATAGAACCATATGATCCTATATTAGCCAATTTTATTGTAAGAAAACCTCATCTGACAGATTTTTCTATCTAATGAGGCTTTCCTACTTAAATTTAGCTGTTATACTTTACATTTTTTATCACATACTATATGAAGTTCTTTTAATTTGAGAGATTCCACTTCTTCAATCGTAATTCCCAAGCCATCTGCTATTTCATCATCAGTTAACTTTCCAATTTTCAACAACTTTAAAGCACTATTCTTTTTTTCATTACCAATTAGGTCATCCATTATTTTACTCATAATTGACATTCCTCATTTTTGTTAAATATGATACCAACTCTATTACATATAGTAACATATGGAAACTAAATGTACAACAATAACACTTATAAAACTGTACTGTATACATTACAACTATTGAATTTCTTATTACCTCTGACCTCCAATCTCATTCCACCAACCATATAATATTTTTTTCATATTCAAGAATTTGGGACTATATTTTAGTCCCAACGCATTGTCCCAATCTGGTCCCAATTTTAGTGATAAGTTATGATATTTTATGATATTATATGGAATTAAATTTTAGATAAAGAAAACCCCTTAAAACCGCTAACATAACGAGTTTTAAGGGGTTTAACAACCAACTTATTTAAATATTGATTTTAGGATTACATTCCCATCTGTTTTGCAACTTCAGCTGCGAAATCTTCAGACTTCTTCTCGATTCCTTCGCCTGTTTCGTAACGAACAAATCCTTTAAGAGTAATGTCTGAACCTGTAGCCTTAGCAACCTGGGCAATGTACTGTGCAACTGACTGTTTTCCATCTTCAGCCTTAACATAAGTCTGGTCTAATAAGCAGATTTCTTTAAGCTGTTTAGCAACACGTCCATCAACAAGACCTGTAAAGATTTTGTTTTCTACGATAGTTGCTTTGTCAGCTAAAGCAAGTTCTGCTAATGAAGCCTTTGCTTCTTTTGAAAGGAAGTTTGGTAAATATTTCATATTATCTTTCTTCTCTTCATAGATAGCGATATCTTCATCTGACCATACTTTATCATTAACTGCTTTTTCAAGTAATCCTTTTAATACTGGCATTGGAAGTGTAAATGTATCATTTAATGCGCTATCAATTGTAATCTCTCTTAATTTAGCAAGCTCGTCTGCTGAGATTTCATCTCTGCTTGTATACTTTGGATTAAGAGCTGCAATCTGCATAGCAATGTTCTTAAGAGCTTCATTAACATCATCATTAGCTTCAGCATTAGCTTCTACTAATACACCGATTCTTCCACCTGCATGAATATATGGAACAACTACACCATCAGTATTGATTTTTGTAAATCTTCTGATTGTAAGGTTTTCTCCGATTACTGCAATCTGGCTTACTAATTCTTCTTTAACTGTCTTAGACTCATCTTTTACAAACTTCTCTTCTGATAAAGCTTCTACGCTTGTTGCATCAGATGCAATAATCTGATCAGCGATATTAGCTACGAATGTTCTGAACTTATCATTCTTAGCTACGAAGTCTGTTTCTGAGTTAACTTCTACGATTGCTGCTTTATTTCCTTCTACAACTGCAAGAACTGTACCTTCTGCCGCAATTCTTCCTGCTTTCTTAACTGCTGTAGCTTCACCTTTTTTTCTTAAAACTTCAATAGCTTTATCGAAATCACCTTCTGTTTCAACAAGTGCGTTCTTACAAGCCATAACACCTGCACCAGTCATTTCTCTAAGCTCTTTTACCATCTTTGCTGTAATTTCCATTACATTGACCTCCTAAAATATATTAAAAATGAAACTATTCAGAGCCAATAAAATTGACTCTGAACAATTATATAATAAATTCAATAATATCCAAATTATGCTTCTACTGTTTCTTCAGCAACTTCTACTTCAGCCTCTGTTGCAACAGCTTCTTCACCCTGATTAGCTTCGATAACAGCATCTGCCATCTTAGAAACGATTAATTTAACTGCTCTGATAGCATCATCATTACCTGGGATTACATAATCAAGTTCTTCCGGATCACAGTTTGTATCTGCAATACCGATAAGTGGAATACCAAGTGAATGTGCTTCCTGAATACAGATTCTTTCTTTCTTAGGGTCTACTACGAAAATTGCATCAGGGATCTTCTTCATTTCTTTGATACCGCCAAGGTTCTTCTCAAGTTTTTCCCATTCTTTCTTAATCTCAATAACTTCTTTCTTAGGAAGAACATCAAATGTTCCGTCTTCAGCCATAGCTTCGATAGCTTTTAATCTTTCTATTCTGCTCTGGATTGTCTTGAAGTTTGTGAGCATACCACCTAACCATCTTTCGTTAACATAGTACATACCACATCTTTCAGCTTCTGTCTTGATTGCATCCTGAGCCTGTTTCTTTGTACCTACAAAAAGAATTGTACCACCATCAGCTGCGATATCAGCGATTGCTTTGTAAGCTTCATCAACTTTTCCTACAGACTTCTGTAAGTCGATGATGTAGATACCATTTCTCTCTGTGTAGATGTATGGAGCCATCTTAGGATTCCATCTTCTTGTCTGGTGTCCGAAATGTACACCTGCTTCTAATAACTGTTTCATTGAAATAACGCTCATTTTTCTACCTCCATTGGTTATATTCTTTCATATACGTCATTTTTTTGTATCACCCCGAGCATGGGCACCAATACAAAAATCAGCATATGTGCTATTTGTGCCAACTCTTTTTCGACACAGCGTTGATATTTTACCACACAATTATGCTGATTTCAATAATTTTATTATATTTTTTACTAATTTTTCTTTACAAGAATATTTCCAATTTCACTATAAGTTGCATTTTTAGGAATCTGGTATACTCCGATTCTCAATCTTTTGGCAATCCCACTCTTTTCCATATAACTATTAAACTCTGACGCACTATCAACCACTCCTAAATCTTTAAGTGCCTGTGCAACCTGATTAGAAGACATTCCACCACTTAATGTAAATACAACCATTTCCACACTTGAAGTTTCTTCAGAAATATCACTATCTGATTCGCTACTACTCTCTTCTTCCTTGCTTGTCGTTTCAACTTCATCTGAAGTTATTTCTTCTTTACTTGTTGATTCAACTTCATCTGATGATGTTTCTTCTTCCTTACTAGTTGTTTCTTCTTCCTTACTAGTTGTTTCTTCTTTAGTCGATGTTTCTTCCTGTTTACTTGTATCAGAATCTTTTTCATTCTCTTTTACTTCCGATGACAAAACATCTTTTTTTGAACTATTGTTTTGAGGCATATTTTCTTTTATAGCTAATGCACACATTAAAATTAGTGTTGCAAATAATATTCCAAATCCAAAGCCTCTTAAGAAATACTTATATTTCATTACTTATCCCAAGCCTTTCAAACCTTTATCTAAATTTAATTTATTATGTTCTGTTTTTAAATAAATCAATTACAAGTCTTACTTCACCAATGCCAAGCTTTAATTCTTTAGCAATATCCATCGGTTCTTTTCCCTGCTTGTATAATTCAAGTATTTTTTCATTATTGTTCTTTTTTGAATCATTCTTTACCGACACATTCGATTTATCTGATTTGGACGATGAATTATTCTTAGTCTTATTATTTTTATTATTTGTAATGCTTTTTCCTGATTTGTTTTTTTCTAAATTCTGTTTCGCTGTATTTCTAACATTTTGTTTATTTGTCACTTCTGCTCTATTAACAATAGTTTCTTCTTTAATCAATTCAGAATTTTCAGTTGTCGCATTATCTTTTTCAACTTCTATTTTTTTAATACTCTTTTTTATATTTTCTATATCAATCAAAGTATTCTTAACTTCTTTTTCCTTATCATTAAGCATTCCATATAAAAACATAACTTCGTTATGATTTTTGTCAATTTCAGATATTACATTTTCCGAATATTCTCCAACGGTCATTATCTTTTCATTTAAAATCTTCTCAATCTTTACTTCTGTTGATTCAACCTTTCTGTCGATAATTCCATCAATAGCTTCACTTACTTTCTGCTCAAGAATTTCATCATTAAGTTTACTTTCAAAATTATTTACTTCTTCTTTATTCTCAAATATTTTAACATCAAAAAAACTTATTGCTATAGCTATCATACCTACAACAATTAGAAATATTTCTATTCCTGACATAACTACCTCTTTTCACGTATAATGTTTAAACCGAAACATCAAACGAGCCTTTATTATCTTTCTTTATAACTTTTCCAACATCTTTTTGATTTTGTTTTCCCTTTTTATTATTAGCAAAATATTCCCCATTCCCTTTTTCTTTTGCATCAAACTTTTTTTGTTCTTTATCCGCGTTATCTTTCTTTATTACACTCTCATGCTTTAAAACAACATCTTTTTGATTCTTTTGTTGAACAAAAACCTGTTCAAATTGCGGTTTGGCATTCTCATTTTGCTTTATTGTTGAAATATCTTGTGTCCTTTGAACCATACCTGAAAATACAATCGGATTAACCATTTTAATTCCTCCATTCCATTTCAAAATAATTATAACTGTTCAGAGCCAGGCTCGAAAACACTATTCGTTTGCTCTAAACAGTTACATTTAATCAGTTCAATAAAAACCTTAATTATAATGGAAGACTAACTACCATACCATTTTTTTTGACATATTTACAGTAATTATCGTCTCTTTGAAGATTTAAATGTTCTCCTGAAATAATTAACTGTACTCCTGAATGAATAGTTCTTTCAACTTTTACGCAAGCCGAATCATTATTAAGTAAACTTGCAACTTTTGTCTCATATTCTTCTTGAGTTTTTGCAATCTCCAGCTTTAACGTTTTAATTTTCTCAAGATGATTCTTATAATTAATCTTCTGATCCTCAGTAATTGTTCCATTTTTAAGCTTTTTACTTAATACTTCAACCATCTGTGAATATTTTTTTACTTCTTCTGTTTTTTCCTGAACAAATTCTTTCTTTTTATTAATATCATCCTGAATACTTGGGTCAAAACCAACTTCAACGATAGTAGCTATTCCCATTCCTGACCCAATATTCTTTGCTTTTATCATCTTAGTTGAACGAATATGTCCACCTATAACATGTCCTTTCGAACCATTGATTGTAATCTCTTCGGTAGCAGATACATGACTCTGAATTATTGCTTCCGCTTCAATATATCCATTAGCAAATACTTTAGAACTTTCAATAAATTTTGCAACAATATTTCCTTTTGCTACAACCAATCCTTTTCCCATTCCCTGTATACCATGATGAAGAATTATATCTCCGCCTGCAACTATCTCCGCACCTTCAACACTTCCAAGAACTTCAACATTGCCCGAAGCTTTTATTTTAAATCCGGTTCTTACACTACCATGAACCAAAACATTGCCTTCATATTGAATATCTCCAGTTGAATTATCAACATCTGCCGGAACATCATATACATCCGATACAAATACTTGTTCACCATGTAAACTAACATGACCATCTACCTGAGAAAAAATTTGTAATTTATCTTCAGATATATCTATCTTTTTACCATATTTTAAAAACTTTTGAGAAACGCTTGCCGGCTTAATAACCTCATCCAACACATTCCTACCATTTTCACCAAAATAAGCCGGATGTAATACCGCAAGCAAATCACCTTTGCATATATGATTAATATTATCCAACTGATGAAAATCAACCGAACCATCTTCCTTACGTCTTGGTTTAGCTTTTCTATCAGCATTAAACATATACTCTACATAAGCATCTTTTCCCTGAACAACATCTTTTCCTTTTGCAATTACAATATCTGTACAAAACACAGGATTATTAAGATGTTCTTCTAATATATCATAATTCAAACCATATGAAACCTTAGCAATACTTAAATCGCTTTTCATTTCATCTATATCAATTTTTTTACCATCATTACTAGGTGGATAAAATTTAACAAATGCAGTCATTTTATCATCTGATAATTTGACTGCCATAAACTCATTAATAGGATAACCTGCCTTATGCTTTATTTTGATTTGCTTTTCTTCACTAAGATTTTCAAGATTCTTGTTCACATCAATCAAATCATAGTCTTTTAAACCAATCAATTCAAAATACTCAATTATATCAGCAAGTTCGATTTTTTTTCCATTATCTGTTGCGGGATATAACTTTAAATATGTTTTATCATTTTCATTTATTATTTGGAAATATCCATTCATATCTCATCCCACCTTTTATAAATTAATCATTATATCTATATTGCCACCAAGCTTCACCTTCATCTTTTGTAATGCCTTTGTATGAAGCTGTGAAATTCTTGATTCAGAAACTTCCAAAATATAACTAATTTCTTTTAATGTAAGTTCCTCATAATAATATAATAAAATGACCTTTTTCTCTTTTTCTGTAAGTGACTCCATTGCCTCTGCTAATTGCTCTTTAAATTCATTTTTTAAAACAACATGCTCTGGCTGTTCAAAAGAATTTGTCTTAACAAATGCAACTTCTTTATCACCTGATACCTCTATAAATTCATCAAGAGATACTATATTTGATACCTTAGCCTGACCTTGCCACGTAAGCAATTCGTCAACCTCTATACCTATCTCTTTAGCAACCTCTTCATCAGTTGCTGTTCTTCCATTCTCACTTTCAATCTTAGTTATGGCTGCATCAATTTTTCGCTGCTTTTGTCTGAGTGAACGTGGAATCCAATCCATCTTCCTTATCTGATCTAAGATTGCCCCTCGGATTCTTAAGCTGGCATAAGTTTCAAACTTTACACCTTTACCATAATCAAATTTATCAATAGCATCAATAAGCCCAAATATTCCATATCCTACTAAATCATCATATTCAACATTATATCCAAGATAAATACTTAATCGTCCTGCAACTATCTTTACCAATGAAGCATATTCTAAAATTATCTTATCTCGCTTTTCGCTTGTCTTTCCAGCCATATAATCTTGCCACATTTTATTTCTTGAAGCTTCATCCATCTAATTCACCCTCCGGTTAAATACAACAAACAAATACTTTATTTGCTATTTATTGTTTTTCATCTTTTTCCTGTTTGCTTTCAGATTTATCAGATTCTTCCTCTGACTCCTCCGATTTCATCTCTTCAATAGTTTCCACAACAAGATATTTCTCTGCAATCATCCTTATAATATGACCTAAACCAAAGAAGCACACACTTATTATTAGTACAATATATAAAATCTCTCTTGTTGTATATTTAAAATAAATAGTAGATACGCATGCTACAAATGCTGCAGCTAACATGACTATTGACGGAATATATTTTGTTCTATTCATATTCACAAGTCCTTTCTATAGAAATCCTATTTATTGATATTGTAATACCTTTCTATAGGATTAACTCAGCCTTACCTACTGAACGAACAGTAAGCTTTCCATCATTTGGATTAAAAATAATTGTTCGTCCATAATTAAGCCCTGTATCTTCTGCAACAATCTTAATTTTTTTCTCATTTAATATTTCTTTTACAGCTTCAACATTTTTCTCTCCAACTCGCACAAAATCACTGTTCCCTGAACCATAAGAGAACATTTGAGCTCCGCCTGCTATTTTAGCAATAAGATTCTTTATGTCTGTACCCTTTTGTTGCATTTGAATAATCATATCTTCTATCGCCGTATCTGCAAATTTAGCTCTGTTAGAATTATTTTTAATTTTAGTACTGTCAGGAAGCATAATATGTATCATCCCACATAATTTTGTTTTTTCATCATATAATACGATACCAACACATGAACCAAGACCTAAGGTAGTTATTTTCTTAGGAGGTTCACATGTGTTCATATCTGCCATACCAACTTTAATTACTTCTTCCATGTCTTTCCTCTATACAAATTGTATTATTCTAAGAAAATTTACACACCTAAAGACCCAAGAATCTTTTCATAAGACTCAAGTTCAGGTACTAAAATATAGTATCCATTAATTGCATACGCTTTATCAACTTCTCCATCAAATTCTGTTTCAATTAGTAATACTTTATCACCAATCTTACCGAATTCAATTGCCGGTACACTTAAAATAGCCCCAGCCATATCAATATCTAATAAAGGTACTGAAACTTCAATATTCAAACCGGTCATAACAGATAATGAATTCAAATACGCACCTGCAATAATATTTCCAATTTCCATAACTACAGAACGTTCTAAATCATCAAACAATACTTCTGAACCATCCGGTCTTCCCATAAGAATATTAATAAGATTTTTTGCAATATTATCATCAAGAAGAAACATCATCATACCCTTAACATCACCATGAAGCATAATTAGTATTCCGACTTTTACATCTTCTTCAGGACCAATAATTGTAGATATCTGGTCAAACTCCACTAGCCTTACATGTGGAACACCAATATCAATTTTTCTATTCACCATAGTAGCAAGGGCAGTCGTTGCGTTGCCTGCCCCAATGTTACCAAGTTCTGAAAGAACGTCATATTGCATTTTACTTAAATCATTTAAATCAATTTTCGACATATTCCCCACTCTTCCTTATTGTACAAGTGATTCCTCAATTACATTATTAATATTTAATAATGAGATAAGTGTATTATTATTGTTATTCTTTCCAACACCAAAAATATATTTTGACTGTTCATCTCTAACATCAATAGCCATCTTATCAACATCATCTTCTTTTAGATTAATAACTTCTTTAACTAAATCTACAATAATTCCAATAGGCTCTTGCTGTTCCGGCTTAAGAATAATAATTCTTGTTTTATCTGTATAAGAATCTTCTTCTAAATTAAATCTCTTTCTTAAGCTCATAATTGGAATAATTTCACCTCTAAGATTAATTACTCCTTTGAAATAATCTAATGATTTAGGTACTCTTGTAATCTTCTGCATTCTAACGATATTGTCAACATAACTGATATCAATACCATACTGCTCTGCACCTAAATTTACTACTATATACTGTTTAATTTCTTCTTTTTCGATAATGTTTGTATCCATACCCTGCTCCTCCATTATAATAATGTATTAACGTCAAGGATTAGTGCGACTTCACCATCACCTAAAATAGTTGCGCCACCAATTATCTTGCTACTGTTACTTAAATATTTTCCTAACGATTTAATAACGATTTCCTGCTGTCCAATTAATTTATCAACCACAAGACCTGCAAGCTTATCACCTTTCTTAACAATTACAACTGTAAGGCTTTCATCATTATTTGTATACTCAATATCTAAAACAGAATCAAGTCTGATAAGAGGAATAACTGTACCTCTTAAGTTTACAACTTCCTTAGTCTGTACATACTTAATTTCTGAAACAGGAATATCTTCGATTGTCTGAATACTTCCAAGTGATATTGCATATTTTTCTTCTCCAAGTTCAACCATAAGAGCCTGAATAATTGCAAGTGTAAGTGGAAGTCTGATAATAAATGTACTTCCTTCACCTAACTTAGTCTTAACTTCAATTTCTCCACCAAGAGATTCAATCTTAGATTTAACAACATCAAGACCTACACCTCTTCCTGAAACATCTGAAACAACCTTTGCTGTTGAAAAACTTGGTCTAAATAATAAATCAATAACTTCTTTATCAGTCATAAGTGCAGCCTGTTCAGCTGTAACTGTACCTTTGTCAATAGCTTTATTTCTTACAGCCTCAACATCAATACCATTACCATCATCACCAACTTCAATAACAACATTGTTACCATCCTGATATGCATCAAGTCTGATTGTTCCCATCTCTGGTTTTCCTTTTTGAACTCTCACTTCCGGTGATTCGAGACCATGGTCTGCTGAATTACGAAGTAAGTGCATAAGTGGATCACCAATTTCATCAATAACTGTTCTATCTAATTCTGTATCCTCACCAGTCATAATGAGTTCCATATTCTTATTAAGTTTCTTAGTAAGGTCACGAATCATTCTAGGGAATTTCTGTGTTACAGTTTCGATAGGCATCATTCGAACCTTCATAACTGATTCATGAAGATTAGTTGTTACTCTTTCAAGATATTCTATCTGTTCATAAAACGCCTGCGAACGAACTCCAACTGTATCACTATTACTCTGTGATACAAGACCATTCTTAGCAATAATAAGCTCACTAACAAGATTCATAAGTACATCAAGTTTCTCAATATCAACACGCACTGAACGGTTAACTATAGGCTTACCATTACCTTTTCCTGTCTGTCCTTTAGATGCTGCCTGTGCAGGTGCCTCTGTTTTCTTCTCTTCAGCTTCTACTTTAACAACTTCTTTTTTAGGATCTTCCGGAACTTTATCAAGTTTCTCACCAATTGCATCTTTAATTTCAGAAACATCTTTGATGATTGAAATAACTTTTTCTAATGACTCTTTTGTGATAATACAAATACTAAAGTCAAATTCAAATTTTTCATCTTCTATATCCTGTGCCGGTGGATTAGATTTAATAATTTCACCTGCATCTTCAAGATTCTTAAATACAAGGAAAGCTCTTGCTGCTTTAAGTAAACAATTCTCATCAACGAAAACTGTTATAGCATACACATTCAAATTCTTTGAAAATGCTTCTTCCATAGCATGCTTTTCAAAATCTGCAAATACAAAGTCTTTATATTTTTCTTTCTTAGAATCACCTGATGATGCAACTTCTGCTTTCTTAGCAGGCTCTGATACTTCTTCTTTTACTACTGCCTTACCTGACATAATGGCCTCTAACTGATTTAATATAGGCTCATTATCATTATCTCCTTCATCTCCTGATTCCATAATCAAATCAAGATACGTTTCCAACGCATCCAAACATTGGAATAATACATCCACAAGATTAGGAGTTACAGTCATCTTACCATTTCTGATTTCAGAAAATACATCTTCCATCTGATGTGTTAATTTCTGCATTCTCTTAAAGCCCATAGTTCCTGCCATACCCTTAAGAGAGTGAGCCGCTCTGAATATCTCGTTAATAGTATCTGTATTCTCAGGCTCCTTTTCAATAACAAGCAACTGCTCATTTAAATTTTGTAAATGTTCTTTTGTTTCATCAATAAAAATCTCTAAATACTGGCTAACGTCCATCGCTTAGCACCCCCACGTTTTTTATTATTGAACCGGCTATAGCATCAAGTGGTAACACTTCATCTGCCAGTCCGCTACTTACAATTGCTCTAGGCATTCCATACACTACACATGTGTCTGCATCTTGCGCAATCGTATAAGTTTCTTTTGTTTTAGACAATTTTTCAATTCCGGCTCTTCCATCTGCACCCATTCCTGTAAGTACTACGCATAATATTTTTTCATATCCCATATCTGCGAGTGATTCATACATAATATTAGCACAAGGTCTAAGGCCATCTCTCGGTTCTTCATCTGTAAGTTTAATTACATGTGACGAACCAATTCCTTTTGCTATCCTAAGTTGTTTTCCACCAGGAGCTATGTATACATGTCCTTTTTCAAGCTTTTCTCCATCTACAGCTTCTGTAACATCAATTTCACTTAATTCATCTAATCGGTCTGCTAAAGATTTTGTAAATCCCATAGGCATATGTTGTACTAAAACTATAGGTACATCAATATCCTTAGGCAGTTTCGGAATAATTTCCTTAAGTGTCTTTGGTCCTCCTGTAGAACAGGCAATTGCAACAATTACATTATCTCTGTTATTGCTACTTCTGTTTCTTGAAAGACCGTTCCTATTGGAATCATTGATAGCTAAAATTTGTTTTTTTAATGAATCAACCTTTTTGTAATTTTCATTTACACCATCATCGCAACCAAGAGCCGCTGCAATAGCGACCAACAACTTCTTTTCAAACTCATCTCTGCTCTCTCCTTTAGCTGCTGAAGGTTTTAAAACAAAATCAACAGCTCCTCTTTCAAGAGCAAGAATTGTTTCATGTGCACCCTCTTTAACAAGAGTACTAACCATAATTACTTTACATCGAAGTTTATACTTTTGTATTCTTGTAAGAACCTCAAGACCATTCATCTTAGGCATATTAACATCTAATAAAACCAAATCATATTGTCCGTTGTTTCTTATAAGTAAATCAAGTCCGGTTACACCATCCGGCGCTGTGTCAACCACTTCAAAGCGATTATCTTTTCCTATTATATCAGATTCTACACTTCTCATAAGTGCAGAGTCATCTATAATTAAAATTTTAAATTTATCACCCATTTTTTCCTCCATTTCCAAAACGTCAACTTCGAGGAACATTATTAATAACTATTCTCTGTGGCGCATTTTTCTTTCCTGTTCAAAAATATACTTAATAATCTTTTCTCTAATTGCCCCCTTAATATCACAATATTCTATTCTTTGTTCATACATCCCTGTATTGTTCTTTGTTTTATTTGAGGACAAGACTTTTCCCATAATTATTTTTAGCCTTTGATTATCATTAAATACTAAATCAAGTTTAAGTAAAACTACAGAATTTTTTTCTAATTTTTCATCTGAAACAAACCTAATACCCCCACCACTAATATCCATTATTATACCACGTTGCTTAGGTGTTTCATCAAATTTTTCATCTAATATGTAGTCGTCAACTTCATTCTTTAAAAATTCTTCATCTACTTTTACAAAATCAACCTCCAACACACATTCAAATCTGTAATACTGCCTTCTTTGAAATTTTTTCAACTCATATATAAGGTCTATTACAAGTACATATAATCCATTTTCCTTATATCTTTCAATTACAGTAAAACCACTTTTATATAATCCGCCATTTGTATAAAAACACACATCAAACCTTTCATTAACCGGCAGTGGAATCACTCTTCCTTCTACAATTGGCATAGCAATTTTTAATTGTGTTTCATCAATAACATCATATACCTGACTAATCAGCGTTTTTGCAAAAACAGAATTTTCTTCCTCAAGCTGTTTTCTCTTCTTTTCACTAACAACTTTCGTAATCTCTAATCTGTCTCCGGGTGAAATAATCCTTGAAATCATAATCTCAGCCCCCTTTATTCATTTTGAATTTTCTCATAAAGAACATTGATAAACCTTTAGGCTTATTCTCTTCATTTTCTTTAATTTCCAAAATCTTTTTAGCAAGTTCTTTAATGCATTTAGCACCTTTTGAGTTTGGATAAGCAATACTGACAGGTTTTTGCTGAATTACTGACTTAGACATATTAACATCAGCTTCAATTGAACCTAGAAATCCAACATTAATATTCAAAAATTTACCAACAACTACATTTAACTTATTATATAAATTAATACCTTCATCCGAATTACTTACTCTGTTAGTTATTATTCTGATTCTTGTATTATCTTTATCAAAATTTTCATTCTTACTTAACACTTTCAATAAAGAGTAAGAATCTGTTATAGAAGTAGGCTCAGGTGTAGTAACTAACAACACTTCATCACTTGCCACAACAAAATCCATGACTGCACTTGAAATTCCTGCTCCGGTATCTATTATTATAATATCAACCATACTTTCAAGTTCTTTTAATTTATTAACAAGATACACTATCTGATCTTTAGATATATCATCAAATCCGGTAACTCCTGAACCACCCGATATAAATCCAATATCCATAGGACCTTTCATAATAATATCTTTTAGTTCCTTGCCTCTATAAACCAAGTCAGTTAAATTATACTCAGGAACTGCTCCAAGCATAACTTCTATATTAGCAAGTCCAAAATCCGCATCAAATATCAAAACACTCTTTCCCTGTTGTCTAAACTGAATTGCAAGGTTGACAGAAAGACTGGTTTTTCCAACTCCACCCTTACCACTCGTAACTGTGATAATTTTACAATTACCGGAATTATTGTCAGTTACTGAATTTTCTTTTGTATTTTCCATCATCTCTCTTAGCTTTTGTGCCTGATCCATTATTCCCCACCTCCTAATAAACTTTTAGCAAGCATCTGTGGGTCAATAATACTTATATCATCAGGTACTGTCTGACCACCTGTTATATATGATAAATCTGCATTTGTCTTTAATCTTATGTTAAATACATTTCCTAGTGCTGTTGTTTCATCAGTCTTTGTAAATATAAGACTATATTTTCCAACCTGATCATAAACATCAACGATATTTTTCAAATCTCTATATTTAGATGTTGCACTAAGCACAAGATACATCTTCTTAGTAAATTCTTCAGGAATTATGCAGTCATTTACAAAATGTTCAATTTCCTGATATTGTTCTTTATTCTTATGTGATCTTCCGGCTGTATCAACTAAAATCAAATCATAATCCTTATAACTTGCAATCTCATTATTTAATTCTTCAACAGTATATACTACTGATAAAGAAACGTTTAAAATATTCGCATATGTTCTTAACTGTTCTACAGCCGCAATTCTATAAGTATCAGATGTAATAAGTGCAACTTTTGCATTCTTATTAATCTTAAAATCAGATGCAATTTTAGCTATGGTAGTTGTTTTACCAACTCCCGTAGGTCCTATAAAAAACACTATCTGTGGATTCTTTTCCTGTAAAATAATCGGATCAGGAAGTCCTAATTTTAAAACTATCTTCTGATAAACAGATGCCAAAATAGTGTCTAAAGTATTCTCTTTCCTTAATGAAGATTCTATCTCAGAAATTATCTGATTTACATATTTTTCATCAACTTCATTTTCAATAAGCTGATTATATATTAATTGCATAAATGTATGATTTACATTTTTCTCAACTTTTACATCCGAAGCTAATGATTTTTTTGTATTATCACTTATTCTTTGTTCAAGCATTGTTTGAAGATTATCTAATTTTTCCTCTATTGCAACTCGTTGCTCTAAATCTTCTTTTCCTAATGCTAAGCTGATTTTTTCAATCGGAATAGATGCTGTAGTTTTTTCTTCCAGTGCTGCTGTTACTTCAACAATATCTTTTTTAAAAAACTTTCTTATTCCTCTTTGTTTTATTGTTTTTATATTAAGAACTATGGCATTACTGCCCATCTCTTCCTTTGCTTGCATCACAGCTTCCTGCTCAGTTTCTGCTGTAAATTTTTTGATTATCATTATGTGCTCACCATCCCAACTGACTGTAATTCAACATTTGATTCAATTTCATTATAGGAAATAACAATCAAATCTTTGAAATAATCCTGTGTCAGACGTTTATAATACATTCTGACAATAGGCGAAGTTATGATTATTGCAGGTTTTCCCATTTTTTCCAATTTATCAATCATTTCTTCGGTTGATTTTATTATCTGCTTTGTAACCTCAGGCTCCAAAGTAATATATGCACCCTGTTCAGACTGTTTTACTGAATTCATTATCTGCTGTTCTATCGTAGGGTCAAGTGTAATTATTGTAGTAGATTCAGTCTGACTAAAGAATTTACTTGAAATTGCTCGTTTCAAACTTTGTCGCACATACTCAGTCAATACATCTGTATCTCTTGTAATAGTTGCATGGTCTGCAAGTGTTTCAAGTATTGTAAGTAAATCTCTGATTGAAATACTTTCTTTCAAAAGGTTTTGTAATACTTTCTGAATTTCACCAATATTAAGAAGCTTTGGAATAAGCTCATCAATAAGTGCACTATTAGCATCTTTGATATTATCAATAAGATTTGATACATCCTGTCTTGTAAGAAGTTCAGAAATATGATTTCTTACGACCTCTGTCAAGTGTGTTGCTATAATAGAAGGTGGATCTACTACAGTATATCCCATAGTTTCCGCTCTTTCTCTCTGACTTTCAGTAATCCACAAAGCAGGTAAATGGAACGAAGGCTCAAATGTTGGAATACCGCTAATCTCTTCCTCAACATACCCCGGATTCATCGCCATATAGTGGTCAAATAAAATCTCACCTTCACTTACCTGTATACCTTTTATCTTAATAATATACTGGTTCGGATTAAGCTGAATATTATCTCTCAAACGAATAATCGGTACAACAGCACCTAATTCAAGAGCAATCTGCCTTCTAATCATTACTACTCTGTCAATTAAATCTCCTCCTTGATTAACATCTGCAAGAGGAATAATTCCATAACCAAATTCCAATTCGATAGGGTCAACCGAAAGAAGTGATGTAACATTTTCAGGTCGTCTTATTTCTTCGGCTTCCGCTTCTGCCATATCTACTTCGCTTTCAATAAGAGAAACATCTGCTTCTTTGCTCTTTTTTCTTCCTATAAATATTGCAACCAATCCAAATGGAACAAAGATATATATTGGAAGCGGAGTGAAAATACCGAGGAAAATCAATGCACCACCAACATAATACAACACTTTATTAATTGTAAATAACTGTTTGAAAATTGATGAGCCCAAGTCATCATCATCTGCGTTCTTAGTAACAAGTATACCTGTTGCCAGTGATATCATAAGCGAAGGAATCGAACTTACCAGACCATCACCAATAGTTATAATTGTATAATAATTAAATGCTTCTCCAATAGGCATTTCCATTCTTGTAACACCCATAATTAAACCGCCAATAATATTTACACAAGTAATAATAAGACCTGCAGTTGCATCTCCTTTAACATACTTAACCGCACCATCCATAGAACCGAAGAATGCCGATTCCTTAGCAATCTTTTCTCTTCGTTCTTTAGCCTGTGCATCATTAATCGCACCGGTATTTAAATCAGCATCAATAGCCATCTGCTTACCCGGCATAGCATCAAGCGTAAATCTTGCTGTTACCTCAGCAACACGTTCAGAACCTTTATTGATAACCATAAACTGAACAATAATCAAAATAATAAAGATAATAATACCAATAATCGGATCACCTTTACCAACGAATTCACCAAAAGTTCTTACAACCTGTCCCGGATTACCTGTTTTTAAAATCAATTTAGTTGAAGAAATATTTAATGAAATTCTAAAAATAGTTGTAATTAAAAGAATAGTTGGAAATGCTGACATATCCAATGGCTCTTTTGAAAAGAAAGCATTAAATAATATTACCATAGAAACAAAAAAGTTTAATGCAAGCAAAACATCTAACATTCCAGCCGGTACTGAAATAATCATAAATACAATTGCAGCTAATAGATATAATGCCACACCAATATCTGTCTTTTTCATTTCATGCTCTCCTTTCTATATATAAAGTAAATTATTTTCTATTCAATAATTAGGTCTTTGTATTGTTTTATTTTTAAGACCGTATACATATGCAAGAACTTCTGCTACTGCCTGATATAATTCTTCAGGGATTTCCTGTCCAATATCAACGTTTGCATATAATGCTCTTGCAAGTGGTTTATTTTCCACAATTTCAATTGAACATTCTTTAGCTTTTTCTTTAATCTTCATAGCCAAATAATCTTCACCTTTAGCAATTACTATTGGTGCTCTTGATTTTTCTGATTCATATTTAAGAGCAACCGCATAATGTGTAGGGTTAGTAATTACTACGTCTGCTGTAGGCAATTCCTGCATCATTCTTCGCATTGATGCCTGTCTCATTTTCTGTCTAATCTTACCTTTTATCTGAGGATCACCTTCAGAATTCTTCATTTCATCTTTAATTTCCTGTTTGGTCATCTTCATATCATTTTTAAACTTTATTTTCTGATAAGCAAAATCACCTAAACCAACTATCAAATAAATTATACTTATCTTTAGCCCCAAAGATATAACCATTTCACCTATTACTCCAAGTGCTTCCATAAGGCTTACTTCATACAGATTAAACAATATACCTGTTTTATCTGAAATGGTTTGATATACCACAAAAAAAATAATTCCAACAAGTGCGAGTGACTTTAATAAATTAACAACTGATTGTAATGAAAATATCTTCTTAAAACCACTTATGGGATTAATCTTACTAAATTTGGGAGCTAACGGTTTTCCTGTAATCTGCCACTTTACTTGTACTAAATCTCCAATAAATGATATAACAAATACTGCTCCTAATAATGGAATAAAAGCTATTATAGCTGTTTTAAACGCATCTGCAAAAAGATTACCAACCGCAGTATATGTTATTTCATCAGCTAACTGAATGGCATATGTAGGTATTTTAGAATAAACATTTACATATGTTTCCATAAATCCCTCACCAATATTTCCAATAGTAAATTGTAAAAGCACAAATACTACTACCAATACTACCGCTGTAACTAAATCTTTACTTTTAGCAACATTACCTTCTTTTCTTGCATCATCTAATTTTTTTTGCGTAGCCGGCTCAGTTTTTTCTCCTCCCGGTCCATCCTTAGCAAAAAACTGAAGATTATATTTAAAGAATAGCTCTTTTCCTAAAAACACTTGTTTTTTTTCCACTAAATCATTCCCTGTATAATTTCTTTAACCATATCCTGCATTAACTCAAAAATGAAATTGGCTAATGTTGGAAGTATGCTTATTGTTACAAATATTACAAACAAGCCTACCATAACCTTTAATTGTATACCAACCGCAAACATATTCATCTGCGGTGCAACTCTCGCCATAATACCAAGAATACAGTTTAACAATAAAATCGCTGCAAAAACCGGTAAAACTATCCTAAAACCTATTACAATAAAATTTGTCATAAATCCTAAAACAGTATCATACATGGTACTACCCATAGAAACTCCTCCTATAGGTATTAATTTATAAGAATCAACTATTGCATTTATTAAAAATATATGCATATTTGAAACTATCATTAATAACATTAAAAGATATGAATATAAACTTCCTGTTAAACCTGTTGAGGTATTGGTGCTCGGGTCAAAAACCTGCGCCATAGAAAGTCCTATCTCCATATCTATGATTTTTCCTGAAAAATGAATAATCGTATTGCAGATATAAGCTGCAAAGCCTATAAGCAACCCCGTAATTGCTTCCTTAACCACCAATATACTAAAATCTATAATCGTAGCATATTCAACTGCCACTTCCGGCATTATATAATACATAAGAATAGTAACCCATATAGAAATAGAAATTTTAACCTTTGCCGGTATTGCTCTATCTCCAAAAATAGGTGATGTAGTCATAAATGCAGTTATTCTTACAAGAATTAACAATAAATATTCAATTGTATTCTGATTAAATGTTAATTCAATCATAAAATATAATCTCCAAAACTACTCCAAAGATTCGTCATAAAGGTTACTATAGTATTAAGAATAAACGACCCTAATAATATAAGAACCGCAAACATTCCAAGCAACTTAGGAATGAATGTAAGTGTCTGTTCCTGAATTGATGTAACAGTCTGAAAAATACTGACAATCAAACCTACTATTAACGATACAAGCAAAAGTGGACCTGATGCTACAATAATTGTCCATATAGCATCACTGGCAATATCTAAAACTGCTTCTTGTGTCATTTTGCTTCTTCCTTTCTAAATTCTATGTCATTACTACGTTTATGGTCATACTATAAATGTCTTCATTAAATTTACTATTATCAGATTCCAACCATCTGCAAGTACAAATAAAAGAATCTTAAATGGTAATGAAATGGTTGTTGGTGGCAACATCATCATACCCATAGCCATCAACGTTGATGATACTACCATATCTATAACAACAAATGGTATATAAATCAAAAAGCCTATCCAAAAAGCAATTCTGATTTCACTTAACATAAATGCAGGAATCAATACCCTTAGTGGAATCTCTTCTCTTGTTGAAATACTTTCTATTCCTGCAACTGAAGCCATAGCATCTAAATCCTCATCTCTGACATTGTTAAGCATAAAAGTTTTAATAGGCTCCATTCCTGCTTCTAATGCTTCTTCCTGAGTAATCTCGCCTTTATTTAAAGGCTTAATTGCATTGGTATTAATCTCATTAAATACAGGAGCCATTATAAATACAGTCAAAAACAATGCTAGTCCGATTAATACCTGGTTAGGCGGTGTTGTCTGTGTATTAAGTGCTGACCTCGTAAAATGTAATACAATTATAATTCTTGTAAACGAAGTCAACATAATTAATATTGACGGACAAAGGGCGATTACTGTAAGCACCAAAACTATTTGCAATGCTCCAGATAATCCCCCATCTTCAGTTGTTGATATATTAATTCCTAAAATATTTCCGGTATCATTATCTGTTTCGGTAACAACAGTAGGCTCTTCAACTGTTGTAGCATATACTGACAAATTATTAACAATAACAAAGCTAAAAATCAATGCAATTAGACAAGATATTTTTAATAACTGTCTAAATGTTTTTTTAATTATCATCTTCTTTGTCATTACTACTTCCTTGCCTTCCTTTGTAATTCACCTTTTCCAGTATCTTACTAAAAGAAATATCTTCTTTTTTCTCCTGAATAACCACTTCATCTTTTGATAATTCAGTAAGAAGATTAATACTATCCTTACATACTGAAATAACCAGATATTTTTCACCGATTCTAATAATCTGAATAAATTTCGTATTTGAAATCCTAAACGCTTCAATCACTTCAAAATTAGTAGATTTTAAAGCACTCTTCTGGTAACCACCAATAAACCTCGTAGTCCAGTAACATAAAAACAATATTAAACAAAATATTATTATTAATGTTATTAACTGAACTACGCTATTTAATCCGGTACTTGCAACTATGTACATCTTATGCCTCCATGTTGCCTTTTAATTAACCTACTGCTTTCTTTACAGCTTCAATTACTCTGTCTGCCTGGAATGGCTTAACAATAAAGTCTTTTGCTCCCGACTGAATAGATTCAATAACCATTGCCTGCTGACCCATAGCAGAACACATAATAACTGTTGCACTTGGATCCATTTCTTTAATCTTCTTAAGTGCCTGAATACCATCCATCTCCGGCATTGTAATATCCATCATTACTAAATCCGGCTTAACATCAGAATATTTTTCAACTGCTTTTGCTCCATTTTCAGCCTCAGCTGCTACATTATATCCGTTTTTTGTAAGAATATCCTTAATCATCATTCTCATAAACGCTGCGTCATCACAAATCATAATATTTTTTGCCATTATTCTCTCTCCTATCAAATAAGTTATTTTATTATTTCTGTAACACGGACCCCAAAACTCTCTTCAATTACAACAACTTCGCCCTTTGCGACGTATTTGCCATTTACGAGCACATCTATCGGTTCTCCTGCTATTTTATCAAGTTCAATAATTGTACCCGGCGAAAATTCAAGAATATCTTGAATTGATTTACTTGTTCTTCCTAACTCAACTGTAACCTCTAAAGGTACATCCATAATAAGATTAATGTTTTCCTTTTGAGTAACAGCCGCCAAATCACTAGCGAAAGCCTGGAACTGTGCAGGTTGAACGTTTACTTCCTGCATTGTCGGCTGCATACTTTGTTGTGTAGGCATTGCCATCTGTGGCATCATTCCTGCCTGATATGGTGGCATCTGATAAGGCATTGCTCCATATCCCATCATATTAGGAGGGTATCCCATATTACCATAAGGCATTTGGTTCATATCAATTGGTTGTGCTGTAGCTTGTGGTTGTGACACCTGTGGTTCCATCGTATTAACAACCGGTACTTCAGGTACTTTCACTTCCGGTTCCTTAGTTTCCGGTACTGACTGAACAACACTACTTGAACTATCATCTTTACCAGAAAAACTATTGCATAAACTCTTAGCAAAGTCAACCGGAAATAATTGCATTATCTCACTATCTACTAAATCACCAATAGTCATCTCAAATGAATTTCTTACAAATCCTTTATTAATGTACTCTTGTACCATCTCTTCTTCAAGATTTGCATTTAAGTCAATCAAGCTTGCAGTTGGTGGACTAATATCAATCTTTATTCCTAACATTGAAGATAACGAAGTAGCCGCTGAACCCATCATCTGATTCATTGCCTCACATATGGCACTCAAATGAAGTTCTCCTAACTCTCCATCAATGTTAGTACCATCACCACCCATCATAAGATCCGCAATAACTTTAACATCGACATCTTTTAAAATAAGTATATTATTTCCATCAAGTCCTTCTTTATAGTGGATTTGAAGGAATACACATGGTCTATCATAGCTATTTACCAAGTCATCCCATATTGCATAAGATACAACCGGGGTACTGATATTAACTTTTTGATTAACCAGCGACGATAGGGTTGTTGCTGCTGTTCCCATACTTATGTTGGAAATCTCACCAACCGTATCTTTTTCCATTTCTGAAAGAAATTCTTCTGTGTTAGCTGAAGGAGTATCTTCTAAAACCGGCATTTCAAATAATTCTTCTACCGGAGTTTCTTCCGGCTCATCACCGCCGATACCACTTAGTAACGCATTAATTTCTTCTTGCGATAACATTCCATCCATCGGTTTACTCCTCTCTGATTATTGATGTGACTCTTACTGCATAATTATCATCTGCCGAACCCGGCAAAGCCTTAAATTTACTTATATTTCCAACATACACAGTAAGTTCATCCTCAATACCTGAGTTTAGTTTTATAATATCACCTTTTTGCAGATTAGCAAAATCAGCTACTGAAATCGAACTGCTTCCTAAAACTGCTTTAATAGGTATTTTAGCTTTAGAAATTAACATTTCTATTGTTTCTTCATATACAGCTTCCTCTTTAGCTTTCATCGTTGAATACCAATACTTAGTATTTAACTTATCCATAACCGGCTCTAATGTTAAAAATGGAAGACATATATTCATAAGACCTTCAATATCACCAATCTTTAAGTTTAGTGTCACAATCGCTATCATCTCAGTTGGCGAAACAACTTGTGCAAATTGTGAATTGGTCTCAATTTTCTCTAATCTTGGATTAAGTTCTACAACATTCGCCCAAGGCTCTCTCAATAACTCTATACATATTGAAATTATTCTCTCTATTATAGAAATCTCTATTTCCGAAAAATCTCTTTTCTTTTCCAGAGTTTCTCCTGTACCACCCAGCAATCTGTCTATAATTGCATAACCGAGTGTTGGTGCTAATTCCATCAAAACCTTTCCCTGCAGTGGTTCAAAATCCACCATACACAAGAGAACCGGATTTGATAAAGCATTTGCAAATTCTGAATAAGCAACCGCTTCTGAATTCACAACCTCCACTTGTACATTCTTTCTTAAATACGCCGGTAAGTTTGTATATAGCAACCTGCCATAGTTTTCAAAAATAATCTCCAGGGTTCGTAGATGTTCTTTAGAGAACTTTGCAGGACGGGTAAAATCATAATCCTTAACCTGAGCTTCTTTAGGGCTACTGTACGCTTCAACGTCCAATTCCCCGGTACTCAATGCTTTTAGCAAATCGTCTATCTCATTTTGAGATAATACTTCGCTCACGCACCCTCACCTCCTAAGTCTATCTACTGAATTGTAGTTGTTCCAAACACAACCTGAACAATTAAATCTTTACCAAAAATTTCCTGGAGTTCTTTTAATGCCTCCTGTCTTATTGCATCAGGATTGTTTTTCAACTCTGTTGCTGTATATTTCTGTACAACTTCTTGGATATTCTGAGTTGCAAGAGCTTTTTTCTCTTTTAACGTAGCAACATTTTTAGAATAGCTCGTACCATTCTTATATAGCAAAAGTGTCGGATAAATTACTGCATAATGTTCTTTTCCATCCGAACCTTTTTTTAACGAAATTGTAAGTTTTGTTTCCAAATCAAAAGTTTCACATTCCTCCAACGGAATATTTGATAAATCAATATTTTCCTCATCACCCATCTCCAGGTTAATGGCATCAGCTACTTTTTTTACAATTCTGTTAGAATCCTGTGTGGATGGTATAATTACAAATACCATAATAGCCGTCAAAATCGTATTCAAAAGTACCAACGCAAGAGTAATAATACTTAACAGACTCTTCTTCATCTTTTCCTCCAATACTTATTCCATACTATATTCATTATATATCTTAACTTCTACCCTTCTGTTTTGAGCTCGACCTTCCGCTGTATCATTTGTAGCAATCGGATCATTCTCTCCTCTTCCGGCAGACTTAAGTTTTTCTAAGCTCATTCCTTTTTTATTAACAAGATACATCATCACCGTTTTTGCTCTGGCAGTAGATAAATCCCAGTTGTCATCATATTTTGGATCGCCGATAAGAGGAATATTATCTGTATATCCTGTTATCTCAATCATTGAAGATGAATAATTCTTCAATATATCTCCAACCTTGTCAACCAGCGGAACACTTTCTTTTCTTATCTCTGTCTTAGCCGGATCAAATAACAAAGCTCCATTCAAAACAATCATCACATACTGAGACGTAAACTCAACTTCTATCTGTTCTGAAATATTCATTTCTTCTGCCTGTTGTTCAATCTCATCCGCCATCTGTTCTGATGCTTCAGCACCTTTATCCTTAATAATCTCCATCAACTCAGCACCATCATATTCATTAAGTTCATTACTAAACGTATCTTCCGTGCCTTCTTTATTAAGACCTATACTTTCATAATACTGGTCAAGTTCATTAAGATTATCGACACCTGCTGAAATCAAAGTTCCTTCAATAACAGAAGTTGAACCTCCTTCCAAAATACCAAAACTTGCGGAAAGAGAGGCAACTAGCTCTTCAAACTTATCCTCGTCAACTGTCGACATCGCAAACAACAGTACAAAGAAACACAAAAGCAGATTCATCAAATCCGCAAAGGTATTAATCCAATTACCTCCGCCTGAAGATGTTTCTTCTTTTCTTCTAGCCAAAATTATTCACCCCCGTTTTCATCACCTTCAGAAAATTCCGTTCTCTGTTCAGGTGAGAGGAATGATTTTAATTTTTCTTCTATTACACGAGGATTTTCACCAGCCTGAATAGATAAAAGACCCTCGATTGTAACCTCTTTTAGCATAATTTCAATTTCATTATTGTATCTAAGCTTACCACCAACCGGAAAAGCAATCCAGTTAGCCAATAATGAACCATATAACGTTGTCAAAAGAGCAATCGCCATATTTGGTCCAACCGATGCAATATCACTCAAATTCTTAAGCATATTAATAAGACCTATAAGAGTACCAATCATACCCCAAGCAGGTCCCATCGCCGCAAGTGTATCATAAAAACTCACAACTTTCTTATGCCTGTTATCAATGCAAACCATCTCTGTTTCCATAATAGCTCTTACAAGTTCAGGATCAGTACCATCAACTATTAATAAAATACCTTTCTTAAGATATTCATCATCAAGTTCATTAACAGCTTCTTCCAAAGCAAGTAAACCTTCTTTTCTTGCAACATTTGACAAGTCTATTATATTCTTAATAGTCTCCAACTCTTTACTGGTAGGCTCTTTTAATACTATCTTAAAAGCCTTAATCGCAGTAACAAAGTCTTTTAAAGAAAAATATACAAGTGTACATGCAAACGAACCACCAAGAGTAATAAAAATGGACGGTAAATCGTAAAAGTTCTGTAAAACACTAAATCCATCATCTACCGTTATACCAAACACAACCAATACGGCACAAAGTACCAAACCCACTATTGAAGCAATATCCATTATCTTTTGCCACCTACCTATGTATTTTAAATATATTCTATTGGATTTAATATATCCAAACTCCAAACCCAATAATACTATCTAGTATTTTACCACAAAAATGTCATTTAGCCAAACACTTTTTACATTATAAATATATTTCTTTTATATTCTATTATCTTATCTTTTATCTCATTTGTTTTTTCCCTAACCACCAATTTAGTTCCTGTTGAAAAAGTAATTATAGTATCAGGTGTTTCTTCTATAAATTCAATCAAATCACAATTAACTGTTAATTTTGTATCATTCAATCTTGTAAGTTCAATCATAAGGCATACCTTCCATTTTATGTATTTTTATTATTTCTATAATTTACCTGATATTTTTTACATAAATCAAGAGACTGTTGAATTTTAGTTTTTTACAACAGCCTCTTTTTTACACTATTATCTCTTCAAACTTAATAATTCTTCTATCATTGTATCAGATGTTGTAATAACTCTTGAATTAGCCTGAAATCCTCTCTGAGTAACAATCATATCAGTAAATTCCGAAGCCAAATCCACGTTTGACATTTCAAGAACTCCGGAAGTTATCGAACCACCAGTTGTAGCAATATCACTTCCTACTCCATTAAATTCACCAGAGTTAAGTGTTGCACCAAACATATTCTCTCCAACCTTTTCCAAACCAGACGGGTTAGAGAAAGTTGTAACTGCAAGCTGTCCGATAATTTCATTATCGCCGTTATCATACGCTGCAACAACGTTACCATTTGTATCAATACCAACGCTTGTCATTACACCAACTTTTTTACCTGCTCCAGTGCCATCATATGCACCTCTTGCCGAATCAATTGTTGATTCAGTTCCATAACATGTAATATTACTAAAATCTACTTTAATAGGGTCTACTGTAAATGCTTCATTACCTGTAATACTTAAATCAAGAACCGTATCATCTGTAAGTAAACCTGTCGCTTCATCAAATGTAAGCGTTCCATCCATAGTTGCTGTAAGGCCTTCTACAAGTGCTGTTCCTGAGTATACCCCATTAGTTGTAACACTATATTCAGTATCAGAAACCTTACTAATTTGAACCTGTACACTATACTGATATCCAAGATTATCATACACTTGAATATTTCTTGTAATTGGTAAACCTTCTGCAAAGTTAGAATCAACTTTACTAATATTTCCGGTAAAATTAGATGCTGCTGTTGCTTCAGGAACTGTATTAACATATTTTTTTGCATAAATCGATATAGGTCTTAACTGATCTGTCTGAAGTGCTCCTCCTACCGAATCAGCAACATACCCCATTACATATGCTCCGGTATCTGTAACAAGATTACCAAAATCATCTGTTGCAAAATTACCTGCTTTTGTAAAGTAAGTAGCTCCTGTTCTTTGTACAATAAAGAACGCATCCCCATTGATTTTTAAATCAAATGGTCTATTTGTAGACTGACTTCCACCTTCTGTATTAATATCAACTGCAATAGAAGATAATGATGCACCTAAACCAATCTGTTTAGCATTCTGTCCACCTGTTCCTCTTTCAGCATTTGAACCAGTTGCTGTCTGTGTTGTCTGATAGAATAACTCGCTAAATGTTACTCTTGATGCTTTAAATCCAACTGTATTAACGTTTGAAATATTATTACCAATAACGTCCATCTTTGTCTGATGAACTTTTAATCCGGAAACACCGGAATACAATGATCTCATCATAATAATTGACCTCCATACCTTAATCCGTTTTCGTCTTTTCTGTCATTCAAAGACGCTAGCCTCCTTTTAGGTCCGGCTATACAATAACGGCTCCATCAATATTTGTAAATACATTTTCACTATTTTCTGTCTGATCCATAGCAGTAATTACCGTATTATTTTTAACATTTACTATAAACGCCATGTCATCCATAATCATCAAGGATTCTTTAATTCCTTTTTCATAAGCTTTTTTCGTGCCATCACTAAGTCTTTTTAACTGAGCTTCACTTAAATAAATATTTCTTTGCTCAAGTCTGATTCCTGCATGTTTAGAAAATTTAAGTTCCGGTGTATCACTAACACTTTCTCGTTTCTCTTTAAGAATCTGTTCAAACAGTCTGTTTTTTTCAATACCCGGTAAATCATTCTTTACATTTCGATTATTCAAATAAGTTCCGGTAATTTGTTCTATGGAAGCATAATTTCTATCAATATTCATTTCCAATCATCTTCCTTCTTTAAACCACCTGATTATATTAGTGTTTCTGCATTAGAATCTTCAGTTTCATCATTATCTGATAAATTTTCATCTTTACCTGCACCAGAACCACCAAGTACATCTGAAAGATAGTAATCATCAATAACAGTATTCAAATCATCAATCGAATAAGTTTCATCATTTATAGCCAAATACGCTTTACCATCTTTGATTTCAACATACTGTACATATCCGGCAACAGTATTTGTAACCTTACCTTCTGACTGTCCAACATTAATAATTACATTTTTACCAACCATTGCAAAGGCGTTCTGATTTGTAAGAGTTGAATTAAGATTTTCCATCTGCTCAAGCGAGCTAAACTGTGCAAGCTGACTAATAAATTCTGTATCAGATGATGGATTTAACGGATCCTGATTCTGCATCTGTGTAACTAACAACGTCATAAACGCATCTTTTCCAAGTGCATCAGTACCATATTTTTTAGTATTTTGCTTTGTAGGTGTTGATTCTGCAATAACCTTACCATCATTAATATTTGCAACTGAACTCATATTTTCACTTCCTTTCTCTAAATATTATGCCTGATAACTTACTGTTGTACCAAGTTCTTTAAGAACTTCTTCCATAACTTTTTCTTCTTCTACTGCTCTTATTCCATTAATTTCATCAAGTTCTTCTTTAGAAATGTGTCTTCTTGATTTCGACTGTCCATTTTCATTAGAACTTTCTTTACTTAAATTCTGGTCAAAACTTTTACTTGCAAGCGTAACCTCCACTTCTTCAACCTTAAGTCCCTGATTTTCAAAAGTTTCTTTCAACACACTAATCTGACTTTCAATTGCTTCTTTTGCAATCTCTGTCTGTGCAACAATCTGTGCAGTCAAAATACCTTCTTTAGCTGATACAGTAACATTTACTTTACCAAGACTCTCCGGATTAAGTTGTAATTCAAGTGATGTCATTTCACTATTAACATTAGCAGAGATACCATCCAAAATCTGATTCATAACAGCCTCACTTATTCCTGTTCTGGCTATTGACGAATTTGTTTCAACAACATTCTGCAACTTAGACATCACAGATTCCATTGAAATTCCTTCATAATACACATTCGAATTATGTTTTCCCTCAGAGTTTGAAGAATTTTTATCAAACTCTTGATTTAAACCTGAATGTTCAACTTTTTTATTAACTTCCTTTGCTTCAACATGAACTTCTTTTGTAATTTCATTTTCAACTAAATCTGTATCAACCTTTATTTCAGACATAGATTTATTTACCAAGAAATCCTCAACTTTAATAGCTTCATCAAATTTTTGTAAAAATTTTGTAAATTCCTCATCTGTAAGAGCAAAGCTTTCTTTTAAAGAATTACTTAATTTTCCGGCATCCGCAAAGATTTCTTTGATTAATCCTGAGATTCCATCATCAAGAAGAAGCGACGACATCTCTTTTTGATTCGAAAGACTAACTACCAATTTAGAAATATTCTTTACATCAAATAAATCTACAACTTCTAAATCAAGTTTTTTAATACCATCAATTACTTCTTCAGCACTAATATTAAATTCTTCCGAAATCTTTTCAATCACATTCTGTAAAAATTGCATAACCTGCTCAGATACTTCTTCAAAATTCTCTTCCGGAATAATCTCATCTTTTTTATTAATCTTAACTTCTTTGTATAACTTTTGAATTTCTTCTCTTTTTGATGAAGATTTTGCTTCAGATATGTTTAAATTATCTTCCTTATCATTAGAATCTGTTTTAAAATTATCTCTTTGTTCATCAAGAATTTTAGTAAAATCAGTATCTGTTTTTTTTGTACCAGACATATTTCCTTTATCCAATTGTAAATCTGAATAAGAAACAGTCAAAAATTTTGAATTTACCATTCTCTTCCTCCTTTCTATGTTTATTTTATATATTAACGCCTTATAATAATACAATATTCTTGAATTATATTAAGGCATTAATTTCTTAGTTAATTTAGCTGCATAGGTAGCATCAATTTTACTTATTTCACCTATAATAGCTCCACTTTCCCCAGCAGACATACTGTTAAGTAGTGATACAACTATATCCATATCTCCTGTCATTTCACAGAATATTGCTGCCGCATCTTTAGGATCCATTGAGCTATAATACTTAGCTCTTTCCTTTACAACTGCATCATATGCATATTTTTCAATTGCACGCTGATATAACAAATCTGCATTTTCTTTGTCAATTGATTCATAATATTTAATATATTCTTCGACATCAATCGCACTTTCCCCAAAAACTACTTCTTCATAGAACTCTGCTTTAAGTTCTTCAAACTCTTTTTGATTTTCTTCAAACTGTTTTAATCTGTTTACTTCTGCCTGTAAATCAGCTATTTTTGTATCTTTTTCTGTAGCCGATTGTTGATATATGGCAATTTCATTTTCCAATTCTTTTATATAAGCAGCACACTCCGCAATACTTTTATATGGAATATCATCACTTTCCTCATTTACAGCATCAGGAAGCAATTTATTAAGTATCGGTACATCTTTGATAACCGGAGCCATAACTTCGCTTCCAAATCCCATAACATCAAACTTAATCATTGCTGCAAATATGCCAAGCCATATCAAAACAATAAGCACCGTAACTATAATTGTTGCAGTTTTATTTCCTGTTTTAACCTCAGCATCGCCGAATGTAACATCTCCTAGAATATCCTTTACTTTATCTTTTTTCTTTTTTGCCATCTATATCACCTGCTATTCTGCTTTATTAAAATTATAACTCACAATTTCATCTATTTCTTTATTTTCCGCATCAGAAACTTCATGTTTAAAATCCTCAAAAGCCTGCTCTTTTAGTTTTTCATGAGTTTTCCTATCAATCATTACTTCATTAAGCTTTATTCTTGCCAATTCCACTTCTTTAGTAGCCTTTTCAATTGCTTTTTTTTGTTCAATCTCTTCCATTTTCTTAATTTGTATCGCATTAGAAAACCATCTTAATTCTTCTATATTAACTGTCTTTTGAGAATTATTACGAATTTCATTCTCATATATATTTATATCGTCATAAATCTTTTGTAACTTCAGTTTCTCATTCCTAAGATTATTAATAGCCTGAGCATAAATAGTTTTAGCTTGTGACTCCAATTTATATTTTATATCCAAAATATTTTGCATTCTATATACAAACTTTGCCATAGCTTAATTTCATGCCTTTCTATTCTTCGAAAATAGCCTCTAATCTTTTTACAGCTTCTTCAAAACTAAATTTTTCATCAACATCCTGAATTAAAAATTCATTCACTTCATCTATTTTAGAAATTGCATAGTCAATATTTTTATTCGAGCCTTTCTTATACGCTCCAATATTAATCAAATCTTCAACCTCATTATATGTCGCAAGAACACTTTTTAATTTTCCTGCAACCTTTTTATGTTCTCTATCCACAATAGAACTCATTACTCTGGAAATACTCTGTAGAATATCAATTGCCGGATAATGATTCTTATGACCTAATTTTCTTGATAAAATTATGTGTCCGTCCAAAATACCTCTTGCAGTATCCGTTATCGGTTCATTAAAATCATCACCATCAACAAGTACGGTATAAAGACCTGTTATCGAACCATTTCCCGAATTACCTGCTCTTTCAAGAAGTTTTGGCATCTCACTATAAACACTTGGCGGATACCCTCTCGTTACAGGAGGTTCACCTGACGCAAGACCAATTTCACGTTGTGCCATAGAAAATCTGGTAAGCGAATCCATCATAAGAAGAACATCTTTTCCTTTATCCCTAAAATATTCTGCTATTGCAGTAGCTGTTTTTGCAGCTTTATTTCTTATAAGTGCCGGTTTGTCAGAAGTTGCCACTACAACAATACTTCTACTCATACCTTCTTCACCTAAATCTCTTTCAATAAATTCTCTTACTTCTCTTCCTCTTTCGCCAATTAATGCTATCACATTTATATCAGCCTTAGTGTTTCTAGCAAACATACCCAATAATGTACTCTTACCAACACCACTTCCGGCAAATATTCCTATTCTTTGACCTTTACCTATAGTCAATAATCCGTCTACAGCCTTTACTCCCAAAGGCAATACTTCGTCAATTATATTTCTTGACATCGGATCTGGCGGCGGAGCCTCCACTGAATATTTTGTATAATTATGTAATTCAAAATCATCAATCGGATTACCTAATCCATCTAAAGTTTTTCCTAACAATTCTTCACTTACTTTAACTCTTAAAGGCTTTGATGTGTTTTCAACAATACTTCCGGGTCCTATCCCTTCAACAACATCAAATGGCATCAATAAAACTCTTTTATCTTTAAATCCTACAACCTCAGCATTGACGTATCGATTACTGTTTTCTTTAGAAATAATCTTACATACATCACCAAGATTAGCATCCGGACCTACAGATTCAATTGTAAGACCTACCATCTTTACAACTTTTCCTAATTTATTAACATATGTGCCTTCAATCAATTTATAATATTTATTAACATCAAGTGTTTGCATACATACTCCTAAATCAGTCATCAACCAGACAAGACATAACCTTTATAGCAGATATAAGATTTTCCAGCTGAATATCTAAACTACAATCATATATTCCACTATCACTTTCAATCATACACTGTCCTTTCACAAATGTCGGATCTTCAACTATCTCTATCTGTACACTTTGCGAAACCACACCATTTATCTTATCTCTATTATCTAATAGAAATTTATAATCATAAGTAGAAACTCTGATTAAAAATTCTTTACTAATCTCTGTTTTACTTAAAACATCATTAACCAATTGTAAAACCAAATCTTTCTTATCTTCCGCTAAAACATGTGTAACTCTCGATACAACAGTTAAAATTGTTTCAGCAAGCATCGGTTCCATTTCATTCAATCTGTCATTATATTCGATTTCCATCTGTAATCTTTCTTCTTCAAGACCTTTTTTTAGAACTTCTAATTCTATTTCCGCCTGCTTTCTACCTTCTGCATATCCCTCATTTTTACCTATTTTAGCAATATCTGCTCTAATTATATCAGACTCTGCCTTAGCTCTTTCAATTATCGCATTAGCATCTTCATTGGCTCTGTTAATAATCTGTTCAGCCTTAAGTCTTGCTTCTACTATAATTTCATTTTGTTCTTCACTAAGACCTTCCGAATCCATATCAACTTCTTCGTTTTCAATAGAATTCATTTGTGAGTTACGTTGATTTTCATATGCTATAGTCTCTTTTATTTTTAAAATTTTTTCTGAAATAAGCGCATTAGTATCAATTATTTTCTTATCTGAACTATCACAAATGATATTTCTTGATTTAAACAAATTAGACAACTATCTCGTCACCTCCACCACGAGCAATAATAATCTCTCCGGAGTCTTCAAGTTTTCTTATAATATTAACAATCTTCTGCTGTGCTTCTTCAACATCTTTCATACGAATAGGTCCCATAAAGTCCATATCCTCTCTAATCATTGCTGCAAGACGCTTAGAAAGATTATTAAATATAACATTCTGAACTTCTTCACTAGTTCCCTTAAGTGCAATTCCAAGGTCATTATTATCCACATCTCGAAGAACTCTCTGAATAGTCTTATCATCAAGAGAAAGAATATCTTCGAATACAAACATTTTCCTCTTGATTTCATCTGCAAGTTCAGGCTCTTCAATTTCAAGATTTTCAATAATATGTTTTTCAGTTCCTCTATCAACAGAATTAAGAATTTCAACAATGGCATCAACACCACCAACAATTGTGTAATCCTGATTAACAAGCGAAGCAAGTTTACGTTCAAGAATTCTCTCTACTTCCTTAATAATATCCGGTGATGTTCTATCCATCTGTGCAATACGTCTCGCAACATCCGCCTGCTTGTCAGCCGGAAGTGAAGAAATTATCGTAGATGCCTGACCCGCAGGTAAATATGCTAATATAAGAGCAATCGTCTGCGGATGCTCATCCTGTATAAAGTTAAGAAGCTGTGAAGCATCCGTTTTTCTGATAAACTCAAACGGTCTAACCTGTAACGAAGCTGTAAGCTTTCCAATAACATCCTGTGCTTTTTCTTGCCCCAAAGCCTTTTCAAGCAATTCTTTAGCATAGCCTATACCACCTTCAGCAATGTACTGTTGTGCTATACATACTTCATAGAATTCCTCAAGAACTTCTTCTTTTGTCTGTGGTAAAACACTTCTTGTATTAGCAATTTCCAAAGTCAACTCTTCTATTTCTTCTTCTTTAAGATGTTTAAATATATTAGCTGATTTTTCTGGTCCAAGAGTTATCAATAAAATTGCTGCTTTTTGTATACCTTTTAAATCAAAATTACTTGTTTTTGACATATATAATCACACGCAAATAATGAATTGCATTTCCTTTCTGTATTTTTATGACCAATCATTATCCAACCAGTTTCTAAGAAGCAATGCAACAGCTTCCGGATTCTCATCAACAAATTTCTCAATAGCCTTTCTTGTTTCAGACTTGTCATTCAAATCAATATCCTCAACAGGCTGAACTTCTTTTGTATTAGTCAACAATTCCTCAATTGATAATTCAGGTTCTGTTTCAAGCACTTCAACCGGTCTTGTACTTCTAAATACAACAAATACTAACAAACCAAAAATTACAAGTGCAAGAATCACAGGAATATAATCAACTAATCCTCTGGTTTCAACATCTGTATCCGCATCAACAAACTGTGGTACTCTATACGCAAGAATTGTAATATTCTCCACTTCAAAACCTGTTGCATTAGATACAAGCGAATATAAATCCTCCGGAATTTCTAATTGAACATTATCTCTGTTCTGTTCCTTAAATTCATTCCAAGTCATATCTTCAAGTAAACCTTGTTCTCTTACCATTCCTTCTTCAAACACATTATAAGTACGAGCAACAATACTTAAAGTAGAATTATCGTAATTAATAGTTCCTCTTGCTTTAGTTGATTTCTCAATCAACTGATTAACAGCATATTCATATTTCTTCAACTCATATGTACTTGATGAACCACCATCTGTAGTAATATCATATGTAATATCTTCATCATTAGAGTCTGTTCCCGGTACTCCGGCTGTCGAATCTACGCCAGTTTGATCAACCTCATATGATGTTATATATGGGCCTTGTTCTCTATCGCCTGTATCATAAGTTATTGATGTACTTTCAACAGTATCAAAATTCATATCAAGATAAGATGATACTTCAACAGACTGATAAAGCTCTGCTTCATTAAATAATCGTTTAACATTAGTTGCTACAATGTCCATAGCATCACGTTGCATTTCTAATCTTGAGCCACCTAAATAATTCTCATCAGTTGAATCTGCACCTCTAAAAAGCATATTACCTTCTGTATCTAAAATAGTAACTGATGATGTTGTCTCGTTACCTACTGATGTAGCAATCCAAAGTGCCAAATCTTCAGCAACGCTCGAATTAATATCTTTTTTCAACTTAAGAACTACCGCTGCTGTTTTTTCTTCTTCCGACTCAAGAACACTAAGTGTCTTTTCAGGTGCTGTAAGTGTAACTCTTGCAGCCTTTACATAATCAAGAGATTCAAGCGATATTCTTAATTTATCTTCAAGATATGCCAAATATTTTTTATTCTTATCAGCTTCAGTCGTGCTCATTCCACCTGATAACGCCTGATCAATAGTATAATCTTGAGCAACAACTCCCGATACAGCTATTGCCATCTCAGCTTCCACTTTATCTTCTTTATTAACCTTCACTACATAGTTATCCGAAATAGTAAATTCAATACCGGCATCATTAAGTGAATCTTTAACATCCGATGCTACATTTGCTGATTCACACTCTACGAGAGTAACATAATCCGGTTTATTAAATACCACTGCAAGTATCACCAATAAAGCTATTACTGAAAGTGTAATGCTTATCATTAATGTTTTCTGTTTTCTATTATATTTATTCCAGAAATCCACAGTTCTCTTTTGGATCTCTTTTAGCCTTTCGTTCATAAAGCTTCTCCTAATTTATTAATAAAATTATGTTCCATGTAAGAATTTTACTTCTTATTTAACGTCTACTACACTAAATCTGCATATTCATAATCTCTTTATATGCTTCTATCACTTTATTTTTAACTGCAACTGTATACTGAAGTGATAAAGCTGCTTTCTGCTGTGCAATAGCCAAATCATGCGTGTTATCTGAATATCCCAACGCAAAGTTCATCTGTTCTGCATTAGCTGCATTAGACAAATCATTAGTCTCTTTTATCATTTGCATAGCAGATGATAAAATACTTGAAAAAGCATCCTCACTATTGCTTTCCTGAACCTTTGTACTTGAACTAAGAGCTTCATTAACATACTGAGTAGCCAAATCGCTTATTGAAAGTATCTCTGTCATTATTTAATTCCTCTTTTCTATCTATATTTACACTACAATAAATACTTTTATTTGTTAATTTCCAATCCTTTTAACGCCATTGCTTTAGCCGCATCAAAAGCTGTAACATTCGCCTCATATGATCTCGAAGCATCAATTAAATTTGTCATTTCCGTAACTGTATTAACATTAGAATATGTAACATATCCATTCTCATCAGCATCAGGATGTGCAGGATCATATACCATCTTCATCGGTGTTGCTCTATCTTCAATCACTTCTGTAACCTTAACACCATTTCCTGCCATACCTGTAGCAGTCATTAATACTTTATCAAACGGAGTAACATGTCTTTCTGCAAAAACAACCGTTTTTCTAACATATGGTCCTCCATCACTCGTTCTTGTTGTATTCACATTAGCAAGGTTTTGTGAAATTGTATCTGACCTTAATCTTTGAGCAGTCATTCCTGATGCACTTATATTAAAAGATGTAAACATTGCCATATATATTACCTCCAAAAAAACACATTATTTTATTGCATAGCACTCTTAATCATACTAAATTCATTAACTATACTCCCTACAAGTGCCTGATACTTAAGTTGATTAGATGCAAGTTCAACATTTTCAGTATCAATATCAACATTATTACCATCTAATCTATATGATAATAACGAAGAATCCGTATATATCGTAGAATTAAGACTATCCAAATCCATCCCTGCCACTGTTGCACTAAGATTTGAAGAATTCGCTCCTTGTAACTGTGCCAGAAGATATGTTTCAAATTCTACATCCTGCCTTTTATAATTAGGTGTATCAACATTAGCTATATTATTACTTATAACTTCATTTCTTATCCATGAAGCATCTGCTGCTTTATCTAAAACATTAACATAATTATAAACATTCGAACTAATCATACTAATTATCCTTTCTATAATTATTATAAATTACACTAATAGAATTCACGGCATAAATATCCAAATTTTATTATAGTTTTTTTTCACAAATTAATCAAGTTGTTTTTGAATAAAATAAGTAATAAAACACAATTTTTCATACCATTATAATAAAAACTGTCCTAAATCAGTTCTAATCCTTTTTCTGATTTAAGACAGTTCATAACTCCATTTATGACTTGTATATATTTTACTATCAATACCCACTTATTGCAATACATTTTTTTGCATTTTTCACAAAAAGTCAGTTCTCGTATACGAATTATTAATCTTAATATATGTCCCTTTCATACCATAAGACTTAGTCTCAAGAATACCCGCTCCTTCTAATTTTCTTATAGCATTAACAATTACACTTCTGGTTATATTTGACTTTTGTGCAATCCTGCTTGTTACTACTATACCTTCATCCCCTATCAACTCATTAAAAAGAATCCCGATAGCTTTCTTTTCAGATTCCGATAAAGAATTAATAGCACCTTCCAAGGTATTCTTATTTCTTGATACAGTATCTTTCTCTTCACATACAGAACGAATCATTTCAAGTCCGACTACATTATTACCATATTCCGTCAAAATGATATCTTCTATTTCATATGCCTTATTCTGTCTGTATACAAATAAAGTTCCCAAACGTTCTCCCGCTATATCTATCGGCGTAATTATTGCACTGTATGAATTTACTTCATTTCTTTCAAAACCCAAATTAACCAAATTAACATTTTCATTTGTTGATAAAATTGACAACAATCTATCGTTTAAATCTTTTTCAATATACTCTCCAATAGATTCTTTTAAATATCCTTTTATCATAGGAATCTTTTTAGAATTATTTATCCCTAAAACCTTCCCTGATTTACTAATAACTAAAACATTAGACTCTAATACTTCAGATAAAACTTCACATACATCACTAAAAACAAAGACACTTGAAGTATTATTATGAAGTAATTTATTAATTTTTCTGGTTTTATCTAACAACCTAATACTCATTCTTAATTATCCTTTTTTTCAAGTTGTTCAAAGTAGGCACAGTGCTCATTAGAACACACTGCCTTATTTCCCTTCTGTACCATATATTCACCACATTCAGGACATTTTTTCTCCAGTGGTTTTAACCAAGACATAAAATCACATTCCGGATTATTAACACACCCAAAATATCTTCTTCCTTTTTTTGTCTTCTTTATTACTAAATCCGCATTACATTTAGGGCATACGATTCCTGTTTTTTCAAAATATGGTTTAGTATTTCTACAATCAGGAAATCCGGGACATGCTAAAAATTTACCATGTGGACCGTATTTAATTACCATATTCTTTCCACATTCTTCACATATTACATCAGTTACTTCATCTTCTATCTTAATCTTTTCTAAAGCTGTATCTGCATTCTTAACCGCTTCATCTAAATCCGGATAAAAGTTTCTTACAACCGTCTTCCACTGAACACTTCCCATCTCAATACTATCTAATAAAGACTCCATAGTTGCAGTAAAATTAGAATCTACTATTACAGGAAAAGCCGTCTTCATTATCTCGTTAACTATCTCTCCTAACTCTGTTACATACAAGTTTTTATTTTCTTTAACTATATATCTTCTTGCAATAATAGTCGAAATAGTTGGTGCATAAGTACTTGGTCTTCCAATTCCTAATTCTTCTAAAGCTTTAACTAAAGATGCTTCCGTATAATGTGGCTGTGGCTGGGTAAAATGTTGTTTTGCTTCCTTATCCACATACTCAAGCTTTGTATCTAAGCCAAGATTATTTATAAGTGTATTAGTAGATTTGTCTTCTTTTTCCTCATCAGAATCCACATAAACAGACATAAACCCATCAAATGCAATTCTCGATGTTGCCGATGTAAACCTATATTCTCCGACATCAACCTTAACAGACGTTGTTTCATATACAGCATTACTCATTCTGCTAGCTGTAAATCTCTTCCATATCAATTGATATAATCTAAACTGCTCCCTTGATAAATCTTCTTTTATCTTTGCAGGAGTAAGTTCAATATTAGTAGGTCTGATTGCTTCGTGAGCATCCTGAATCTTATTGTTAGTTTTCTTTTTATCTTCTACTACTGAAAGATATCTATCTCCATAATTCAAACCAATATAATCTCTTGCCATCTTATCAGCTTCATCTGAAATTCTTGTTGAATCAGTACGCAAATAAGAAATCAAACCGATAGTACCATACCCTTTTATATCAACACCTTCATATAATTGCTGAGCAACCCTCATAGTCTTTTGTGTTGAAAAATTCAAAAGTTTTGAAGCTTCCTGTTGTAGTGTACTGGTTGTAAATGGTAATGGTGATTTTTTAACTCTCTCACCCTTTTTTATATCAGAGATAGTATAGTCTTTTCCATCAATATCAGAAAGTATCTTTTCCATCTCTTCTTTATTCTTTATCTCTAGTTTTTTATCTTTTAATCCGTAGAATTTAGCTATTATAGGTTTCTTATTACCTTTTGGCAAAAGACTGACTTCCAATGACCAATACTCTTCAGGAATAAATGCATTAATCTCTTCTTCCCTATCACAGATTATTCTTAATGCCACTGATTGGACTCTTCCTGCACTAAGTCCTCTCTTTACTTTCTGCCATAAAAGCGGACTAATTGAATATCCTACCATTCTATCTAATATACGTCTTGTCTGCTGAGCATCTACAAGATTCATATCTATCTCTCTTGGTTCTTTTAAAGATGATTTAACTGCACTCTTGGTAATCTCATTAAAAGTAATCCTTCTCATCTTCTTTTCATCCAACTTAAGTGCTGTAGCAAGATGCCATGAAATAGCTTCTCCTTCGCGGTCAGGGTCAGTTGCCAAATATACTTTATCAGCTTTTTTTGCTTCCTTACGAAGTTCTGCTAATTTTTCACCTTTACCTCTTATGGTTATATATTTAGGTTCATAATCATTCTCCGGAGTAATTCCCATTGTACTCTTTGGTAAATCACGAACATGACCATTCGAAGCAACAACAGTATAATTCGCGCCTAAAAACTTTTTAATAGTTTTTACTTTAGCCGGTGATTCCACTATAACTAAATACTTTGGCATAATAATTGTACCTCTCTTTTATATCTTCTTAGAATAATAATTCTTTGATGGTTCTACAACTAATCCCATCATCTCAAGTTTAATTAAGTCTCTAAGTATCTCTACAGAATTTTTTCCCGTCTCACTCATTAATTGTTCAACATTCTTTGGGAACAAATCTAGACAACTATACAACGTTTCTAATTCTTTTTCAAGTACAATATTTTTATTTTTTAAAATTTTAGTATTAGTTTTCACTTCTAACTCTAAATCTTCTATTAAAGTTTCAATGGAATATATTAGACCTGCACCCTCTTTAATTAACCTGTTAGTTCCTTTACTCAAAGCATCTTCTATTCTTCCCGGAACTGCATAAACATCTTTTCCCTGTTCAAGTGCATACTCTACAGTAATAAGTGAACCACTTCTCTCTTTTGCTTCAATAATAATTATCTTGTCCGCTAACCCACTTATCAACCTGTTTCGCAAAGGAAATTGCCAGGCAAATGGTTTGGTTCCACAAGGATAATCTGATATAATCCCCCCATTCTTTTTTATATCTTCATATAAGCTTATATTATCTTTTGGATAGCATATGTCTACGCCACATCCCATTACAGCATACGTTACACCACTAGCATCTATTGCTCCCTTATGCGACTGACTGTCTATTCCTCTTGCTAAACCGCTTATTACATTAATTCCATTAGCTGATAGCTCAAATCCTATCTTATATGATAATTCCATTCCATAATTAGAACAATTTCTAGCTCCAACAACAGCAACAGTCGGTTTATTTAATTCTAAAACATCACCTCTAAAATATATTCCATATGGACAATCCTCCAAATTTTTTATTTTATCTGGAAAATATATATGTTCTCTACTAAAAAAAGTATTCCTTTTTTATCCAATTTTTTTGCTAAATTAGATATTTTTTCAAAATCTCTACTATATATAATGTTATTACATACTTTTTTATCTATATGTAATTCTTCACATAGATCTTTCAATTCATTTGACGATAATTCATATAATCTTTTAGGAGTGTCAATAATGTTTAACAACTTCCTAATATTACCATTCCGCAATCCTTCAATATTACATAACCATAACCAATATAACTCATTATTCAAATTCTCCCTTTATCCTTTCCAAATAAATATTTTCTTACACATATTTATCACTCATTCGATATGCCAATGCCTCCATCAAATGATTAACATTAATATTATCAGATTCTTCAATATCAGCTATAGTTCTAGCCACCTTAACAATCTTATAATATCCTCTGATACTTAAACCTAATTTCTCATATGCTGATTTCATAAAATCTGCTGACTCTTTATCCAATTCACAATATTTTCTAATTTCACTAGCATTTAATTTACTGTTATATTTTCCTCCCTGTCTTTTTTTCTGAATGTCTAAAACTTTATTAACAATTCCCCACATATCTTCTGATGAAGTATTCGGTTTATCTTTACTGAAATCACTAAATTCTGTCCTTGACACTTCAATACTTATATCTATTCTATCAAGTATTGGACCATTAATCCTTGATAAATATTTTTTTACTTCATTTACCGTACAGTTACATTTATTCCTATCAGGATAATAACCGCATCTGCACGGATTCATAGCAGCAACCATAAGGCAGTCTGCCGGAAATACAAAAGAACCACAATTTCTATTAATCTTTACAACTTTTTCCTCTAAAGGTTGCCTTAACATATTAATTACATATTGATTAAATTCCGGAAACTCATCTAAAAATAATACCCCCTTATGAGCAATAGTAATCTCCCCTGGCTTAGGATGTTTACCACCACCAATTAATGCACTTCCAGTTACAGTATGATGTGGTGCTGAAAATGGACGCATACTAACCAGTCTTCCTTCTTCTAACAATCCACATATACTATGTATCTCTGTAATCTCTATTCTCTCATCCATTGACAATCTTGGCATAATAGATGGTATTCTGGAAGCAAGCATAGACTTTCCAACTCCCGGTGCACCTATCATAAGCATATTATGCCAACCTGCTACGGCAATAGTAATTGCCCTCTTAGCAGATTCTTGACCTATGATTTCCGAATAATTTTTATCTCTATCACAGCCATTATTAATTTTACAATTAAAATCATCTTTATATTCATCAGACTTAATAATTAAATCCAACAAATTATCAACTGATAATATCTCATTTAGATAACTAAGTGGTATTATCTCTAAATCATCAAATATAACAGCCTCTCTTAGATTACGTTTAGAAATAATTATCTTCTTAATACCACTTTTTCTTGCCATATTAACAATAGGTAAAATTCCTCTTACAGGCTTGATTTCTCCATCTAATCCTAATTCACCAATTATCAGAAAATTTTTCAAAAGATTATAGTCAACAAGTTCCATTATACACATTAATGAAATTGCAATTGGCAAATCAAATCCTGTACCTTCTTTTCTTATATCTGCCGGTGATAAATTAATTGTAATTCTACCAAGTGGAATATTTATTCCTGAATTCTTAAGTGAAGTCCTTACTCTTTCTTTAGCTTCTCTTACCTCTGAAGCAAGTAAGCCCACCATATTAAAGTATGGCATACCTCCTGAAATATCAGCCTCAACTTTGATTAAATAGGGTTCCATTCCCCAAATACCTGCACTATTTATACTACAATAAATAACATTCCCTCCTTATTGTATATCTCATTCTATAATATGATACTTCACTTCTTGTTATTTGTCAACATCTTTTTATATGCCGTTTTTTATTATAATTCAAATTTTCCTCAGATCACCATCATAATACATCTAAATCAACAATAAAAAGAAGCTGACGCTTCAAGAATTTTTCTTTAAAGCGACAGCCCCTTTAAAAACTTCTAATTTAAATCAAATATAGAAGGTACAATATTTTTAATACGTTTTATAAAAATCCTATTACTAACTGTTGTCTTTGTTTCCGGATCACCTTTTATACCAGAGTCAGTAACTTGAATTACAATCGGACACTTGTAAATACTATTTCCACTAGTAACTAAGGTTTCATTAATCTGATTAATCCATTCATTCTTTAAAATAAACTGATATTTCTGTGTATTAATAATATTAGATCCTTTAAGTTCATCTCCCATGATTATATAGTTACCGGCTGTATCTGTATTTGTGCTATAAATCTGTGATATATTAGCACCATTCTCATAATCATATAATATGATATCACTTCCATTATATATATTATCACCATTAACATCCAAATAAATCTTAGACTCTGTAAATGAACCTGTCTCTCCTTTTCTACCATCATAATCAGTTGCTCTGAATGAAATTGTTACATTCTCATCATCAACATGATTTACATAGAAATTATTACTTGAGTCAACAGAAGCATCTGCAAAATCTATAGCAGGATCAAAGTTACCTGCTTTAATTGAAGCAATAACCGTATTAAAGAATAATTTTTGTTCCATAACACATTCTCCACCATTTGTTGAATGTCCTGCACCTGTATACGTAATATTATTTTTCGAATAAATGTAATAATTATTAGCACCATCACCTTTTGTATATTTAAAGAATGATTTATCACCTGACTTATTACTATCATAACCTAATGTATACCACACAGTCAATTCTTCATCTTCCAAATTGAGCAATGTATACTGATTATGAGTTTGTCTAACATCAATCTTATTTCCAATTACATATGGATATTCAGACAACTGTCCTTTATTCATTTGTTCCACAGTATACGTATGTTGCCAATCTGTTATAGAAATTGGTGATGAACTATGTAAAGTACTAGTGTACAAATCATTACCTTGTTTACCTTTATTATCTGAATTATGTTCATAAATAAAAGTACATACTTCAGTAAATCCACGATAATCCTGTTGATTCTCACTATTAATATACTTTCTGGTATTTGCAATATCAGGATCATAATTAGCAGATTGTTCATTAAATACTGATGGATCAAATGTAATACCATACGCATCCTGACCTAATGTATCTCTTAAAAATGCTGTATTATATCTACCCCAATTCCAATCACTTGGTATATATACGTTACTATTTTTTATACTACCAGTATTGTCATTCGATTCCTTAGTATAATAATTAAGTGTTGTAAGGAATGATGAATTATCATGTACATACAATATTGATTTTCCAGACTCAATAAAATAATCCATATTATGTTGTGCCGCCAAATTATTAATATCTAATCCCGGATATGAATCACAATATCCAAATACAAGCATATTAAATTCAACATCTTTATCTAAATTTCCACTAATACCAATTGTTTTATATTCACTACAATTATTTAATACATTATTAACTGTTATTTTAGTGTTTTTCTTATTATAAACTTTTGTTGAGCTTTCACTATTCCACAATTTTTTATAATCATCAACCGTAACAGTAACAAGTTTAATATTATACTCTAAAATTCCTTTTGTTTTTAACTCATTCTGATATTTATCTACAAGTGAATGAAAATCTAATGTCAAAGTTTTAGAACCATGAGTGTCAATCCATAATACATAAATATCTGTTAATTTTGTTATTCTGAATGCTGAAAAACCTGAATATGTATAATTACTGTTAGGATTATTTTTACTGTAAGCAACAACCTTCCAAGGCATAAATCCTTCCATGTTACCTGGCCAGTTACCCGTAAGTGTTACGATATTATTTTCCATATCAAATACAACTCTAGGTTCAATCTCCATAACATACATATCTTCATATCTTCCGGTTCCTGATTTATCAACACATACCTTAAAATTGTAATTTTCTTTTACCCACTCCATACTCTTAGAATTACTAACAAGCTGCAATTCATATTTAAATGTCCTATATTCAGGCGAAGTTGGTTCAATTAACTGTCCAAGATTTGTAGCTGAATCAATATTTTTATTATATTCTGTAGGACATGAAATCAACTTAAAATCAACTCTTGCACTTCTCTTGATAGCATATGACAGTCCACCTTCAAATTTACTTTCTGTTGGTAAGTTTTCAGGATTTCTTCCATATTTTGCATAACTAGCTTTATCTATTATGATATTAGCATATTTATAACCATCATCGAATACCTTTTCACCATTTTCAACTCCAGTGTATTCATTTGTAGTTGAATCATAACCTAATTTTTTAATTGTTGTAATAAAGTTATACATTTTTGAATTAACATCTACATAGCGCCATTTACTTGCAGCCTCATATGATTCATCTCCCGAAAAATCAATATACCTATCAGTATCACAATAGAATATCTCTTCCGGCATCATAACCGGATAGCCTGCTTTTACATACTCTAACAAATCATTCATTCTCTTTACAGTTAAATCATTACCTGAAAGTCTTGTTGTTGCATAGTCCATTGAACCTGATTTTAAGAACCATCTGTTATTATCCGGATTACTTGTAAGATTCCAACTCTCAATTGGATTATTTCTTAATGGATATGTAAAATTTTCAAGCCAATATTTATATGTTGAATACTCTGTAGCTTTTTTATATTCACCTATTGAAGCAGTAGATGTATTCTTAACATCAACTATTTCAATTCTGAACTGACGTGCAGAATGATCCTCGTTGGAAGTATAATTTCCATATATCTGCATAATATCATCGGTTCCTGTATCTTTATCTAATGCACTATTAGTATTATTTTGTGGAATAAATTTATATCCACTACGATTTTGCATTATAGTCCATCTCTTTGCATTCTCATTACCATAAGAACGTAATTTTACTCTTGTTCCATCACTTGTGCCGGAAACTCCCATTAAAAGTTGTGTAGAAGCATTATAGGTATTTTCCAAATAAATATAATAACCTTTTGTAGCCGCATTATATTTAAAACGCCACAATGTTCTATTACTGTTTGATGCCTTAATTTCTGTACCGTTACTATTTGAACTTACATGTAAATATCTGTCATTATATACAGATTGAATATATGCTGTAAATTCCTTTGGAAGTTCAGACTCTACTTTATAATAATCTCCAGCGGTAGTACCTCTTAAATGATCCTTAATAGTATATTTATCTCCAATACCTGTATACACAAGTCCTGTCATTTCTTCATCATTATATTTAGTTCTTATCACACCACCATAATCATTAACAACCTGATATCCAGAATCAATACCAAAATAAATCAAATCATAATTACTTATTAAATCTTCATTTCTAGTATTAAATTCCTTAACACTCATTGTTGTAACTTGAACCAAATCTGCCCTTGCTATATCAATTCCAATATATTCTAATAATCGTTGTTTACCTTCACCACTTGAACTTATTACATTTACATCTTCAAAAACAAACTGTTGTGCTACATTGTTACTTGTAGTGTAAATCTGCATATTACTTAGATTATTAAGGTCTTGGTCTAATGCACAAGAATCAGATAATGCTGAAATAAAACTATATCCACTACCTTTTTTAACTATTTTCCACCTCTGATTATTATTGCCATGATAATTCCATATCAATACATCAGAACCATTAGCAGTGCTTGCGCCACTAATGTCTATAGCCTTACCTGTATCATTATGGTAGATTATATAAGTTCCATCCGAATTCTTTTTAAAATGCCATGTACTCTTCTTACTACTACTTGCAGTAATACTTGTATTATTATTATCTGCATACAAATACCAATTATTATAACATGTTTTAATTGTAGCTGTAAATTCATCGTATAAACCTGAGTCATCAGAATCACTTAAAGCAGAAACTGAAGCCGTCGGCTGAATTTCCAAAACTCTTAAAGGCGAATCCAATTGTAACAATGATACTTCTAAAATATATCTTATTATATCACCCTTAGTTTTTCCTACAAAAAGATTCGGATTGTCTAAGACATTATCAGCTGTTAACGCAAAATTAGTTCCGGCAGTATTCTTTGATTTAAAATTCGCCGACTCACTATCGGCATAGGACACAAATGCTTCTCCACCAAAAAACTGATCGCCCATATATGAATACACTCTATTCTGAACATAACATCCTGCAAGACCTTCATTACCATTTTTACTGAAAGTAGAACCCACAACATTAGGTTCACGATATTTATCACGATTATTAAAATCGCTTTCTGTACCTTCAAGAAATGTATACATATTCCAACTATCTACACCTTCTCCAATGAATGTGTTTGTTTCCGAATTGTATCCATCTTTATAATAAAATCCATTTGAATCAATTTTAGACTGAATATTAGCCTTATAGTAATCGTATCTTAACTGTCTTAATACTAACAGCATCTTATACATATTATTCTTATTATTAAATGAATCTTCTGCCAAAGATAAATCTTTAGTATAATCTCCAAGAAGTTCCTTATTATTAATTAAGTTTGCATTGTACATAAGAGCAACTTCTTCCGCACCAACAGCAGAATATAATGTTTCTGCAATTTTCCACTTAATATCTGCTGAATATGTTGCATTTTTACTTGTATTAACAAATCTGCTCACATATGTTTCAAATTCTTCTATCGAAATCTTTCCATCTTCATCAGCATCTTCAATAGTTGTTATATTATCAACATATTCCTGGCAATCATAAGGATTATATCCGTTTGCATCCAATACAGACAATTTCTTTTCTGCATCTTCTGCAAATAAAAGTGCATTATCTTCATTACTAATACATGAATATACTTCTTCTAATATTGATGAAATCTTACTTTCATTAATATCATTTATTAAAGTCTTAATCACTTCAGCATTTGCTACAGTATATTCAAAATCAGGACTTAATAATCCGACAATATAATCGTTAACTAACTCTTCTTTTACATTATCAATATTAATCATTAAGAAATTAGAAACTAATACTTCATAATCAGATTCTGTTAATCCATATTCATCAGTCCCTAATATTTCATCATTAATATTTCCATTAGAAACATTGTCATTAACCATATTCTTGTATAACAACAAACTGTTTAAAGCTTCTAAAGTCTTTGTACCACCAACTCTTGACATCATTTCTCTAATCTGAGCTTTTAATATTCCCTTTGGATATTCCTTCAATATTAAAGTATACTCATCAATAGCATCATCATAATATCTGCCATAAATTTCGGTTTTTAATGATTCTCTAATATTTTCTTTATCTTGTTCCGTATATTCATCAGTTTTTCTTGAGATTGTATAAAGTGTATTATACGATTCATTTTCAATATTTTTATTAGATTCAACAATAAAGTTTTCTACTTTAGTACAAGTCTCGTCAAATGTCTCTGCTATTAAACTTTCATATTCCGCTTGTTCAAGTTTTTCTATATAAAATTCATAATAACTATCTATATAGCTTGAAGAATTAAAATATAAAAACATCTGTTCCGTAGCATATTCACCCGCATTATCTATTCCGGCAGAACTAGAAATAGCTTTTACAGCAATTTCCTTCTTTAATTCAGGTGTAAAGTATGTTTCATTATATGATGCTCCTATATCTCCTTCTTCAATACCCATAGCACCATCACACATTACCTGATCATAATAATAAAGTAAATTACTGTGACTATCATTAGAATTAATGTAAATCAAATCAGCCCAATGAATATCTGTAGTTGTTAATTCACTAGCCGGTATCGCTTTAACAATAATTTCTCCATCAGACATTGACTCACCCAAAATATTATCATTAAAACTTGTATTAAGAAGTGATTGCTTAACTTCATATTTACCACTAGAAGTATTTCTGATTACATCATAACCGGTTGCATTTCTAAAATCTTCCGTTGAAAGATTAGCCGGTCCATCATAGCTTTCAATCTTTTCAATAGTAATAGGTTCCTGACCTTTTACTGTATATCCCAATACCTGCTGACCATTTTGTGCTACGATTTCAAGAACATTAATTTCAAATATCTGTTTATATTTTCCGTCTTCATCTTTCACATAAACACCGGCATTAGTATTTCTAGTATGAATTACAACAAAAATCGATGTTAATAAAAACATTAACATAACAAAAATACAAGTTGATTTTCTCTTGTTCTTGATAACATAGTTTTTAATTGCCATAGCACTATTCCTCCTTTTCCTTTATTAATTTCTAATCTGATACATAATCTCTGTTGTATCTGCTGTATCATCAATTTTAAATGTCATTTCAAATCCTATTATATCAGTTCCTGACAAAGTATTAGGAATTGCAGGATCAGCCGAAACAGATTCAATCACAGCTTCAGTCGCTTTTATAGTTTGCGGATCAGTTAAAGTTGTAAGAGCAACTTCACTCTTATCATTCTTTGATAAGAAACTTGCATCAAAAGACTCTACATACTTTGAAACCAAATTTTGTTTGCTTGGTGTTGCAGGCCAATAATCTGTGCCTGATGCTTCCTCATAAATGAAAAGAGATTTTTCTGAGGAATCATAGCAAATTACTCTTTCACCGGTATGTATCTCTATATCATTTCTCGAGTGATAATAAATTATGTATGAATTTTCACATTTACCATTTCTAATAGACTCTCCCAATATATTAGTTGTAAAACTAACTTCCTTCTGTAGTTTTGCAGCTCTATTATTATTATCGTAACTTCTAGTTCCAACCAAAACTAATGAATATGCAGCCAAAATAACAAATGAAGAAATAGCTAAACATATTAACAACTCAATAAGAGAAAAACCTTTATTATTAAGTTTTTTTATTCTTTTCATTTTATATTCCTTCCTTTCTTATTTTTTATTACTATTCAATAAAATGTTTACCTGTCAGTTTAGAAATCTCGATTACTCTTTGCATATTATCATATTGTAATACAATTTTGCAATTACCATCTACATGCCCACTAGTATCACATACTCTGAAATATTCAATTCCACCACTTGACTTATCATATCTCAGTCTTACCCATTTGGCACTTGATATTGTAAATTCATTTCCTGAATTATCATACACCTTAATAGAACCTACTTTTCCTAAATCATACTCTTTATACAAAACCAAATCTTTATATATTTTCGCTCTATATTTTTCACCATCTTTTTTTATTTCCAAAAAGAAGTTTCCATCTTTAGACATACAAGATGTTCTAACTTCATTCAAAGAGTCACTAACGTTTTCAGTAAGGTTTTCTATCCTTTGGGTCCTAATCCATGAATATATAGACATTGTAGCACCTGTTACAATCGCCATTAAGGCGATTGTAACTATAATTTCAACTAACGAAAAACCTTTGTTATTATATAATTTATTCACTATAAGACCCTCTCCTTCTTTACTAGTATACATTTTTTCTCCAATTTGATTTTTCAACTAAATCCTCATAACTTAAACCAGTAGCAACCTCAACCACAGGTACATCTTCATCAACCATACTTCCTAAACCAGCATTTAATATCGCATTGATTTCAGGAGTAGATGTAAAAATAATCTTTGTCAAATCATAATTTGCTGTAATAGTTGCATTTTCTTCAACAGTTATCTTATCTTCAGTTATAATCAATCCCATAAAATCTTTTTTCACAACTACCGGTCTGTTTGTAATGATAACACCCATATCATATCTTATGTTTGTAGAACTAATTTCTAAAGGTGTAGGATTATCTGTATTATCTACTACATATCCTATATTCTTGCCTATAGTATCAATCGACGCAGCTGTAAGCTTATTAACAATTGAAGCATCCGATGTAACATCCGTATTTGCATTGTAAGCTACTGTTTGACCTATAAAATCCGGTGACAAATAATACTGATAAGGTGTTCCTGTACTAGACGTTGTCGGCTCATCACATAAATTCTTTCCTAAGAATTTTTCACCTTCTGAATCCACATTATTTAATGTTGGAATTAAGTAACTCTTTCTATTATCAATATCTTTTAATAAATTACAAAAACCTAACTGTCCTTCTGTAGTTGAATCTATAACTTTCATAAAGGTATCCGGAAGCATCGTATATTCAGTTTTATTAAATCCAAAATAATTTCCCACAGTATATATATTAGATGTAGCTACACTAGGTATTAATAATTCAAGTCCCATATCCGTAAGTTTATCTACAGTATTATTTCGTAAATCAGTATTATTAGCAATCACATTTTCATAATACTCTGTCTGCTTTATTGTACTCTCAGGTTTTGTATAAAAATACACCTCACTACCAACCTTTTTAGCAATCACTTTATTAGGATCCAAACCAAGGTCAGTATAATATTTACTTCTATCAGAACCCATCATTGTCTGTAACTCTGTATAAGACATTCCACTCTTAAGACCATTAAGTATGCTTTCATCTGCCTGATAAGCAATCTGATTACCCTTAACAGATATAGACTCACCAGTCATATATGATGTATCTATGCCACTACTTTCATCAAGATCAATATATGCTCGACCAGCAACTAAAAGATTTTTCAAGCCTGTTAAATCAAGCTTAGAATTATTAGCATTTACTATAATAGCACTACTTTGCAAATGCTCATAAGTAGTTGCAGGTGTTCCAACTTGTGATATATCAAAAACTGTAGTCCCTGTATTATATTCATTATATGAAGTCCCCGTAGCATCTGTTACCACATTACCTCTGAATCCATATCCAAAATAATTTCCCTTTAGTGTAACAGTAGAATTATCTGCATTTAGCTCTAAATCGTCTTTAACAATTATATTTCCATTTACATCTAACATTGAATTTCCAGCAACTGAAGCAGTTACCGCTTTCTCTGTTGAAATGTTATTCGCGAAAAATTGTAAAGTATTCTCATTGAATTCTTCTCCCAAACCAGTTTTAGAATTCAAATTAGCACTACCTTCTCTGACAACAAATCTCCCTTCTGAATATAGTACCTGTGCCTTACAATTCAACTTTGCATTAGCTTCAACCAACACAGATGTTATATTCGAACTATCATCTGCACCAACATAAACATTGCCATCAATTGAAGCTTCTTTTCCGGCATCTACACGTAAAACTGCTGAATTAGGATTAGTATTAGAAATTTCGCCTACACCTTTACCCTGCGCAATAATTGCATAAGAATATAAATTTTCTGCAGATAAAGATGTTTTTGTATCCGAAAAATCTATTTCAATATTCGGCACTTTTACTAAAAAGTCTGTAACAATATTAACATAGTTACCTGTACTGTTAGCTTTGCATTCTATACATACATTACTAATCTTAATTTTATCAATATCTGCTGTCACTGCTCCAGATGCATCTAGTTTATTTACATATTCTATCTTAGTAGCATTTGTACCAGTAAGTTCATTAACTTCAAATGTATAACCGGATGCAACAGAAGATATGTATCCTTCAAATCTTGTAAGTACATCATCAAGTTTAGTACTATCATCAGGATATAAAGTTCTTACGCCTTCAAATTCTAAAACTCCACTACTTGGATTACTTTTACCATCAAGAAATTGCTTGTTAAATAACTCTGTAGCTTCTGCTTTAGTCAAATATGTATATGTTGAACCTGTACCAACAACAGCATTTTCCAATACATCAGAATATGAATTTTTCACACATTCCATTACTTCATTCCCTATTTCAGTATATAACAAATCTGCTGCTTTTTCTGAATAATAAAATACCATTTCAGATTTCTTATCATTCAATTTCATATTATAATTCGTTGATGTTATTCCTAAAATCAAAGTGCCAAGAATTGATAAAATAAAAATACCTATCAACACTATTCCTAATGTATTACCTTTATTATTTAGTCTTTTTATCATTATTTTCCAGCACCTCCTATTTCATTTCAATTTTTGTTGCTCTAAACTTTGAAACTTCTTTACCCGAATATTTAATCGTTACATCAATATCATATAATGTATCAATCTTAATAGTTTTTATTGTATCATTTACAGTATCACCTTTATCATTATATAAACCTGTAGTATCTTTAATATTAGTATATATTATTGTATTATTTAACTTTGCAGAATCACTACCATAAATTAGTGAATTTAAAGTATATGAACTTGACAATTCGCTAAAGGATATCTTATTTATGTCTAAGTCTCCTATAAAACATTTCTGCTTCATAATATAAACATTAACTTTCTCTCCTGAACTAAATTTATCATTCGGTATATTGTTTACAACCTCAATTCTATCATTCACACTCATTGGTGCATACAATAAATACACTGATGGTATATTTGTATATGAAAAAGTTTCTGTATGTGTACCTTGTACAACATTCCCGAAATCCATGTAATCCAACTGATACTTAACTGAATATGGCTTTGTTACACCTATAGTTGAATCATAAGATATTTCAATTGCTAACTTCTTCGATCCTCCTACTAAACTACTATATGAAGCATCAAATTTATTGATTTTTTCTTTCAAAACCGTACAACCCTTTTTATTCACATCATCAATTTCCGGTATAGCTTCATTTGAATTAATAATTGCTTTTATAGGAACAATCTCTACATCAGCTGAATAATTATCTGAATATCCCGAAGGTAATTCAGTATTATCTATTGTCCAAGTATATTTTGTTGACACTTTGTCATAAACAGAACTTCCACTATCTATCTTATAGTTGGCGTCCTTTGTAGCACTATATTCATTTTCTATTTTATCAAGACTCATCGCCTTGCATTGTTCGATAACATATTGACTTAATTCATTAGCTTCCTGAATCCTTTTTGATTTTACATTTGTATTAGAAGCTGTTACAAAACTACTTAAAAAGGGAGCAGTAACAATAGCTAAAATCACCACTGTAACAATCAGCTCTAACAAAGAAAATCCTCTATTATCTTTATTAATTTTCATATTTTTTTGCATTTATGTTTTCTCCCTTCACACAAATTTTCTCTAAATTTAATTTATTGCCGGCGGAAAACCGCCGGCTATTACTTATCCAAGACGAATTACTTCATCATAAAAAATATTTAAATTTCCTTTTGAATATTCCGGTATATTGTAAGGCTTAATTTCTCTACCTTCACCTTCAACCGCATATTCTGTAACATTAAATGAAAGTGTTACTTCCTGTGTAGCATAATTATACACAAATCCTATACTTGTAGGAACTTTTCTTTTTCCTTCATACTCATCAAAATACTTGAGCGCATCTTTCATCTGTTCATATGTACCTGTTGATGCATAATTATATGTCATAGACTTTCCAACATTTCCATCAGCAAATGTAAAAACATCGGATATTTGTGAAAGTGTAAGCGCAGGTGCTTTAATTTTTTTATCATCTATAAAATTCTGTAAATCAATAATTTCAGCCTGATATGATAAACCACCGTCAAATTTAGCTAAAACTTCATCAGTCTTTTTATTATTTTCTTCAGTGTTCTTTACTACTTCAGCTTTATTCCTATTTTTATACTCTAAATCATCATATCGTGCCTGTAATTCTTCAATCTCTGTACTTAATTCTTCATTTTTCGTTTTATATTCAGTAAATACAAGAAAATAAGAAGCTACAACTGCAAGTACACCTACCAATACCATAAGTGCCTTAATGGTACCCATATTTTTATTATTCTTTTCCATACTATTTAGCCTCCTCTCCTTCTACTTCCTCTGTTTCTTCAACAACATCCAAAATACTAAATGCAAAATTATAAGAATATGTATTCTTATTTTCTGATTCTACACTTGTATATCCGGAAAACTTCAAATCAGTAATATGCTCATTACTCTGTAAAGTTGTTATAAATCCGGCAATTTCTTTATTGTGTGTATTCTCATGAGTAATTGACATTGAAACATTTCCATTAGTCACACTGAAAGCTGTAATTATTGTATTAGCCGGCATTTCTTTTTCCAAAAATTCAATAAGTTCTAATGTCCACTCTGTATTATTAGCTGTAGATGCATAAAATTCTTCAACTTCATTAAGTTTATTCTTTGAAACTGCATTTTCCGCATATATCTGCTCAACAGGTAAAAGTTCCTCAATCTTAGCATCTAAATCTTCTTTTTCATTCTGAAGAGTCGCATTCTTTATAAGTGGAAATGCCGCTAAACCAACAGCTGCCACAACTCCTATCAACATAACAGCCAAAGGAATTATGATACTGTCCTGTTTATTTGATGTTTCCTTAACCATATCACCTGTCTTAGGTTGCAAATGTATAGGATTAAGTGAAGCACCAACGTTAGCCATATACTGTTTTAGCAATGATGTCGAAATTTTAATTCTGTTATATGACTCAACATTCTTAAGTACAGTTAAACGTTCTGCCGGAAGAGATGTTTCATTCGCAAATAACACATCCATTCCTAAAACATCTGCACCTTCACCGATAATTACAATTTTCTGTAAAGGTTGTTCTTGATTTCTACTTGAATAATATTCTATTACTCGATTTACGTTACTTATAAGATACTTCAAAGAAGCTGTTGCTTCATCTTCATCAAGCGTATTCTTAACAATCTGTGCTGATGATAAAAGTTCAAGAGCAACTTTTGCCTTAACATTTCTTGTTTCCATAACATGATTAAGAAGTAATGACTCACCATATGGAATCGTTCTTTGTAACTGGAGAACGTTATTACACATAACTGATGCAATAGTTGTATCCATACCAAGCTGAACTACTAATGTAGGTTTCGCATCAATCTGTGTCTTAATAAGCTGTAATGTACTGTTACCAGCATAATCAACAGCTTTAACTTTCATTCCAAGAACCTTAGCTAAATCAAAATAGCTCTGAACCATTGGTTCCGGTGCCGCAAATACAAGAATTCTTGATTTTTGTTCATCCTTTGTTTTCTTTTCTTCAAGTATTGTATATGAAAGTACATAATCATCAATATTTACAGGGAAATATTCTGTAGCATTCATATTAACTAATTCCTGAATTTTTTCTTTTTTCACTAACGGAAGTATTACTTCCTTAGTAGCTACTCTTGAAGAGTTCAATACGAAAGTTACTTCGTTTGCTATAATCTGCTCTTCCATCATAGCTTTTTTAATTGTTTCAGATACCTGATTGATGTCTTTCACAAATCCATCTTCTACAGAATCTGCTGGTGTTTGTACTGAAACTGCATGATGTACCATTACTGTGTTCTTCTGCTTTGCCATTTCACACACTTTAATGAACTCATTACCAATTTCAATGGTTAGTGTTTTTGATGCCATCTCTTAGCCTCCCTCAAAAGTTTTTTAGTTAATACATAAACATATTCAAATACCAACTAATTAGTTCTTCCCCACATATCATTGATAAATATATTCCCAATGATAAGTAAGGTCCGAATGCGAGCATTCTGTCTTTATTCTGTATCTTCATTAAAGCTACATGAATAACAGACCCTAACACACATCCAAGTCCTAAAGAAAGAATAATATTCTTCCAGCCTACCAGCAATCCGGCTACAGCCATAAGCTTAATATCGCCTC